>CAYPDQ010000030.1:0-2707 GCA_964409535.1 uncultured Candidatus Saccharibacteria bacterium | reverse complement strand
AGGAGCGGCTGCTTGCTGTCACGATCGACGGCGGACATCTGCGCGAAGGCGAGCTAGAAGAAATCCGCAGGCATGCTGAAGCTGCAGAAGTGAATCTCCGCATCATGGATGCCCGACGCGAGTTCAACGATATTATGGCTGGAATCATTGACTCTGAGGAGAAACGGCGCCGTTTCAAGAAAGTCTATGCGTCGCTATTCACTCGGGCAGCGAACGACTTCGGAGCAACAGCGGTGCTACAGGGTACCTTAGCTCCTGATCGCATAGAATCCGGAGCGACGGGAGGTGCAGTAATCAAGTCTCATCACAATGTCGGCCTCGACATGGGCGGACTGGCGCAACTCCATCCGATAGACTTCCTCTTCAAATATGAAGTCAGGGCACTTGCGAAGGAAGTCGGGTTGCCGGAGAGCGTATGGAACCGACAACCATTTCCAGGGCCGGGTCTGTTCCTGCGAGTAGTTGGTGTTCCGGCAACTCCCGACAAACTCAATGTCGTGCGCTGGGCTGATGGGAGAGTCCGGGAAATACTGACGGAGCAAAACATCTACCACCAACTTTCCCAACTCGTCGTGGCCTACATCGGCGTGAAGACAGTAGGAGTGAAAGGTGATGCCCGAGCCTACGGCGGCGCGATTGTCGTCCGTGCCGTCGAGACGCTGGATTTCATGACGGCTCGCGGCGTTCATTTCTCGGATGACGTCGAGGATGAAATCTCGAGTGTGTTGACGAAACACCCCGAGATCGTGCGGGTTTGGTTTGACCCCACGAAAAAGCCGCCGGCGACGACGGAGATGGAATAGAGAAGTAAACATGGGTTCGCTGTCGCGAGGCGGCGAACCTTTCTTTTTCCCATTATATTTTCTTCGCGCCAGGAACAGGCAAATTCTGGTTTCGCGACGAGGAACTGCCGTGGTGAGAAACCGGCAAAACAACATTTATTTCATGCTGTGGATTACTTTCATACAAGCGGCGCAATTCGGGCGTAAAATATAATTGGCTTCACGCGGAAGGAGGACAACATGGACCCAGCTGCCGCCCGAGACCGACTCCGAGACGAAATCCGCTTTATGTCATCCGGCGAGCAAAGTGCCATCCTGAACAGCTTCGACAAAGATGTCCAGAAAAACCCCTCGCGTAATCCGGATGACATCGCAAGCAAAAAGATAAGGGAAGTTCGCGAACTTCTTGATGACTAGCCCGAGCCGGTATTCCAAGCCCCGCCCCCGCGGGGCTTCTTCTTTTTAATTGCGCATTGTAAGGATTGCGTTTGAGGCGCGAGAGTTTTACCGGGCGTTGATGTCTTTCACGAATTTGTCGAAGTCGTCGGTTACTTCGATGCTTTTCAGTTTGTAAAGTTCTTCGGCGGCGTTGTGGGTGCCGTAATACGTGCTTCTCGCTGTTTTGTAACCGGCTTCTTTAACGATATCGATAATTTGGTCGTTGTAATGGCCGTAGGGATAAGCAAAGGTGTAAATCGGGCGACCGATGCGATTTTCAATTATTCCTTTTCCGCCGATAATTTCGCTGCGCAGGGCCACTGGGTCGGTAATATCGGCTAGATAAGGATGCGTCCTTGTGTGTCCGCCGATCGTCATACCGTTTTCATCAAGTGTTTTCACTTCGTCCCATGTCATAAAGCCGCTGCTATCGATCGCCCGCGTAAATACAAAAAAGGTGGCGGTGTAGCCATACTTTTTCAGAATCGGATATGCCCACTTGTACTGGTTTTCCCAGCCGTCGTCGAGAGTAATCACAATCGACTTCGGCGGCAGGGAAATGTTTTGTTCCAAGGCATCCGCCAGGTAATCAAGCGCAATTATAGACCAACCGTTGTCCCGCAGATACTGCATCTGCTTAGCAAATTGCTCCGGAGCAACGTCATAATATCGTTGAAGCGAAGTTTGCAGCGGCCCGTGCGGGGCCACGCTGTGGTAAATCAAAATGGGCACCCTGATCGAACCCGGCAATATTTCCTCTTTAACGCTTTGCAACGCTATTTCGGCGTTGAATTTATCGCTCTCCGTGAAAAATTTTTCTTTTTCGCCATTGCCGCTCCCGCCGCGAACGGCGAAATAAGCAGACATGCCCAGAAGGACGAAGATAATTCCGAGGAGCGTCAGGTGCAAAATATTGTCCTTTTGCACCGGATTAAATCTCTGCAGCGGATTGAACATTATGGAAGTTATTATAGCATTGCGCTATTAATTCTGCCCATTTATCATCTTTTAAATTAGGTGTTTATTGCGGAAAGCAAAACCAGAGCCTTGCTTTAGATATTTTTCAAAGTCCAAAGCCTTTCTTTTATTTTTAAAGCCGCAAAACCATGCGAGCTCGAATGGAGCTTTACTAGAACTGTATTTTACAAGATGCCAGTTATGGTCCTTAATTCTCTGATTTAAATCCTCACTAACACCAGTATAGTAACTACCATCTTTTTTGCTTCGGAGTATATAAACATAAAACATGTTAAAAAAATATCAAAAGCTCTTCTTCGCGTAAAGCTACGAAGAGCGCTGCGCATTTTATCTGCAGTGCTGCGCACTTTGTGCTTGCACTGCGTAGCTTTAGCGGAGCAGTGGAGATGGGCGGAGTCGAACCGCCGTCTAAAGATATCGTCGCCGAACCTTCTACGAGCGTAGCTCTAACAAGTTAGAACGAATGCTTCACAGAGTTTTCCTTCCGTTGAACGTGAAGCAGTCCAATC
>CAYPDQ010000029.1:0-3158 GCA_964409535.1 uncultured Candidatus Saccharibacteria bacterium | reverse complement strand
TGCGGATTCCGATTGAAGCCGGCCAGGTATTCCGACGCGAAGCTGGCCATCGTTCCGATTTGATGTCGGCCACCATTCCGAAATAAATCCGGCCACCATTCCGATTGAAGCCGGCCACCCGGCCGGCGATGGATTGGGGCGTTTCCCTGCAGGTCAGCAACTCGGGCATCAGGTCTCCTCGACGATCAACGAGGGGAACAGGATGCCGGCGAAAAGAGAGCTGACGATGCGGCAAATTCGACAGATGTTGCGGCTTCACCGTGACGGGGTGAGCGCCCGCGAGATCGGGCGCACGCTGGGGGTGGCGCGCAGCACGGTTCAGGACAACCTCAGGCGGGCGGCGGCGGCCGGGCTGGCGTGGCCGCTAGCCACCGAGCTGACCGACGACGTGCTGGAGCAACGGCTATTCGCCCGCGCCGGGGTGAGGTCTGGATTCCGCCGGCGGTCGGAGCCGGATTGGGCGGCCCTGGCGCGCGAGCTGAAGCGTCCGGGCGTCAATCTGATGGTGCTCTGGGAGGAATACCGGGACGGGCACCCGGATGGCTACGGCTACTCGCGGTTTTGCGACCTGTTCCGGGAGTTCGAGCGGCGCCTGTCGCCCGTGATGCGCCAGCACCACGCAGCCGGCGACAAGGTGTTCGTCGATTACTCGGGCAAGAAGATCGGGATTGTCGATCCCGAGACCGGTGTGGTGCGCGACGCCGAGATCTTCGTCGCCGTGCTGGGGGCCTCGAACTACACCTATGCCGAGGCAACCTGGACCCAGACGCTGCCCGATTGGATCGGGGCCCACGTCCGCATGTTCCGGTTCCTGGGTGGCGTGCCCCGCCTGGTCGTGCCCGATAATCTGAAGTCCGGAGTCCACAAGGCGTCGTTCTACGACCCTGAAATCAATCGCAGCTACGGCATGATGGCGGCGCATTACGGCATCGGCGTTCTGCCGGCCCGCCCGCGCAAGCCGCGCGACAAAGCCAAGGTCGAGGCGGGCGTGCGATTTGCTCAGAGCTACATACTCGGACGACTTCGGCACCAGACCTTCTTCTCGCTCGGCGAGGCAAACGCCGCGATTGCGGTTGTGCTTGGGCGCATCAACGGCCACGTCATGCGCCGCCTGGGCGTCAGCCGGCACGACCTGTTCGCGAGTATCGAACGGCCGGCCCTCAAGCCACTGCCGGAGACGGACTACGAGTTCGCCGAGTGGCGTCTCGCCCGGGTCGGGCTCGACTATCACGTCGAGGTCCAGAGCTTCCTCTACTCGGTGCCGCATTCTCTGATCCGCGAGCAGGTCGACGTCCGCATCACGACCCGCACGATCGAGGTGTTCCACCGCGGCAGGCGCGTCGCCGCGCATCAGCGGCGCTATGGCGGCCGCCGGCACGGCACCGATCCAGACCACATGCCGAGTGCGCATCGCCGCTACGCCGAATGGACGCCGGAACGGTTCCGGCGCTGGGCGCGCTCGATCGGGCCGAGCACCGAAGGGCTCGTCGTCGCCGTGCTCGCCAATCGGCCCCACCCCGAGCAGGGCTTCCGCACATGTCTCGGCGTGCTCCGGCTGTTTAAAGGCATCGATCCCGCCCGTGCCGAGTCCGTCTCGGCCCGAGCCGTCGAGATCCGCGCGCTCAATTACAAAAGTATCGCCTCGATCCTCGCCAACAAGCTCGATTGGGGTTCTCGCCAGACCGAGAACGCGGCGGTGATCGACCATCCCAATGTTCGCGGCCCCGGTTACTTCCACTAACGGAGACAATCCATGCTGACCCACCCGACTATCGATCTTCTGCATACCCTCGGCCTCTATGGCATGGCCAAGGGCTTCAAGGCGCTCGAAGCCACGCCCGAGACGCGCGACCTCGAACATGCCGAATGGCTCGGCCTCCTGCTCGACCATGAAGTGACGCTGCGACGACAAAAACGATTCGAGCGCCGCGCCCGGGTGGCGCGGCTGCGCCATCAGGCCAGCGTCGAAGACGTCGACTTCCGCGCTGCCCGCGGGCTCGATCGCACGTTGTTCCTCAAGCTCGCCGCCTGCGACTGGATCCGCTCGCGGCGTAATCTGCTGATCACTGGCCCATGCGGCGTTGGTAAAAGCTGGCTCGCCTGCGCCCTCGGCCAAAAGGCCTGCAGGGAAGACCTGTCCGTCCTTTATCAGCGGGCGCCGCGTCTGTTCGCCGCCCTCACGCTCGCCCGAGGTGACGGACGATACGCCAAGCTGCTGCGCTCGCTCTCACGCGTCGATCTACTGGTGCTCGACGATTGGGGACCAGAGCCGCTGAACGCCGAGCAGCGCCGCGACCTCTTGGAGATTATCGAAGATCGATATGACGCCCGCTCCATAATGATCACCAGTCAGGTGCCAGTCGACCGTTGGTACGAGATCATCGGCGATCCAACGTTGGCCGATGCCATCCTCGATCGCGTCGTTCACAACGCCCATCGCATCGAGCTCAGCGGCGAAAGCCTTCGAAAGAAACGAACTCCTGAATCCGCCGCTTGACCTTACCGCTCCAACAAATGATCATCCCAATCGACCCGCACGGGCGACGTACCAGGTGGCCGGCTTCGCGTCGGAATACCTGGCCGGCATCAGTTCGGAACAGCGGCCGGCTTCAGATTGGAATGCATGGCCGACTTCGTCGGAATCCGCAGTCCGCTGCGCCAACGGCGGCTCTGGGCCGATTCTGTTGAAAAACTCCGCAGTTGCGACGCAGGAAGATGAGTGATTCAGTCCTGTTGATCTGCAGGATTGACGCTCATGATGGGACATCGGCAAGTCGAGCAGGCTGCATTGTTCTATGAGTTCTCGCTGGAGAAGCACGTTCCACCCGATCATCTGCTGCGCTTGATAGACAGGTTTGTCGAGCTGGACGAGGTCAGGCGCGGACTGGCGGGCTTCTACAGCCATCTGGGACAACCATCGATCGTTCCCGAGCTGATGATCCGGATGCTGATCGTCGGCTACTGCTTCGGCATCCGCTCGGAACGACGGCTGTGCGAGGAGGTCCACCTCAACCTCGCCTATCGCTGGTTCTGCCGGCTCGGGCTCGACAGCCAGGTGCCGGACCACTCCACCTTCTCCAAGAACAGACACTGCCGCTTCCGCGAGAGCGACCTCTTCCGCCGCGTGTTCGAGACGGTCTTGCGTCGCTGTATTCGTG
>CAYPDQ010000028.1:0-3496 GCA_964409535.1 uncultured Candidatus Saccharibacteria bacterium | reverse complement strand
ATCAGGAAGTCGTGTTTATGCAGAGGTGGCTCTTTACCCTGCGGCGGGGAGATATGGCGGTGTTCCGGTATAAAGACGGCAAGAGCGAGGGTGTTTTCCTGAAGCGGGTCATCGGCCTGCCGGGCGACAAAATCGAGATACAGGACGGTCGGGTATTGGTGAACGGCGCGGCGCTGGACGAGCCGTATGCGAAGCAGCCGACCAACCCGACGACTTCCGTGACCCTCGGTGGCGACCAGTATTTCGTCCTGGGCGACAACCGGACACAGAGCTATGATTCCCGCGCCTTCGGGCCGATCTTGCGAGGGGATATTGTGGGGAAGGCGGTGGGGAGGTAGTTGTTGCAAAAGCCGGTGGGTTGTTGGATGATTTAGGTAGTTAAACTGAAAAGAAAAATTCTGCTTATATTACTGATTCTCGTTGTGATAGTGGCGATTGGGTGTGCTGCGTATTACTTGACGCAACCCATTTATATAATGGTTGAGTTTAAGAAGGGCACAGGCAATGAGGACGCTCTCATAACGATTGCAAAATACGGCGGCGATATCCTGACGCAGTTCGACCCTAATCCGGCGAAACCAAGGGTAGCAGAGTTTAGTGTTAGCAGGATAAAAGGAATGTTAATCTTCAAAAACTTGCAGCAGGAGTCAGATGTAGCGTGGGCTTCACACTCAATTGACTCGCGCGATTGGTGGGGATACAGAATATTCGGCTTCTTGGGGTGGTAGGTTAAGCAGTCCGAAAACTTATTAAATATTCTATGTGGTTCTATAACAAAAATTATAGGTTTGTCTTGCGGCCACGAAATAAATTGTGGTTGGTCGCAGCGTTTCTGTTCCTGCTAGCTATTATTGGTGTTTACCCCACACTAAAAACCGCAAGAGCTGATACAACCTGTTTCGGAAATATTGACCCTGCGGCTTCTTTCAAAACTTTTTTACAGGATCAGCGCCTAAATACTGATGTTAGCGTGGTTAAGCTTGTCGCTAAGTTAGCACAGATGAAAACAGACAGTATTTCCTATAGCGATGTATTCGGTGGACTAGCGACTACTGGGGCAATTTCAAATTGTTTCAAGGATGGCCAGTATGCTCAAGGTCTGAAAATCGCCGCGCAATACGGGGAGAACGCAGCCGTCAATACTGTTTTGCAAAAGGCGGCTGGCTCAAGTCTTATTACTCTTCCAGCAGAGGTTGTCGATCTAGGAACGGAGATTCTCCGTGCGAAGCTCAACAATGTCGCAGTAGATAACATCGTTAGCAATTACATCGTAGCTATGCAGCAGTGCACTGCGCGAGGGACATCTCTTGATGCTTGCACCAACCAACTTGTCACCTGTAGCAACCAAGCATGGGTTACTAAAAATAGCAAGCCGTATTTTATTTCAACTGCTTGTAGCGACGAGTTTGGCTTCTTGCTTAATGGCTGCGACGGAAATGCCTGGCTGATGACAAACACGCAGAACTTTACATGCCCTGATTTCCCTCCCGGTTCGGCTGTTTTCTATCAAGGCGCAAAAGCTATATATGAGCAGGAAAATCTTGGCAATTCGAACTCCTTTTCCGTTGCAGAACATAGCCTCGTTCAAAAATACCTCGATGACTTTGAAAAGAGCGGCGCAGAAACTGCGACAGTTAGTGAAAATAGCAATTTTTGGGGAAGCCTATTGAACACACTATCCAGTGCCGCGCAAACTATCGGGCAAGCCGTTACCCAAACGGTTACTAATGTTATAAAAATTTTCACCCAGACCGGAGAGCAAAAGAAGGACAACCTTAAAACAGGCGCCAATGTTCTAGAGGGCTTGCGAGGTGCCGTTAATAATCTGACTTCGCCATCAGTTGTGCCCGCCGATCAATCTAATCCTGAATTACAACCTAAAAATCCGCAGCCACAACCAGCGGCCCCAGCTATCTCCTCGGGCTTGGCCGCGCTCGTAACTCCACTAAAAAATTCAGTAACCGCTCCTGCCGCATCGCAAATTACGCAACCCCAAACCACACAGAATATATCTCCGCCGCCGCCAACCTGCGCCCCTAACTGGACTTGCGGCGACTGGTCTGCCTGCACAAATAATAAGCAGGCGCGGACTTGCGTAGATGCGAACAACTGCGGCGTAACAGCAAATGTTCCGGTAACCCAGCCGTGCGTTTCAAACCCAGCCGCCGTATCAACGCCACCGCCTCCTCCCGCCCCGTTCTCCACCCTCACCTCCGACTATGGCGGCGTGGAATATGGTGAAGGGACAACGCTCCACTGGTCGTCGTCGAACGCCACCAACTGCACGGCCTCCGGCGGCTGGAACGGCAACAAGCCGCTCTCGGGATCGGAAAACACCGGCCCCTTATATTCCACCCAAACTTTCAACCTCACCTGCACCGGCCCCGGCGGATCGGTAAGCCAACATGTTTCAATCAGCGTTTCATCTCCGCCACAATCTACGGTTCCAAATCCATCAGCACCAACTTTAACCCTTAGCACCAAAACCGGCTGGGTGAAGTCCGGGACGGGAACGACGCTCGTTTGGTCGTCGTCCAACGCCGATACCTGCACCGCCTCGGGCGGCTGGAGTGGCAACAAATCCCTTTCCGGCTCCGAAGACACTGGCCCCCTGAACTCGACGCAGACATTCGTCCTGACCTGCACAGGGCCGGGCGGCTCGGCAACCAGAAGCACATCGGTCGGCATCGCGGATCAGCCGGAACTCTCCGTCGCCGATTCCTACGCCGCGACACAGGGCAAAACCTTTAACTTCTCCGGCAAGAAGTTCACTCCCAATGGGGGTGTAACTATTCACTTCAGCAAACCGGATGGGAGTTTCTACCCCGTCCAGCACTCGACGGCCGGCTCATCCGGGGGTTTCGCCTATGCCTGGCCGGTTCCGGCTGACGCCGCTCCCGGTTCCTCCGCCGTATCGGCCACTGACGATATAAGCGGTATGCAGAGCAACTCGCTCGGGTTCAACATCGTCGCCGCAGCGCAGGTTTCAGGCGATGTGGAAATCTCGGTGTTTCCGCCCTCCGGCCCGGCGGGCACGGCTTTCACCATAACCGGCAAGAACTTCACGCCGAACAGCTCGCTTATCCTCCGCTTTGAGCTGCCGGACACGGATCAGTATTCGGATCGGCATTACCCGCCCCAGCAGCCCGCCGCAGACGCGAACGGAAACCTTTCCTTTAATTGGCAGTCTCCCCAGGATGCGCCGAGTTTCCTCTTGGGGACGGTCTCGGTCTGGGCGTTGGACAACAGAACGGGCAGGAGATCGAACAGCGTGCCGGTGCGGATAACCGCCGGGCAATAGCCGATTTTCATTTCCCGCCCGCAAATTTTTCTCGGCCCGGCGGCCTCGAGCAAGAATTCATAAAGGAATATATCTATCTATAAGGGGAGGAATTTCGGCGCGTCCGAGACGAGCCCCGGAGCCCTGAAGTCCCGCAGCAGCGGGACGAAGGGCGGAGGGGCGAGAACAGTCCCGAATCGGGGTATTGTCGGGGGT
>CAYPDQ010000027.1:0-3937 GCA_964409535.1 uncultured Candidatus Saccharibacteria bacterium | reverse complement strand
TATATCAGCAAAATCGAGCGCGGCGTACAAAATATATCTCTCAAAGGATTGGAAAGGTGAATGGAAAATAACTACGGATTTCCTTGCCCGTTTGCCCGTTCTGCCACAAGACAGCGAGCGAAGCGAGCGCGCTGATTTTGAAAAAGTTGATGCAAGTCTCGTAATGTCGCAGTTATTGAACGCTGTACGAACCTATTTTACCAAAAATTGAGCCGCCTTACCTAGTCATTCAGGTAGTCATTCGCCCTACCTCGGAATGACTACTCTCTGTTTCTAGAATTGCCTGTTATTACTCGCTTTTCTGCCCCTGTCTCTCTGAAATCCCAAACCCTACTTCACTCCGCTTTACCCCTACGTTGACCCCTACGTTCTAGAACGAAGGGGTAGGGGCACATTCCAGCCCGCCATTGCTGGATTTTCTCCAAAATCTCAAACCCGACAATACCCCTAACGGGGCGTGTTCAGCCCCTCCGCCCCTCGTCCCGCTTCGCGGGACTTCGGGGCTACGGGGCTTCAGACGAGGACGCGCAAAATTCCTCCCCTTTATAAATAGATATATTCCTTTATGATCTTTGCTCAAGGCCGCGAGGCCGAGAAAAATTTGCGGGCGGGAAATGAAAATCGGTTATTGAGCGGCAGTTATCTGCACCGGCACGCTGTTCGATCTCCTGCCCGTTCTATTGTCCAGCGCCCAGACCGAGACCGTCCCCAAGAGGAAACTCGGCGCATCTTGGGGAGACTGCCAGTTGAAGGTCAGATTCCCGTTCGCATCCGCGGCGGGCTGTTGGGGCGGGTAATGCCGATCCGAATATTGATCCGTGTCCGGCAGCTCGAACCGGAGAATGAGCGAGCTGTTCGGAGTGAAATTCTTGCCGGTTACAGTGAAAGTCGTGCCCGCCGGACCGGATGGCGGAAGCACCGAGATTTCCACATCGCCCGAGACCTGCGCTGCGGCAACGATGTTGAACCCGAGCGAGTTGGACTGCATGCCGCTTGTGTCGTCTGTGGCCGACACGGCGGAGGCACCGGGAACGGCGTCCGCCGGAACCGGCCAGGCATATGCGAGATTTCCACTGGCGTCTGCCGTCGAGCGCTGGACGGGGTAAAAACTTCCATCCGGCTTGCTGAAATGGAGCGTTACGCTTCCGTTCGCGGTGAACTTCTTGCCGGAGAAGTTAAAGGTTTTGCCCTGCGTCGCAGCGTAGGTATCTGCGACGGCCAGTTCCGGCTGATCCGCGATGCCGACCGATGTGCTCCTGGTCGCCGAACCTCCCGCCCCCGTGCAGGTCAAGACGAATGTCTGCGTTGAGTTCAAGGGGCCGGTGTCTTCGGAGCCGGAAAGGGATTTCCCGCCGCTCCAGCCGCCCGAAGCGGTGCAGGTGTCGGCGTTGGGGGAAGACCAGATAAGCGTCGTTCCCGCCCCGGACTTCACCCAGCCGGTTTTGGTGCTGAAGGTCAAGGTCGGAGACGATGGATTTGGCGTTGCGGTGGGCGGAGAAGAAACGCTGATTGAGACATGCTGGCTCACCGATCCGCCGGAGCCGGTGCAGGTGAGATTAAAAGTTTGGGTGGAATACAACGGCCCGGTGTTCTCCGATCCCGAGAGTGGCTTGCTGCCGTTCCAGCCGCCGGAGGCCGTGCAGACGGTGGCGTTCGACGACGACCAACGCAGCGTTGTCCCTTCGCCGTATCCCACGCCGCCGTATTCGGAGGTGAGGGTGGAGAACGGGGCGGGAGGAGGCGGAGGGGTTGATACGACGGCTGGGTTTGAAGCGCACGGCTGGGTTACGGGGACACTCGCTGTTACGCCGCAGTTATTCCCGTCTATACAAGTCCGGGCTTGTTTGCTGTTTGTGCAGGTAGACCATTCGCCGCAAGTCCAACTAGGGGTGCAGGCACGAGGCGGAGCTGTAGTCTGTAGTTGCGTCGATGCTTGTGGCGGAGAAACAGCCGGAGGCGTAGTTTTGTTAACTTTACTTTCCGGCTTACTTTGAATTTTTGGCGCGACGGCCGCTGGTTGCTGGGGCAGTGCGGACGCTGGAGGTTGAGCTAGGACGTTGGCGCTTGATGCCTCGCTTACTATCGCTACTCGCGGGGATGACGATGAATTGCTTGTGGGAGCACTACTATTGCCACCAAAAACTTTAGCGACTTTATTTCCCACCCCCACAAAAAAGTTTGTAATTCCGCTCGCTAAACTTTGTAGAACGCTCGGCTGTGAAACTTGTTGAGGGGCTAGTTCTTTTGGTAATTTACCAGCGTCCTCCTTAAATTTTTGAAGAAGTGAGCTGTTCAATGCGTCCAGTGATCCAGATTGTTTCGCAGACATTAAATCGTATATAACACCTGACGCTTTGAAAAAATCCTGCGGACTGATAGGGATGTTGTTTTCGGCAAGAAACATACCAGTATCGGCATTGTAGTTATTCACCGATGGGATAGCCGAAAGATTCAGAAGGTTAGATGCTACCGGAATTTCGGCCTGTAATATAAAACCTTTATCATCGAAAAGCACTACTCCGTTGTTCGGACTAGGGTCGTTTTGTGCACTTGCCTGTATTAATGCACTTTGGCAATTATACGAAGGCGAGACATTCCTCTGTTCGCAGGACTCTCTGGCGGCTACATAAAGAGCGAATTCATTGCTGGCTGCTACGTTGTCAATCCTGTTGAAAATATAAACCAGCCCCCAATTAAGAATATCAGCCGGTAAAAATACATTAGCCCCCAGTAGCGAAGTTATGGTCTGCTTCAGCGCCGTTGACGCGGCAAATTGGCTGGAATACGAACCGATTATTTTTATGCCTTTCCCAGTATCGTTTTGAGAAAAACAATTTGTGGCATTTTGTGCGACACTCACCCACTCAAACGCATCACCGTAGGATACGCCGCCAGCGAAGGGAACGAGTTTTAGGGCACGCTGAACGTCGGCGCGAGTGAGATTCGCAACGCCTAAGTTATTTAAGATATAATCGGTCGTCTCTGCGGCAGGAACGGAACAGGTAGCCAAGTAGTAACCACCCCGCGCGATTTGTAAATTTAGAAAGCTAGACGATAGAAACGAAACCAGTAAAAAGAACGATAACTTTTTCACAAATTTGAGGGCGGTTTATTCTGTGAACGTTTCCCCACCCTCTGTTTATGTTAATGACTTTTAGGCGGCTTGAGGTTTTGGAAAAAATCTGGCCGATACGCTATCAAGCCAGTGCCTTGAACATCCGGTTCTACCGACAGTGCATCGCGCACTGAAATCCAATTTTGATACCCCTTAACTTTGAACTCAATCGTGCTGTTTTTGAAACCGCTAAGATATGCAAAGAAGGGCACATCGTAATCACGCGTACTTCTAGAGGCGACACTGCTTTCATATTTTGAGACGGTGGCAATAGCTTGATCCTCTGTAACCCCAACTTTAAATATTACGAGCATTACATAATCGTCAAGATATTGCGTCTTAAAATAAGAATAGAGATAGTAGCCTCCGACAGATAACGCGAGCAGAATCGCAAAAACCAACGTATATTTCAGTCCTTTTTTAGTAAACCCATTCATTGCCTATAACAACACTATCTATTAATTAAGATGTTTTTACAATACGCCTACCTCCCAGCCACCTTCCCCACAATATCCCCACGCAAGATTGGCCCGAAAGCCCTGGAATCATAGCTCTGGGCGCGGTTGTCGCCGAGGAGGAAATACTGGTCGCCGCCCAGGGCCACGGAAGTCGTCGGGTTGGTCGGCTGTTTCGCATACGGCTCGCTTAGCGCCTCGCCGTTCACGACCACCCGGCCGTCCTGTATCTCGATTTTGTCGCCCGGCAGGCCGATAACCCGCTTCAAGAAAACACCCGTGCTCTTGCCGTCTTTATACCGGAACACCGCTATATCTCCCCGCCGCAGGGTAAAGAGCCACCTCTGCATAAACACGACTTCCTGAT
>CAYPDQ010000026.1:0-4345 GCA_964409535.1 uncultured Candidatus Saccharibacteria bacterium | reverse complement strand
AGAGGACGCGGAGCGTCCGCGATAAAAATTTTGTAAATTCTGAAATGTGGACCTACGGGGAATTGAACCCCGACCTCCTCCATGCCATGGAGGCGTAATGCCGTTTTACTATAGGCCCGAATGAATAAATTGAAAAATACCACGATTCTGCTATATTGACAAAGATTTCCGCCCTCGTAGTTCAACGGACAGAACGGAGGTTTCCTAAACCTTAAATCGAGGTCCGACTCCTCGCGAGGGCACATGGCCGCCGTTGCTTAAGCTGTGGCGGCCGAAGGAAGGGTGCGCCGAACGGCAAGGCACCGCTCTCGAAAAGCGGAACCCCGCAAGGGGTTTGTGGGTTCGAGTCCCACCCCTTCCGCCAGCCAGAGTTGGAGTTTTCCACATTGACGCCCCGCCGCCCGCGCCGTATTTTTAATCTTGCGTCCAATGCATAGGATTTTCAGGAATCTCCTCGTTTATGCCGCTTTCTTCGGGGCAATTTTGGCCGCATTGGGCTTTTACCGCAGTGCAATTGCCGCGGAAGATGGATACATTGTTATGCCGCCGCCAGTGCCGACGGCAGGCGGAGTGGAAGTTAAACTGCCGTATCCGCCGGGGCCGGATTTTTCGTGGTTCAGGAAAGACAATTTGAGCTTGGAGGGGCTCACTGGCTCCAAGCCCGCGGCAGATTCAAGCGAGTCGCACAGATTGGTCGCGGGCGCATCCGGCACCGTGGGCAGGATACCGTGGTATATCCAGGTCTTGGCCATAGTCATTATTGCAATTCTTTTTGTGGGGAGTTATTTTTACTACCGCTACGGCAAGAGCAAAAGATCAATAGACAGTCCCGTTAAATGATCCCGTACGAAACCGCAAGCTTAAGTATTACGATATGCTAAACAATAACGAAAAACTGTCGCAGTCGCGCCGGCGGAGAATACATACGGAAACGCCGTAAGCGTTTCCTGTTTCGTACGGGATGAGTTCGCCGCGACACATCGTCATCGTTCCCGACGGCAACCGCCGCTGGGCAAGGAAGAGGGGTAAGCCCTCATTTTTTGGTCATCGCGCCGGAATGAAAGCGGTAGAGAAGATCGCCGATGCCGCGCTCAAATTGGAAATCCCATGCCTCACGGTTTGGGGATGTTCGGTTGCGAACGTGACCGAGCGCTCTCCGGCGGAAGTAAAATTTCTTTTCGTCCTATTTGAAGCGATGTTCAAGAGGCTGGCGAAGCGAAAAGAGTTGAAGAACAAAAGAGTCAGGGTGCGGGTTTTGGGCCGCTGGCAGGAGTTCTTCCCGGAGAGCTTGAAGAAAGCCATCCGAAATGTGGTCCAGGCGACGGAGAAGCACGACCGCCACAACTTCACTCTGCTTATGGCCTACGACGGAATGGATGAGATGGTTGAAGCCGCGGGGAAAGTGGCGGCGGCGAAAGCGAAAGACAAGAACTTCGTCGTGGATCGGGACGCGATAAAGAAAAATCTTTGGACCAAGGACCTGCCGCCGGTGGACCTCGTCATCCGCACCGGCGGGGAGCCGCACTGGTCAGCGGGAATGATGATGTGGGACGTGGCGGAGGCGCAGCTCTACTTCACCGAGACATTGTGGCCGGATTTTTCGCCAAAAGAATTCCAGAAAGCGTTGGATTATTACGCAAAGACGGAGCGCCGGCACGGGCGTTAGGCGTTAGATGGAAGCAGGCCCATCACCGTTTTTGTTTTTATCCCAGCGGTAGCGAAGGAAGTGTTGAACCGCGAGCAGGATGACTACCCCGGCCAAAATGCCGATTTCCGCAAAGCGGAGGTAGCGTTTGACTAAGAGAAACGAGGCGCTGGAGGCGAAGCCCAGGCCGGCAACTAAGGTAAACCAGGGGATGCTGGCCAAGGTGTTGCTCTTGAAAAATTCGCGCGGCGCCATCCCCTGGGAGCCGAGCCGGAAGGAAACAATGTGTCCCATACCGTAAGCGAATTTGGATACGAAAACAGTGCGCAGGAGATTGCTTTCCAAATGTTTTTGGAGGGGCCGCGTGAGATTGTCCGCGTAATTCAGGAACCACGCCGGGCGTTTGAGGCGGCGGCCCAACCCGTACCAGCCCCAATCGCCCAAGAAGAGACCCAGAATGGCAGCGGGCAGCGCGAATTCCCATTGGAGAAGTCCCCGGTGGGTGAGGAATGCAGTGGTGAAAAGAATCGCGTCGCCTTCAAGCGCCATCCCGGCGAGGATCAAAAGATACGCAAGCGGCGGCCAGATAAACAGGTAATGCAGGATTAAAAGGCGCACGGGTAGAAGTATAGCAAATTGGTAATTACGCCGGAGATTGGTTATGTTAAATAATGCGGGCCCATAGCATAGTGGCAGTGCAGCCGGCCGTGCCCCGTAGTCAACCGCAGGTTGTACTATCGGGGTTTGCACCCCGTACTAAATTTTTGATAATTTGTTTTGTTGGGCCGCTAGCTCATCTGGTAGAGCGCCACATTTGCAATGTGGAGGTGACCGGTTCGAGTCCGGTGCGGTCCACCAATATCAAACTTTCCGATTTTTGCCCGACCGATTCGGCCGCGCGAAGCGCGGAAAGGTATGGAAACACTGGCTCGCCGCGCACGGCGCGGCTCGCCAAGCGCAGGTTCGAGCCAAAGATTTCTTTGGCAGCAACCTTTTTCTCCAAAAGGTTGCTATCCCTTGCGATTTTGACGAGGTTTGAAGCGACTTTTATCCAGTTTTGAAAGGGTTCGAGCCAATCATTCTGCTTTTGTTCAATCCGCGCCATTTTCTCTTCCAGCGACTTCTTTTTAGACAATAGTTTTTCTTTTTCCTCGCGATAGATTTCTCTTTCAATATCTTGCTCCAAGTAGCCCTCTAAAAGTCGCTGGAGCTTAACTTGAATGGCGCGGATTTTGTTTTGGCTTTCAAGAACAAAAGCAGAAACGGATTGGACGGATTTCTTTTTATCTGCTTCTGCCATTTGTAAAAGTTTTTCCGCCCAATCCGTCGGCAAAGAAACTTTTTGAATAAGAGATGATAACTGCCGATCCAATTCTTCTTCGCGGGTATAAGGTTGAGAACATTTGATTTTCTTTTTCGTGCAACGATAGTAAATATGCCCTTTTTGTTTTTCGGCAGTTATCATCATGCCGCATTCGGCGCAAGAGATGAGGCCGCAAAACGCCTGTGGTTCATTCTTTTGTTTATGGCGCGGCTTGCCTCTCTGTTTCAAAATCTCTTGCGCCGTATCAAAAAGTTTCTTTGTGATGATTGGCTCGTACTTTCCTTCATGGAGTTCACCGCCATACTTAAATAATCCGGTGTAAAACGGATTGGAAAGGATAAAAGTCGCCCTCGTCTTGTGGATTCTCTTTCCGCCGCTGGATAAAATCCCGCGTTGCGCCAAAAAGTTAGAAATATCTTCTAGCCGTGAATTTCCTTTTGCGTACAGCTCAAACGCTTCGCGAATAATCCGAGCTTTCTTTTTATCAACGATGATAGATTTGGTGCGCGAATCGTTTATGTAGCCAATGGGCGCAACGCTCGGATATTCGCCGCGTTTAACTTTTTGGCGCAAACCACGCTTCGTGTTTTCGGAAAGAGAATCCACATAGTATTTGCTTTGCCCAAAGGCAATATTCAGCATGAACTTGCCTTGTGGCGTTGGCTCAAACCAAAATGTCGGAAATTTTAAGCCCGCAAGTTTTCCTGTGTCCAAAAGGAAGATAAGCCGTCCGCCATCCACAGAATTGCGCGCCAGTCTGTCGGGATGCCAAGCCAAAATTCCATTTACTTCACCTTTTTCGATTCTATCGAGCATATCGTTAAAAATGGGACGACCTGGAATTTTGGCGGATTGTTTTTCAATCAAAATTTCCGCAATAGCTATATTTTCTTGCTTGGAGAAGGCGCGCAATTCTGCAATTTGATCTTCAATAGACCTCACTTGCTTGTCTTCCACATCAGTGGACTTGCGGGCATACAAAATATATTTTTGGTTTGAGTCATTCATATTTTTATTGGGCAAAGCAAATACTTAAAATCGCAAGGGATTTCGAACCTGCGCTTGGCGAGCCGCGCCGTGCGCGGCGAGCCAGTGTTTCCATACCTTTCCGCGCTTCGCGCGGCCGAATCGGTCGGGCAAAAATCGGAAAGTTTGATATTGGTGGAATTATACAACTCTGCTCGAACATTTTTTGAACGGAACTGACCGCCTCCGCTTCGCTCCGGCGGAACGCTCGGGCGCGGCGGAATTCCCCCCACACCCCCCTTCCGCCGCGCCCTTGCTTGGGCTTCGCAATTTTTTTCGCCGCCAATCCAATTAAGAAATCCATATATGGGATTATACCTCCATATTGAGGCATGGCGCAATAGTTGATA
>CAYPDQ010000025.1:0-4732 GCA_964409535.1 uncultured Candidatus Saccharibacteria bacterium | reverse complement strand
CACGCTATCAAGCGGCTCGGCTTTTTATCCTGCGGGGCACGGCTCGCCCTGCTCCAGCGGCAGGGCGGCCTGAATCTCGGCGGGCAATTCCGCTTCGCGGAAACCGAGCTTGCCCGCCTCCGATAACACCCCGCAGAACAAAAACCCTCGCCTTAGTTGGTGTGCACAGTGCAAGCGAGGCCTGGCGGTTCGGCGGGGTGTGTCGCAGGCCAAGCCGAGCTTGGTGTCGCCTTAGGCGACTCGGCTGGCCGAGACACAGGTGGGTTTTGCCGCTGCCCGCCCGCAGCGATACGCGCAGCGTTTCGGGCGGGGAGCAAAACCACACCGACCCCGACGAGCCGTCAGGCCGAGCAAGCTTGACAACCAGCCTCACTTTCCTATAATACTCCCTGCGATGGCAATGACCGTTGTTTTACAACCGAAAAGTTTACCTGGTATAAGAGAGTTTTCCAGTTGTCCCAATAAAAAGAAGATCTGAGACGTTTGAGCTCCTCAATTGAGAGCTTGAATGTTCTCTTAACCGAGGATTTGATCCTGGTCCAGGATGAACGCTGGCGGCGTGGATAAGGCATGCAAGTCGAACGGTCGAGCACATAACCCATGTGAATGAAGTAGCAATATGGATTTTGTGTGGAATTTATGTGCTCGATAGTGGCGAACGAGTTAGTAACACCCTGGTACGTACCCCGAAGTCGGACACAGCTCACCGAAAGGTGAGGTAATATCCGATGGTCTCGCAAGAGTAAAGTCGCAAGACGCTTCGGGATCGGCCTAGGCCCGATCAGCTTGTTGGTAGGGTAACGGCCTACCAAGGCAATGACCGGTAGGGGGGGTGAGAGCCCGATCCCCAACGACGGAACTGAGACACGGTCCGTACTCCTACGGGAGGCAGCAGTCGAGAATATTCCACAATGGGCGAAAGCCTGATGGAGCGACGCCGCGTGCAGGAAGAAGGCCTTCGGGTTGTAAACTGCGGTAGAGCGCTGACAAATAATTGAGTGGCGCTCGGAAAGAGGTTGGTAACTACGTGCCAGCACCCGCGGTAATACGTAGACCTCAAGCGTTATCCGGATTTATTGGGCGTAAAGCGCGTGTAGGGGGCACTCTGCGTCTCATGTTAAAGCCCGCCGCCCAACGGCGGAAGTGCATGGGATACGAGAGAGCTAGAGGAGGTTAGAGGTGAGCGGAACGCACGGTGTAGGGGTGAAATCCGTTGATATCGTGCGGAACACCAAAGGCGAAGGCAGCTCACTGGGACCTTCCTGACCCTGAGACGCGAAAGCGTGGGGAGCAAAAAGGATTAGATACCCTTGTAGTCCACGCCCTAAACGATGCCTGCTTGCTGTTTCGAGTATCGACCCTCGGAGTGGCGTAGCTAACGCGTTAAGCAGGCCGCCTGGGAAGTACGAGCGCAAGCTTAAAACTCAAAGGAATAGACGGGGACTCGCACAAGCGGTGGAACATGAGGTTTAATTCGACAACGAGCGAGGAACCTTACCAGGGCTTGAAATGCTTTCTGAAAGCCGGCGGAAACGTTGGCCCTCTCTCAAGGACAGAAAGCACAGGTGCTGCATGGTTGTCGTCAGTTCGTGCCGTGAGGCGTTCCCTTAATTGGGGTAACGAACGCAACCCCTGCTGCCAGTTATTTGTGTCTGGTGGAACTGCCCTGCCCTTTGCGCAGGAAGCGCAACGCAGAATATCGCGGAACTAACGCGGAAAGTCGCGGAATTCCGAAAATTTAAATTTTGTCCGCGTCAATCAGCGTTCAGTCAGCGTTTTTCAGCGTTGCTCGCTTGCGAGCAAAGGGCAGGGAGGAAGGAGGGGATGACGTCAAATCCGCATGGCCCTTTGATGCCCTGGGCTACACTCATGTTACAATGGCCGGGACAACGGGTTTGCCAAGGCGTAAGCCGGAGCTAATCCCTAAAACCCGGTCTCAGTTCGGATTGGGGGCTGCAACCTGCCCTCATGAAGCCGGAATCGCTAGTAATCGCGCATCAGCCATGGCGCGGTGAATACGTTCTCGAGTCCTGTACTCACTGCCCGTCAACTCAAGGAAGCCGGGAAAGGGTGAAGCTCGCTTTAAGCGAATCAGCCCTAGCTCGGTAACACGGAGTAAGTCGTAACAAGGCACGCGTAGCGGAAGCTGTGCGTGGATCAATTAAACTACTGTCGTACGCGATGCGAATAACGCGAACCCCATGCGAATTTTGCGAATAGAATTCGTAGATTCGTATACATTCGTAGATTTGCATCGGTAAGCGCCGCAAGGCGCACAAGAGTTGGGACAACTGGAAAGCTCTCAAGACCCCTTGAAAACGGGGGCCGATAAGATATACTGGGTAAGTATGGACCCCGCAAAAATTCTGATCATAGAGGACGACCAATTTTTGTCCTCCGTTCTTAAAGGCCGCCTGGAAAAGGACGGCTTTCAAGTGGAGCAGGCGTTTGACGGCGAGGAGGGCTTGGCCAAGCTCAAGGAATCGCGGCCGCATCTTATCCTTCTAGATTTGATCCTGCCGAAGATGTCCGGGTTTGAGGTTCTGGAGCAGATTTCCCTTGATCCGCAGATATCCCAGATCCCGGTTATGATCGCCTCCAACCTCGGCCAGGAGTCCGACATCCAGAAAGCCAAGAACCTGGGCGCGATAGAGTATTACGTGAAGGTCAAGACCACGATAGACGAACTGGCGCAAATAGTTAAGCGGATCGTGGAGCAGGGGCCGGCGTCAATGATGCAGCAGCCACAGCAGCCACAGCAGCCACAGCAACCAACAGGCGATTAAAAGAGATGATAAAAGAGGAAGTAATTCAAAAAATAAAACCGGGCGCGAAGGTTCGCGTTTGGGAAGGCCAGGCGACGGCCCCGTTTGAGGGCTTGGTTATCGCGCGCAAGCACGGTTCCGAGCCGGGCGCGACTTTCACGGTGCGCACGGTCCTCGCCGGCATCGGCGTGGAGAAAGTTTTCCCGCTCCATTCTCCGGCGATTTCCAGGGTGGATATTGTCGTGAGCCCGAAGAAAGTGCACCGGGCGAAGCTCTATTGGGTGCGCAAGGCCTCCGGCGCCAAGGTGCGCCAAAGGATAAAGGTTTCGGTGTAGTTTTTGTGAAACCCACCACTATTTTTGCTTTATTCAATGTTGGTATACGCTATTAGCTTGAGATAAAATAAGAGAAAGTTATGGGGAAGAGAGGGCCGAAACCAAGAGGCAAAGTTGAGATTAAATGGTCGTCAGAGTTTGCTTATGCTTTAGGGCTTTTGGCGACCGACGGCAATCTCTCCACTGACGGAAGACATTTTGATTTCACCTCTAATGATATGGAACAACTTAGAAATTTTATGAAGTGTTTGGGCATAAAGGTGAAAATCGGCCACAAAATATCTGGCTACACGGGCAAAAGGCGGCCGCGCATTCAGTTTGGGGATGTGAGCTTATACCGATTTCTCCTGACGATAGGATTTATGCCTGCAAAGAGCAAGGTAATAGGCGTGATTGATATACCAAGAGAATTTTTCTTCGATTTTTTACGGGGCCATCTTGACGGCGATGGAACATTTTATTCGTATTGGGATTCTCGTTGGCGTTCAAGTTTTATGTTCTATACTGTTTTTATGTCTGCGAGCGAAAAACATATAGATTGGCTTAGGGAGCGCATCCGCAATTTGCTACGTATAAACGGGCACATTACGAAAAGCGCCAGTAGTTCCGTGTATGAACTCAAGTATGCGAAAGCTGAATCATTGAAATTGTTGCCGAAAATGTATTATAATCCCGGCGTGGTTTGCCTTTCCCGCAAGCGGAAGAAGATAGAAGCAGCTTTAGAAGTAGCGGGAAAGACGCTGCAAAATGCGCGGGTGCTGTAACTGGTAGCCAGGCCAGCTTGAGGTGCTGGTGTCCGCAAGGACGTGGAGGTTCGAATCCTCTCCCGCGCACCAAAACTAACTTTATCGGAATTGACTGCTCCGCGCGGCGAGTACGCCGCGCTCCGCAGGGCAAAATCCGCCTTTGTTTTCGCCGTAAAATCCCAGAGTTCGCCCCAGTTGATTGAAAGCGTTTTGTCCTTGATTTCAGGGTTAGAGCCGAGAGAACGGAAAAAGTTGCGCCATTCGGCGTAATTTTTTGTTTGCGCCACTTTTTCCGCTTCTTTCAAGGACAAAACGAAACTCCGCAAGGGTTCGAGCCGATTCTTTCCCTGTTGCCCAAAATCTCCCATTTGCTCCTCCAGTTTGGCTTTTTGGCGCAGGAGCGTGTCTTTCTTCGTAAGATAGAGTTCGCGTTCAATGTCGCCGTCCAAATAGAGCGAAACGAGTTTATCAAGTTTCTCCTGCGTGTCGAAAAGTTTGGATTTTAGATTTTGGGCAACATCTCCTCTCGCGGAAATTTCCTCGTGTTCCCATGCGTCAATCTGTTTTTCCATAACCTCAATTTCAGCGAGAGGAAGCGACACTGATTGAAGCAGGGTTTGCGCTTGGGCGGCGAGTGCGTCTGCGGAAAGATACGGTTGGCTACATTTCCCGCTTTTCTTGGTGCAACGATAGTAAGTGTAGCGCGTGCCAAAGCGGTTAGTCGCGTATTGCGCCGTAATCATATTTCCGCACTCGCCGCACCGCGCAAACTGGGTAAATGGAAAGTCATATCGTTCTTTTTGTTTGCGCGGCCTCTGTTTGCTTTTCAATACTTTCTGCACTGCTTCAAACAGTGTCGGGGAAAGAATCGGCTCAAAGTTTCCGT
>CAYPDQ010000024.1:0-6049 GCA_964409535.1 uncultured Candidatus Saccharibacteria bacterium | reverse complement strand
GCTGTAGAGCGAATCGCTGTTGTAAAACCCCTCGGTCTTACTTTTCGTTTAGTGCGTCTATATCAGAAAGCTCGAACGTATTTTATCGAAAATTCCTGACTTTTTCCACCCCAGAACCTAGTTATTGACCTAGTTATTCTAGAATAACCACCCTCGCCTCCGTTCCGCCCTCATTCCATCGCGCTTTCTCGGAAAATCCCAGCCCCGACAATACCCCGTATTCGGGGGCGGAGGCTTCGCCTTCGCCCCTCGTCCCGCTCTGCGGGACTTCGGGGCTCGGCTCGCCTCATACGCGGGGCTGTCTGCGGAAAGGGCGTTAGCCCTTCGTCTGACCTTGTTGCGCGCGCTGGGGTCGGGGAAAAACGCCGGGCGGCTGTAAAAAGGGCGGAAAATCGGATATTCTTGGAAGATATGGCCTCGCACCGGCTCAAAAAGTTCGTGCGGAGCGCGGAGCCGCCCGGACGGCTCCGCATCCAGCCCCGCGACGTCGAGCTCCTCCGCGATCTGGGGGAGTATCGCTTTTTGGACACCGCGCAGATTCTGGCCCTCCACCCCGGCGGGATGCGCAACCTTCAGCGAAGATTGCGCTATATGTACCATCTGGGCTATGTGGAGCGGCCGGCGTCCCAAAAGCTCTTCGGGAAACCGGCGGGGTTTCTCGTCTACTCCCTCGGCAAAAAAGGAGCGGAGCTCCTTGCGCGGAGAGAGCCCGCCGGAAGGAAAGAGGCAACCTTTCCCTATCTCGCCCACGCGATGATGATTTCCCGCTTCCGCAGTATTTTGTCTCTGGCTTTGAAGAAGTATCCCGACAAGCCGGAGCTTGCAAGGTGGGCGCAGGGACGGGAACTGAAAAAGATGCTCGCTGCGCGCGGCGAGGCAACCGAACTCGTCCCCGACGCCTTTTTCGCGATTGAGCACAAAGGCGACAAACTCAACTTTTTCTTGGAAGCGGATCGCGGGACGATGACGCGGGAAAGGTTTTTGGATAAAATGAAGATATACTGGCGGTGGTGGCGGGAGAAGCGGTGCGAAAGGAATCTGGGCATCACGAGGTTTCGGGTGCTCACCATCGCGCCCTCTGAAAACCGGAGCGAGAACCTGCGCAAAACAACCAAAGAGGCGGACACGAGGAAAGAAGGGAGCGCGATGTATCTATTCGCACCCGAAACTGCTTTTTCTTTGAAGAAGCCGGAAGCGGTTTTGTCCCCCGTCTGGCTTTCGCCGAAGGACGAAACCCGACACCACTTGCTGGAATAAAAGTCGAAAACTCAATAAATCAATTCTTTAACAGCGCCGCCTCGTGGCGGCAAAAATAAAATCTATGGATATATGGACGTTTATCGTTATCGCGATTATCGCCTTCGTCGGCTACAAGTTTTGGAAAAATAAGCAGGAAAGCGGAGAAACGGAAAACGGAAACGCAGAGGGCGGGGTTTCCGCCGCGCCGCAGGAAGCGGAAGGACGCCTGCGCAAAACCAAAATAGACAGAAAGTGGCGGATAGTAAACGACTGGTCGGTTCTTATCGCCGGAGCGCAGGGCAAGGAAGAAACGCTCGTGAAGCACGTTATCCAAACCCTGAAAGACCTTGAAACTCCGAATTTGAAAGTGGAACGCCGCAAAGTGTCTTTATCCGGCATGTTCGCCGAATCGCGGAAGCAGCTGGTCGTCGAGAACCGGCGGCTGCGCGGCTACCACGTTTTCGTAAGCACGATGGACTACGGGAAGCAATTAAGCGTCTCATGGTATCTGATGCTCCGCGAAAACTGGCTCACGCGGATGCTGCAAATGGCGACGCTGCACCCCTTTCTGGGATTGCTCGCTTTTCCGCTCGTCTTGGTCGCCAAAATCTTTTACGGCACGCGGGGCCTCACCATACCGGAACTGATGAACATGTTTGACCTCGAAGAACTCACCGCCTACGGCACGACCGTTCACCACGCCGTAACAAAGGCGACCGAAGAACTGATGAACTCCTTGAATCAGGATTTTTCCAAAGTGGACACCAAAACGAGGGGATTTCTGAACATCTCTTAATTTATGGATGAACCGCGTATTTATCATCGCCAGCCGAATAAGGACGAACTCGCCTTGGGCTACGCTTGGGGCGAGGATATTAAGGGCGGCCTCTTCCAATTAAAAGGCATTTCGCAGAAAGATCGCGCCGCCCACTTTTACGTGATCGGCGGCACGGGCACGGGCAAAACAAAATTCTTGGAATATCTCATCCGGCAGGACGCGGACAACGGCGCGGGTTTCGGAGTGATAGACCCGCAGGGCGATTTGGTGGAGAGCGTGAAAAATTATCTCGCCCTCAACTCGGAAGATTTGGGCGAGCGCGTCGTGCTTATTGACCCGACGGATGCCGAGCGAACCGCCTGCTTCAATCCGCTGGAACGGCTGAACGGCGTCTCACCGGCAGAGCAGGCCGCCGAACTGGTGCTCGTCTTCAAGAAAATCTGGCACGATGCGTGGGGCGCGAGAATGGAGGATATTTTGAGAAACACCCTGATAGCCCTAATTGAAAACAACCTCACCCTCGCCGAATTGCCGTTATTGCTAACCGACGAGGCGGTGCGGGCAAAACTCACGACGAAGATACAAAATGAAACCTGCCGCGAGTTTTTCCGCAAGTTCGATTCGTGGAGCAAATCCGTGAAAAACGAATGGACGGAATCCACCTTAAACAAGGTGAATGCCTTTTTGTCCGACGAACGTGTGCGGCGGATATTCCTTTCGCCTAAAAGCTCCTTCAATCTGCGGGAGATACTGGATAGCGGGAAAATTCTGCTCGTGAAGCTGGACAAAGGCAGATTGAAAGGGAGCGGTGATCTGCTGGGCTCGCTCCTTTTGTCCAAGATACAGATGGCCGCGTTTTCCCGGACGGACATCAAAGAGAGCGAACGGAAGCCCTTTTATTTGTACATAGACGAGTTCCAAAACTTCGCCACCGAGAGTTTTTTGGATATTCTGGCCGAAGCGAGGAAATACAAATTATCCTTGACGCTCGCCCATCAGAATCTGGGCCAGCTGCCGGACAAATTGCGGGCTTCTATTTTGGGAAACTGCGGCCTGCAGGCGTATTTCCGCATCTCGCGGCTGGACGCCGAACTTCTCGCCAAAGAATCTTTCGCCGGACTTTACGCCGAGCCGCCCGGCTGGGAGGCATACATACAGGAATTGCAGGGACTGCCGCAGAGGGTCTGTCTCATCAAGAACAAGATTGAGGGCGGCATCGTGATTGTCCGCACGGCGGACGTTGAAGAAAGCGAAGCCCCGGCGGAGACACTGAAACAAATAGGCAGCCGCCATCTGCGGAAACAAAAGGAGGTGGAGGAAGAATACCGCCGCAGGCGCGAAACTCTCCTCAAAGCAGACATGCCGGAGAGTTTTAGAGAGAAGAAAGTTTAACTCTACTGCGTTCGCGGAATGACAAGAGCGTGCCGCCCATATTGCCCGAAACCAAGATGCTTTGGGTGCCGCGCGCAGGCAGAGTGATCGAACCGACGACGCCGGTCGCGCCTATCGCGTGCGGCTTGTCGTCCAAGTTCTTGAGCTTCACCGAAACGACGGGGGCGTTGTTGGACGGATCGTAGGCGGGACGCGGAAGCGTAAGCGAAGCGGGACTAGCAGAACACTGGAAGATTGATACCACCGGAGCGGAAACTACATTCAAGCTGCTTTGATTGGTCGCCTGCTTCACCCAATAAAACGGAGAGACATATTGCGGGAACGCGAGAAAGAAGACGACCGCAATCGCCAGAACTAAACCGCCCACGGCTCCAGCAAGCAAGAGAAACCACCAGCGTTTGTAGAATTTAGGTTTTTGGTCGTTCATGGATTTTTTACACTCGCAACTTTTTGCGCCCGTTTTCTCTTTCCTCGGCTGTCAAGTATCAGGGCCGCCGCGAAGAAAAGCCACAGAAAGTTAAAACCCAGAGTGGCTTGCAACGCGCCTTTCGGGTCGGTTGTCGGCAACATACCGAGCAACGACGGCGCGTAGGTGGCGAAGATAAAGAGAACGCCGAGGAGGAAGAAAATTACGAGGAGTATCCAGAAAACGATTCTCGTTGTTTTGCTCATGTTGTTAAAGCAACATTATTCCGACTGGTTTCGATATGGCTTTGGCGGTGGTTTGCGGATATTACGAGGCGGGCTGAACCGGCACAATCTCATATTTCCAGCCGCTCTGTTTCGCTTCGTTGATTAACCACTCGATGTCTACGAGCAATAGCCCCCTACCGTCTCTATACTGATAACTCGTTGTAGTTTCCAACCCATCAGTCTTTCTTATCTGGTGAACGACTAAATCGAAGTTCTTGTATTGTAAGAGTTCTGAATTAGAAGTTTGAACCGGCGAGGCGTTATCGGCCTGCACTGTCTCGCTTACTGTATTACTTTTCTTGCCGGTTGCGTCATCAACCCAATATAAAGTGTATGTTCCGAACGCAGAAAATACATTGCTATCGTAGTTGTTAGAATACCTGCCATTGCTATCAGCTTGGTAGCGTGCGGAGATATAGGTTTCACCGCTCGGCTTTGTAATAGATTCTGTTATCCCGCCGTTGGGCGTGAAATAAGTTCCCTCGATGAATATCCTTGTTCCTTTCGGAGCAGAAACGGGCGTGTTCAGTAGTTGGGGATTCACTATTTGCGCAGGAGATGTGTGTGCTGGCTGCGGTTCAGACACGGGTGCAACGGGTGATGCCGCTGTCGGCGGCGGTGTTTGTGGCATGGTTTGTGTTTGAGAAACAGCCGAGGGCGGTGTTTCGCTCACTTTATTTTCCGTCTTGCTTTGGGTTTCTTTTTGGACAACCGGCAGCTGTTGCGTCTGTTCAGTTGACCTTGGCTTCGTCGGCAAACTTTGTTCGTTTTGCAATTTATTCATCACTATCTTGCCGAGCGATGTTTGCCCTAAAGAGAACTGAATGCTTTGTCTTGGGTCCTCATACCCGTCTTTGCTAAGGTGTAGTGTGTAACGGCCGACCGGAATCTCGCTGACACCCATTGTTCCAGCGGTGAATTCTAAACGCCCGCTGATATTCGTATTTAATTTGTAGTTGGCTGGAAATGTCTTGCCTTGATCACTAACCATCCAGAAATACGCGTTGCTTACTGGATTGCCGTACTGATCGATGACAAAAGCCGTTATATCCTGATTAAGCCGCGTCTGCGGGGTTTGCACTTGCGATTGAGTTGGCAAGGAAACAGTTGCCTCGGTGCCGCCGATGAGTCGGAGGACTGCCTCGCCGATAGAAGCCGGAGAATTATTATTTTTGGTGTCCGTAGGAACGGCGGGTGTCTTGGTTATATTGGTAAATACCTGAGCGGCGTTTTGGGCGGCTGTTTTAACAAAACCACTCACCGTACTCAAAAGGTTTGCAAGAAAACTCGGTTTTTGTTCCGGTACTTGTTGTTCAAGATCGTTTATAATTTGCTTTTTTAGATTATCTTGCGCCGTCCTATCAGTATTGATGGCACTGGCTAGTTCGTACGCATCATAAGCGGTGTTCGCCGCTTGGTGCAATTTATCTTTATCAAATTGCTTAAAGATGTCTTGGCCAGCAAGTTTATATTCGTCCGATTCGTATATTCCAGTTATTTTGTTCCACGCCCCTTCATCACCCTCGTTTCTGTGCGCATCCCTATAGCTTATGTACCAAAAGATAGCATCCTCTTCTTTCTTGTTTTGCATTGCTTGCACCATCCCAGCGATAAGGCCGACATTCTTCAGTGTGTTAAATTTATCGGCAACACCATACGCTCTTTCATCTACCACGCTTGTTAAGGTATCTAAAACACGGCTTCCTATGCCGGGGTTCACCTCATTGCCAATAATGTCGGCGGCAAGGGAAATGAGTTGTTCGTAGTTGGTTCTCTCTTTTCCCTGATATACATTGAATATGTACTGCCCCTTTTGTAGTGTCTCAAGTATTTTTGCGACCTCCTGCTTTTTCTCATTTGGCACCTTACTTAAATCGATTGACGGGTATGAATTGAGGTCGATATTTAACGGAGAATTTTTAAGTTGAACCTTCAAATTGCCATCAT
>CAYPDQ010000023.1:0-6186 GCA_964409535.1 uncultured Candidatus Saccharibacteria bacterium | reverse complement strand
ACGCTGCCGGAGAGCTATCGGAAAAGTGTCTTAAGAATGGGGGTCTTGACATTCACGATCAACGCGAGTTATGACGTCACGATTGATGGCATTATTATCGTGGCTGGCGGCGGAGGTGGCGGCAGCGTGGATGGGAGCGGCCTCTGGCGCGGAGGCGGCGGAGGCGGCGGTGGTGGTGGCGCGGGCGGGTCGGGCGGTGGCGGTGGCGGCTGGGAAGGCGGCCCTGGCCTGGCGACTTGGGCAGGCACGTTCGGTAAAGGTGGAAGATCCCCCAGCGGCGGCAACGGCGTCAATTACGGCGACGGCGGCGAAGGCTCGGACACGTTTGGCGGTACTGGCGCCTCCGGCATCGTGATTATCCGGTACTTGGAGTAGCCGGTCAGGAAACAAGCTCTTGACATTGTAATACAAAGTATTACACTTTTAGTGTGAGAAACGTAGTAAACATATCGCTTCCTACCGAACTGAAGAGCGAGGTGGAAAAAGCCGTAAAGAGCGGCGAGTATGCCACAAAGAGCGAGTTCTTCCGGCATCTTCTTAGGATTTGGCAGGAGGAGCAGGCGCTTAAAGAACTGGGAAAGAGCCGGAAAGAGATCAAGAGGGGTAAGGGGAGAATCCTAAGGTCCCTTAAAGACCTGCGATAGGTTTCGCTAAATGCGAATCGTTTACACCACCAAGTTCGCGAGGGAGTACAAGAAACTGCCCAAGAAAGTAAGGCTGGCTGCCGAGAAAATAGAGCCGTTGTTTAGAGAAAATCCTTTTCATCCGGCTCTTGACACTCACAAACTTCACGGACGGCTGAAGGACTTCTGGTCCTTTTCCATTGGTTTTAGACATAGGATCGTATTTGAGTTTGGAAACACGGATACGATGTATTTCCATTCAGTTGGCAACCACGATGTTTATCAGTAGTACGGTTCTAGTTAACCGCTACCCAATCCCGCGTTTGCTGCGCCATGAGGTGGAAGGTGGAGCAGGGGCGGATGTCTTTCTGGCTTAAGACGTACTGGATGACCCGCTCGTTGCCGATGCCGTAGCCGGCGTGCGGGCGTGTTTTGCCCGAATTCACCAGATCCAGGTACCACTTGAAGTCCTCCAATTTCCCGCCGCGTTCCTTGTGCAGGCGGAACATCGTAGAGCCGAGGAGGCGCTTTGTGAGTTTCTCGCCGTCGTGTTCCCGCACCGCGGAGCCGACTCCTTCGCCAGAGCATGGGAAGACGAGGTCGGCGGACAATACCACCCGGTCGTCCTTCTCCGAAACCTTCATATTGAAGAACTTTATCTCTTTCGGGTAGCGCATAATGAAGACCGGCCGCGGGAAGTCGTCGCCATTTAGGAGCTTCACCGCTCTGGCTTCGTGTTCCGCTTTGAGATCGTCGCCCCAATTCAACTCCGGGAAGCCGTTTTGTTTCAGAAGTTCCACCGCGTCGTCGTATGTGATGCGATGGTAGGGGAGATTCAAGCTCGTGAGGAGTTCGCCGTCGTCTTTTCCGTACCCGTCCCGGAGTAATTCGCCGTGTTCCTCGGCGATGCTTTTCACGATGGCCTTGGTGGCGGACTCTATGTGCGCGAGGAGCGCCTCGTACATTTTTTCTTCGTCGTAGTTCTCGCCTGCCTGCGCAGGCCTGCCTGCGCAGGCAGGCGGGCTTGCCCTGACCCCAGCATCGGGGCCCCTCTCGCCGGCCAAGCTCCAGTCGAATTCCTCTTCCGTCAGGCGGAACTGGCGCAGGTGGCGTTCATCTTCCAGTTCCTCATCTCGCCCGCTGTGGATCACGGTATAGACCCCAGGGAAATGCTGGAGCGCTTGTTCCAGAGAGAGCTGCCCCGTCTGACTGAAAAAGAGCGGCGCGTCCAGACGGCTTTTGACCTTGAAGAGCGTATCCACGTTCTCGCAGGCGCCGGTGATGCCGACGATCTGCGGCACGTCCACGTAGGTGAGGCCGCTTGCGGCGTAGTGCGCCCGTGCTGCCTCCGCGAAGGTTTGGTTTATTTCTATTAGGTTTTTGAGATGGTTTTGATTCATTTGGTTTTTACTTTGATTGCGACCTTGCGATAAAAAAATAGCCCCCTAAGGGGGGCGCGGGGCCTTTTTTCCTTTCCAGACCATCCCGGCTATTATATAGGGCAGGCGCAAGTGCGTCCTGTGGATAACTTATGCTTGGTTTCCTTACTAATTCAGCGATTGCTTGGATTCCCAAGGTTTTTTTCTGGGCCGTTTTCGTGCTTGCGGCCTACGCATATTGGAATCGCCCGCCTGCAGCGCTAGGCGTAGCATTGCGGGCAGGGGGTCGGTCACCGGAGTACCTCCATACGTTCACAAGGCGGCTCATAAAAATAACCATCGGTTTCTACGTTCTCTACGCCGCGTTCTTGACCTGGGGACAGTATTACATTTGGTCGCAGGATGCTTTGGGCAGGATTTTCTTGGTTTCGGACAGGTTTGGTACTTTGGACGGCAGTTCCGGCTATTTTCTTTTTTACTCTTACATCCGGTTCTGGCTGAATCCGGCGATAGCCATTCTTGCCGCTTTTATTTTCTACGCGCTTTTGAAGTCGCTCAAAAAATACCGGGAGCGGTTTTTTGAGGAAGGCGAGACGGAACTGGGTTTTTTGTGCGCTCTCGCCGCTGGCTGGCCGGGTATCGTAGTTTTCGTACCATTTGTATTCCTGGGAGTCGTTTTGGCCTCGGGTTTCCGGCTGATCGTCTTTAAGGAGCGCTTCACCACTTTGGGCTGGCCGTTTTTATTTGCGCTTTTATTAACCCTCGTCTGGGGCGATGTTTTGGTCAAGGCGTTGGGCTTGAAAGTCCTGTATATTTGATCTGATATGCCGGAGTTGCCGGAAGTGGAAAATATGCGGCGCAGTTTGATCGCCGCGGTGAGAGGCCAGACGATAAGAAACGTTCTAGTCCGCTGGCCGAAACTTGTTTCCGGCCGGGGAAACCTGCGGCGCGCTTCGCAGTCGGCGGTGCTGCGATTCGCGCGCGGGATCGCGGGCCGGAAGGTCGTCAGCATAGAACGGCGGGCGAAAAATCTTATATTCGTTCTTTCTGGCGGTAGGCGCGTCATAGTGCACCTTAAGATGTCAGGCCGGTTTGCATATTATCGTGGGAAGGAGATTCCGCAGCAGTGGGGCAAGCACGACCACATTATTTTCAAATTGAGCAGGGGAACGCTTGTTTACAATGACGCGCGGAAATTCGGATACCTGATCCATTATCCGGACGAATCCCGCGCAAAAGAGCATTTCGCGAAAGTCGGGGCTGAGCCGCTGTCCCGCGAGTTCACGCCGCAGTATTTTGAGGAAGCGCTTGCCCGGAAAAACGCCCGGATAAAAACGGTTTTGATGAGCCAGTTAGTGGTAGCCGGCTTGGGGAATATTTACTGCGACGAAGCGCTTTTTCTCGCGGGCATACGGCCGAGCCGCAAGGCATCGTCGCTCAAAGCGGAGGAAGTCAAAAAATTGCATCGGGCGATCCGGCAGGTTCTTTCCCGGGCGATAAAACTCGGCGGCTCAACGGTTTTCACCTACCGGACGATGGAGGGCAAGCGCGGCAGGTACGCGGATGAGCGCAAGGTCTACGGCCGGGCGGGGGAGAAATGCAAAAAGTGCGGCAGTATACTCCGCGGGATAAGAATAAACAACCGGACCACGACTTACTGTCCGAGGTGCCAGAAGTAGTAGCCAACTCTATGTGTGCCCGGGGTGGGGGTCGAACCCACACGTCCTTGCGGACAGGAGATTTTAAGTCTCCCCTGGATACCAATTTCAGCACCCGGGCGTGAGATTACTTTAATAGTTTATCTATGAACTTTTCAAGCGGCGTGCGCCAGTCGGTCTCTAACTGGGTGTAGAACAGTTTTAACAAGGCAGAGTTTTCTCTTGCCCACTTTCTGCGCGATAGCGTTTTTAGCTTGCGGAAAATCCGCTGGCCCTGCGGTTTATCCAAAACATAAGGCGTTTTGGGCTCGGGAGGAATTTTCATCTCGAGGTCTGGGCGGGAATCGAACCCGCGCATAGAGCTTTTGCAGAGCTCCGCCTTACCACTTGGCTACCAGACCGTAGTCCAATTCTATTCTACTGGTCCAGCAATAATTTTTCCACTCCGGCGGCTTTTTCCGGGCCGCGGTCTATTTCAAATCGGATTTGGGGCATCGGTTTGATGTTCAATTTGTTATTCAGGAGATGTTGCAATTTGCCTCGTTGCGCGGTTAGTTCCTTAAGAACCCCCTCTGCCTTTTCCGAGGGTAAGACGCTAACCTTGACCGCCGCTCCGCCGAGCTTTGTATCCACTTCCACCTCGGTGATGGTAAGAAGCGCATCCGGGAATTCCATCTCCCGCATTACGATCTTGCCCAACTCGTCCCGGATCAAGTTGCCGACCCGGAGATTTCTGTAATTCATACTCACTAAGTCCTGACGACTAAGTCCTGATCACTAACCTGTCGCCGACTTGTATCAGCGCCTGGGAGTTCACGATAAGCCCCGCCTCCTTGCCTTCTTCCACTTCGGTTGCATCTTTTTTCATGCTTTGCAAACTTAAGACCCTGCCGGTCCCAATGGCGTTCTCCCCGCGGTTTATCTCGAACTGCGCTTTGTTTTTGAAGGAGCCGCGAACGACTTTCCCGCCGACGAGCTGTTTCTCCGGTTTCTCCTGATTGAATACGGCGAGTATTTCCAGTTCGCCGGCGACTTCTACCTCTTTTTTGGTCAGCAATTCTTCAACAGTCCTTACCAGTTCGTAGATTATCTCGGAAGCGATTATTTTTATTTTGTTGTTCTCCGCGAGCGTTTTGGCGCCTTTGTCCACCCGGCTTTTGAAGGCGAAAATCCTTGCACTGGTGGAGATGGCGAACTTCACGTCGTTGTCGGAGACGTCGCCCACGGATTCACTTACGATTTTTGCCGGCTTATCTGCTGTCATCGCTTTGATTATTCCAGATAGCGCCTCCAATGAACCTGCGTCCCCGGCTTTGAGGATTATGTTCAAGAGGGAGGATCCCGATTCGTCATTGCGAGGGAGCATGGCGACCGAAGCAATCTCATGAGGTTGCTTCCCGCCACGGCTTTGCCTCGCGGTCGCAACGACTGAAGAGGTTACTTCTCCGGTTATGAACTCTTCCCCGACCTGGGGCAGCTCTTCCCAGCCGAGGACGAGAGCGGGCGCAGAGGGTACAAGTTCTTTTACGCTTTCGCCCAGGAAATTTTCCAGAATCTTCACTTTGCCTTTGCCGGAAGGGGTCGCGATCGGCTCGCCCTGGCGCAGGGTGCCGTCTTTTACGATCACCGACCCTTCCATTCCCCGGCGGCGGTCAATCCGCGCTTCCAGAATATAGCCGGAGGCCGGCTTCGCCGGATCGTAGGCGAGGTTTTCCAGTTCTGCCGCGAGAAGCAGAAGATCCAAGAGTTCTTTGACCTTATCGCCGGTCTTGGCGGACACCGGTTCGTAACTGATCTTTCCGCCGTAGCCCTCCAGTAGGACGCCCGCGGCGGTGAGTTCGTTTTTCACCTTTTCCACGTCAGCGTTCGGTTTGTCGGTTTTGGTTACCGCAACGACATACGGCGTCTCTGTCTCTTGCAAGATATTCACCGATTCCAAGGTCTGCGGCTTCACGCCTTCGTCCGCGGCGACGACAAGGATCGCGAGGTCGGCGGCGAAGGCGCCCCGGGCGCGCATTTTGGTGAAGGCCTCATGTCCCGGAGTATCTATAAACGTGATTTTGCGGCCGTTGTGCTCAATCTCATACGCGCCAATACTCTGGGTTATGCCTCCTGCCTCCCGCTCCGCAACGGAGCGAGGCTCGCCTCCAGAGGAGGCGGCGCGCGCTTGATAACTAGTTTTGCGGATATAGTCCAAAAGAGTGGTCTTGCCGTGGTCCACGTGGCCCATTACCACAACGATGGGTGGGCGAGTGTTCAGGTTTTGCATAATATTTTGCGGCATTGCGTTTCGTAGGATATTCCAAAAGTTTGATAAAAACAAGGAATTTCCGTATGCTCTACAAGAACAAGGTGAAGCGAAGGTGAGGTGGCTGAGCGGCCGAAAGCGGCTCCGTGCTAAGGAGTTAGGGGAGAAATCCTCTCGTGGGTTCGAATCCCACCCTCACCGCCAAGTGGTATTTGGCTCGCGCTCTGCGAGCGCTCGCCAGCCGCTTCGCGGCGAAAAATCGAGCCGTTTTGAATTCA
>CAYPDQ010000022.1:0-6242 GCA_964409535.1 uncultured Candidatus Saccharibacteria bacterium | reverse complement strand
TTGGTGTCGCCTTAGGCGACTCGGCTGGCCGAGACACAGGTGGGTTTTGCCGCTGGAGCAAAACAACACCGACCCCGACGAGCCGCTGGGCCGAGCGACAAACCCGCGGGGATACTACGCAAAAACCGCCCGAAGGCGGTTTCGGCTCCCGATTAGCTAACTGGCCGGTCGTTTGCCGAGCGGGGGCCGCGGGTGCTGCCTTCCGGCTCCTCAATCTTCAAATTCACCCTCGCGTTATTCTTGATGCCCACTATCCGCAGAAGCGAGCGGATGGCCTTGGCGGTCGCGCCCTGGCGGCCGACCACCTGGCCCATATCCATCGGGTGCACCTTCAAAGTAAGGAGAACTCCCATCTCGTCCACCTTGCGATCCACTCTCACGTCGTCCGGATGATCCACCAAGGACTTAACCAGAAACTCAAGAAAATCCTTGTCTGCCTCCTTATTCATTTCTAAAATTCGGAGAAACTGCCCTTGCGACCTTTTCCGCCGTATTTGCGCGGTTTTCACTATTATATACCGCAATTCGCACCGGGTCAAAAATAGTAGAGGGCGTCTCAAATGACTGGACGCCCTCCGGAACTCGCCCGCCCGAGGCGGGCTATCGCCCCTGCGTTGTGGCGACGGGAACCTGGAGCTTGTCCGACAAGCCCTGCCCGACGCCCTTGGCCCACGTAAGGCCAAGATATAGGAGCACCGCAACGATGACAAAGAGCACCAACCCCGGGACCGAACGGAAGAGTTGCGACATAACCAAACCTTTCTCTGGGGATGCGCTTATATAAGCACAAAAACCGCTTCCTGTCAATCCCCTCACCTGATGCAGGTGCGGGGATCAAGCGGCGGCTTCTGCTGGCTTGGCCGCCGTAGCTGCCTCCTTCGCTGAAGCTTCGGAGGCCAAGTCCCCTCCTCCCTTCGCCTTCACCTTTATTTTCATCTTCGGCGCGTTCAAAACGCCCTCTTTTACCAGGAGATTATGAACAGTCGCGGTCGGCTGGGCGCCCATTTTGATCCAATGGAAAACCCGGTCGCTAACGAAATTCGCCTTCTTGATCGAAGGATTGTAGGAGCCCAAGTCCTCCACCGGTGGCGCGTTCAGCTTGGAGCGCTTTTCCGCAACCACCAAGCGGTAGGAGGGTTGGTGCTTTTTGCCTATGCGTTGCAGTTTTATGGCGAGCATTGCCGATACAGAATATAGGATATAAATCAAAAAATCAATCCCCTCACCTGATGCAGGTGTGGGGATCAAGCCGGTTCCAGTTTTAGCGAAACCACCTTGGAGGTGCCGTCGTCATTCATGGTTATGCCGTAGAGGATGTCCGCGGCTTCCATCGTGGCCCTATTGTGGGTAACGATGATGAACTGGGTATGCTTGGAGAACTCCTTGAGCATCTCCGCAAAGCGGCGGGAATTGCGCTCGTCCAAAGCCGCGTCCACCTCGTCCAGAACCAGGAAGGGCGGCGGCGAGACGGAGATCATCGCAAAGAGCGCGGCGATGCCGACAAGCGAACGTTCTCCGCCGGAGAGCATATCAAGCGATGTGATGCGCTTGCGCGGGAGTTTCACGTCTATATCCAGGCCTTCTTCCGGCTCCGATTCTTCGGAGCGAGGCTCGCCCCCCTCGGGGGCGGCTGGCTCTTCACTCTCGCCCTCGTTTATCTCCTGTTCCACGCTTTGCGTTTCACGCTTTACGATTTTCAACTTCGCATGCCCGCCGCCGAACATCAGAGCGAAGAACTTATCGAATTCCGCGTTTATCTTCACGAGCGCCTTGCCGAACTCCGTCTTTATCTTTTCGTTCAACTCTACGATGAGCTTCTTCAGATCCGCCCGGGCCTTGTCCAAGTCCTCGGATTCCTTCTTCAAGAACTCATAGCGCTCCTCCGTCTCCCGGGCTTCCTTGACCAGGGCCTCGTCCACTTCGCCCATAGAGGCCAGCTCTCCGCGCAGGCGGAAGATGCGCCGCTCCGCCTCTTCCCGGCTCTCCGGCGGCTGGAACTCGCCCGCGGAGAACTCCTCCGGCCGCCTCCCCGCCTGGCGCACCTGTCTTTCCCACTCCGCAAGATGCAACTCCAAGCGCTCCTTTTCAAAAAGGAGTTTCTGGTGTTCGCTTTCCCAGCGTTCCAGCTTGTCCTTCGCCGCCTCCACCGCGGTGACCGCCTCTTTGAACGCGTGGTAGAAATGCTCCTGGTTCTTTTCCAGCCCCCTTTCTTTCTCCTGCAGCGAGGATATCTCCTTTTCCAGGGATTCCAGGTCTCTCTTTATCTTTTGGAATTCTTTTTCCAGGCCGGGAGGAAGAGATTGCTTCGCTCCTTCGGAGCTCGCAATGACAGCCGAGGCAGATTCCAACGCTTCGTGGATCTTTTCCAAAACCTCGTTCACCACGGACTCCATTTTGTCGGGGTCGTCCAGGGCCAGCTCCAGTTTCACCCGTATCTCTTTGAGCAAACTCAAAAGGGCGCCTGCGCCCGGCCCGGCGGCGGGACTGGGAGCGGACCTCTCCCGCATCTCCATCTGGACTTCCAGGCGGCCGATCTCTTTCTGCAAAGCGCTTCGCTGTTCCAGAAGTCCGCGGGTCTTCTCTTTTATAATTTTGAGCTCCTCTCTTTCTTTCGGCTGGCTCGCCTCTACTTTTTTCAAGACATCCTCGGCTTCGGTTTTTTCCTTTCTCAAACCGGCGGCGAGTCCCGAATGTTCGCCTATCGCCGCCCCTGCCTTCACCATCTTCGCCCGGATCTCGGCACACTCCCCGCCGAAGAACTGGTTTTCCAGATCGGTCAGTTCCTCCTGCAGCGCTTCCCGCTTCTCCCAGCGGTGGGTCTGGCGCTTCAAGGAGCGCAGGTGCGGCAGAATTTCTTCTATGAGCGCCCGGCCCTTGTCCAGATTGATCTGGGTGTTCTTCAAGCGTTTCTCCGCCTCGGTCTTCTTTATCTGATATTCCCGCAGGCCTAATATCTCTTCTATCATCTCCCGCCGGCCGACCGGATTCGTTTGAATGAAAACGTCACTGTTGCCCTGGGTTATGACCACGAGCCCCCGCGACCCCAGTCGCGCCTGGGCCAAAAAATCTATGAGATCCTTCAGCCGGATCTCGGATTTGTTCAAAAAATAGCGGTTCGTCCCATCCCGCCGCACCTCGCGGGTGATGGTTATTTCGTGGAAATCCACCGGGAAAAAGCCGCTGCCGTTCTCAAAATGCAAGCTGGCTTGGGCCTGGCCCAGGCGCGGGCGCTTAGGCGTGCCTGCGAAAATGAGGTCCTCGCCTTTGCCGCCGCGGAGGTTCCGGGCCTCGCGTTCGCCCAAAAGCCAACGGATGGCGTCTATGATATTCGACTTGCCGGAACCGTTCGGCCCGACTATGCCGGTGATGCCGCCGGAGAGGTCGAAAACGGTTTTCTGGGCAAAGGACTTGAACCCGTTCAATTCCAGCCGCTTCAGTAGGTGCATACTTATAACTTATTACTTATGACTAATAACAGATTGCTTCGCAATTTTACGCTTGAATCCTCCGATCTGTCTCGAAATCCCGTGACAAAGGTGCACAATCTCTCCGAATTCCGGCAATCTATTGACTATTTTCAAAGTCAAGCGGAAAAGCCGCTTAGCGTCTTTATACATATTCCAACTCTTGAATCTAAAAATCTTCATCGGAACTGTTATCAGTTATAAGTGTTCAATGTACGTTGTCCAACGCCTGCTTTGCGGCGTTGAGTTCCGCCTCCTGCTTGGAACTGCCTTCGCCCTCGGCGACGAGCTTCTCGCCGAAATAAACGCCGACCCGGAAGGTGCGCCGGTGTGCCGGGCCGGTTTCTTCCAGAACCTTGTATGTCGGCGTGATCCTCAATTTTTCCTGGATGGACTCCTGCAGCTCGCTTTTCGCGTCCCGGTAACTGCGGCTCTCCATTATCTCCGGCAGGTGGATAAGCACGAACTTCTGAACGAATTGCTTCGCCGCCGGAAAGCCCTGATCTAGGTAGATCGCGCCGATCAATGCCTCCACCGCGTTCGCGATGATAACTTCCCAGGCTTTGCCGGAGTCGCCTCTCTCGCCGCGGGAGGTCAAGACGAAATCGTGGAGCCCGATCTCGGTTCCGACTTTGCCCAAGCGCTCCCAGTTCACGAGCGCCGCCCGCAGAACAGTCATTCGGCCCTCCGGAAAATCCGGGTATTTGGAAAAAAGTTCTTCGCTTACCGCGAGCTCCAAAACCGCGTCGCCCAAGTATTCCAGGCGTTCATTGTGCGGATACCTCCACTCTGGATGCTCGTTCAAATAGGAACGATGGGTAAGGGCCTCATACAAGATGTCCTTGTTTTTGAACTGTATGCCGATAGTGCTTTCCAATCCACTTGTATCCATCGTTAGGATAAACTAATTAAAAACTGAAGGTTAAAAATGAAAAATGACAATGTAAAATTTAAAACTTTAAACTGTCGTTTTCCCTTTTTCATTTTGACTTTTAAATTTCTCCCGGTAGACCGTGCCCAAAACGCCGTTCACGAACTTGCCGGAGTTCGGCCCGCCGTGGCTTTTGGCGAGCTCTATCGCCTCGTTGATCGCCACCTTGGGCGGCACTTCCTCCGGATCGGCGTGCAAAAGTTCGTAGAGGCCAATGCGCAAAATGTTCCGGTCCACTATCGCGATCTTGTCCAGCGGCCACTCCGGCGCGGCCTTTATTATTATTTCGTCTATCTCCTTCAAATGCTCCACAATGCCTTTCATGATCCTCCAAGCAAAATCCGGCTCGTCTATGCCGGGCGCGAATTCCTGGAGATTCCGTTCCAGTATTTCGGTCAGGTCCCGCTTTCTGCCGTAAAAGTCCCACTCGTAGAGGGACTGCAATACGACCGTTCTCACCAAATGTCGCGTCGCCATTCTTGCTTAATTAACCCGAATCAAGGATCTCGCTACTTCCCGCACTGCACGCAGGTCCGGTGAGCCGGTTTCGGGCCGCCGCAGTGCTTGCAAACAAAAATGCGCTGTTTCTTTAGCGCCAGATGGGACCGCCGCCGGCCAACCTTGCCCTTGGTGTGGTGTTTTACTGGTACGCCGCCCACGTTTAGATTTTATTGGTGAGTCCTCGAACCTAGAAAATCTTACGTCCCGCCGAAGGCGGGATAGCAGATTTACAAGATAATGATAACGCCTATTCCCGGATAAATCAAACCCACCCCCGACGGTGCGCCTCACTGGGACCATATCGCCTAATCGCAGCCAAATGCGCCCTTGTCCCGTAGCCCTTGTGGACCTCAAAACCGTAGGCGGGGTGCTTCTTTGCCAGGCGCGCCATATATCGATCCCGGGAAACCTTGGCGATTATGGAAGCGATCTTTATTGAGGTGAACTTTTCGTCGCCTTTCACGACAGTTTTTACATTGGGAAGCTGCCTGCCGTCGCCCAAAAACAGTCCCCCGTCCAAGAAAATGGAGTAAGTAGTAGGTAGTAAGTGGTAAGTAGTTTTCAATCTGCGAAAAGCCCGCAGCGCGGCGAGATTCGCCGCCTTGGCTATGTTCATTCTCTCAATCCGGCGCGGATACACCCACGCTATACTGTAGTATAGCGAAGGATGCTGGACGAAATATTCGAACCATCTCTCGCGCTGCTTCGGCGAGAGTTTTTTAGAGTCGCGGAGCGGGATCCTCTTAAATCTTTCTCTTATCCTATTGGCTAATGGCCATACCCTATACCCTACGGGTATCGCCACGGCGCAGACCACAACCGGCCCGGCAAGCGACCCCCGCCCCACCTCATCTATGCCTATGACATATCTCATATCCGGCAAATCAGCGTACCGTAAGTATTATACAAAATTCTGTGCGTTGTGCGCCCGCAACTGAAAGTTGCGACGAAAAGGGGGTCGGGGAAAAAGTATAAGATTTTCCCCGCGTAGGAAAATAGGCCGAAGGCCGTTAGAAGCCGAGGGTGTCTAAGCGCACAAACAAAAATGGTATTCTTGCCATTTTTGTTTGTGCTGTAATTATACATTTCGCGCGAACCTTTTTTGAGCGGGAAAACTGACCCGCCCCGCCGCCGCTCGCTGACGCTCGCGCCGACAAAGAAAAGTTTTGTTTGCGGTTTTTGATGTGCGCGCGCCGGATTTCTTCTAAAAGGAAAACAAAACTTTTCTTTGCGGCTCTGCTCTCTACGAGCAGGCGGCGGGGCTTCCCACGCTCGGGCGCGGCGGAATTCCTCCCACACCCCCCTTCCGCCGCGCCCTCGCTTCGGCGGCGAGAAAATTTTGCGGC
>CAYPDQ010000021.1:0-11642 GCA_964409535.1 uncultured Candidatus Saccharibacteria bacterium | reverse complement strand
GGATTACGACGATGGCGAGGACGGCGATGATGGCTATGACTATGAGGAGTTCGATGAGGGTGAATCCCGTTAGAAGCAAGAAACCTTTGGTTTCTGCCGACATTCGCTTGCGCGGATGTCGGGCTTCTAACGGGATGAAGGAGGAGCGGGTCATAGGAATCTTGAGAGGAAATAGAGAACGAGACCCAAAGAACTTGCGATCGCGGAGATTATCCAGAAGCGCATCGTGATCTGGGATTCCGGCCAGCCCAGGGCCTGCAAGTGGTGGTGGATCGGCGCGGAGAGGAATACCTTGCGGTGGAAAAACCTTTTTGAAATAAGTTGGATTATCACCGACCCGGATTCAATGACGAGCACGAGGCCGATGAGCGGCAAGAAGAAAACGGCGTTCGTCAAAAATGCTATGACCGCAAGAGTGACGGTTAAACCCATTATCCCCGTCTCGCCCATATAGAACCTCGCGGGGTGGACGTTGAACCATAAGTAAGTGACGAGCGCCCCGATTATCACGGTTATAAAAGACGCAAGGTCATACTGGCCGCGGGTGAAAGCGATCACTCCGTAGGCGGTGAAGATCGGCGCAAGCACTCCGGCGGAGAGGCCGTCCAATCCGTCCACCACCCCGCTTGAAAAGGTCGCCAGAACTACGAGTACAAAGAGAATTGGATACAGGCCGTTTATCTCCACATTCCCGTAAAAAGGGACGTAAATTGACGACCAGCCAAGTTTGGCGGGCGAGGAAAACCACCACGCACCGGCCACCGCAATCAGGAGAATAAGCGCGAGACGCACCTTAAAGCGCATCCCTCCGCCGACATAGCCGCCCTTGCTCCAAACAACCAGAAGATCATCCACGAGGCCGAGGAGCGAAGCGGAGGCCAAAGTGAATAGCGGCAGCCAGGTCTGGGAGCGAGAGACGAAATTCAAGCTGTCACTCATATAAGTAAGGCCCGTCACGATCAAAACCGTCGCCCATATCAATATCCCGCCCATCCGGGGCGTGTTCGTCTCTTTCTCGCCGTGAAGAGCGGTGAAGATGGGCGTCTTCTCCCCCCCGAAAGTGTCTTCCCGCGGTTTTTTCTTCCAGGCCTTGTATTTGTAGAGCAATTTGATAAGAAACGGAGCAAGAGCGATCGCCACCGTGAAGGATAAGACGAAGAGAGTGAGTATTTTAACTATGAAGAAAACGTCTGTGTTCATTTAAGAGTTTAGGCGGTAATTGCGCCGGAACCAGTTGATGAGTTTCTCGCTCTCGCCGAAGCGGTCGGAAGAGCCCAAGACCACGACCGCGACCGGCCGACCCTCGTGGGTAATGAGAGTAAGCAGGTTCCCGCCGGCCTCGTCGGTATAGCCGGTTTTGCCGCCCAGAAACCACGACTGGCCCGCCAGAAGGTTGATGTTTTTTAATGTCTCGCGCCGGCCGGAATTAACCTCGGTGATGACGGCGCTCTTCTCACGCGTCGTCCTAAGTATCCCAGGATAGGCCTCGTATATTTTCAAGGCCATAACTCTCAAATCCCCGGCGCTTGACTGGTCCGCAGCGGAAAGCCCGGTCGGGTCGGCGAAGTAAGTGGAGGTCATCCCCCATTCCTTGGCCGTTGCGGTAAGACCGGCAATGAAATCCTCCCGGCCATAGGAGTTCGCGATCGCCTCCGCCGCTTCGTTGGAGGAAGAAAGGAGGAGCGCCGAGAGAAGGTCTTTCAGACGGTAAACGTCTCCGGGCTTCAAGCCTTTGGATGTGTCTCCCGCATCCAATGGAAAATCGTTTTCGGCCAAGGTTATTTCGGAGTTCAAGTCCATATTCCGCACTGCGTACGCCGCGGTCATAAATTTGGCGATAGATGCGGTCGGCCACCTTTTGCCGGAGTTCAAATCAAAGTAAATTTCGCCGGTTTGGAGATCCGCAACCAGCGCCGCCTGTGTCTGGATTTCCGGCGCGGCCTCGGAGGAAATCGGATAGAACATATACCAAGCGATGGGATTGGACACTGTGGAGACGGTCGCAACTTCCATTTTGGGAGGAGAAGGCAAAGACGGAATACTCTGGGAAAGAGACGACTGCCGTTTGATCTCGCCCGCCTGGCCGCCGCCCAAAAGCGCGATGACGAGCATCACGCCCAGGAACAGGAATTTTGGCAGGGTTCCGCGGTTCATCCCGTACGAAACAGGAAACTTTCGTTTCCGTGGACAGCTCCAACCGGTGCGACCGCGGCTGCTTGTTGTGTTTTCGGCGTTAAAACGTGTTTCATAAGCTTGCGGTTTCGTACGGGACTCATGATGTTCCTTGCGTTTCAAACTGGGTAAGCAATCCTCTGAACCTTTCGTATTCCGGCAGGTCTTCTTGGCGGGCAACGCCTACGTGTTTCCAGAACTCAAACGTCGGGCGGTACAGGAAGGACTGGGCATGCTCCGGGTCCGGGAAGCGTTCTATGAGTCCCCGAAGCATCAGGTTCCGCAGGATAAAGATAGAATTCACGCCGCGCTGATATTCTATCCGGGCGCGGGAAATAGGGCCGAAGTACGCTATGATCGCCATCGTTTCCACGCTCGCGGGCGTGAGCTCTTCGGAAAGTTCGCTTTTGACGAAGTTCTCCAAGATGGCGTGGAACTCCGGCTTGGTGACGAGCTGTACTTTGTCGCCGTCGCCCAAAAGCGCAAGCCCCCTGCTCTCTTCCTGGAGTTTTTCCTTCAACCCGGAAACCACAGCTTCAACTTCCTCCTCCGGCAAACCCAAAACCTTGCCAATCTTTTTCAGGGACACCGGCTCTCCGTGTATGAATAACAGTGCTTCCAGGGCGGGCAATTTGCGTTCCATGTTTTATGTTTCGCGCTTCGCGTTTTTAATCATTATATCAGAGAAATGACCCTTCTGTTCAATGAAAATCAACTGTTCCCGGGCCAAATGCAGTATGGCCAGGAAGGTCACGATGGTCTCCGCCCGGGATTTGGCCTCGGAGAGTTTGGCGAAGCTCACTTCCCGCAATTCCGTGAGGCGCTTTACCACCTCCTTTATCGTGTCCTCCAGAGTGGTCATCTTTTCCCGGACCACACGGCTTTCTTCCAGTAAACCCGACAAGTTCTGCCACATCTCGCCCATCGCCTGGGCGATGCCCTCCGCGGAAACTTTGCCTGGGAAGAACACATCCGCGCCCGTCCAATGCGCCGTATTCATGAAATACGGTCGGCTAAACTCTTCCCGCCCTTCCCGCCACAGACGAGAAATGTTCTTCATCGCCGGTTTGAGTTCCCGATACAGACGCAGCCGGTCTTCCAAATCCTTTATTTTCTCTTCTTCCTCGCCGCTCAAAGCGAGGTCCGGAAGCAGGGCCTTGGATTTTATGAATATCAGACGGCTCGCAATGACCACGAAGTCGGCAAGTAAACGGATGTTCTCTCCTGCCCCGACCGCAGCGTCGGGGTCCGATGCCTCTTCCATCTTTCCCAGTTTCTCCAGATAGCGCAGGAAATCGTCCGTCACCCGAGCCAAGCTGATCTCGGAGATCTCAAGTTTCCTCTCCTCTATAAGTTCCAGGAGTTTTTGGAGCGGACCGGAGTAGTTTTCAAGCTTTAATTCGTAAGTCGTCATCGGAGGTATCCTTGATAAGTGTTCTTCGGGTCCCAAAGCATCCATCCCGACCAGGCGTCGGAACTCGTGGCGTTATTCAACACCTCTTGCACCGCCCGAATTTGCGCCTCCACTTTGGTATTGTCGTAAGTCGCACCCAAGTCAAACACCTGGAGCCACGGCCGGAGCTTGCCTGCCTGCGCAGGCAGGCCTATCTCGGGAGCGGTGCTCGTGGAATTCACGAGTGCCTGCCGTTTCAAAAGCGCGCCCTCCAAGGAATGTTTCACCACTTCGTACGGATACGCCGCGGGGTTTTTGTAGCCGATGAAGCCGCTCGCATAGTGGGAGGGATAGACCATCGGCGCAACATAGTCAAAATATCTGTACGCATCCTCTATCACCTGGCCGATACCCAAGTCATCCGTGGCAATCGTGGCTAAGCCGAAGATATCGGCGGAGGTTTTCGCCCCCGGCAGGTTCTCCCGCAGGTATTTGAAAAACTCGCGGATGGTCTCGCGCGCCGGCGTACTCCCGCCGGAGAAAGGGTAAATTATCGCCGCGAGGTCGCCGTCGGAGGGAAAGCGGATGTAGTCAAAGTTCACTTCGTCAAAACCACGCTCCAGGGCATCTTTCGCGATCGCCAGATCATAGTCCCAGACCGGCTTCGCGCCCGGATCCAACCAGGAGAGCCCCTTGCGGTCTTTCCAGACCCCGCCCGCGGAGGACTGGACCGCCCATTCCGGCCGGTATTTGGCCAAAACCGGGTCCTGGAAGACGCTTATCCGGCCGATGACGTAGATATTTTTGTTATGGAGGCGCCTCAAAACGCCGTTTATGTCCGCGATCCGCAAGTCATCCTCCGCGCCACTCGCCTTCGCCTCCGGAACGCCGGTTTTGTAAGCCAAGTAGCCGGAGTAATCCTTTATGTCTATGACCATGGCGTTCAAGCGCTCGTCCTTATCTACGAGATCAATAAGCGAGTTCAGGCGGCTTAGAGAGCCAGCTGTCCAACTTGTGAGGTATACCGCTTGCACCGCCTCCGGCGGGTTCAGAAGGGGTTTTTGTTTGGGTGTGCCTGCCCCGACCTGCCCCGACTGAAACGTCGGAGCCGCAGCATCGGGGCCATTCGCGCCAAAAACGGCATTTGAAGAAGTCGGCGCCTCCGGCTCGGGCAGGGGCGGCAGCTCGCCAGCAGAGAGAACGTGGCCCCGGGCCGCGCCGCCGTCTCCAGGAGCGATGTTCACCGTTCTTTGAAGGTTGGGCAACAAAAAAATGCCGGCGAGCGCGGCAGGAATGAGGAGGAGCCAAAGGCGATTCCAGTTCATGTTCTTGGACTCACGATGTTGATTATTATAGGGCAATTAAGGATAATCTCAAGGATGGCCTTAGCTCTATACCGCAAATACCGTCCCCGGAAACTTGAAGACCTCCTGGGGCAGGAGGATACGGTGGAAATACTCAAAAACGCCGCCCGCCAAAACCGCTTCGCCCACGCCTATCTTTTCTACGGCGCGCGCGGCACCGGCAAAACCACGACCGCCCGCCTTATCGCCAAACTCCTGAACTGCGAAAAACGGCGTTCCGACCCGAAGTTCCGGGAGCTCGGCGAGCCGTGCAACGCCTGCCGTGAGTGCAAGGAGATTGACGCTCTCACTTCTCTGGACGTGATCGAGATAGACGCCGCCTCCAACCGCGGCATAGACGAGATACGCAACCTCAAAGAAAATCTGCGCGCCGCACCCGCGTCTTCCGATTACAAGGTCTACATTGTGGACGAAGTACATATGTTGACCGGCCCGGCGTGGAATGCGCTCCTCAAAACCCTGGAGGAACCGCCGGCGCATGTGGTCTTCGTCCTCGCGACCACAGAATACGAAAAGCTCCCCGCGACCATCACTTCCCGCACCCAGCGCTTCCTCTTCAAAAAACTTGGGAAAGCGGTGATCCTGGGAAAGCTCGCCGCTATGGCCAAGGAAGAGAGAATCCAGATAGAACCGGACGCACTGGAACTCGTCGCCGCCGCCGGCGAGGGCAGTTTCCGGGATGCGGAATCGCTCCTGGATCAATTGGCCTCGCTCGGCAAGAATATTGATCTCCAAACCGCAGAGCGCCTGACCGGGCGTATCGGTCTCAAAAAAGTGGAGGGGCTTGCGGAACTCATCCTAAAAAATGACCTCCCGGGGGCGTTAAAATACCTCGCCGCGGTGAACGAGGAAGGCCACAATCTGGTGCAACTGACCAAGGATTTGATCCACTACTTGCGGAAAGCGCTCTCCCTCAAACTTAGCCCGGAACTGGAAAAGGTCTTCCAGTCCGAGCTCACCTCCGACGAAGTCGGGCGGCTCAAAACGCTCGCAGGGCTCGTGGCACCGGAAAAAGGAGTGAAAATTTTGAAAGCGCTCATCCGCGCTTATACTGAGATGCGCTATTCCCCTTTTGCGACCGTGCCCCTGGAAATAGCTCTCACGGAGATTCTCACTCCCTAAGCCGTTTGTACATCGCCGCCTCCACCGCTTCCCGGTCGGCGCCGTACTTCAGACGGGACTCACCTTTCATTCTTTCCGCAAGCTCCGGGTCGCCCTTGGCCCAGGAAGTGGTCTCTATCCGCACATTGAAGGGCTTACTGGTCTCGCCGTTTATCAAAAGCTTTACGTAGGCGTTCATATTGTCAATGTTTATGAGGTCGTTCTGGTCAAAGACCGGCTCAAACTGCTTCACCAAAAATTCCGCATCCTGGACGCCGACCCGGAAGGCGATCTGGCTTCCGACGTTCCCGAAAACCGAGTCCCGTATCTTTTCGTCCAATTGCGCGATGAACTGGTGCGCCATAGTAAGGTTCAGGCGGTACTTCCGCGCCTCGGAGAGAATGGTGGAGATGGAATCGGTCGTGAAGTTCTGGAACTCGTCTATATAGAGGTTGAAGTCGCGGCGCTTCTCTACCTCTTGGATGTCTACGCGGGAGAGCGCGGCCATTAAGAGTTTTCCGGTCATTATCATTCCCAAAAGCCCGGCGTTGATGTCCCCCACTCGGCCCTTGGCCAGGTTGATGAGGAGGATCTTCCCGCCGTCCATCACCTCCCGGAAATTGAACGCCGACTTGGGCTGGCCGATTATCGGGCGGATGTAGTCGTTGGCAATGAAATTGTTGAACTTGGATGTGATGTAGGGCGTCATGTTCTGGAGCGACGCCTCCCCGCCCGCTTTGACCGCCTCCTTTTCCCAGAAGTCAACCACCAGCGGATTCTTTATCCGGCCGAGCTTCCGCCGCCGGTACTCCGCGTCGGTGAAGACCCGCGGCACCTCGGTCAAGGTCGCGGGTTCCGCCTGCATGTCTTCCATCAAGAGAAGCAGGGCATTCCGCATATACTGCTCAAACATCGGGCCCATTGTCTCCGCAAGGAAAAGTTTGTTGAATATCCCCTGCATTTCGTTCACGATGAACGTTTTCTCCTCCGGCCGGTCGAAGTTGTATTCCAACATATTCAGGCCCAACGGCCGCCACAGGTCGCCGGGGTCAAAATAAATTAGGTCCTGGGCGCGGTTCGCCGGGACGTGGCCCAAGACCGCACTCACCAGGTCGCCGTGCGGGTCTATGACCGCGAGGCCCTTTCCGGCGCGGATGTCTTCTATCACCATATTGCCCAGAAGGGTGGACTTGCCGGTGCCGGTCTGGCCGATCATATAGACGTGCCGCCGCCGGTCGTCGTCGGTGATGTAGACCGGCCGCTCTTCGCCCTGGAAAACGCTCCGGCCCAGCATCGTCCCGCCCTTCGGCAGGTTCGCCGGCGGCGGGGCTTCTTTGGCTTTGAGCCACTTCACCCGCGGGGTCTCGGTCGTAGAGATCGGGAAATGATAGAAGCTCGCGATCTCTTCGCCATTCAGCATCATCGCCTTCTTAGAATCAAAGCTCCGGAAAACGAACTGGTACACCAGGTTCTTAGGGTTCTTGACTTTGACCACCCGGAACTCATTGCGAGCGGGGCTCGCGAACTGTTCAAAACCGGCAGTGAGCCCGTCCAGGATCTCCTCCGCCTGGAGCGGCGTGGGCGCGGAAGTGATCAGGCGGACGTTCACCCCGAAAAGCGGCTTGGACATTTTGGCCTCCAGGGACTTCACCGCCGCCTCGTCCACCACCGCTCTTTCCTTTTTCTCTTTTTCCTCCTTCTCCTCCTTTTCCGGATTGAACGCGCCGGCCAGGTCTCCGAGTTTGAGCGGGAACTCCCGGCCGAAGACCTTCTCCGCCGGCTCGCCTTTCTTGAGGGATTCAATGTAGCTCCGTATCCTTTTTTTGACGTCCCGGGCGGCGGGGCTCATCACGATCTGCATCGCGGCTCCCTGGCCCAGTTGGTTCACCTTGGCGAAACCGCCGAGTATCGCGGCTAAAGAATCGGATTCCAATTCCGCGTAGGTGCGGACAGGCAGGGCGGAGTTCTCTTTTTGAAGCAAATACGCGCCGGCCGTCGCGCCCGCAGGATTAAAAATATTGTAGTCGTCCGTCTCGGGCACGACCGACGCCCCGCTCCAAATGCCCTGGATCTGTTTTATCGCCACCTCCGCGAGCGCCCTCGGAACGGAAACATAGAAATGTATCTCCTCGCCCAGGTGCGGCACCGCCACTTCAAACGCAACCGGTTGCTTTACCGAAGACAAATTCGCGAGGAGCTGTTCAAACTTGCTTATCTCGGCCTTGAATTCGCGCTCACCTTCTTTTTTACCAGTTTCTCTCGGGATCTTCACCAGAAATAAACGCTTGGTGAGAGCGAGCGCTAGCGCCCGGCGGCGCAAACGCCGGAAGGCAAAATAGACGGCGGATGCCGCTACAACCGCAAGGACAACTCCGCTTAGAGCGTAAAAGGCGGTTTCCACGCCCGGTGCTACAACTGCGATTTCCCCATCGGCGACGGGGTTTTCGGCCTTTGCGGGTGCGGAAGTACAGCTTGAATTATTGGTAAAGTCATTGGCTATTTTATACCCGTCGCAGTTGTAGCACCGGGCACGCTTTTATTTTACATCACATAACTTCCGCCCGGTAGCATTTGTCGCAGTAGATTATCTCTGGCCTGTCCGGGGCGCCCGCCCGCAACGCATCGCTACGCTCGCGTAGCGATGCGGGCGGGTAGCTCGTCTCAAACTCCCTGGGACAGGATTTGCGCATACACCGCCGCTTGTACCACTTAGGCGGGTTCCGGAACTTTATCCGCTCTTCGTACCGGCATTCGTGGCACAGGCGCGGCAAAGGCAAGCCAAAGCGATTGTAAAATGTGAGCTCCGCCGCAACGATGCGGTAGGCCCTCTTACAAGAGGCGCAAGCGATGACTTCCTTGCAGATCTCGGGTTTCACATCCTTTATGTGGTCCGGCAGATCGCCGGAGTCCATCGTCACTTTGAATTCCCGCCTTCCCGGCTCCCGCCAGGTAAAACCCTTAGCCAGTGCTTCTTCTTTGGTCAAAGGCAGGTAATCCCCGGCGGCGCTTTCGTTGTAGGCCAAAGGGGAGAACTCCGGCGGAAAAAACTCGCCGTATCTGTAGTCCCTGCCCATCTTGTCCGTATACGGCATCTCTTCCATCTGCCGGATTATTTTCTTGCGCAGCTTCTCGTATTCCGCCTTGGGATACTCTTTGTTCAAAATACAATACTGTTTCTTCTTCAAACCCACGCAGCCGAAAAGATTGGAAGAAGACCGGCAGCACATGGAGTACTCCAGGTTCTCGCACACCGGCCAGCAGTCAAAACAGAACTTTATATTGCTTATATCCGTGCCACAGTTCGCGGATTCGTAGACCAACTCCGCATTGTTGCCCCAGTTGGTGTAATCCCAGGAATCGTAAATTCCCCGGGCCATGTTTTGGGAGTATCGGACATTCTCCATTTCTAACCCTTGATAAGAGTAGCGGACGTTTTTGGAGCGGTAGACGTATTCGCCGCCGATGACGTTCGTATTCCGCATCTCGTGAGCGTAGCGGAACGGGAACTTGAGCCAAAACTCCCGCGTTCTCTGTTTCATCCCGGTTAGCGCCTTATAGGAGCCCAGATTGAACTCTTTGAGCTTCTTGAAATACTCGTCCTTGGAATAGGGCTCGTTCCAAACGTGATACTTCTTGTGCCGCAGATTCATGCAGCCGAAGCAGTCGCTGCAGTCCTCGCAGTTTTGGGAAAACCACACGTTCCGGGAGTCGTCGCACTCAACGCTGAAGAAGGTTTGGTAAGCGCGCTCGCAGGAGAATATCTCGTAGCACAGTTCCGAGTCCGCCGCCTGGTAGAAATCCATGCAGTTCCTCATCTTCAAGAACGCAACTCCATAGAGGCAGTCAGACGATTCCGCGCAATTGAAACACAGATAGCAGTTTTTGAGGTCGCCGGCCTGGTCGCAATAGTCGCTCACCACCATATTGTGCACCGAGCGCGCCGGCCAAGGCACCGCGAGCATCAGTTCCCGGAACTGCTCAAAGAATGGCCGGGAAAGATCGTATTCCCGCCCGTATTGCAGCGGATCCCACTTGTCGCTCCACCAATAGTTGTGCTCGTATATCTTTATCGGCGCCGCTTCGGGATAGCCGGAGAATATCGCTTTGCCGGTTGCGGCATCCTTTTTGCAGAAGAGATTGTGCTCGCTCCAGAAAGCCATCCGGCGCTGGGTGCGGCACCAGGGGCACCAAGTCGGCGGCGGAACTTTGACGCGCTCGTAGAAAGAGAAATCCTCCGCGTCAATCACAAAATCCGCACCACAACTCCGGCACCGCTTTGTCTCATTGGTCGCCATACCGGCGTACTATGACACGATTCCCCGTTTTTTGAGTTCTTCGTAAAGTTTCCCGGACAAAGCGTCGTGGAAAGTGTCCAGAACGAAGGGGCTGGACTTGGCCGCCTCGGAACTGGCTTTCAAGATCCCCTCCCGGAAGGCCATTCCCAAAAACCGCTCAACTTCCTGTTTCGCTTCCGGCGGCGCGCTTTCCGCGTACTCCGGCAAGGTGTCGTCTATCACCTGTCCCGCAGGTTGCGCCGGTTCCGCCGGTTTCGCGGCCGGCTGGGCGCCGGTGTAAGAACGCACCGTTTGCCGGACGAGTTCCGGGCCGGTCAAGCCCCGGCTCTCCGGCCGTTCCCGCTCGCGCAAGAGCGCGGAGGATATTCTCTGGATCTCTTTTTCCACCGGCTCGGGGTGGGTCTCTGGCATAGAATCACTATACGCCAAAAAACCCGGTTTTTCCATCAGGGCTCATTACAAGGCTTTACATTATGCAAGGTTAAACCTTGTAGCTTTGTCTACTTGGTGGCGTCGTACCGCGCCCGCCGTAGTCCCGCCGAGGCGGGACGAAGGTGGGGATGGCTCATTTAGTCGCATCGTATATCGCCTTAATCTCCGCGGCGGAGAGGGCGCGGGAGTAGACACGTGGTTCGTCTAGAATACCATTCAGCCAATCGGTATTGTAATTTTCAACACCGAGGTTCAAGGGCGCAGAATTGTCCCATATATCCCCAGGCGCGCCATTAGTGATTATGCCGTCTTGTGCGCCGTTTAGATAAGCTGTGTAGATACTACCGGAACGAGTTACAGCCAAGAGATACCAGGCCCCGGTGGTCATAGTCGTGCTTCCGCTTATGAAAACACTGACGCTGTTTTGGTCTCGTTCACGAAAATCTATGTTGCCGCCACCGCCAACCAAGAACAACGTATAAGAAACATTCCCGTTATATGTGTCAAACAGGGCCGGCGTGCCAGAGAAAGAGTTGAACTTGACCCAGGCAACCATAGTAAAAGCGCCGTTCCCAGGGTCCAGAGAGGTAGAATATGGCACACGAACATATCCGGTCGTCCCGTTGAACAACATCGCCGTCCCTACCTTGCCTATCTGATTAAGAGTAACTCCTCCGGTAATCGTTCCATTATTTCCTCTCCCGCTGGAATCTTTTGCAGTTGTCCCGCTCCCCTCATCCATCGGCCACCACCCCACCAGCCCCTCTGACCTGGGAATGAGGGCTAGGTTGGAGCCCAGCTCGTATCTCCCTGGGTCGTAGCCGCCGTCGTCTTTGGCCTTGGTTTGGAGGTATTTCTGGGATTCCAGGAGTGAGGTGAGGGCCC
>CAYPDQ010000020.1:0-12635 GCA_964409535.1 uncultured Candidatus Saccharibacteria bacterium | reverse complement strand
GAGGAAAGTCCGGACACCCACTCGCTCTTTGAGCGGTTAAAACGGTACGGGCTAACGGCCCGACGCAGTAATGCGAGAGGTGCGAGCAGAAACGCCCCGACCCGAAAGGGTCGTGGGGGACCCGATCCCAACGTAGACGGTCCAGCTCCGCGATAGGGATAAAAAGCGGAGATGAAACGGCTAAATCCTTACCGGGTGCAAGGCCGTGTCCCGACGTAAAGTCGGGAAGTGCCGCTTGAGCCCGCGAGTAATCGTGGGCCCAGATAAATGACGCCTAAACAGAATCCGGCTTACGGATTGCCAGTATGAAAACCCCCCGATTTCCCTGCCTGCCGGCAGGCAGGAACGTCGGGGTTTTTCATCCCGTTAGAAATTTCTCTTTGTTGAACCTACTCGCTCTACATAACCTGTGGCGTGAGAGGTTGTGATTTCTAACGGGATTCATTTAAAATTCGCTTGAATGAAGAAGATTTTGGGGCCGAGGTTTTTCAACCGCCCTACGCCCATCGTGGCGCGGGCGCTTTTGGGCAAATTTTTAGTTCGGCGCATCGGCAAAAAGGAGGTTGCTCTGATGGTTACCGAGACCGAGGCCTACGACGGTTTCCGAGACAAGGGTTCGCACGCTCACCGCGGCAGAACAAAAAGAAATTGGCCGATGTTCGGCCCGCCGGGCCACTGGTACGTGTACTTCACATACGGTGTGCACTGGATGTTGAACGTCGTGACGCAGAGGAAAGATTATCCTGCAGCGGTTTTGATAAGAGGAGCTGGTCCCGTTAGAGGCCGCGAGGGCTCGCAGCGACCCTCTGCCTCTAACGGGATGGACGGTCCTGGTAAGCTAACAAAGTTTCTAAAGATTACAGGCACCCTGAATGCAAAGCTGGCGAACAGGAATAGCGGTTTATGGGTTGAAGATAGAGGAGTGAAAATCTCGCTGGCGAAAATTAAAACCGGCCCGCGGGTCGGAATTGCTTATGCAGGGCCATATTGGGCCAGGCGCCACTTACGCTTCCGCCTTACTATATTTAAGAAACGTTCTGGGGATTGATTTTCTCCACCACTCCGAGCTTGCGCAGAAGATAGAGTATTGCCGCGAGTACGACCGCGGCAACCGCGGCGAACTTCAGGAAGCCCACGCCTGCGAGCGTGCCCACCGCCGCTGTTGCCCAGACGACCGCGGCGGTGGTCAAGCCATGTACCCGCTCTTCGGTTTTGATGATGATACCTGTGCCCAAGAAGCCGACTCCGACCACAATGTTTGCGATTACCGCCACCGCCGCCCCACCGTAGGCCGGGCCGAATATTTCCGGCAGATTGAGCGCGAGAAGCGAAAAAAGCGACGCTCCGCCGGAGATCATAAGCGACGTTCGGATACCCGCCTCTTTCCCTGCGAGCTCCCGTTCCAGGCCCATAAGCGCTCCCAGGGCCAGAGCCACTCCGAAATTCACGAGCATTTGTGAAAATTCCATCGTTCTTTTATTATAGCACTTATATGCGAACTGCTATCCAAGATATCCCCAGGCGGTTGGGCGAGACGGTGGAACTCTACGGCTGGGTTAACGCCCGCCGGGACCACGGCAAGATCATTTTTATAGACCTGCGCGACCGCAGCAGCCTGGTGCAGGTTGTTTTTACTCCGGAAATTAAAGGTGCATCAGACTTACGTTTAGAGTACGTCGTTAAAGTCGCTGGCTTGGTCAAGGAGCGTCCGGCGAATATGGTTAACCCGAACCAGCCGAACGGCAAGTATGAAGTGGAAGCAAAAGAACTCCAAATCATAAGCCGGGCGGCGGAGATGCCTCTCCCCATTGACGGCGATGGCTACGACATAGACGAGACCGTCCGGATGAAGTACCGCTACCTGGACCTGCGCCGGGAGCGGATGCAAAGGAATCTGCGCCTGCGCCACGAGGCGACCCAATTCATCCGCAACTACCTTTCGGAAAAGGGCTTCTGGGAGATAGAGACGCCGATACTTACGAAGACCACGCCGGAGGGCGCGCGGGATTTCTTGGTGCCGTCCCGCCTTCAGCCGGGCAAATTCTACGCCTTGCCCCAATCGCCCCAGCAGTACAAGCAGTTGCTCCAGGTGGCGGGGGTGGAGAAATATTTTCAGATCGCGCGCTGTTTCCGGGATGAAGACCCTCGCGCCGACCGGGCGTACGGGGAATTCACCCAGCTGGACATAGAAATGTCTTTCGTGGCCCAGGAGGATATTCTGCGGCTCGCCGAGGATCTTTTTACCAAGCTGGTCCAGACGGTTTTCCCGGAGAAGAAAGTTAAGCAAACACCTTGGCCGCGCCTGTTGCATAAGGAGGCGGTGGAAAAATACGGCAGCGACAAGCCGGACCTGCGGGAGAACAAGAAGGATCCCGACGAATTGGCGTTCGCCTGGGTGCTGGACTTTCCGCTTTTTACGGAACAGATCAAAGAAGACTTCTTCCACGGTTCCGGCTCGGCCAAGTTCGCGCCCTCGCACCATATGTTCACCGCGCCACATCCGGACGACGTCCCGCTATTGGATACCGACCCGACCAGGGTCCGGGGCCTGCAGCACGATATGGTTTTGAATGGTTTTGAGGTCGGCGGCGGCAGTGTCCGTATCCACCAGCCGGAGATTCAGGAGAAGATATTCGATCTCATCGGTTTCAGCCCGGAGCAGAAGAAGCAGTTCAGCCACATGCTTCAGGCGTTCACCTACGGCGTGCCGCCGCACGGCGGCATCGCTCCCGGCTTGGACCGGTTCCTGTACGCCGTTTTGGGCGAGAAAAGCATCCGGGAAGTGATGGCTTTCCCCGCCACCGCCGGCGGCCAGACCGCGGTCGTGGACGCACCGAGCGAGGCGACCGAGGAGCAGTTGAAAGAATTGGGCTTGAAAATTGACCGCAAGAAATAATATAGTTGCGAGTATGCAAGGCGTAGATTTTCCATTGTTCAAAACTAAGACGGCAGGCCGGAAATTCAACTTGAGCGATCCTGCGGAGCGGCGGGAGTACTTCGACCTCAAGGCCGGGGAGGAGATCCGCAAGCTTCGGGGATACCTGGATTCCGGAAAAACCTTCGTTGGCTATCTTTTGGGTAAGAAAAACTCCGGCAAGGGCACATATTCCAAGCTTTTTATGGAAGCGATCGGCGGGGACCCCGACGCTTCGGTCGGGGCAGGCAAAATCGGCCATGTGGCGGTGGGGGACATAGTCCGGGACGTTCACACCGGCCTCTCGGACGAAGCGAAGAAGGCGGAGCTCACCGAATTTATGAAGAAAAACTACCGCGGTTTCCACAGCGTGGAGGAGATCACGGATCTGATCGAGGGCCGGAGCCAGTCCACTTTGATGTCCACCGAGCTCATCATCGCGCTTTTGAAGTACGAGATTTCCAAGCGTCCCCGGCAGGCGATCTTCATAGATGGTTTCCCGCGCGGCCTGGACCAGATCAACTACTCCATATTCCTCAAGGAACTTCTGGGTTACCGCGACGACCCGGATTTTCTGGTGTTCATTGACTTGCCGAACACAATAATAGAGGAACGTATCAAAAGCCGGGTCGTTTGCCCGATATGCAAGGTGCCGCGGAGCATCAAATTAATGGCTACGAGTGGGGCCGGCTACGATGCGGAAAAGAAAGAATTCTATCTGATGTGCGATAATCCTTCCTGCAACAAGACGCGAATGGTTCCGAAGGAGGGCGACGAATTGGGGATAGAGCCGATCCGGGAGCGCTTAGAGACCGATGAGAAGGTATTCAGGCAGCTTTTGAATCTCCAGGGCATACCCAAGGTTTACCTCCGCAATTCCGGCCCGATGGATAAAGCCGCGGAGTATGTGGATGACTACGAAATGACGCCGATGTACTCCTACGAACTGGACAAAGAAACCGGCAAGGTGAAGATCGTAGAAAGTCCGTGGACGGTGAATAACGACGAAGGCGTGCCGTCTTACAGCTTGCTGCCGCCGGCGGCGGTGGTCTCAATGATAAAACAGATCGTTAATGTCCTCGGGCTCTGATCTCTTACGATTTGCGCGTAGGTTCGGCACGCCGCTCTACGTTTACGACCTCGGTGTGATTCGAGATAAGTGCAGGCAACTTAAAGACAGCTTCTCTGGCGCGTCTCTTTATTATGCCTGCAAAGCGAACTCTAATCTTGAGGTTATAAAGACCATATATCGAGAAGGTTTCGGGATCGAAACGGTAAGCCCCGGAGAAATTAAAGCTGCTCGGCGGGCGGGCGTTCCCGTTTCCAAGATCACTTTTACCTGCTCAAGTATAGATGAGAAGGAATTGGTCTGGGTGGTGAGACAGGGAATACGGGTTTACTTGGATTCTTTGCGGCAAGTGGAAGTTTTTGGAAAGAACTTTCCCGGCCGGGAAATATCCATGCGCTTAAATCAGGGGATGGGCGCGGGCCATCACTCACATGTGATAACCGGTGGGCCGGAAAGCAAATTCGGAATTGACCTTGCTCTCTTGCCCCAGCTCCGGCCCCTCGCGAGGAAATATAAATTGTGCGTAACCGGTCTCCATCAGCACATCGGCTCCAATATTTTGGATGCCCCAACTTTTCTCAAGGCAGCGGATGCGCTGATCAAGACCGCGTCCCGCTTCCCGGAAGTGGAGCATCTTGATTTCGGCGGCGGTTTTGGCGTCCCTTATTGCCCCGGCGAGAAGTCCCTAAATATCCGGCGCCTCGGCCAGGAGATGAAGCGGCGGATGTCGCAGCTCAATGCGCGGTTCTCTTTTGAGCCAGGGAGGTTCTTGGTCGCCGAGGCCGGTTGGCTTTTGGTTAAGGTGACGGACATAAAGCGCAATCCTAAAAGGACGTTCATCGGCGTGAATTCGGGGATGAATCACCTTATCCGGCCGGCGATGTACGGTTCCTACCACGAGATTGAAAATCTTTCCCGCCGGAGCGGAAAGAAAGAAAGAGTGACGATAGCAGGCAACATCTGCGAATCCGGCGATGTCTTTGCAAAGGGTAGGCAGCTCGCGCTGCCGAAGATAGGGGATGTCCTTGTCATAAAAAACGCCGGCGCCTACGGCTATGCTATGGCTTCCATATACAACCTCCGCCCCTTGCCAAAAGAAGTGCTCATTTGACAAGCCACCGCTTTCTGCGCTTTACTTGAGTAAAGCGGCGGCAAGATAACAGGACTTAAATAATCAGATGCCCTCGGTTCCAAGAAAAGAGAAATGGCTCGCGCCGGAAACAGAGGAACTGGCCCGCGCGTTCCTGCAACTGCGTAATTCGGACGAGGTCAAACGTTTCCTTAGGGATCTTCTCACGGAGGGCGAGATTATGGAATTCGGCCGGCGCCTCAAGGCCGCTCGGCTTTTGGACAGGGGAGTGCCCTACCGGGAAATCGGGCGCCAAACCTGGCTTTCCCCGCGCACTATCGCTAGGGTGAAGAAATGGCTAACCAGTGGTAAGGGTGGCTACCGGATGGTAATTGACCGGTTATCTACCCACCGGAATTAAGGGTATTTATACCCCCTTGACAGCCCCACCCCAACCTGCGCTATACTATGGTAAAGCGATAGAAAATAAGAAAATAAGCATGAATAGAGTAAACAGGGTCATTGCGAAAACTGCTCATCACATCACTCTCTTCCGGGCAGAGAGTGGTTGTGGTTCTTGAACGACGCCCACTCTCCTCCCGGAAGTCGGGAGGGGAAAGGAGGTCGCCAATGCGTGACGACCACTAGTTAGCCGCCGGGGGCTTGCTCTATGGAGTAAGCCCCCACTATACTTTTCTCAATGCGTTTATTGCTCATAAGCAGTTCCCGGCCGCAGGGATACGAGTATCTGGGGCACTGCCGTGGGGAACTTGTTGACTTCTTGGGTTCGGTGAAGCGCGTCTTAAACATTCCTTACGCCGCCCCGAGGCCGGAATACCTTGAAACGAGCAGGCGGGCATGGTCGGAAACGGGTTTTGAAATGAAAGAGATTTCTGAAAGCGACCCCGCGAGCCAAATTGCTAAGGCAGAGGCAATTTTCGTCTGCGGCGGAAATACTTTCCGACTTTTAAATATACTGTATAGGAAAAATCTACTGGGTCCTATTCGTGAGAGGGTTCTTGCCGGGATGCCGTATATGGGAGCGAGCGCGGGGCTAAACGTTGCCTGCCTGACAATTCAGACGACCAATGATATGCCGATAGTCATTCCACCGAGCTTAGAGGCACTGGGCCTGGTCCCGTTCCAAATCAACCCTCACTATTTTGAACCCGTCCCTGACGAACCTCGCCGCGGTGAAACCCGTGCCGAGCGCTTGCTGGAATTTTTGGAAGAGAATAACCGGCCGGTGCTAGGTTTACAGGAAAGTGCCTGGCTAAGACGGGAGGAAAATAAGTTGCTTTTGGGCGGCGAAGGCGGCGCAACGCTTTTCCGGCGCGGGCGGGAACCGGAGAAGATTACAACTGGCGCAGATTTAAGTTTTTTACTTGAACGCTTTGACGATGGGATCTAATGCATGCGGTTACTTTTGGAAAGCTTTTACTATTGGGTCGAGGTTTCCGTCCAATATTTTTTCAATATTATGAAACTTTTTCCCAATTCTATGGTCTGTGATTCTATCCTCGGAGAAATTATACGTTCTTATTTTCTCCGCCCGTTCCGCCGAACCGACTTGTTCCCGGCGCAGTTCGGATATTGAGCCGACCGCCTGGCGCTCGCGCTCTTCGTAAAGTTTCGCCCGGAGAATCGCCATTGCCCGCTCCCGGTTCGCGAACTGCGAGCGCTCCGCCCGGGAGGAAACCACTATGCCGGTGGGCTTGTGGAGTACCCGCACCGCGGTTTCCACTTTGTTCACATTCTGGCCGCCCGGCCCGCCGCCGCGGGAGAAAGACACCTCCAAGTCGCCCTCGTTTATCTGGATTTCTTTCGCCTCCACTTCTGGCAGGACTGCCACGGTGGCGGTGGAGGTGTGCACTCGTCCTTGGCGCTCGGTCGCGGGTATGCGCTGGACGCGGTGCACCCCCGATTCTTGGCGGAGCGACTTATATGGCTCAAGGTCGGCCGGAGCGAACCCCGTACCAGCCGGAATGGCTTGGTTCGGGGCGGAGATTTCGGCGATGAGCGTTTTGTAGCCGCCGAGCGATGATTCGCTGGAATCCAGGACTTGGAATCCCCAGCCGCGTTTCGCCGAGTACTTCTGGTACATCCGCGCCAGGTCCGCAGCGAAAATAGCGGCCTCATCACCGCCGGTTCCGGCTCTTATTTCCAAAATAAGCTTGTTCATCCCGTACGAAACAGGAAACTTTTTCTAATTCGGGCCTGATTGTATCACATTCTTCGCCGCGTCCCAAAAGCGCGGGTCGTTGTGCATCGTTTTCAGCCAGTACCACCATTCCGCGCCCCAGAGGTAATAGGTGTCAAAGCCGGCCGCCTTGGCATACTCCACACCGTCCTCAAAGTCCTTCAGGTTGAAGAATCGCATCTGTTCTTCCGGTGCCGTTTGCGACAAACCCTTTTCTAGCCACGGCTCCAGGCCGAGTTCTACGACGATGAACTCTTGTTTCGGTTTGCCGGTGAGCCATCGGGCAACGCTTTCCTTCCAGGGGTAGAACCCGGGCGGCAGGGGATAGGTGAAGTAGCCGAGAAACGGGCTGTGCACTTTGCGGTAGAGCGTCGTTCCGAAAACATCGCCTCTTTTCGCGGCGCGGTACCAGTCGCCGGCTTCGCCGCCGTCGGTTGTAAGGATCGGGTGGGCCGGATCAAATTTTTTAACAAGTGCTATCTCCTCGTCCAGGGTTTGGGCTACGAAAGAGTGGGGGCATTCGCCAAAGAGAAGGAACGGCTCGTTTTCCACCTGCCAGTAGAGGAGATTTGAGTAGCCACGGTAGCGTTTAACGATCGTCTCCAAATACCCTAAGAGGTCTCTTTTCCTTATCTCTTGATTACTTGTCCTTATCCACTCCGGGTAATGGCATTCCGGCCAGCGCGGCGTTTTTTGACCGATTGCGAGGATTACCGGAACACCTGCTTTTCTCGCCTCATCCATTTGCCAATCCAAGTCGTCAAAATTCCATTTGTCGTCTTTCGGTTCTATCAAGTCCCAATAGGCGACGAGGCGGAGACCATCCGGCTTCAAATCGTCCAAAATCGCGCGGTAGTTTTCCCGCCAATCCAGGCCCAGCTCCGAACTCGCTTTTTGCGAGAAAGTGACGCCCCAGGAAATTTTCTCTGCGGTGCGAGGCGGGTAGTTTTGGATGTAATTCACCAAGCCGAGCCAGAGGATGCCGAGCGCGATCAAAATGGTTGCGGAAATTTTGAGCGCGAGCACCCGGCCACGGAACGTTTCCCGGAGAATTAGCCACGCGCCCAGGAAGATGACCGCGTATTTGAGGCCGCTGGAGGCGTCCACGAGCGCGGGATGGGCAAGGAAAATGGCGCCGCTTACGAGGACGCTCCCCAGCGCCGCATAGATGCGGTTCCCCAAGTAAAGCGCCCGATTTACCATCTCCGTTTCCCGGACTGACCGGCCTATCCTTTCCCGCAGGCCGCGGTTCGCAAGGAGGCCGAGCGCGAGGAGCGCCCCGCCCACTCTCTGCCAGACCATTCCGGTGACGAAGGGACTCGCTTCGAACACGAGCTTAGCGAGGACGTTGGAGACGCCGAAGAGGAACGCGCTAAGGAGCGCTATGCCAAAAACATAAAAACGGAACCCTTTGCGCTCCGCGCCGAGGAGCAGGATGCTCCCGGCTACAAGGAGTATGAAGCCAAAAAACTCCAGCGGGGTAAGCGAGCTTTTAAGAAGGGGAATGCCGATCGCGAGGGTAAAAACCGGGGCTAAGCCACCGATCACCGGCAGCGCCACCGACGCCTCGCCCTCGCGCAAGGCCAGGAAGAAAAAGAAAAGAGCCAGGGAAAACGCGGCGCCGCCCAGAATGCCGATAAGAACCGTTTTTGCGGGTATGGAGTAGAACCCGAAAAAGGGTATGAGGATGACGATGAAAAGCGCGAGAACCGAGGCCCAAAAGGTGTAGGCCCACGGGTCAGTAAAGCGCTTGCGCAACAACAATTTGTCAAAAACCGCGGAGGTACCGAGGATAACTTGAGCAATGATAGAAACAATCAACCAATTCATTTTGAAGAAGCGATTACATCGCGATAAACGAGGGCGCTCGGCCGGATCTTGCGTTTCATCGTTCTATAGTTCACCTCCAGGAGCCCGAATCGCGGCCAGAAACCTTTGTCCCACTCAAAGTTGTCCAAAAGCGACCAGTAGAAATAGCCGCGCACGTCAACGCCTTTCCGCATCGCTTCTTCCACCCAGTGCAACCCGTCGCGGATAAAGTCCGCCCGGTGGGCATCGCGCGCGTCGGCAATGCCGTTTTCGGTTATGTAGATCGGCCTACCCAATCTGCCGAAGCGCTTCAAGAGGTGGTACAGCCCCTCCTGATAGAGTTCCCAGCACATATCCGACGTTTTCCGGTCTTCGTTTTCGGTTTGGTTTGGAAACTTAACGCGCCGGTGGAAGTAGTATTGGAGGGCAAGGAAGTCGTTGGTGTTTCCGGTCAGTTTCAGAAAGTACTTGTTTGAAAAATAATCCTGCCAGTATGCTGCTAAGCGATCAAGCAAGGAGCCACTCGCCGGTTCAATGTGGCTTACGATGTTTGTGAATCCGACCTGTGCCGCGGGATTTATTTTGCGTATCGCGCGGTACGTCTCGCGATGTGCCGCCGCGAGGATTCGGAAAACGCGCCAAGCATCAAAAATACTTTTCTTTTGCGGCGGCCAGTTGCCGTGTAAGTATGAATTCGAAATAACCGACGTCGGTTCGTTCAAGGTGAACCAGTACCTGACGTCCGGGCCGATCGCATGAACCACGTGCGCCGCGTAGCGCGAAAAGTATTTTGGAAATCTCCGGCTTTCTACTCCACCTTTGTCGCGGAGCCACAACGGAATCGTCCAGTGCCAGAGCGTTACGAAGGGCTCTAAATTGCGGCTCTTAAGCGCCTGAATGACTTTGCGGTAGTGTTCTATCTCTTTTTGATTGAATTTGCCCTCTTCCGGTTCAATCCGCGACCACTCTATGGAGAAGCGGTGAGCGTTGTGGCCCAGTTTTTTCACGATGTCAAAATCCTCTTCGTAGCGGTGGTAATGATCGCACGCTTTGCCGGAGATGTAGTTTTGCGGCTCAAGGGGATTGGGACGATTTTTCAAGATGTAGTCCGGCCACTCTTTTGCCTTGGCCGCTTCCACTAACCGTTCCGCGTTTTCTTTTTCCCACTCCGTCCAATCGTTCCGATTGCCGCCCTCCACCTGATGGGCAGAGGTGGCGGAACCAAAGTAGAACCCCCGCGGGAAGTGCATAATAGTCATTATACCTTACGCCATTCGGGGTTTTCAGGATTAAGGCGCTGCTCTATACGGAAATCTCGTCGTCGCCACATTCGTGCCATACTTCGCTAAAAGCTCTTTCTATAAGTTTCGGTTCGGCATCCAGGCCGTGTCTTTTTAGTATTCTTCGGTACATTACCCCTCGAGGCACGGATAATCGAAGAAGTGTATTATGCAAGTCAAAAATCACGACCCTATACTTCATAGTTGGATTGGTACCCAGTAAGTTCTACTTCTTGACGTCAGCCAAAACAAGTAGTAGATAGTAATTAGGTGAAACCATAACACTGGTTTCGTTCCTTGGCAACAAAGAGATAACTGAAAGTCAGGAAGGAGAACGGCGTTATGGAGACGACCGAGTTTTCGTTGATTGTAATTAAGCCAGACGCCCTTGAGAGGAATCTGAGCCGTCGCATCCGCCAGGAGCTTGAGACAGAAGGCCTAATGGTTCATGTAATCGGGTTCATTCAGTTCGATCTGCAGCTCGTGAAGGATTTCTATCGGTGGCTGGAGTTCGAACACCCCGTTGCGGTAGAGGGATACCTCTGCGGCTTGTCCCTGCCGGTTTGGGCTGTGGAAGACGTGAGTGCTGTCGACAAGGCGTTGAGCGTTAAGACTCGGTTGCGTGCAGAACTCTGTGGTGGCCGGCTAAAGAACCTTTTCCACTGCTCGACGTCACAGGTCGAGTTCCGGTGGGAGTACAACGTGGTGAGGACAAGAGGTGTAATCGTGACAAAGAAAACCAACAACCAGGTGGAGGTGGTAGTTTTCAAAGAGTCACCCACGGGAGGCGTCTCATTCCTGGTTCTGAAGCGCAATCCCCGCAAGGGCGGCTTCTGGCAGCCCGTCACCGGGAATGTCGAGTTGGGCGAGTCCTTCGAAGAAGCTGCCGCTCGAGAGGTTCGGGAGGAGTTGGGTGTAGAGAGTGTCCTGGAGCTTATCGATACCGGCTACTCCTTCGAGTTCTTCGACGACAACCGTCAACAGTTCGAGCGGGTATTCGGTGCCCGGGTTTGGGAAGGCCAACGGATAAAACTGTCTCCCGAACACACAGAGTACATGTGGGTCTCGAAAGATGAGGCCTTGGACTCCTACTTGAAGTACCCCGGCAACAAGGAGGGGTTGGTACGTTTGTGGGATGTACTAGCCCGGCGCACGGGCGAGAAAGGAGGATAAGGTGGATACCGCAAACGCCCTGCTCCTTAACTACTTCTCCGAACAGCTTCTGGGCAACGAGAACCTCCGGCCGTACTTAACCGAGTCATCTGTCTTGGTAACGGGACAGGACCCACAGTTGGTACGGGACATCATGGTTCTCATGCCGGACGAGCTGTTCGAAAACGACTTCAGGCTGTCATTCGGCGGCTGCTTCGTGGTTGACGATCACGATCAGACTCCGCCAAGACCCGGAGACCAAGGATTTGAAGATCGTGTTCCTCACTCTCTACGGCGATCCGGTGACGATAGCCGCGGACGAACTTTTCGCGCGGCAGATGGGCGCCGTGGGCTACTTCAAAAAGACCGAAGACATCGGGGAGTTGGCGAAGAAGATCGGTTTACTTCTCTCGGCTTAGGTTATTTTTTTCCCGACGCTTCGGTCGGGACTCCGACCGCGTTAGCGCGTCGGAGCTTGCTTGCGCGTCCGGGCTTTCTTCGTTTTCTTCGGTGCGGCTGCGGCTTTAGCAGCTCTGGTTTTGAAGCGTTCAACCCGCCCGGCGGTGTCTATGAGTTTCTCTTCGCCGGTGTAGAAGGGGTGGCACTTGGAGCAGATATCAACGCTTATCTCCGGCCGGGCGGCGCCGACCGTGAAAGAATTGCCGCAGGCGCAGCGCACCTTGGCTTCCGGGAAATATTGAGGATGAATATCTTTGGCCATAATAGAGTCCATCCAATAGTATCTTCCACACCGCGCTATGAGCCAATTTGTGCAAGACCAAGGAGCGACGACGAAGGTGTACTCCCGGTACTCCAAGGAGGAGCGACGCAGGTATTGCGCAAATTGGCCATATCCCTTCGGGTTCCGCCGGTTTTGCCTCCCGGCTTCGTTGCTCGTCGGAGCTGTAGCTCACCGGCTACTAATCTCCTCCTCGCGCCTTGCCGGAAGCCAAAACCGGGCAGGAACGCGGTCGGAAAGATACTATTGGATGGACTCAGGCTATTATACACGCTTGGACTTTAGTCGCAAGCGCGCTCGGCCTGGCGGTTCGCCTGGGTGGCAGCCGCTCCTCGTTCCGCACGCAGACACGCTATCAAGCGGCTCGGCTTTTTATCCTGCGGGGCACGGCTCGCCCTGCTCC
>CAYPDQ010000019.1:0-14781 GCA_964409535.1 uncultured Candidatus Saccharibacteria bacterium | reverse complement strand
TGCCCCTGGGCGTCCTGCGGGTGTACCAGTTCGGAGGCGGAGCGCTCAAGGAGGTCAATCCGCAACAGTGATGAAGAGAGGATTTACCCTGGTTGAACTTCTTGTCTCCATCGGCCTTTTTGCGGTCATCACCTCCATCGCCGTCGGCGGTTTCGTAAGCATCCTGCGGAGCGAGCGTCAAGCGGCGGGGCTCCTTGCCGCGAACAGCAACGTCAGTTTGAGCATTGAACAGATGGCGCGGGAGATGCGCACCGGCTACAACTTTTGCACCGTAAGGAGCTGTCTTTTATCCGAACTCAATTTCCGGAATGCCCGCGGTGAGGATATTACCTACCGCTTGCAGGGCGGCGCGATCGAGCGGCAGGTGAACTCCGGCCCGTTCCAGAAGATAACCGCGGACAATGTGGATGTGAAATATCTGAAGTTCTACCTCCAGGGACGGGAGCCGGGCGATGGTGAGCAGCCGCGCATAACCATTGCCCTGGGCGTGGCTTCTAAAGAGGTCGGCTTGGGCGGAAACATCGCCAATCTCCAAACGACGGTGAGCGCGCGGCTGCCGTTGGACACATGAGCTGTGGAACGTGAAACGTATAATGTGAAACGTAAAAAAACACAAAGTACGCTCCGAGCTTCACGCCCCGCGTTCCACGAGGGGGGCCAGGCCCGGTGCTACAACTGCGACGCTTGAAGTTAGGCCACAAGAATCTATGAAAAAAAGATTACAACGACAACGAACTCTTATGCCGATATCGCTGAAGCGGTGTTGGCGAGATCGCAGTTGTAGCACCGGGCAGGCAATGATCCTTACGACTCTCGCCCTGGGCGGCTCAATTTTGGGCGCGACTACCATTGCGGGGTTGCTTATGGTTTATCAGCTCCGGCAGGCATCGGACCTCGGCGCTTCCAGCCGCGGCATTTACGTCGCGGACGCGGGGGTGGAGTGGGGGCTGTACAAGTTTTTCGGAGGCAGCGCGCCGCTGCCTGCGTTTATGAACGGCGCAAGCGTGAGTGTAACCTGCCTTGACGCAGGGGCTCCGGTGGACTGCGCGAACGTAGGAACCGACGTCATCCGGGCGGTGGGTAAATTCGGCAACGTGAACCGGGCCTTAGAACTTACCCTGACCCTCCTGACAAATAGGGTAGAATAATTGGTGATGACCAAGGAAGAGGCCAAAAGGCGGATTTTGAAGTTGCGCGAAGAGGTCAACCGCTGCCGCTACGCCTACCACGTTTTGAACAAATCCCTGGTCTCGGACGAGATTTTGGATTCCCTGAAAAAAGAGCTTTTTGACTTGGAGCAGGAGTTCCCGGAACTCATTACCCCGGATTCTCCGACCCAGCGGGTGGCGGGAAAACCCTTGAAAGCGTTCAAAAAAGTCCGGCACGAAGCGCCGATGCTTTCCTTTAATGACGCCTTTTCCGAAGAAGACATGCAGGCATGGTTGGAGCGGCTTGGGAACTACTTGGGAAGAAAGGTGGAAGGGCCGTTCTACGGCGAACTCAAAATTGACGGTTTAGCAATAGAACTGATTTACGAGAATGGTGTCCTGGTGCAGGGTTCCACTCGCGGCGACGGCCAGGTGGGCGAAGACGTAACCCAAAACCTCAAAACTGTTGAAGCGATACCGCTTAAACTTGAAACATCGAAACATCGAAACATCGAAACCCCGAAACGTTTAGTGGTGCGTGGAGAAGTACTTTTGACCAAAAAGGAATTTAATGCGATCAACCGCGAGCAGGCGAAGAAGGGTTTGAAGCCCTACGCCAACCCCAGGAACATCGCCGCCGGTTCGGTGAGGCAGCTTGACCCCGCGATAACCGCGGCGCGCAAACTGGATTCTTTCCAGTACGACATTGTGAGCGACTTAGGCCAAAAAACGCACGAGGAAGAGCACCTCTTGCTTAAGGAATTCGGCTTCAAGACCAACTCGCACAACAAACACCTCCGGAATTTGAAAGAAGTTTTTGAATTCCGGGACTACTGGGAAAAACACCGGGACAAGCTGGACTATGAAATTGACGGGGTGGTTGTGATTATGAACGACAACCGTCTGTTTGACGAGGCCGGGATTATCGGCAAAGCGCCGCGGGCGGCGATTGCGTACAAATTCTCCCCCAAAGAGGCGACGACGATCGTAGAGGACATAAAGGTTCAGGTTGGGCGGACGGGGGTTTTGACCCCGGTCGCGGTGATGCAGCCGGTAAACGTCGGTGGAGTGACCATTACCCATGCGACTCTACATAACGCCGACGAGATAGAACGCTTAGGGTTGAGAATCGGAGACACGGTGGTGGTTAGCCGCGCCGGGGACGTGATTCCCCAAGTGACCAAAGTTTTGAAGGAGTTGCGCACCGGGCGGGGAAAAGCATTCCATATGCCCAAGCGCTGTCCGGTGGACGGCTCGGCGGTAGTCCGTGACGCCGGGTCTCTCGGCAGGCAGGGAGTTGCCTACCGCTGTTCCAACAAGAATTGCGGCGCCCGCAACCGGCGGGAATTGTATCACTTCGTTTCCCGCGCGGCGTTTGACATCCGCGGTCTGGGCCACAAGATCACTGACCGCTTCCTGGACGAAGGATTGATCTCCGACACCGCGGACATTTTTACCCTGAAAGAAGGAGATATAGCAGCACTCACACGATTCGGCGAGAAGTCGGCGGAGAACATCGTCCGGGAAGTGGGTGAGAAAAAAACGGTAAGCTTACCGCGATTCATATATGCTCTGGGCATACTGCACGTTGGAGAAGAAACGGCGCAGCTGCTCGCGGAAGAGATTTCCCGAGAAAACCACATCTCGCGGCCAAGAGATGTTCTGGCCTCGTTTCACCGTTTGACCGCAGAAGACCTTCAGAAGATTCCGGATGTCGGCCCGAAGGTGGCGCAAAGCATCCGCGACTGGTTCCGAGAGGCGCGCAACATGCGTTTCTTGGAGAAGCTGGACAAGGTCGGCGTCCGGATCAAAAGCGACAAGCGACAAGCAACAAGCAACAAGTTAAAAGGACTGACTTTTGTTCTCACGGGAGGCCTGGAGTCAATGAGCCGGGACGAAGCTAAGGAGAAGATCCGCGCTGTGGGCGGGGACGTGTCCGAATCGGTAAGCAAAAAAACCTCCTACGTCGTCGTCGGCTCCGAGCCCGGTTCCAAATATGAGAAGGCCAAAAAACTCGGCGTGAAAACGATTGACGAATGGGAGTTTCTGCGGATAATTAGGGGGTAAGCTGCCCGCGTGGTCTAGCCTGATTAAGACGCCTCCCTGTCACGGAGGAAATCACGGGTTTAAATCCCGTCGCGGGCGCCAAGGTAAATTATCAAAACACCGCCGACGATTGCGAGAAGCTGGCTTGCTATGCCCCAAAGAGGCTGGTCATCCAGCCGCGTTTTTGAGTGCATCCACAGGTGAAACTTCTGGATTTGTGTAAAAGGAAAAACGGGGAATAGAAAGTAGAGGAGTTGGAAAAAATCGGGTATCGTCCCCAGGACTGCGCCAGCAAGGACAAGTAAGAGATCTCCCGGGGCGAATTGCAAACCAGCCAAGGCAGAAATCCCAATTCCCAAGGCGAAGTCCGCGTGGATGGCAAGCAGGTCTTTAATCACCCCTTTGTTTAGCTTTGGTACCCGGCTGTTCCCGTTTGCAAGTTTGCGCTTCAGGCGTTTTACGGGGTAATGCCAGTGGGGGATGGCATCCAAGGCAAAGTGGCTCAAGACCGCAAGAGCGAGACCTAGCCAGGGGTTGCTCCTCAAGGTTACGGCTACTGCCGCGCCGGCGACAGCATGCGTGGTTAGAATCATTGTTGCTACATTTTAGCAGGTGTGCCCGGTGCCACAACCGCGACGAGGCGCGAAGCGCCCGAGAAAGTCAAATCGCGGTTGTGGCACCGGGTGTGGATAAACCCGCTTGCCCGCAACGCAGATTTGATATAATGGAGGCAATGCCCGGTGCTACAACTGCGACGGGCAGGGTAAGGCAGGAATAGTCCCGCTGCCGACGGGAAAATCGCAGTTGTAGCAACCGGGCAATGGCCAATCAACAACTCGTTGACTACGTAAAGCAGCAGTTGCAGTTGGGTGTGAGCAAAGAGGCGATAAAGGGAACTCTGGCCCAGGCCGGCTGGCCAGAGGCGGATGTTAATGACGCGCTCGCAGCCGCGAGCCCTGCAGGGGCCGCACCGGCGCAGCCGGTTTTCTCTGCCCAGCCATCTTCGCCGGCGACGCCCGCAATAGCTGTTTCGGCTAAGCCCGCCGCTCCCTCTTCCGGTCCTGCCTCTTCCGCCCTATCACAGTTTGCGCAGAAGCCCGCCGCTCCTGCATCCCAACCATCGCCTTTCGTGACCAAGGACATTTTCCAACCAAAGGGCCTGCCTGCGCAGGCAGGCGAGCCGACATTCCAACCCAAGATCCAGGCGATGCCGGCGCAAGCCGCGGCGCGTGAGGCCGGCGGTTCTTCCGTGAAAAAGTATGTTCTGCTCGCCGTTTGGATCGTTGTAATTTTGGGGCTCGCCGGCTGGAGCGCATATCTTTTCTGGCAGAATAGGACGCTTAAAGAGCAGGCATCCCAGAGCCCGGGCATAAGCGCGTCTTTGGAAGAAGTCCGTGCCCAGGTCGCGTCCTTGACCGGCGAGAAAAATTCGCTCACTTCCCAGATTGACGCGGCGAATTTGGAAAGAGCGGATTTACTCCTGCACCTTTCTTTCTTCGTAGCGCCTCTCGGCGGGGCAACCACCACCAATCTGACCGTGAGCGGGACCATTGGCGGCGGCGGCAAGAGTCCATATACTCTCACCACCGGCCGGCAGGTAGTGCTTAGCGTGAAAAACTCTTCGGTGAGCGACGTTTCCAAAGCGTTGCAGCCGCTATTGGGCAGTGTGGCTAACATCGCCGGAACCTATGTTCCGGGCACGAGAGACATAACCGTCATCGCAGTTAACAGCGTGCCGGTGGAGGCACCGCCCCCGCTATCGCCCGCTCCAACTTCTACGCCGACCTCGACTCCTCCGGCTGCGCCTTAACCGGCGTGCGCCTGATAGTATCGCCCCAGACCGAGAATGTCCGCTTCCCGGAAGTGTTTGCCTATCAGTTGAAAGCCGATGGGGAGTTCGTTTTGAACTTTGGCCGGGAGGGATAGCGCTGGTAGGCCGGCCAAGTTGACCGGCAAGGTGAAAACATCTTCGAGGTAAAGGGCGAGAGGATCATTCACTTTTTCCCCGATCTTAAAGGCCGGATTCGGCACAACCGGCGCGAGCATGATGTCAACTTCTTCGAACGCACGATCAAAGTCTTGCCTTAAAAGCGCGCGCACCTCCTGGGCTTTGGCATAGTAGGCGTCATAGTAGCCGGAGGACAATACGAAAGTGCCGAGGATTATTCTCCGCTTGGGCTCCAGACCAAGGCCTTGGCCGCGGGTCTCGAGGTAGATGTCCGAAAGTTTCTTGGGCAGGGATTCGTTTTCGAAGACGCCGCGGAAGCGGATGCCGTCGAAGCGCGCCAAGTTGGCGGAGACCTCCGCCGGGACGATTATGTAGTAAGCGGAAATGCCGTATTTGGTGTGAGGTAAAGGAACTTTCCGGGGGCGGAAGCCCATGTTCTCAAACTGCTTCACCACTTGGTTCACCGTGGATTCCGCATCCGGGCTCATTTTGTGCGAGAAGAACTCCTCCGGCAGGCCAATCCTCAGATTTTTTATCCGGTCGAAATCCGGTGCGAGCATTTCCTTCTCATATTCTCCGCCCTCCGGCGCCGCAGCACTCGTCGCATCCATCGGGTCCTTCCCGCAAATTGCATTGAAAATGACTGCGGCATCCTCCACCGTTTTTGTGAGAGGACCTATCTGGTCGAAGCCGGAAGCCATAGCGATGAGTCCCGAGCGGGACACTGCACCATAGGTGGGCTTCAAACCCACCACTCCGCACATGGACGCGGGTTGGCGGATGGAGCCGCCGGTATCCGATCCCAGGGCGCCCAAAGCCATGTTCGCCGCGACCGCGACCGCCGAGCCGCCGGAAGTACCGCCGGGCACTCGCTCCGGGTCGTGCGGATTGCGGGTGATTTTGAAAGCGGAGTTCTCGGTGGAGGTGCCCATCGCGAATTCGTCCAGATTGGTTTTGCCGAGGAACACCACTCCCTGCTTCTTCAATTTTTTGATCACCCCGGCATCGTAGGCGGCAACATAATTTTCCAGGATCTTTGAACCGGCAGTGGCAACTTTGCCTTCTATCAGAATGTTGTCCTTTATCGCGAGCGGCACCCCGGCCAGTGGCGGGAGCGTCTCGCCAGATGCAACTTTTAGGTCCACTTCCTCCGCTTGGCGAAAGGCGTCTTCTTCGTAGAGCGCAAGGTACGCGCCCAATTTCTCGTCCTCGGATTTGATGTGCCGGAAGACGTCCGAGACCACCTCCCCGGCTTTGAATTTTTTCTCCCGGAGACCCTCCTGGAACTCTTTGATTGTAAGCGCGGCCAAGTCCATTATTTTTCGAACACCGGCGGGACGCGCAGGAAATTTTTGCGAACCTGCGGAAACGCTTCCCGGCCCTTGCCCTGGTCGGTGTTTTCCCTTAACCCGTCTTCCCGGAAAACGTTCTTCTCGCGGCTCGCGCCGCTTGCGCCTTTGACCGCGCTCGTGTCCAAGGTTTTCAGTTCCTCAAAATAATCTAGGATGCTCTGCAGGTCTTTCAAGAGTTTTTCCTCTTCCCGCGCATGGATCTCAATCCGGGCGAGTTTAGCCAAGTGCTCCAGGGATTTTTTGGAAAGAATCTCCGCCATATGAAACCTATCCTATCATTTTGTTCGCGGTTTGTCGCCTCATAAATTTTTTACCAACGCTTTGAACTTATTGCCGCGGTCGGCGTAGCTCGCAAATTGGTCAAAGCTCGCGGCGCCGGGGGAAAGAAGAATAGCGACAGGAGACATGCGACGAGCGACAAGGGCAGACACGAATTTATAAGCGCGCTGCACGGCCCGCTTGAGGTTATTTACCAAAATGACCCTTCTCTTGTCCCTTGTCCCTTGTCTCTTGATTGCTCGCGCGATTTTCTTTCTGTTCTGGCCATAGAGTATAACGAGGCGGACACCGCTTCCGGTGAGCGCCTTGGCGAGCGGGATATAGTTCAGGTTTTTGTCAAAGCCCCCTGCAAGGAGAATTATGTTGCGGCCTGGGAACGATTTTATCGCTGCGGCCGCCGCCTCCGGGCTGGTGGCGATGGAATCATTGTAGAACTCAATTTTCCCAATGCGGCGCACGAGTTCCAGCCGGTGAGGAACTCCGCGGAAAGCGGTGGCAGTCTTTCTAATGGTCCGCTCTGGAACCCCGAGGTGCTTCGCAACTGCTGCCGCCGCAAGGGCATTCCGGAACATATGAAGCCCCTTGAGTTTCAAATCTTCTTGCCGGAAGGGACGGAAAGTTTTTTCGGAAACGGCGACTTTTTTGGCCGGGCTCAATTTAGCCAATTTGACCGTCATCGGATTATGGGCAAAATAAAAAACCGCATCATTTTTATTCTGGTGACGGACGAGATTTGCTTTGGCGGAATAATATTCTTTTAGGTTCGCGTGCCCGCCGTGGCCGCTTTTTATATCCAGATGTTCCGGGAAAAGTTCAAGGAGGACCGCTATCTGCGGCGATCTTTCCAGGTCTTGCAGCTGGAAGCTGGAGAGTTCCAGAACGACCCAGTCGTTTTTTTTAAGTTTAGGAAGGAGGTCAAGCGGCGACTTGCCGATGTTCCCGGCAAGGAAAACGCGCTTGCCTGCCCGCGCAGGCGGGCCGCCCGCTTTGAGCATTTTGTAAAGCAGGGTGGCGGTCGTGGTCTTGCCCTTGCTGCCGGTAATGCCTACGGTTTTCACTCCGCGTTTTTCGGCCTCCTCAAAGAAAAGCTTGGTTGCGCTGGAGAATCTGACACCTTTCTTTCTCGCGCGTTTCAGCTCCGGCAGGTTATACGGCACGCCGGGGGAGCGAAATATAAGGTTAAACCTTGTAAGGTTTTTCAGATAACCTTTGTCCAGTTTTTTGTCCAGGACGCGGATACTCGCGTTCTTGTAGCGCGGGTCTTTTTTCAGGAACCGTAAAACCGATTTTCCTTCTTCTCCGAAGCCAAGTATGGCGACTTTCGTCATGTTGTGCCGGCGGCAGGGATCGAACCTGCGACATCTTCTTTATGAGGGAAGTGCTCTACCACTGAGCTACGCCGGCAATCCGCGACCATTCTTACATTAACGGCATTTTTTGACAACCGCAAATTTCTCTCTATAATAATGAAGCCGTAAGGCAATGCGCGGGAGGGATGGGAAGCGGTTTTCCGAGGAGCCCCATAAGCTCCGGAAGCGGGTTCGACTCCCGCCCCCGCAAAAATTAGGCGTCAGTTATTAGAAGTTAGGTTTTAGAATAAACTCCAAGTCGTGCTACAATGGCGGGCGGGAGTCGAACGATTCAAATTCTTCTTTGATGCCCGAGACAATTTCCAGGCCGGAGAGTGAAAGCGGCATCGAGAGCGGCGGTGAAAAGAAGCCGCGCCGCGTTTTTGTGGAGATAGGTACCCGGAATCTGCCAACGGCTTTTTACGGTGAGCGCAAAATAGGAGAGGACGAAACGTACGTCGGCATAGACGTGGAAGGCGAGAGTATTGCTTCCGCAAAAGAGCTGGCTGAGAGACATTCCCAAGAGTTGGGCAAGGGCCGTCATTACTTTGTCCAAGCCGATGCAAAAGAAATTCCCCTGGCCGACGCTTCGGCGGACGAGGTTTTTATTGGGAATGTTTTTGGGGACGAGATGCATATCAGTTTTGAGGACAGGAAGAAATTCCTTTCCGAGGCCGGGCGGATCTTGGCGAAAGACGGGCACTTGGTCATTAAGGAAACGAACACGCCCTTGGACTACGAAACGATGGACCAGTTGCTGCAAGAGACGGATTTCAAGGTGGAAAGGGTATGGGACAAAAACGCGAGACCAGAGGAATTTGAAGCCCAAAGGCGGCTTTATGAAGGAGAGATTGATTTGAGCGCGCCTGATTCTTATATAATCGTTTTAAGGAAAAACAATGCGGAAGGAAATAGTAATTGACGACGAAGAAGAGAAGCGCCTGCGGCAGGAGCTGGAAAAAAGAACCGATCCGGAGGGTTTGCGCCTGCGGCGGTTTTTGGCGATGCCGGACCTTTCGCGCGCAGAGGGCAGTCCCCTTTACGAAGTAGTCCAGCGAGTTTTGTCGGCACCGGCATTTAAGGACTTCGACGATATTAAAGTTCCGGAGATCGTTTCAACCCATATAAGTTTTGATTTATTTGATTTCCCACAGGACCACCCGGCGCGTTCTCGTTCTGATACTTATTTCGTGGATAACGACCACATTTTGCGTACCCATACCACGGTGATGTGGTATTACTATCTAAGGCAAGAAGACGTTAAAAGAAGAATGGCTGCAGGTAAAGCAGTAGGAGCGTTTTCGTACGGCAAGGTCTATCGCAAGGATGAAATCGACAGAAAGCATATGAACGTTTTTCACCAAATAGACGGCTGGTATCTGATTCCGAAAGAGCAAAGAACCATTACCATAAAAGATTTACAAGAAGCTTTAACCAACTTTGCAAAGGCGATTTTCGGCTCCGATGTGAAAATGAGATTCAACGAGGATAAGTTTCCCTACACTGATCCGTCGCTGGAGATGGAGATAAACAAGGAGGGACAGTGGCTTGAAGTGGCCGGCGCCGGCGTTGTTAAGGGAAGTGTTCTGGAAAAGTTCGGCGTTGATTCTTCAAGATGGAACGGTTGGGCGTTTGGTCCAGGCATCGAACGTTTCGCGATGATTTCTGTGGACTTGCCAGATATGCGGCTGTTTTGGTCCAAAGATTCGCGGGTTGTGCGTCAGCTCCGCCTCGACAACAAATACAAGGAAGTAAGCAAATTCCCGCCGATCACCCGTGACATCTCTTTCGTCGTGCCGTCGGACTTCGTGCCCAACAATTACTTTGACCTTATCCGGGACCTGGGCGGCGACCTGGTGGAAGAAGTGGCGCTTTTGGACAAGTACGAGAACGAGGGCAAGTTCGGCGCCGGAAAAACGAGCTACACCTATCGCATTGTCTACCGTTCCAACGAACGGACCCTGACCAACGAGGAGATCGCGCCGATACAGGAGAAGATAATTGAAGAAACGAGAAAACAATTTGGGGCTGATATAAGATAGGCGGCGCCCCGGCGGGGTACGCTCTCCGTCGCCGGCGGTTCGCTCCCTGCCCGTCCGGCAGGCGGGGCTCCAGCGGCGAGCGCCCGCCTGCGCTCTCGGCGCGCTGGGTCGCCCAAGGCGACACCAAGCCCAGCGCGCCTCCGAGAGCCGCCGTCAAGCGCACCCCGCCGGGGCTTTGAAGTGATACAATGGATTTGAAATGAAGTACGCAATTCCCGCTGAAGTTGGAAGGGTGGCGGCGGAGCTACGAACCGCCGGTTTTGAGGCGTACCTCGTGGGCGGATGCGTGCGCGACCTGCTTTTGGGTCGCGAACCCAAGGATTGGGATATAACCACGTCTGCCTTGCCGGAGGAAGTGCAAAAACTTTTTCCCGACTCGGTTTACGAAAACGAGTTCGGCACCGTCGGCGTGAGAACAGATTCCGAAGACCCGCGCCTCAAATTGGTGGAAGTGACCACTTACCGGATAGAAGGCAAATACACCGACAAGCGCCATCCGGACGAGGTCAAGTTCGCAAAAACGGTTGAAGACGACCTCGGCCGCCGGGATTTTACGGTGAACGCGATGGCGCTTTCTCTTGGAGCGCATAACGTGAAACGCGGAATGGAGGAAAAACGCCCCGCGCTTCACGCCCCGCGCTTCACGGTTTTGGATCCGTACGGCGGGCAGAAGGACTTGAAGGCCAAGATCATCCGCACCGTGGGCGATTCCAACGACCGGTTCAACGAGGATGCGCTGCGTCTCCTGCGGGCGGTGCGCCTCGCGGCGGAACTCGGGTTTTCCGCCCAAGGCGGACCAGCCTCGGGCTGGGAGATTGACTTGAACACTCGCCGCGCGATTGAAAAACATGCGGGACTCCTGGAGATGATCGCCAAGGAGCGGATCCGGGACGAGTTCATAAAACTTATAATGACCCCCGCTGCGACGGACGGCATCCTGCTTTTGGAAGAACTGAACCTCTTGGAGTACGTGTTGCCGGAGTTGCGGGAGGGGATAGGCGTCGGCCAGGACAAACATCATATATATACGGTTTTTGAGCACAGCGTCCGGTCGCTGGACTACGCCGCCAGAAAGAATTACTCCCTGGAAATCCGTTTAGCCGCGCTTCTACACGATGTCGGGAAGCCGCGCACCAAGGCGGGAGAGAGCCCCAACTCCACTTTCTACAACCACGAGATGGTTGGTGCCCGGATGACACTCCGCGCCTTGGATCGCCTGCGTTTTTCCAAGGAAATTGCGGAAAAAGCCGCGCATCTCGTGCGCTGGCATATGTTCTACTATAATGTGGGCGAGGTAAGCCCGGCCGGAGTGCGCCGATTCCTCGTCCGGGTGGGGCCGGAGAATGTGGACGATCTTATAAAGGTAAGGGAGGCGGACCGCATCGGCTCCGGCGTCCCGAAGGCGGTGCCGTATAAGCTCCGGCACATGCTCTTTATGATTGAAAAAGTAAAGCGCGATCCGCTCTCGCCCAAGATGCTCAAATTGAACGGCGAGGATGTGATGCGGATACTGAACGTCTCACCGGGGCCGCGGGTCGGCTGGATCCTCTCCGCGCTCTTGGAGGAGATTTTGGACGAGCCGGAACGGAACGCGAAAGAGTATTTGGAGAAGAGGGTTGCCGAACTGGGGAAAATTTCGGAAGGGGAGTTGAAGCGGCTGTCGGAGAAGGCGAAAGAAAAAAAGGAAGAACTGGAAGAAGAGGCGGAGGAAGAAATTAAAAAGAGATTTTACGTGAAATAGAGAATATGAAAACGATCGTTTGGTTTTTCGACAAACTGGAGGATATGGTTCGGCGCTGGTTGAGCCGCCGGCCGATACTTTACGGATTCATCGGCGGCGCGGGAATGGTTCTTTTCTGGCGCGGGGTTTGGTACGCCGCAGACGTGGTTCATGCGTTCATATTCGCAACTCCGGCGGAACCGTTCCAAATGGGCTGGCCTGCGGTATGGGAAGGACCGGTTTCAATTATAGTCGGCTCGGTGATGCTCCTTATAAGCGGGATATTCGTTTCCACTTTCATCGGCAACGAGATAATCATCTCCGGCTTGCGCGGAGAGAAAAAGCTGGTTGACAAAACCGAAGCCGAGATCCGGACGGATACCGGCGCAATCGGGGAAATAAGGGAAGAAGTCAGAAAGATATCTGCCCGGCTGGACGAGATGAGCAAAAAGAAATAAGCTTTGACGGAAACGGGCCGTAGTATACCGGTAGTACGTGCGCTTCGGGTGCGTAAAGACCGGGTTCGATTCCCGGCGGCCCGACAAATGTCTTATAGGTCCAATTAGTCCTATAAGTCCTATTGGTCCAATAAGTCCAATATGTCCTATAAAGAACTGAAGTCATACCAGCAGGCGACTACGATCTACGACTTCACAGTTGAGTTCACCAGGCGCTACATTCCGGCGAATTCCCGCACACGGGACTAGATGGAGCAAGCAGCGAGGAGCGGCAAGCAAAATATCGTTGAAGGTTCCAGCGAGAAGACTTCGGAGAGAGGCGAGCTGAAACTTTTGGGCGTGGCGCGGGCATCGTTCCAGGAGCTTTTGGAGGACTACGAAGATTTTCTGCGCCAGCGCGGTTTACGCCTGTGGAGCAAGGACGAGCCTGCCGCACTCGCAGTTCGCAACCTGTATAAGTCTAATATGTCCAATTGGACTTATAAGTCCTATCTGGAAAATCCCGAAGCTGCGGCCAATGCCGCCATCTGTCTCATTCACCAGGTTAATTTTCTTTTGGACAGGCAGATAAAGTCGCTGGAAGAGGAGTTTGTCCGCGTGGGCGGCTAGGCCGAAAAGATCAACCGCAAGAGGATTGAGGAGCGCAAAAAGCGGCTGACGTGGTGGAACGCAGATTAGGTCCGATTGGACTTATATGTCTAATACGGCTAAAATAGTCGACGATGCTGAAGAAGATACTGCTTATAGTTTTTGCGGTTATAGTGATTTTGGGGTTGATGGGACCGCTCTTTTGATAGTTAAGGGCCCATAGTTAAGTGGCATAACGGCGCATTCGCATTGCGCAGGCGGGAGTTCGATTCTCCCTGGGTCCACCAAAGTTGATTAGTTGCCTCGCTCGGGGCTTCGCCCCTCGCTTCGGCAGGCATTTCCGCAAGGAAATGCCACGGGTTTCTGAAATCCACCGCCAGAATTCCCGCCGCAAGGCGGCGGTTCGAGCCGATGGAAACAAGAAAATCTCTCGCCCCCGAGAGGTTTTCTTGTTTAGAGAGATTTTGTGCTTGGTTGGCTTCTAAAATCCAGTTTCGCATGAGTTCGAGCCAATGATTGCCTTTTCGCTCAAAGTCGCTCAATTTCTCCTCAAAATTTTTCTTTTCCGCCATTAAAGAGTTCTTTCGTTCTTGATATTCCGCCAATTCCAACGCTTCGGCTAAATATGCGTCAGTTAGCCGTTCCAACTTGTCTTTAATGGCGGAAATTTGATCGCGGAGATTTTGATCGAAAAGGTGAGACGAGTGGCGGGTTTCCTTGTTCTCGGTTTCCAATTTTGCCAAAAACTTTTCCCGCCACTCGTCCGGCAAAGAAACTTTTTGACATAGATTTTTTACTTGTTCAGCCAAAACTTCTTCCCGCAAAAAGCGGTTTTGCGAACACTTGCGGGTTTTGCTCTTGAAAGTGCAATGGTAGTAATGATATTTCAAACCACTCTTTTTTATCTTACGTTCCGCCGTTATTGCATACCCGCACTCCCCGCAAGTGGCAAAACCGAGAAATTGAAAATTCTTTGGTCCACGCTTTTTGCGGGGTTTTCCATTGGCGACAAGTGCCTCCTGTATCTTGTCAAAAAGTTTCTTTGAAATCATTGGCTTATGAGAACCTTGATGCACCTCGCCACGATATTGAAAATGTCCGTAGTAAAACGGATTGGTAAGTATGTGTTCAATACTGGAGAGGTGCAAGGGTTTTCCTTCCTTGCCAACCAAGCCGAGAGAAAACATTTTGCGCTGAATAGCCGTGAGCGTGTATTGCCCCGTAGCAAAAGCCTCCAAACATTCTTTCACTTTGCGAAAGGTCTTTTTGTCTGGCTCAATCGTGCGAAGTCGTGGCTCATTAAAATATCCGAGAGGGGCTTTTGCCGACAATTCACCACGGCGTATCTTTTGCCGAATACCACGCAAAATGTTTTCTCTTAAATTGTCGGTGTAATATTTTGCCTGTCCGAAGGCAACGCTCAACATAAATTTTCCTTGGGGCGTTGCCTCGAACCAAAATGTAGGGAATTTTAGCGATCGAATTTTGAGAGTGTCCACCAAGTAAATAACACGCCCGCCATCTATGGAGTTGCGAGCCAATCTATCGGGATTCCACGCTAAAATTCCCTGTGCGGTGCCTTTTTCAATTTCGCCAAGCATTTCATTAAAAATTTCTCGCCCCGGCTCTTTGGCGGTTTTACTCTCGTAATACTCCTTTACTACGAAAAGAGAATTTTGCTTGGCGAAATCACGCAATTCTGTGAGTTGCGCCTCAATGCTCAATGCTTGGCGTTCATCATCTTCGCTGGATTTTCTACAATAGATAAAATATTTGATCATAGAATTGCGTGATTAAATTGCACCGCACTTACACCGACAATTTTATAAAATCTCTCATCGGCTCTTGCGC
>CAYPDQ010000018.1:0-16189 GCA_964409535.1 uncultured Candidatus Saccharibacteria bacterium | reverse complement strand
ACCAAATAATGTTGTAAGATATATCTAAATGAAAATCGGATTCTTTGAGCTGGAGGGCTGGGAAGAAAATTTGGTCCGAGAGCAATTTCCGTCGGAAGAACTGTATTTTTCCAAAGATAAGATTGACACTCTGACTTTGCCCTCGGAAAATGATTTTGAAATCCTTTCGGTTTTCGTGAATTCCCGGCTCACCCGCGAGGTCCTCGCGCACTTTCCCAATCTGAAATTCGTCGTCACCCGCTCGGTCGGCTACGACCACATTGACCTCACAGCCGCCAAGGAACGCGGAATAGTCGTCTCCTACGTGCCCGGCTACGGCGACAACACGGTGGCGGAATTCGCTTTCGGGCTGATTTTAAACCTTACGAGGAAAATATATCAGGGCATTGACCAGATAAAAGAAAGCGGTTCCTTCGCGCTCGGCGGCCTGCGGGGGATGGACCTTAAGGGAAAAACCATCGGCGTCGTTGGCACCGGTCGTATCGGCCGGGAGATGATAAAGATTGCAAAGGGTTTCGGGATGGCTGTCTTAGCCCACGACCCCTTCCCAAACGCGGAACTCACGAAAGAACTTGGCTTTGAATACGTGGATTTGGAAACGCTTCTCAAGAACTCCGACGTAGCTTCTCTCCACTGCCCCTACAACGAAAAAACACACCACCTTATAAATAAGGAAAACGCCGGTTTGATGAAAAGGGGCGCGTATCTCATAAACACCGCCCGCGGGCCGGTGGTGGAGACGGAGGCGCTCATCCAGGCGCTCCAGGCAGGGATTCTCGCCGGAGCCGGACTAGATGTTCTAGAGGAAGAAGGCGAGACCAAGGATGAGTTGACCTACTTGAGCCAGGGCCATCCCAAGGAAGCGGAGCTCAAAACCATGCTCCAGAACCACATTCTGATGGAGATGCCGAACGTGTTAATCACGCCGCATAACGCGTTCAACTCCCAAGAAGCGATGCAGAGAATTTTGAACGTTACCCTCGGGAACATCCGCGACTTTTTGGCGGGCAAACTCACGAACGTCGTGCCATGATTGGTAGTTGGTAAGTAGTAGGTAGTAAGTAGTATGAAAATAGAAAAGGTTATTCTGCGTAAGATTTTTACCTCCAAGGGCGAGCCGACCTTGGAAGCGGGCTTGAAGGTGGACGACCGGTTTTTCTCCGCGCAGGTTCCGGCGGGGGAGAGCCGCGGCGGCGGCGAAGCAAGGACGCTTCCTTTTGAAGAAGCGATGGTCAGGTGGGACAAGGCCAAACTGCGCTTGGAGGGAGAGAAATTCGGTTCCATCCGGGAGCTGGACGAGTTCCTCGTCCGCTTGGACGGAATAAAGGACAAATCCAATCTGGGCGGGAATGTCATCTTGGGAATATCAATCGCTTTTGTCCGTGCGCTTGCGGACAAGCGCCGTCTCGCGGAGTGGGAGGTGATCCGGGAGGAGTTCTTCCCGTGGGGCGTGGTGGAAAAACAGCCGCTCATCTTCGCCAATTTCCTGGAAGGCGGCACGCATGCGAAAAACAACCTCGCCGTTCAGGAATATCTGGTGATCGCGGAGACGGACAGCGGAATGGAGGATGCGGTCTCTGGCCTTGTCGCGTTCTACCGCGAACTTGGGGAGCGTTTAGCCAGGGAGCGCGGAGTTAAAGTTCTCCCAATCGGTGACGAAGGCGGCTACGTAATGGATTTCGAAAATGATTTTGCGCCGCTTGCGGCGCTCGCGAAACCCGGCTTCCGCCTGGGTTTGGATGCGGCGGCGAACGGTTTTCATTCGGACGGAAAGTACGAGTTTGAAGGCGGGAACAAATCATCGGAAGAGATGGTAGGCGTTTATTCCGGCTATTTCCGCAAGTCCGACCTGCTCTTCTCTATAGAAGACCCCTTCGCGGAGACGGACGCGGTGGGATTCAAAGATTTGAGACAAAAGTTTCCGGATAAGTTCATCGTCGGCGACGATCTTACGGTGACAAACGCGGCACTGATTGATGAGTACGGGGACAAGGGTGCGATAAGCGCGGTCATAATAAAGCCGAACCAGGCCGGAACGGTGACCGAGACCTGCGCGGCGATACACGCGGCCCGGAAACATGGCGTCTCCGTAATTGTTTCCCATCGTGGCCAGGAAACCGGGGATTGCTTCATAATCCACCTGGCTAAAGCTGCCGGCGCGGACGGAGTGAAAATTGGCGCACCCGCCCGGGAGAGGATTTTGAAATACAACGAGCTTCTGCGCCTATACCCCAGCGGGGTATCGTGATAGAATATGTATATGTCTAACAAAAATATCTGGCAGATAGCGGGCGTTCTGATTTTTGCAGTTCTGATCGTGTACGTGTATAAGGTTGGCTCGGCGAACTTGAAGCAGTCCCCGCGGCCAGCGGAGCTCTCGGGCGGCGACCCTAAGGCCTTAGAGAGTATGGTCATACCGCCGGAAGGGGTTGTTCTGCCGGCAAAGTGGGGCGACCTGGGCCGGCAGATGGTTGAGGCAGGGGTGATCGACGAACAGAAATTCCGCAACATTTATGCCCGGCGGGGCGGCTTGGACGAGGAAGCGGAGCGGCTCCTTACCGGCAACGGGAACGGCAATCTGCGTATGACCCGCGAGAATTCCGGCGTGATCTTAAATCTCATGTGGGGTTTGGGTCTCGCTAACGAAAGCCCGATTCTGGAGAATGGTCCGATGGTTTCGCCGCAGTACGGCGGCGACCCATCGCGTTTCGCCTCTACCGGTGGTTGGACCCTGGCGCAAGGCGACGCGATGGCGCATTACGGCAAGCATAACTTTTTGAATCTCACCGAAGACCAAGCGGCGCTCGTGGAGAAAGTGAGCAAGGGCATATACCGCCCATGCTGCAATAACCCCACTTACTTCCCGGACTGCAATCACGGGATGGCGATGCTTGGACTCTTAGAGCTTATGGCTTCCCAGGGCGCGACAGAAGAGGAAATGTATAAAGCGGCGCTCGCGGCGAATTCCTACTGGTTCCCGGACACGTATCTTACGATCGCCAAGTACTTTGAGTCCCAGGGTACGCCATGGGGGAATGTTGACCCGGAAGTGGTTTTGGGGCCGGACTTTTCCAGTTATAACGGTTACGATAGGGTCTTATCTAAAGTGGAGCCGGTCCAGTTTAAGACCGGCGGCAGCTGCGGGGTGTGAAGGGCTTGGCCCGCGAACGCGAGCGCAGCGAAGCGTGAGCGGGCCGCCAAGCCTTCACCGAGCACATAAATTCAACCAAACGACTCATTGAATTTATGTGCTCGGTGCTCAATTTTACAGCCGCTCGGTCGTCGTTATAAGATAACTTGCCCTCGCGGGTAAAATTGGCAAAGGTCGAAAAATAATTCAAACCAAATGGAATTGAACAAAAGCAAATTCGCCCTGGCTGCGGCCGGGACACTGGGCGTACTGTACCTGATCTGCGCCCTTGTCGTTGCGGTGGCGCCGAACGTCGGACTTACCCTTCTAAACTGGCTGACACACCTGGTGAATCTTCAAGCAGCGACCTTGACTTGGGGCACGTTCCTGGCCGGCCTTGTGGAGATTCTTATTTCCGCCTACATTGCCGGCTGGATTTTTGCCTGGATTCACAATTGGTCTGCGAAAAAGGTATAATTTAGGAGTGAAAAAAAGTATATTTACGCGGCTTTGCTCGCCGGCTTGATATTTTTGCCGCTTGTTTCTTTCGGCCAGCCGAGGGTGGGGATAGTGGCGCCGGGAGATATCTTAGAGGAAATTCGCGCCGCCCAAAACGCACCCTCTACTTCGGAGATCAAATGTGAACTCGTGGCCGAAGCGCAGTTTGAAGAACTGGGCCACGCGTGGATGGAGGTGGTGCATCCGGACTATGAACATAAGTTTATGGAAGAGATGGTAGCCGGCCCAAGCCCGGAGGCCTACCGGCTGATGCACGTCCGGATGGGCGCAAGATACCTTGGTTGCGACTACCGCAAGTGGGATTTTGAAGCGGCGCGCGGCGGCGAAACAACCAGAACAGCTGCCAGCGACACCTCCCGCCTGTTCATCTGGCTTATTGCCGGTGTGGCGGTAGTCGCTGTTTTGGCGAGAGCAGTGAGGAAAGCGTAGAGGAAGAAAGTAAGGTTATGAAAACCGGAAGCAAACAACAGGCGCTCCGCCGCCTCAAGATTATCGGTGGGCAACTGCGCGGCCTGGAGAAGATGCTTGCCGAAGACAAGTACTGTATAGACATAATTCACCAGTCTCTGGCGGTAAAAGAGGCCCTGTCCGGGGTGGAGGATTTGATACTGGAGAACCACTTGGCGACGCATGCGTCCCAGCAGATAAAGAGCGGCAAGGGAAGCAGGGCGGTTAAAGAGATAATCTCCATCTACAAGCTTTCCAAGAGGAAGTAGCGGCTTGACTCCTAATACCCCCTGGGGGTATTGTGGGGAGGCCGTGGAACTGCTCTTGTCCGCATCCATAGTTGCAGCGTTCATCGCCGGTGTGGCGGCTCTTTTTGCTCCCTGCTGCATTACAGTCCTTTTGCCGTCTTACTTTGCCTCCATTTTCCGGGAGCGGTACAAGGTGTTCCTGATGACCTTCGTATTCTTCTTGGGAATACTTGCGGTTTTTCTGCCGATCGGCTTGGGAGCGGCAGCATTGGGACAGCTTTTCAGCCGCTATCATAACGCGATTTTCGGGGCCGGGGCGGTATTCCTCGTTTTATTGGGACTCTTTCTCCTCGCCGGCAAGCATTTGTCCCTTCCGTTTAGAGTCAATCCGTCGCTTAAAAAACACAATGCGCCTTCAGTATTTCTTCTCGGGGTATTCTCCGGGATCGCGACTGCTTGCTGTGCGCCGGTCTTGGCCGGCGTGCTTGCGCTTGCGGCATTGCCCGGGTCGATAGTTTGGGGAGGGGTTTACACCTTAAGCTATGTATTCGGCATGGTGGCGCCGCTTTTCCTTCTCTCCCTCCTTTTAGACAAAGTTGCTTTTACCCAAAAGTTAAGCAGAGCATTTCAGAAGCCGATTGAGTACTCGCTTGGAGGCAAAAGGTTCAGCACCACGGTTTCCGAGGCGATTTCCGGGACCGTATTTTTGGTGATAGGAACACTCATCGGATATTTGGCGCTCACCAACCGGCTTTTTATGCGCTCTAGCTATCAGTTGAGCGTAAACATTTTCCTGGCTAAGACCACAAACGCGATAAGCGGCTTTATAAAGGTCGTGCCCGAATACGTTTGGGCGGGGCTGCTTGCGATTGCGATCGGATTCGTAGTCAAGTTGTCAATTAGTCATATGAAAAAAGAAAAACATGAAGAATAACAACTGGATAATCGTTGCGGCAGTGGGCATCGCGGTCCTGATCGGGGGGTTGTTTTACTTGGGCGGCAGGAACCGGCCTCCGTCACAGCCCCTCGCGGCAGTTGATTCCCATGGCCACGGTCTGGGGACGAACGTTTCTCTTGCGTTCTTGAACGGCCTCGTGGGCAAGCCGGTCCCGGCCTTTTCTCTTGGAGACGCGAGCGGCACAACTTACTCCACGGAGAGCTTGCGCGGCAAGAATACCATCCTCTTCTTCAGCGAGGGTCTGATGTGCTATCCCGCGTGCTGGAACCAGATGGTCGCATTTGCCAAAGACAGCCGCTTCCAAAGCGGCGGCACCCAGACGCTAACCATCGTCTTGGATTCAAAGGAGGATTGGCAGAAAGCAATAAACAAAATGCCGGATTTGGCCAAGGCGGCGGTGGTTTTCGACGCCGGCGGCTCCGTTTCCCGGGAATTCGGGGTTCTTTCCACGCCTTCATCCATGCACCCCGGCTCGCTTCCGGGGCATACTTACGTGCTTCTGGATAAGGACGGCGTCGTAAGGTACGTCTTGGATGACCCGAGCATGAGCGTCCGCAACGACGAGCTGTGGACGGAAGTCGCGAAGTTGTCCGCGGGCGGCTGATGAGAAAAACCCTGCTTTTCTTGGTGGTCTTCCTTCTACCCGCCTTCTTACTGACCGCCTCCGCCGCGGCCGATGACCCGTCGGCCGTTTCCCCGCCCCAGGCGGAACTCCAAAAGTTGATCGACGCAAGGAAGGGGGAGCTGCAGAAGATCCAGGAAGAAATGAACGCGGTCAAAAAAACTCTGGAGGAGACAACGGATGACCGCAAACAGCTGCAGAGCGAATTGCGCACCATAGACAAGAACATAGAGTTGATGGAGCTCGGCATCCGCGCGGGAGAAACGGAGGGCCGGAAACTGGAGTTGGAGACGCAGGCGCTTGCCGCAGATATCCGGGAAATCAGCGCTTCCCTGGAGTTGAAGCTGAAAGCGCTTCCGGAAGTCCTGCGCGCTTACCACGAGAAAAGCGAAGCGGAACCCCTAATTGTTTTCCTGCGGAACGGATCTTTCGCCGATTCCTTTGCGGAGATGCAGTCCCTGAACAGCCTGCAGGCCCAGCTTGCTGCCGGCATAGAGGATTATCGCAAGCTGAAAGAGGAACTGAAGAACAAGCAGGAAGAAGTTTCTTTGAAGCGAGAAGAAGTTGAACTTAAGAAGCGCGACGTTTCCGCAAGACAAGCGATAGCCGTGGAAGAAGAAAAGCGCAAGAAGACGATCCTTGTGGAAACGCAAAACAAGGAGACGCTCTATCGGAAAAACTTTGAGGAACTCGCCAAAAAGGCGATGGAGTTTGAAGCGGAAATAGAAAGGGTGGAATCGGCTCTTAGGAAAAACATTGACCTTTCCAAATTGCCGGCGCCGCAGCCGGGCCTGCTCCAAAATCCTCTGCCTGGAGCAAGATTAACTCAGGGCTACGGCCGCACCAAGTTCGCAGTCGCCAATTACAGGAGCCAGTGGCACAACGGAGTAGATTTGGGCGCGCCGCTCGGCACGCCGGTCTACGCCGCCGAAGCCGGTAAAATCATCGCGACCGGAAATACCGACAAATACTGCCCCGGACAGGCGTACGGCAAGTACGTGGTCATAAAACATGAGAACAACATCACGACGCTCTACTCCCACCTTTCCGGCTATATTGTGAAGAATGGCGAGGAGGTTAAGCGCGGAGAGCTCATCGGCTACACCGGTAAAACCGGCTGGGCAACCGGTCCCCACGTACACTTCACGGTCTACGCGTCGGACACATATGAAACCACCCAGTCAAGATATTGCGGCTCGCTCCCGGTGGGCGGCGACGTGAACCCGCTGGATTATATAACTATATAATCTTGGGCCGCGGGGATGCGGCTTGATGGACTTACTTTTTCCGAATACAATGAAACCCATATTTGGTTTATGGACGATCGAAATTACGAAGAACGATTTCAAAACGAAAAGCCAAGAAGCGGCGGCAGGTGGATGCTCCCCGTTTCCATTCTTGCGGCTGGAGTCCTAATCGCCGGCTCCGTGATATATTCCGTCGGCAGAAACAATCTGGCCGCAAAGAACGCCGGCGGAAATTCAGGCGCGCAAGTGGGGCAAGTGCAGCAGCCGGCAGCGCAAGATGCTGATATATCGAAAGTGGAAATCGAGGGAAACCCGTTCGTGGGGGATCCTAACGCTCCGATCACGGTGGCATATTGGCTCGACTATCAGTGTCCTTTCTGCAGAAGGTTTGAGACGCAGTCCATGCCGCAGCTCTACGAAGAATACGTGAAAACCGGCAAAGTGAAGCTCGTCTACAAAGATTTCCAGTTCCTCGGGCCCGATTCGCAGACGCTCGGTAAATTCGGCCGCGCCGTCTGGGAAGCTGCGCCGGATAAGTTCTACGCCTGGCATAAAGCAATGTATGAAAATCAAGGGCAGGAAAACACCGGTTGGGCAACGCAGGACGTCATTATGCAGCTCACCGCGCAGGCAATCGGCGCAAGTGACGCCGCCAAAGCGCTGGCGCTCGTGCAAGGCAAGGGAGACAGATACCAACAACTGATGGACGCGGACAAGGCGGAGGGGTCATCCTTTGGCGTAAGCGGCACACCGTCTTTCATAAGCGGCAAGCAGCTCCTGGTCGGGGCCCAGCCGTATTCAGCAATCAAGCAGTTCATCGACCTTACGGACAAGCAATCGTGATTTTACGTGCCCTCAAAACCGTTTTTCAAAATAAGGCGTACGCGCTTCTTGCCGGATTGACGGCGCTCTTTATTTTCGCTTTGGCGGTGTGGCTGCCGAACCTGCGCCTTTTGTTCTCGCTTGAACTTGATCGCGCGGTGCCTCTTGGCGACAAACTCACTTTCCCGCTGCGCTTGGCCGGGTCCATCGGCACGAACTTCACGCTCCTTTCTGCATCGTATACCATTGCCGTTGCCATCCTCTTCGGGATCAATCTTGCAATGGCCGTTTACTATTTCAAAAGAAGGCAAGAAGATTTGAAACAAGCCGGCATCGCGACCGGTTTCGCCGGCTTTATGAGCGGTATGTTCGGGGTCGGCTGCGCCGCCTGCGGATCGTTCATATTGAGCGCTATCGGAGCAAGCGGCGCATTGACCCTTCTGCCGTTTCGGGGATCGGAATTCGGCTTGCTAAGCGTTGCGCTTCTTGTCTTTTCGATCTCAATGGCGAGCAAGCGGATAACCGATCCTTTAGTTTGCAAACCATGAACGCCAAAGCCGCAATTTCAATAGCAATCGCAGCCGTGCTTATCGGGGGAGCGTTTATTTGGAGCTCAAAGAAGAATCAAGGTGCCGGCGTTGTCTCGCTCACGAGCGGCGAGTTGGAATCAATGCTCGAAAAGAAAGATTTCTTTTTTGTGAACGTTCATATTCCGTATGAAGGCGAAATAAAGAACACCGACGCTTTCATTCCGTACAATGAGATAGCGAACAACCTTGATAAATTGCCAAAGGATAAAAATGCAAAAATCGTGCTCTATTGCCGAAGCGGCCGGATGAGCGGCATAGCAGGAGAAACGCTGACCGATCTTGGCTATACCAACGTATCCCATCTCGCGGGCGGAATGCTAGACTGGGAAAGGAACGGCTATGAAATAATCAAAAGATCATAATGAACGAGCTGGAAAAGGATCCGCAGCGCGCTGGAACCAAACAACCATCCAAGCAGGAGCGCTACCAGCTGAAGAAGCTGCAAAAAGAAGGGGAGCGCAAAACTGCTCAGCGCAAACGCTTGTTCAAAAAGGCGGTGAATGCCGCATTGATAGTTTTGATCGCGAGCGGAGCGGTTTTCGGCCTCGTCTGGTATGTTTCAACCCGCCCCAGTTTGCCGCCCATAACCGCTCAAGGCCACAGCGAAGATATGCCGCAGGCGCACATTAGCGACCAGCCGATACCGGACAGCATGCAGCGGCACATGCTTGAGCATGCCGACGGCAGAGGCAAGCCCGGAATCATCATCCAATACAATTGTAAGGATTACTTGTGTGAGCCGGATTTGATACAAAAGTTGACCGATCTCGTGAAGCAATACCCGGACAACGTCTATCTTGCCCCGAATAATTACGACGCAAAAATTGTTTTGACCAAATTGGGGCGGCGGGAAGTTTTGGAGAGTTTTGATGAGAGTAAAATCAAAAAATTCATAGAATAACTGCGGACTCGCCTGGTCGAACGAGCCCTATTAAAATTTATAAGTAAAACATGAACAAAACAACATTAGTCATTGTAATCGGGCTTGTCATTCTTGTCGGAGGATACTTTTTGCTGCGCGGTGGATATCGACAGCCAAAAGTTTCTGCGCCTCTACCGCAACAGCAGACAAGTGAAATGACGCCGCCGCAAATAGCAACCCCATCAGGGCTGATAATCCCAATCCGCAATCACAAAATAACGCAGCCATCGATTACTATCCCGGCAGGAACTACTGTAACTTGGAATAATGAAGATGATCTTGCCGGCTATCCTTACAGCGCCCACACGATTACAAGCGGCACGATTGATCCAAGCGGCGCGCGCGGCCAAAAAGGAGTATTGCCAAATAGCGGCAGCGGGATAAGCGACGGAAAGTTCGCGCTTGCCTTACAGTCTGGCCAATCGAAAAGCTTTACCTTCACTGAAGCCGGTACTTATTCCTACTATATAGCGGAACACCCTCTGGTAAGCGGCGAAGGCAGAATCACTGTGGAGGGAACGAGAGAGCAGGAACCGATCAGCATGTCAGCCGGGACTTTCTTCTTCAACCCAAAAACGCTTAATGCAAAAGTTGGGGAAGAAGTTTCGCTTGAGATCGCCGCCGCCGGACAGCACACCTTCACCGTTGATGAGCTGGGCGTGAATATTCCTTTACCAAATGGAAAAACAACTCGCGTGGAATTTACGCCGACGCAAAGCGGAACCTTCACCTATTATTGCGCCATTCCTGGCCACCGCGAGGCCGGCCAAATCGGAACATTAAAGGTCGAATAACATGACACCGCATGCCCTCCTTTTCACCCTCGCTGCTATTGGTATCAGCGAGACCGCTTATTTAATTCGCAAGCGTCTGGCAAAAGAAAAGCCGGTTTGCGTGATTGGCCACGAATGCCACAAGGTGCTTGAGAGCAAATACAATGACATCTTGGGCATCTCCAACGAAGTTGCCGGATTTGCTTTTTATGTTGTCATCTCGTTGATAACCGCCCTCTTGGTAATCGGAACGGAACCAATCACACTCTGGGCAGCGTCAGCAAAGGTTCTTATTGGAATCGGGGCCGTGATATCTATCATCTTTACATATCTCCAATGGCAAATAATTAAGGCATGGTGTTTTTGGTGTCTTATGTCTGCAGCAACCGTTTTCCTCATGGCATTTATCGCTGCAGTAAGCAATCTTGCCGTAACCGTATGAAAATATCATCATTTCACATCTTAAGAGTCGGGGTCGCTATCACATTTTTATGGATCGGGATTTTAATTTTCCGCGAACCTGAAGCATGGGGCGGAATGCTTCAGCCGTGGGCTGCCGGACTTTTGCCTATTCCCCTAAAAGAAGCAATGATTGGCACTGCTTTGCTCGATATCGCCGTTGGATTTTTTCTGCTTATTGATGTTTTTACTTGGCTGGCTGCCATTCTTGGAGCAACACACCTTGCCATTGTACTTACGACCGTAGGCATTAATGCCATCACTGTGCGCGATATCGGACTTCTGGCCGCAACTCTAGCTCTTGCTGGATCAGCTTGGCCGGAATCTCTTAGGGTTTTCAAAAAATAATCAGGGTATATATTATGCCCTCGCCGGATTTTGGGCAATTGTTAGTTTGGAAAGCTTTTCTCGCATCACTAATCATTTCGGCGATCCATTTGAGATGCATAGTATCGCCGCGATATCGTTTATCATCGGCCTGTTTTTCTTGTGGAGTTCGCGCAAGGAAGAATTGTTGAGACCGGCTGGATTTCTTGCTTTAGAATTTGTGTTGGCGGTAATTATTCCCGAACTAATTTATCTGCCGCGCCTTGGTAACCTGCCGCTTTTCTGGCTTGATTTTGCGGAGAGGACCATTATTGGAATCCTCCTTGCGATTTCATTATTCAAAAGACGAGCAACGTGAACGAAGCTTCGCCATCAAAAATTCCGCTTGCCGTTATTGCTTTAATCCTTTTAGCTGTTATCACTGGCGGCCTGATTTACCTTGCTTCGAGCGATGCGGGTTCGGTAAGCGTCCTTTTGTCTTTCGCGGCCGGGTTCTCAATGATCTTCCTACCCTGCACCTTGCCGCTTGCTTTCGTTATTGTGCCTTTAACTCTTGGCCAATAGCCAAGAAAGGGGCTTATTATGGCCGTACTCTTTGGCATAGGAGTTTCTCTTACACTTGCTTTTTACGGGGTTCTTACCGCCACCGTCGGTTCTTTTCTCGGCGTGGATAAAGCCACGCGAATAATGTTCACCATTGCCGGCCTTGCCGCGCTCGTCTTTGGTCTCACAGAGCTCAAGCTCATTAAATTCAAAATCCCGAGCTATGAAGGCGCGCTTCCTGCTTGGATTCAAAAAAGTCCCGAGTATCCGCGTTCATTGTTTATGGGCATCTTTCTTGGCAACGCCGGTGTTGGCTGCCCGAACCCCGCTTTTTATGTTTTACTCACTTATATCGCATCTCTGGGAAGCATAGTAACCGGAGGATGGCTCGGATTTATTCACGGCATCGGCAGAGCTGTGCCGCTTGTGTTCCTTGCGATCCTTGGTTTGCTTGGGATCAATTCATTGCGATGGGTCGCGGCCAAGAAAGCCTCAATTGATAAACTTATGGGCTGGGCGCTGGTTATTGTCGGCTCGTTCATCTTTAACTTCGGCTTTATGGGTATGGCGTGGTGGGACGGCAGCTTGTCGCACGATGCTTGGAACACATTAATTAGAAGCATCTCGCACAACTTGGCCGAGGCAGAAGGCCACGAACTGCTAGTGCCGCAGGGATTCGTTGTAGCGCCGCCGTGGATGGGCTGGATATCTTTCGTCGCGATAATTCTTTTGGTATATTTGTGGTATAAAATCAAAAAGCCGCGGGTTGAAGAATCGCTTAACACAAATCATTAGCATGGCAAACAAAATTAAAATACAAGAACTATCAACGCCCGGCTGCAGCCACTGCGCCGCCGCAAAGAAAATTCTGAAAAATGAGATAAAACCCAATTTCCCAAATGTGGAAATCGAGTATATCGATATGCTCTCCGAGGAAGGCCAGAAAATGGTTCAGCAATACGGCATTATGTCATCGCCCGGCATCATCGTGAACGGCGAACTTTTCTCGGTAGGCGGACTTGATAAGGACAAATTAATTGAGAAAATAAGGCTTCTTTAGACCTGGCCGCTTGACATATGGGGCATAGGGGTATAGGATACGTGGTATGTCTATTCTGGACCAGAAGCTTAAGAAGAGGTCAATCCACCGCGCAAAGATAATCAGAGGCCAGCTTGACGGCCTCATTAAAGCCATCGAGGAGGAGGTCTACTGCCCGGATCTCCTGGAACAGTCGCTTTCCATCCAAAGGTCGCTCAAAAGCCTGGATACGTTCCTTTTGGAAAATCACCTGCGGACGCACGTTAAGCGCCAGCTGGGCAGCAAGCAGGAGGAAGAAAGAGCCATAAAGGAATTGATCAAGGTTTACACCCTGGCAAATAAGTAAATATGTTCGGCTTTTTCAAAGAGAAGTGCCCGGTTTGCGGCATGAAGTTGGAACCGGGAAGGGAATATCCGGAGGAGTCCGGAAAGAAGTTTTGCTCCGAAAGCTGCCGCGATAAATACAGAAAAGAAGCGGCCGGAGGGCAATCCCACAAGTCCCACGGCTGCTGCCACTGAACCTCAATGACCAACAAAGTCGCCGGTGCGGTTCTTATTCTGGGAGCGGTTTTGTATTTCACCTTTACCGCCTTTATCATTGGCCACGGCATGGATCCCTTGAATACCCTGGCCGCGATATTCATTTTCGTCTGGGGATTTGTCCTGGCGTTTAAGCCCGTCTCGGGCAAGGAAGAGATCTTGGAAAAAGCGGAAGAAGCTGCGCCGGCTGGAGAGGCGGAGCCGGCCGTTGCGCTCGCGCCGGGCCGGAAGACGAAGGTGTTTTTCGTGAGCTTGGCTTTTTCCCTTTTTACCGCGATCGTAGTCGCCCTTACCTATCTTGCCACCACCCCCATCCGGACCCTGACCACCATTCTTTCTTTTGCCGGCGGCGTGTCCAATATCGTTTTGCCGTGCACCTTGCCTTTGGTCTTCATCATCGTGCCTCTGTCTATGGGCAAGGGTTATAAGAAAGGGCTCACGATGGCGGTACTTTTCAGCTTGGGCCTCATTATCATGCTCGCGGTCTACGGCGCGGCGATCGCTCTCGTCGGCAAATACCTCGGCCTGGATCAGGCGACGCGCATTCTCTACATCATTGCCGGCATTGCGGCTCTGCTTTTCGGTCTGGCAACCCTTACCCTCATCGCCTTTGAGATGCCGTCTTATTCCAGGGTACCGGCGTTCATCCAGCGCCAGGGCGATCATCTTAAATCGTTCCTTTTGGGCTTGTTCTTGGGCAATGCCGGGATCGGCTGTCCCAACCCCGTCACCTATCTCATTTTGGTTGCGGCCGCGGGAACGGGCAGCGTGGCGGTCGGCGCCTGGTATATGGCAGTGAACGGCTTGGGCAGGGCCCTGCCCCTCGTCTTTCTTGCGGTATTGGGCATAATCGGCGTGAACGCAACCGGCGCCTTGCTCAAACGCAAGGATACGGTTGACAAAATAACCGGCTGGGCGCTCATCGTGATTAGCATGTTCATCGTTTTGAACGGCGTTTTCGGCCACATTTGGTACGAGGGTTCCGTCTTCCACGAGGGACTGAATATGATTTTCGCAAAAATAGGCGGCCAATCCATTGCCGAAGCCAATATTCCCATCCAGCAGTTTGAGGCGGAGGTTCCTTATCTGTGGTTAGGCGAGTGGCTCAATCTTCTCGTGCCGCCGCTGATTCTCCTCTGGTACTATTTCAAGAAAAAGAGCGAAATGTCCCCTCGAGCTTTCTGGATTTTACTTTTTATCTTCGTTTTTTGGGGGTTACTAACCATGCGTTTTGGCATAAAAATGGGCTAAAAACATGATCCAAACTAAAAAATATTCAATCAGCGGGATGGATTGCGGCGGTTGCGCGGTGTCAATTGAAATGTTTCTCAAAAATCAGCCGGGAGTGAAGTCGGCAAAAGTAAGCTTTGAAAACAAAGAAGCGGTCATTGAATTTGACGCCGCCGCATTTAATTTCAAAGAGGTCGAAAAAATAATTCAAGCGATGGGCTACGGCCTGAACGAAAAATAGCATGACGAACATCCAATTCGTTACGGTGCCCGGCTGTCACGAGTGCGCCAAAGCCAAAAAGATTTTTGAGGAACTGAAGCCGCGATACCCGGAAATGCAGATCACGGAAATTGACGCCACCTCCACCGAAGGAATCGCCCTGGTTCAAAAGTACGGCATCTTTTCCAGCCCAGGCATTATCATTAACGGCGAACTTTTCTCCACCGGTGCGCTGAACAAAGAGGAATTTGTAAAGAAATTGGATGCATTAAAGAATTAGCCATGGATCTGTTTTCAGTCGGCCTTGTGCTGGATACGATCGGGAAGGTGCTTATTGGACTTGCGGTGCTCACGGTGCATCGCCACATGTTCAAAGAACGCAAGATAGATACGGATGTGCTCCGGACAATGCGGAAAGAGTGGCTGTTAACGTTTACCGGCATCCTGCTCATTGTCATAGGCGCGATACTGCAATTGATCTTTCGCGAACTTTCCTAAATCAAGGTCGAAAAAACAACTTGAACAAGACAAGCAAAATTATGAGCAAAGCTTTATTGGTTATAGGATGGATTGCTTTTCTCTGCAGTGCGGCCATCTACTTTATCGCCTGGGCGGCGATTTTGGGAAACGGCAGCGTGTGGGGCATCACCACGGAGATTTGGTTTTACGATTCCATAGCCGCGGCTCTCATAGGCATTTTCCTGCTCGTGGCATCACAGTGTAAGAAACAGTAAGCTGGGATTTCGATCGGTTACGATAGGCGGCAGTCGTAATAATAGACCATGTTAAACAACCGTATAAAATCTATTTTCTACGGAGCCCTCGCAAGCGCAATCTTGCTTGGGGTTTACTTCACGGTGCTCACGCTTGTTTCCGGCTGGGATTTCGCGCAAAGCCAATTCGCCACCTTTTGGTATTTCATCGTAAGTCTCGCCGTCGGATTCGGAATTCAGATCGGGCTGTATAATCATCTGAAAAATCTAATTCGCGGCAAAGACGGCGGCGGCAGAGTTTTGGGCGTGACGGGCACAACCTCAACTGCCGCGATGGTTTCTTGCTGTACTCATTATCTGGCGAACGTTCTCCCCGTACTCGGCGCCATAGGAGTCGTAACGTTCGTAGCGCAGTATCAAGTGCAGCTGTTTTGGGTGGGGCTCGCGTTCAATCTCGGCGGCATTTTCTATATGGCGAACAAAATTAATAAATTTAAGCGAACATGAAATACACTCGGTTCACAATAATCGGCTTGGCGTTCGTATTCTTGATATACGCCGTCTTCGTGGTCTACCAAAACACCGCAAAGCCCAACGAACAAAGCAAGCCGACTGCGGCAAGCCAAGGACCGGCAAGCGCGCAGCGGTGGGAGACAAAAACGGACGGGCAGGCCGCGGTTACGGTTGCCGTCACGCCATCGGATATTTCTCCTCAATCAAAAGAGTGGAAATTCGATATTGTCATGGACACGCATTCGGTGGAATTAGATCACGACCTCACGAAATCCGCCGTCCTTGTTGATGATCAAGGCAGTGAATATAAACCGGTTAGGTGGGACG
>CAYPDQ010000017.1:0-17058 GCA_964409535.1 uncultured Candidatus Saccharibacteria bacterium | reverse complement strand
TACCGGAAACCGACACTGGTGGATAGGGCGAGAAGCCCAAGGGGAACGAGTGATTCTTCGTTAAGGAACTCGGCAAAAAAGCGGCCGTACCTTCGGTATATGGCCTTCGTTAGTGCGGAGCGCTAACGCGCGGACAGTCGCGGACTGGACGCGGACTAACGCGGAAATTTTTCTGCGTGGGTCTGCGTGTTTGTCAGCGTAAGTCGGCGCGCTAATGCTTCGCATTAGCGACGCAGCGAAAGTCTCCCTGGCGACTGTTTACCAAAAACACAGCTCCCTGCGAACTCGCAAGAGGATGTATAGGGGGTGACGCCTGACCGATGCGAGAAGGTTAAGCTTGGGGGTGCGTTGGAGCAATCTGGCGTGCTCACCGAGTCAAGCCCTCGTCAATGTCAGCCGTAACTATAACGGTTCTAAGGTAGCGCAATTCCTTTTCGGGTAAGTTCCGAAGCGCACGAAAGGCGTAACGACTGGGGAACTGTCTCAACGAAGAGCTCGGCGAAAATGCGATTCCCGTGAAGACGCGGGATACCTGCAGCGGGACGAAAAGACCCCGGAAGCTTTACTGCAGCCTGGTATTGGCTTTAGGGGTTTGATGCGTAGCGTAGTGGGGAGGATTTGAAGCCCCGATTTCGGTCGGGGTGGATCCGACAATGAAACACCCATCTTCAAATCTTTAAAGTCTAACCGGCGGAAGACCGAACCAAGGAAAGTCCGTCGGAACAGTGCTTGGTAGGCAGTTTAAATGGGGCGTTTTCCTCCAAAAGAGTAACGGAGGAGTTTATTAAGGTCGGCTAAGGTCGGATGGAAATCGGCCTCGTCGTGTAAAGGCACAAGCCGGCTTGACTGCGAGTCCTACAAGACGAGCAGGCGCGAAAGCGGAACTTAGTGACCCGACGATCCTTTATAGAAAGGTCGGAGACACCGGATAAAAGCTACTCCGGGGATGGACTCTGAAATAAGAGTCAGTTGTCCTCTCTGCCAGTAATGGTAGAGTAAAAAATACGGCTTATAACGGTGAACCTGGAAACGGTCTTTCCCGCAAGGGTTTTAGATTTCCAGGAATACCGTGGGAAGTCGGAAAGGAACATGACCGTCAATCGGGAACAGCAATCGGCGTTAATCGGCATGATCTTGGGCGATGCTTACCTCCAGAAAACGGGTGCGCGCAACGCGCGCCTGCGTCTGGAACATCGCGCCGATCATAAAGATTATTTGATTTGGAAAACAAATCTTTTGCCGCAGCTGTTTCAGGGCAAAGCTGTGTTTTTGGAGCGGGTTCACCCCGCGACCCGTAAAACCTACGCTTATGTCCGCCAGCAAAGCAATGCCTCGCCATTTTTGGGCAAATTGCGCGAGATTTTTTACGGAACCGGCAAAAAGTCGATCCCGGAGAATCTGGCCAAACTACTTAAAGACGAAATTGGTTTTGCCGTCTGGTTTTACGATGATGGTTATTACTTCGCACGCGATCGTGCCTACTATCTGTACTTAGGCAAGGTCAGTTTGCGCGAAGCGGAAATTGCGCGAGATGCGCTGCTTGTGAACTTCGGATTGCGGAGCAAGATTCTTAATAAGCAAAACAAGGGATTTTGTCTCTACTTTCCGGTAAGCGAGCGCGCTAAAATTCTTGCGATTCTCAAAAAATATTTTGTGCCAGTAATGAGCTATAAGCTCGGCACCCTTTCCTGACCCCGTAACGACTTGTCACTGTACGTGACAGAGTCATTGCAAAGACGATTTGCAGTGGCTAACACGCCGTACTTCCCAAGCGGGAAGAAGATATAGTCTAATCATTGTGCTTCGCATGATGCGCAGAACAACGCAGAATGAACGCAGAACTACGCAGAAATTTTCCGCGAAGTCAGCGTTAAGTCAGCGTGAATCCGCGCTTGTTCGCGAAGTGAACAAGATTGAACAGGCTGGTGAAGTCCGAGCGTCCCTAGCGACGACTTCGCTCGGCACCTCGATGTCGGCTCGCCTTAGCGCGGGGGTGAAGAAGCTCCCAAGCGTTTGGCTGTTCGCCAATTAAAAGGGCACGTGAGCTGGGTTCAGACCGTTGATACTGAACGAGGGACATCAAACACGGCGGCCTCTGATGGTGACATCGGAGTGAATAAATCGACTCATATCGGTGAAGGCTGCATATCTGATAACCTGTCGCCCCGAACACCAAAACAAGTTTTGGCACGGGGCAGGTATGCGGATAATACCGAGGGAAGTCAATCTTTTTTAGATTGACCCCTTAGAGACTTAGCCGCTCCGAGCGGCTGGATGGAACAGATTCCATAACACGTCGATCTTCTCTATGAGAAGGTGGTATAGTCCAATGTTGCGTGAGACAGGTTGGTCTCTATCTGCTGCAGGCGTTTACACTTGAGGGGAGTTGGCCCTAGTACGAGAGGACTGGGCTGAACTGACCTCTGGTCTACCGGCTTTGGTACCAACTGAAGCGCCGGGTAGCTATGTCGGGAAGGGATAAGCGCTGAAAGCATCTAAGCACGAAGCCCACCCCAAGATTAGGTGCAGTTCGCAAGAACATGGTGTGGTCGGAGATGACGACCTTGATAGGCGCCAGGTGTAAGATCCGCAAGGATTTCAGCCGAGGCGTACTAATCACCACCGCCAACCATCCCAATGCTGATTTAAGCCGCGGTTAAAACCCGCACAAAATTTTGGATCTCCCCGGTGATTTAGCTTAGCGTGCTCTACCCGATCCCATTCCGAACTCGGAAGTAAAAGCGTTAAGCGCCGATGATACTCTGCATAGGGGAAAGTAGGCTTTGCCGGGGTCCAAAATTTTGTGCGGGTTTTTTGTTCCCACCTCTGCGGTCTTTTTTGTTGTACAATGGTATTAATGTCCCGCATCGGAAAACAACTGGTTTATGGTTTGATTTTCGTTCTGTTTTGGACGGCGGTAGGCGCGCTCGTTTACCTCGCGTTTATCCGTCCCGAGCCGGGTTGTTTTAACGGCAGGCGGGATTCCGGCGAAGAAGGGGTGGATTGCGGCGGGCCGTGCTCCGCGGTATGCCTCCCGGAAGGCCTGCGGCCACTTGAGGCCTTGGGAGAGCCGCGGATATTCCGCTCTTCGCCGACTACCGTCGGGGTTTTGGTCAGGATCCAAAACCCGAACTTGGAAGTCGCCGCAAAGAGTTTCAATTACCGCATTGACGTTTACGACGCCTCGGATAGGGTCTTGGTCTCCCGCTCCGGATATTCGTTCATTTACGCCGGCGAGATAAAATATTTGGCGGACTTTATAAGCGTTGCGAATTCCCAGAGTGTCTCTCGCGCGGCCATCGTCGCAGGGAATGAGGAGTGGCTCCCTGCGACGCGCTACCAGTCGCCCAGTATCTCTATTCAGGAGAAGCGCGCCGAGGTCAGGGACAACTCTGTCGCGGCGAGCGGCAAGTTTTTGAACCAGGACGTGACGGAGTTCCCGCAAGTTCAAATAGTGGCAGTCTTCTATAGCAATTTCAATTTGCCGGTTGGAGTTTCCAAGACCGAAGTGGAAAATGTAAAGATTGGTGAGTCCCGGACATTCAGTGTGATCTACCCCTTCTCCAGTTCCATTGATCCGGCAAAGACCGAGTACTTCGTCTACGCTCGGAGACCGTAAGTCGCGGGGCGTGAAGCGCGAAACGTAATAATATGAAAGGACTACTCCTGCCCGCCGCTTTCATTTTAGCCGCGGGACTTGCCGCTATCTCCAGCGTTTCCACCCAGCTTTTCCTTCAGCAGCTCCTTTGGGCGGCGATAGGCGTTGTGCTCATTCTTGTTCTTTTGCGTTTTGACTGGCGTGCGCTTTTCAACTATCGCTGGCTCGTTTGGGGACTCTACGCCGCGACCATCGTCCTTTTGGCTTTGGCGTACTTCACCTCTCCGGTCATCAGGAACACGCGGAGCTGGATAGTCATCGGCGGCTTTTCTTTTCAGCCGGTAGAGGTCGCCAAAGTTGCGCTAATACTCATCTACGCCCAGTTTTTCAGCAAGCGCCACCTTGCGGTCGCGCATTGGCGGAACATATTCGTCTCTTTTGTTCTTTTCGCGCTGCCGGCGGGGCTTGTCCTGCTTTTGCCGGATATGGGTTCGGCCTTTGTCCTTTTCGGGATCTGGTTCGGCTTCCTTCTGGTCTCGGGTCTGCCCGGGCGGCGGGTGGTCGCGGCGCTTATCCTTTTCGCCGTCGCCGCCGCGATCGGCTGGAACACCGTGCTAAAGGACTATCAAAAGGAAAGGATACTCGGCGTCTTTTACCCGGAACGGAACGCCTTGACCGTGAATTACAGCGTCATCCAGTCCCAGATCGCGATCGGCTCCGCCGGTCTCTGGGGCAAGGGCTACGGCCAGGGAACCCAGACCCAGCTCGGCTTTTTGACCGAGCCGGCTAACGACTTCGTTCTGGCTGCGCTCATAGAAGAGTGGGGGCTCGTCGCCGGTTTGCTTCTCATATCCGCTTTCGTGTTTTTGGTTCTTCGGATTTTGAGGGTCGGAGCGCTTGCCGGGACCAATCTGGAAAGGTTTTTGTGTCTGGGGGTGGCGCTCGTTTTCATTCTGCGATTTTTGATAAACGCCGGCTCCAGCGTCGGCATTTTCCCGGTGGTGGGGATCACCTTCCCGCTTCTCTCTTACGGCGGCTCGTCTCTTTTGACCGACTTTTTCCTTTTGGCTATCATAAATTCCATTGCGCGCAAATCGTGAAACGTGGAGCATGAAACGTGTAATACTGACGACATTGGGCGTTCTTGGTTCGGCGGGCTTTTTTTATTTTGCCCTGGCCCTCCGCCCCGCCTTTCCCGATTCGGGGCTTTTGGAATTTAAGGTCGCCCCCGGTGACGGCTTTTCTGAAATAGCCGAACGCTTGGAAAAAAAGGAAGTCGTCCGCTCCGCCTTCGCTTTCAAGGTTTTTTCCGTCGTCTCCGGCGCTGCTCCGCGCTTGAAACCGGGCAACTATCTTTTGTCTCCGGCGTCGAGCACGGTTGAGATAATCTCCGAACTCACGGCGGGCGCGCACCGCGAAGTGGAGGTGCGCATCCCCGACGGCGCCTCGGTCTATCTCATTGACAAGATATTGAGCGATGCCGGAGTCCTTCCGGCAGGGGAATTCTGGGGATACGTTTTTTCCCTGCCGGAGAAAGCGGAGGGAAAACTCTTCCCGGATACCTACCGGTTTTTCCTGGAGTCGTCGCCAGAGGAAGTTTTCCGGAAGATGAACGAGAATTTCCGGGAGAAGGCGCTGCCGGTTTTGGAAAATGGACCGGAGAAGATGGAAGAGAATTTGATCCTCGCCTCGCTCCTGGAAAAGGAGGTTCCGGATGGCGACGAGCGCAGGGTCGTCGCCGGGATACTCCGGAAGCGCCTCACGGCGGGAATCCCGCTCCAGGTGGATGCGACCGTTTGCTACGTTAAGCAGCGCCTGAACCAGAGTTATGTTCCGTGCTATCCCTTGACCGATTCCGATTTAAAGATTGATTCTGCCTACAACACTTATCTGGCGAAGGGCTTGCCGCCGGGTCCAATTGGCAGCCCTGGCTTGGAGGCGATTCGTGCCGCGATGGAACCGGTGGAATCCCCCTACTGGTTTTATTTGAGCGACCCCGCAACCGGAAAGACGATTTTCGCAAAGACGCTTGAGGAGCACGCCGCAAACCGCGCACGGTACCTTAGATAGCGACGCCGCCCGCCCCTCGGGAATCGGCGTCGGGCCTCCGAGGGCGAAGGCCGGAGCCCCTTGACGAGCATAGCCGGAATAGGGTTAAATACCTATCACGGTAGCAATAGCCAAGGCCTGACTTTGGAGGGTGTTTTATTCTGCGCTCCCTTTTTGTTTGTTTTTAATGATCAAAAGGAAACACTAATGCCCGCTAAATCTAAACTTCCCGTCAAAAACTTCGGCAAGTTCCTGGCTCTGGTCGGCCAGCCCAACTTGAACGAGATCCAGCTTGCCTCTTATGCCTGGTTCTTGAAGCAGGGGCTCAAAGAGATTCTCGCGGAGGTCTCGCCGGTCTACGACCACACCGGCAAGGAGCTGGCGCTTTACTTTGAGGACTATTACTTCGGCGAGCCGAAGTTCAATGAAACAACCGCGCGCTATAAGGACGCCACTTACGAGGCACCTTTGTATTTGAAGGTCAAGCTGGAGAACAAAAAGACCGGACGGGTGGAAAAGCAGGAGGTCTACTTCGGAGAGTTTCCCAAGATGACCGACCGCGGGACTTTTATCGTGAACGGCGTGGAACGGGTGGTCGTTTCCCAGCTCATCCGTTCCGCGGGCGTGTACTTTACCGCAGTTCCCTGGCGGGACCGGCGGCTTTTCGGCGCCAAAGTCATTCCTAACCGCGGTGCATGGCTGGAGTTCGAGACCGACCCCGATGGAACTATCGGGGTGAAGATCGACCGGCACCGCAAAGTTCCAGTGAGCGACCTCTTGCGGGTTTTCTACGCGCTCCAGGAGGCGAAGAGCGAAGCGGTTCTCTCCGAGGAAAAATTGCAAAAATTGTTTGCCGATGCGGATACCGGCAAAGTGAAGTATATCGCCGCGACCCTCAAAAAAGACGCGGCCAAGGACCTGGCCGAATCTTATTTGGAGATCTACCGCCGCCTCCGCCCCGGCGATCCGGCCGCGCCCCAGACCGCCAAGAACCTGGTGGACTCCGTCTTCAGCCGCGCCGACCGCTACGACCTTTCCGCAGTCGGCAGATTTAAGTTGAATCAGCGCTTGGACTTGGAACATAAGAAATCGAACCGCCTCCTGGACTTGGAAGATCTTATTCACATCGTAAGAGAAATAATCCGCCTGAATAACGCCCCGGACGCGGAGCCGGACGACATTGACCACCTGGGCAACAGAAGGCTCAAAGCCGTAGGCGAGCTCTTGGAGGGCCGGCTGCGGATCGGTTTCGCCCGCCTGCGCAGGATCATCCAGGACCGGATGTCCACTATGGAGCGGGAAACGCTTTTGCCTTCCCAGCTCATCAATTTCCGGCCGATCACCGCAGTGGTCAAGGAATTCTTCTCTTCCTCCCAGCTTTCCCAGTTTATGGACCAGATAAATCCGCTGGCGGAACTGGAACACAAGCGGCGCCTCTCCGCCCTCGGGCCGGGAGGGCTCACCCGGGAACGGGCGAGCTTTGAGGTCCGGGACGTCCATCATTCCCACTACGGGCGTATCTGTCCGATAGAAACGCCGGAGGGTTCGAACATCGGTCTCATAAATTACCTCGCGAGCTATGCCCGGATAAACGACTTCGGGTTTTTGGAGACACCGTATCTCAAAGTCAAAAGCGGCAAGCTGACGAAAGAAGTGATGTGGATGGATGCCTTGACGGAAGAGAAATACCGCATCGCCCATGCGGCGTCGCCGAGGGACGCGGACGGAAGACTTTCAGGCCCGACCGTGGACGTGCGCTACCGCGGCGCGCCCACTTCCTGCGCTGCGGAAGAAGTTGATTTTATAGACGTTGCGCCGAACCAATTCGTGTCGGTTGCGACTTCGCTCATCCCCTTCCTGCAGCACGACGACGCGAACCGGGCCCTGATGGGTTCGAACATGCAGCGCCAGGCGGTGGCGCTCGTGAGGCCGCAGGCGCCCTTGGTCGGCACGGGCGAGGAGGAAAAAGCGGCGGAGGATTCCGGCCACGTCATCCGGGCGGAAGGGGACGGCGAGGTCATCCAGGCAGATGCGGCCCAGATCAAAGTCAAATACTCCTCCGGGCTGAAAACCTATGTTCTGGAAAAGTTCAAGCGCTCCAACCAGTTCACCTGCATCTCCCAGCGGCCGGCAGTGAACCAGGGTGAGCGGGTAAAAAAGGGTGACCTTCTGGCGGACGGTCCTTCCATTGAGAACGGCGTTTTAGCACTCGGCCAGAACCTCTTGGTCGCTTTTATGTCCTGGGAGGGCGCGAACTTTGAGGACGCGATAATAATTTCCGACCGGGTGGTGCGGGAAGACCTTTTCACTTCCATCCACATTGAAGAGTTCTATTGCGACGTCCGGGACACGAAGCTCGGCCCGGAGATCACCACTCCCGACATCCCGAACGTGAGCGAGGAGAAGCTGCGGAACCTGGACGAAGAGGGAGTGATCCGCATCGGCGCGGAAGTTAAGGCGGGAGACATCTTGGTCGGCAAGATCTCGCCCAAGGGCGAGGTGGAGCTCACCCCGGAGGAGCGCCTCCTGCGCGCGATCTTCGGCGAGAAGGCCCGGGACGTGAAAGACACCTCCCTCACTTTGCCCCACGGCAAGCGCGGACGGGTGGTCGGAGTCAAGGTCTTCTCCCGCGACCAGGGCGACAAATTGGAGGCAGGAGTGATCAAGCGGATTCAAGTGGAGGTGGCGGACCTGCGCAAGATCCAGGCGGGGGACAAACTTGCCGGGCGGCACGGAAATAAAGGCGTCATCTCCCAGGTGCGGCCGGTGGAGGATATGCCCTACCTTGCGGACGGCACGCCGGTGGATATCATCCTGAACCCCTTGGGCGTGGCTTCGCGTATGAACCTGGGGCAAATTCTTGAAACCCATCTCGGCTGGGCGGCGGAGCGCCTCGGCTACCGGGCGGTGACGCCGGGGCTGGACTCGGCGGGCGAAGAGGAGATCCGGGCGGAACTCGCGCGGGCGGGCTTGCCGGAGGACGGTAAAACCATCCTCTTCGACGGCCGGACCGGCAAACAGTTCGGTCAGCCGGTCACCGTCGGCCAGATCTATATGTTGAAGCTTAACCACCTGGTGGAGGACAAAGTGCATATGCGCTCCACCGGGCCGTACTCCTTGATCACCCAGCAGCCGTTGGGCGGCAAGGCGCAGTTCGGCGGCCAGCGCTTCGGGGAAATGGAGGTCTGGGCGTTGGAGGGTTATGGTTCTCGCCACATTTTGCAGGAGATGTTGACCATCAAGTCGGACGACGTCCTCGGCCGCTCCGCCGCATACGAGTCCATCATCCGCGGCGAAGCGATCAAGGGTCCGAACGTGCCGGCGTCGTTCAACGTCTTGGTGAACGAGCTCAAGGCCTTGGGCTTGGACATCCAGCCGGTGTATGACTCTCCCTTGGCGCGTAAGGATGATTTCAAGGCCCTGAAGATCGGCGTGGCTTCGCCGGAGGAGATCCTGAAGTGGTCGCACGGGGAGGTGATAAAGCCGGAGACGATCAATTACCGCACCCAGCGGCCGGAGAAGGACGGACTTTTCTCGGAGCGCATCTTCGGGCCGACCAAGGACTACGAATGCGCCTGCGGCAAATACCGCCGTATTCGTTACAAGGGTGTGGTTTGCGACAAATGCGGCGTGGAAGTCACCCGCGCGGTCGTGCGCCGGGAGCGGATGGGCCACATTACACTCGCCGCGCCGGTTTCCCATATCTGGTTTTTCAAGAGCGTGCCCTCGCGCCTGTCTTTGGTTCTGGACGTTTCCTCCGCCAAGCTGGAGAGGGTCATTTACTACGTGGACTACATCGTGACCGAAGTGGACGAGGTGAACCGCAAAGCCGTGCTCGCGGAGCTGGAAAAGGAATTGAAGAGCAAGCTCAAGACCGTAGGCGACAAGGACAAGAAAACGAAGACCGGCCTCTCCGCCGAAGCGGCGGGCTTGCGGGCGCTCCTCCAGGAATTGCGTCCCGGCCACGTTCTTTCCGAGTCGGAGTATTTCAGCTTGAGCCGCAGGTTCGGGAACGTTTTCAAAGCCGGCACAGGCGCGGAGGCGGTGCAGGAGATCCTAGCGAAAATGGACCTGCGCAAGGAAGTTCAGAAACTGGAGAAGCACCTGGAGACGGTCAAGGACCCGACTGCGGAGAATAAGCATCTGCGCCGCTTGAAGATGCTCCGGTCTATGATCAAAAACGGCGCGCGGCCGGAGTGGATGGTTTTGACCGTCCTCCCGGTTCTCCCGCCCGACTTGCGGCCGATGGTCGCTTTGGACGGCGGGCGCTATGCCACTTCCGACCTGAATGACCTTTACCGGCGGGTGATAAATCGCAACAACCGCCTGAAGAAGCTTTTGGAGATCAAAGCGCCGGAGGTCATAGTCAAGAACGAAAAAAGGATGCTCCAGGAAGCGGTGGACGCCCTGGTGGACAATTCCGCCCGCTTCGGCGCGCAGCAGATGAGCGCCCAGCGGCGGCCGCTCCGTTCTTTGGCTGATATGTTAAAAGGCAAGCAAGGCCGTTTCCGTCAGAACCTTCTGGGCAAGCGAGTGGATTACTCCGGCCGGTCGGTGATCGTGGTCGGGCCGAAGCTGCGGATAGATGAATGCGGCTTGCCCAAGAAGATGGCAATGGAACTTTTCCGGCCGTTCGTGATCTCGGAAGTGATGAAGCGCGGTTTGGCGCACACCATCCGGAACGCCAACCGCCTGATCGAGCAGGCGACCGATGAGGTCTGGGCGATCTTGGAAGAGATCGTCGGCCGCTATCGGGTCCTCTTGAACCGCGCCCCGACCCTGCACCGCCTGTCCATCCAGTCCTTCCGCCCGATCCTCATCGAGGGACTCGCGATCCAGATCCCGCCCTTGGTCTGCGCCGCGTTCAACGCGGACTTCGACGGCGACCAGATGGCGGTCCACGTTCCGCTCTCGGACGAGGCCCAGCGCGAAGCCAGGGAGATAATGGATGCGGGAAAGAACCTCTTAAAGCCCGCGACTGGCGAGCTTATCGCCGCGCCGACCAAGGACTTCGTGCTCGGCATATACTATCTTACGAGCGTGAATGAGTCCGGCCGGGGCAAGGGTAAGGCCTTTGCCGACGCAAACGAGGCCTTCGCCGCCCACAACGCGGACGCAGTAGACCTGCGCGCGCCGGTGCGGATCGGCAATGCGGAAACGACCGTCGGCCGGGAGATTTTGAACGATGCTTTGGCCGGGGCGGTGCCGTACGTGAACGAGACCCTGAACAAGAAAAAACTCACCCGCCTCATCGAGAGGGTTTTGGACGAACGCGGAGTGGATTTCGCCCGGGAGGTTTTGTACCAGATAAAGGTTCTTGGCTTTGAGATAGCGACCCGCTCCGGCATCACCTGGGCGATGGCCGACCTCATTATTCCTAAAGAGAAAGCGGAGATTGTGAAGGCCGCGGAAAAGGAGGTTATGGATATAAGGGAAGAGTTTAATCAGGGATTTCTCACCGAAGCCGAGCGGCGGGCTCGGGTGATAAGCGTGTGGGAGCGGGTGAAGACCGAGATCGCGAACAAAGTGACCGGTGTCTTGCCCGCAGAGAACTCCATTTACCAGATAATTGATTCCGGCTCCCGCGGCAGCTGGGCGCAGCCGATCCAGATGATGGGCATGAAGGGTCTCGTGGCCAACCCGAAGAATGAGATCATTGAATTGCCGGTCAAGTCCTCGTTCAAGGAGGGCTTGGACGTTTTGGAATATTTCATTTCCACCCACGGCGCGAGAAAAGGCACGACCGACACCGCTTTGAAGACGGCGCAGGCGGGGTATCTCACCCGGCGCCTGGTGGACGTCGCCCAGGACATCACCATCCGGGAAGAGGACTGCCGGACGAAAGAGGGTATTGCGGTCCATCGGAGCAAAGAATTCGGCCAGTCCTTCCCGGCCTGCCTCTTCTCCCGGGTGGTTTTGGAGGATGCGAAAATCGGAAGAAAGACGGTGGTTAAAGCCGGGGAGATCATAGACAAAGCGGCGGCGGAGGCGATCGGCAAATCCGACATTCAAGAGGTGATGGTGCGGTCGCCCATCACCTGCAAGACCCTCTATGGCCTCTGCGCCAAGTGCTATGGCCTGGACCTGGGGCAGAACCGGCCGGTCGCGATCGGGACCGCGGTCGGGGTGGTGGCTGCGCAGTCCATCGGCGAGCCGGGCACCCAGCTTACTATGCGCACTTTCCACACCGGCGGCGTGGCCGGACTGGACATCACTCACGGTTTACCGCGGGTGGAAGAGTTGTTTGAGGTCCGTCCTCCGAAAGGCAAGGCGGTCTTGGCGGAGACGGACGGCGTAATTGAGAAAATTGAGGAAAAAGGCAACTTCAAGGTCATATCTCTCAAGACGGCATCGCCCAAAGCCGGAAAACGCGGAAAGAAGGCGGCCAAAGTTTTGGAGTACAACGTTCCCCGGACCGCGCTCATCTACATTAAAAGCGGAGACAAAGTGAAGGCCGGCGACCAGCTCTCCGAAGGCCACCTGGATCTGCGGGAGCTCATGGAGCTGCGCGGCGCCTCCGAGGTGGTGCGCTACGTGGTCGGCGAGGTCCGGAAGATATACGCCGCCGAGGGCGCGGCCATTGCCGACAAACACATTGAGATAATCGTGCGTCAGATGTTCTCCCGGGTGAAAATCAAGGACGCCGGCGATGCTCCTGACTTCGTTATCGGGGAGATAGTGGAGCGCTCCAAGTTCCTGGAAGTGAACCGGGCGCTCAAGCGTGAGGGGCGTGAGCCGGCCAAGGCCCAGCAGCTCCTTTTGGGCGTGACCCGGGTGGCGCTCTCAACGGAGTCCTTCCTTTCCGCCGCTTCTTTCCAGGACACCGCGCGGGTTTTGGTCAAGGCGGCGATTGAGGGCAGAGTGGATCCGCTCCGCGGCCTCAAAGAGAACGTGATAATCGGGCGGCTCATCCCCGCTGGCCACGTGAAAGCGGCGGGGCCCCCGGTGGCGGATGCGGAAGAAACGGAGACGGAGGTTGCAAGCGAAGCGGTTGTGGAGTAGGGTAGAGGAAGAGACAGGGAATAAAGAGACAAGAGACAAGGAAGTATGGAGGAAGACGTAAAAAAGGAATACGAACTGGCTTACCTCGCGAAAGACGAGAGCGGCTCGGATTTGGTGCGCGCGGCTATCGCGCGTGAAGGCGGGGAAGTGTTCTCGGAGGCTCCAGCGGAGCGCATTGCTCTCGCCTATAAAATAGGCAAAGAGGCCCAGGCGTATTTCGGCTGGTTCCATTTCCGCATGGCGCCAGAGGCGCTCAAGGCTTTGGACCACGAGTTAAAGACCAAATCCGGAGTGCTTCGGTTCCTCGTCGTCACCCCGCCTTTCGTGAAAGTGAGACCCAGATTTGCCCCCAAGCCGAAGCAGGGGCCGGTAGCGGTTACGGAGTCAGCGCCGGCTCGTCCGGTGCCGCAGGCGCCCTTGTCCAACGAGGCCTTGGAGAGGAAAATAGAAGAAATTTTACAGGAATAATATATTTTACCTATGAATTTGAATAAGGTTTTCATCCTTGGCCGCGTGACCGCCGATCCCCAGCTCCGGACAATACCCTCCGGCCAGTCGGTCACCACTTTCGGCGTGGCGACGAACCGCGTCTGGACCGGGAAGGACGGCAAGCGCCAGGAAGAGACCGAATTCCACAACGTGGTCGTCTGGGGAAGGCAGGCGGAGATCGCTACCCAATTCCTGCGCAAGGGCGCTTTGGTCTTCATTGAGGGGCGGCTGCGCACCCGTTCCTGGCAGGACAAGCAGGGCCAGAGCCATAAGACAACGGAGGTGATCTGCGACCGGATGCAGTTGGGCCCGAGGCCTGCCGGAGCAGGCGGGCCCGCCGGTGCGCCGTTTGCGGGGGGGGGTAAAACGGCGGGAGCGGGCGAAGAAATTCCGATAGTTGATCTGGACAGCGAGGAAATTAAACCGGAAGATCTACCATTTTAAGTTAAAAATTGAAAAATCAAAATGAAAAATGACAGTTTAAAGTTGAGATTTGGCGAATTAAAAATCTGTCCGCAGGACACCTTAACTTTGATATTTAAATTTTAAATTTACTATGCAACAGTGCTTTTTTTGTTCTCAAAACCTGAAAGATGTTGACTACAAGGAGGTCTCGCTCATCAAGCGTTTCGTCTCCGGGCAGGCGAAGATCATTGACCCCAAGCACACCGGGATATGCGCCGCGCATCAGCGCAAGCTTGCCCAGGCGATAAAGCGCGCGAGATTCTTGGGTCTTTTGCCGTACGTCCGCCGCTAAATCCCAATGTCCTGGAATCAAACGGTCTTTGAGTGGCTCTTCGGCTTGGCGAACCGGAGTTTTTTCCTGGACAGTTTGGATGCTTTTTTCGCCCGCTATCTCGTTTACCTCTTGGTCGTCGGTGCATTCGTTTACATATTCTTGGAGCGCGACCGGCGCAAACGCTGGTTTGTTTTCGCCGCCCTCGCGCTTTCCGTTATTCTCTCCCGCGGGATTTTGACCGAGGTTATCCGCTTCTTCTATCCCCAGCCCCGGCCGTTTGAGGTTCTGGGCATAACGCCGCTCTTTCCGGAAGACACTGCGAACTCTTTCCCATCCGGCCACGCTTCTTTCCTTTTTGCCCTGGGGGCGGCCCTCTGGTTTGTGAACCGCCGCTGGGGGATTTGGTATCTCGTCCTTGCGCTTTTGGTCGGCGTTGCGCGCGTCTTCGCCGGCGTCCACTGGCCGGTGGATATCTTAGGCGGGGCGGCGGTCGGCATCGTTTCTGCGTTTTTGGTTTACGCCTTGCTTAGGCCCTACCTCCAAGCTATCTCCGGCCGCGATACTGGCTAAATTCCGCAGGGACAAGGAGCGACGACGCAGATGTACTCCCGGGTACTCCAAGGAGGAGCGACGCCGTATCCTGCGGAATTTAGCCGTATCCCTCCGGGTTCCGCGAGTTTGGCCGGAATCGCCGCGTTGCATCTCGTCGTCTATGCTTAAGCATATTGCCTCCTCGGCGCGCCTTGCGCTCCGGCCAAACTCGCAGGAACGCGGTCGCGCAGATAGCTTGGAGGTAGGGCCTTGCCCGTATTCGCCGTTTCGCACGATTTTGCCTGCCCCGTCACCAAACGAGCATTAGTTTTCCTGTCGGCGGCGAGCCGTAACAGGCAATGCTCGTTTTGGTGCGGGGAGTCGTTCGCGCCCCGCACCAAAATTTGCCGTTATCCTTGTGCCGCCGGTCGGAGTCGAACCGACACGGGGTTGCCCCCACAACATTTTGAGTGTTGCGTGTCTGCCATTCCACCACGGCGGCAAATTTGGTGCGGGGTAAATCTACCGTTCCCTGCCTGCCGGCAGGCAGGCGCCACCTCGGCTTTTGTTTGATAATACGCCGGATTTGGCCTAAAATCAATCGTAAATGGCCCGGGTCATTGCCATCTGCAACCAAAAAGGCGGCGTCGGCAAAACCACGACCGCGGTGAATCTCTCGGCCTATCTCGCTTTGGCCGGAAAGCGCGTGCTTCTCGTGGACTTTGATCCGCAGGCGAACGCGAGTTCCGCCTTGGGCGTGAGTCCTCTGAAAACCGGCCAGAGCATCTACCACGGCATCCTGGGCCACGCCGAGCCCTGGGAACTGGTGCGGCCGTCGCCGCTTTTCAATTTCCACTTCATTCCCGCCGCGCCGCACCTGGCCGGCGCGCTAATAGAACTCGTGGACCAGCCGGAGCGGGAGGGATTCCTGCGGCGATTCCTGCACCACTTCCGGCACAAGTACGACTACGTTTTCATAGACCTGCCGCCGAGCTTGAGCTTGCTAACGGTAAATGGTCTCGTCGCCTCGGACGAAGTGCTCATTCCGGTGCAAGCGGAATACTACAGCTTGGAAGGCATCGGTCAGCTTTTGGAGACGGTGGATCTCATCCGGCAGAACCTCGGCCACGACCTCAAAGTGTCCGGGGCGCTTCTCACTATGACCGACTCCCGGGAACGCTTGAGCCGGGAGGTGGTGGAGGACCTGCGCAAGAATTTCCCGCACAAGGTTTTTGACACGGAAATTCCCCGGAGCGTGTCTCTTGCGGAAGCGCCGAGTTTCGCAAAGCCGGTGGTCTTGCACCGGCCGGATTCCGTGGGCGCCGCCGCCTACCGCCGCCTCACAGAGGAGATTTTGAGACAGGAAGCGGAGAAAATGAAGGACGCGACGCATCCCAAGGATTTCGCCAATTTCAATCTGGATTTGGAGTAACATGGCGGAAAACGACAATTCCAGCTTGGGCAGGGGACTGGAATCCCTGATTCCGAAACAAGGCGAAGACCCCGTCATTGCGACCGCGAGGCAAAGCCGTGGCGGGCAGCAATCTCCCGGAGAGGTTGCCGCGCCCCGACAGGATGTCGTGGCTCGCAATGACAAACCTGACTCCCAGTCAAGACGGCAGATGCCGGAGGCGATTTTCCACATTGAGGTGGAAAAGATAAAACCCAACCCGGACCAGCCGCGGCGGGAGTTTCCGGAGGAAGGTATCCGGGAACTCGCGGTTTCCATCCGGGAATTCGGCCTCCTCCAACCGATAGTTGTCCGGAAGATCGAGCGGGAAGTTCCGAGCGGGACGGAGGTGGAATACGAGCTCATCTCCGGCGAGCGGCGCCTCCTTGCCGCAAAGATGCTCGGGATGGAACTCATTCCGGCCATCATCCGCAAGGTGGAGGCCGGGCGGGAGCGCCTGGAGATGGCGATAATAGAAAACCTCCAGCGCGAGAATCTGAACCCGGTTGAAGTTGCCCGCGCTTTCGCACGCCTGCAGGATGAATTCCGTATGACCCAAAGGGAGATAGCCGCACGCTTGGGCAAAAGCCGGGAGGCGGTCGCGAACACCATGCGCCTACTAGATTTGCCGCCCTACATCCGGGAAGCGTTGGAGAAAAACCGGATCACCGAAAGCCACGGCCGCCTGCTTCTCACCATTGCCGAGCCCGCGCTCCAGGAAAAGCTTTTCCGCGATCTTATGGAACGGCACTTGACCACAAGGGAGCTCAAGAGCCGGGTGCGTTCCGTTAAGCCCGCCCCGCGCGTGGAAGGAGAAACCGCCCTGCCGCCGGAATTGAAGATGCTCCAGGAAAAATTGAGCAGCGAGCTCGGCGCGCCGGTTGAGATCCGCCGCCACGGCGAGAGCGGCCGCATTACCATCAGCTTCTACTCCGAAGAGGAGTTAAAGAATATCGTTGACCGCCTCGCAACCGGAGAGGAGTGAACAAAATGCAATTATGACGCGTCATAACCCTGGGTCGTCGCATCCTCGCCCGCCCTGTCATTGCGAGGCCGAAGGCCGAAGCAATCTCTCCACATCTCGCGCTTCATTTACCTTGATAGAACTGCTGATCGTCATCGCCATAGTGGCTGTTTTGGCGGTGGTCGTAATCCTCACCCTGAACCCCTCCGAGCTCCTCAAACAAGCGAGAGACAGCA
>CAYPDQ010000016.1:0-18805 GCA_964409535.1 uncultured Candidatus Saccharibacteria bacterium | reverse complement strand
ACGCGGCGGGCGGAATTCCCCCCACGCCCCCCTTCCGCCCGCCGCACTGCATTTCAGTTCGGATATTTTCAAGCAGACACCGCCATCATGGCGATACGATTGAAATTCCTCATCCGAATTTATGAATCCCGTTAGAAATCGCGGACACGTCATGAGAATATGATAGATAGAGAAACGGAAATATGGCACGCAAAAACAATTGCTGCGACGTTTGAGGCGCTGCAGACGAGCGAGCACGGATTGAGCAAGGAGGAAGCAAGCCGCCGCCGTGAGCATTTCGGCGCAAACGCGCTGCCGGAAGAGAAGCTCGCGAGCCCCGCGGTCATTTTTCTGCGGCAGTTCCAGAGCATTCTCGTCTATATAATTCTCACGGCGATGGCCATCTCCTTTTTCCTCGGCCGTCGCAATGACGCCTTCTTTATCATCATCGTTCTCCTGATTAACGCGACTGTCGGCACGATCCAGGAATATAAAGCGGAGCAAACCCTGGCGTTCCTGAAGCGCGCGGTTGATCTCCGCGCGCGCGCCAGGCGCGACGGCCACGACACAGAAGTATCCGCGGCCGAGCTCGTGCCCGGCGATATTATTGCTCTTCAGGCCGGCGACAAAGTCCCGGCCGACGCGCGGCTCGTTGAGACGGAAGGCCTGGAAGTGAACGAGGCGGCCTTGACCGGCGAATCGCTCGCCGTCCTAAAAAATCCGCAGGAGACGTGGGCAGACGATACTCCGCTTGCCGAGCGCAATAATATGGTATTTACGGGGACGCTCGTAGACCGCGGCGAGGCGACGGCAGTAGTGGTTGCGACGGGACTTCGGACGGAGATGGGAAAGATCGCGCTAATGCTTAAAGAAACGGAAAAGCCGCAGACACCCCTGCAAAAGAAATTGGCGCAGACCTCCCGCATTGTTGGGCTCGGCATCCTCGGCATCATTGCCGTTCTCGTCGTGCTGGGATATCTGCGAGGCGATCCCTTTGCCGACATATTTGTGACGAGCTTGGCGCTCGCGGTTTCGGCCATCCCGGAAGGACTGCCGATCGTGATAACGATCATTCTTGCGGTCGGCATGCGGCGACTCTTGGCGCAAAAGGCGCTGGTCAAGAAGCTCAACGTCGCCGAGACCCTTGGCTCGACCACCGTGATTTGCACCGACAAGACCGGCACCTTGACCTCCGGCGATATGCAGGTGAGCCGAATTTTGACCGGCAGACGGGAGCTCTTGTTCGACGGGAAAAAGCTCAATGGAAATTTTGACCATAACGGCGTGGAGTCGCATATCACCGCGCTCAAAATCGCGCTTCTTACCACGAGCGCCTTTGTTGAAAATCCGCATGAAGAACTTGAAAAGTGGGTCGTGCGGGGCAAACCTACCGAGCGGGCTCTCTACCTTGCGGCTCTCCAGGCCGGGCTTGAAAAAGAACGGATCGAACATGATCTGCCGCTTATTGAAGAGATGCCCTTTGACCCAACTCTCAAAATTTCCGGGAGTTTGCACGGCAAGAGCAAGAATGAGGCAGTCCTCTACGTGCTCGGAGCGCCGGAGACCATCATTGCCGATTCGCATTTCATTGATGTTGACGGCAAGCATGAGTCCATAAATTCCGACATTTTCCGCGCCTTGAAGGAAAAAAGCGACGCGCTCGCCCGGAAGGGGCTCCGCATTCTGGCGTGCGCCTACAGAAGCTATCCGATGCGCCAAGCGCGCGGCAGATCCATCCCGGAACTGCTCAAAAAACTGGTCTTCATCGGATTTATCGCCATCAAAGATCCGGTTCGCAAAGAAGCAAAAGAGGCGTTGCGGCTCACGGCGGAGGCGGGCATCAAAACCATTATTGTGACCGGCGACCACAAATACACCACGCTTGCGGTCGCGGAAGAATTGGGCATGGAGATTTCGCCGGAAGAGATATTGGAAGGCAAAGATGTGGAGGATATGCCCAAAGAAACACTGCAAGAGCGGGCGAAGACAATCCGCCTCTACGCCCGCGTCTCTCCGCACCACAAAATACACATTGTGGAAGCTCTGCGCGCGGGTGGCGAGGTGGTTGCCATGGTCGGAGACGGGGTAAACGACGCTCCCTCGCTCCACGGCGCGGATATCGGGGTGGCGGTCGGCTCCGGCACGGAAATCGCCAAAGAAGCGTCGGATATGATCATCCTGGACGGCAACTTCCACACGCTCGTCAAAGCGGTGGAGCAGGGCCGGCTTATTTTTGAAAATATCCGCAAAGTCATCGTCTATCTTCTCGGGGACGATTTTTCGGAGATCTTTATCCTCGGCTTTGCGATCCTCTTGGGACTGCCCCTGCCGCTTCTTCCCGCCCAAATTCTTTTCATCAATCTGGTGGAGGACACCTTCCCCGCGGCCGCGCTCGTGTTCAGCAAGGAAAAGACCGAGCCGCTGATGCGGCAGAAGCCGAGGGGGCTTCGCGAGCCGATCTTCACGAGAGCGTATGTCAAGTGGCTCGTAGCGATGTTTTTTATCGGCGGCCCCGCGCTTCTTACCTTTTACCCCATATTGAACTATACCGGCGACCTGGAATTCGCGCGCACTTTTATCTTTGCGACAACGGCCATTGACTCGCTCGTGCTCTCGTTTGTCGTAAGCTCGCTCCGGCGGCCGGTTATACGCAAAGATATCTTCTCCAATCCCTACCTTATCGCCGCCTTGCTCATCGGCCTTACCATGATCTTTTCCGCGGTGTATTGGCCGGTTCTTCAGGGCGTGCTCAAAACCGTACCGCTTGCGCCGATGCATTGGCTGTGGATTGCGGCGATCAGCGGCACAGAACTTGTTTTTCTTGAAATAACAAAATATTGGTTTTTGCGGAGGGAACCGAAGCCATGACCGGAAAATTATAGGCGAAATGTTCCGCGCTCCCCACCGCATCGCCTTTCTGTTCCTTGTCGTCGCTTTCGGCGTCTGGGGCTTTATCTACTTTCCCCGCCACCAGGCGGAGGTGGCAAAGACGAGCCGGCTAACCGCGCTCCTCTCCCCGGAAAATTCCGCGCCGCCCCTTGGTGAACGGATTAAATCAAGCGAGTGCCGCCCGAACGGGGCCTTGCCCGATCCCGGCTGCACGCCCGGGGCGGTGTTTGAAGAAACGGCGTTGGAGGTCATCTGCGCTTCGGGCTACACCAAAACCGTGCGCAGCGTCTCGGAAAAGATGCGCAAGCAGGTCTACGCCGAATATGGCGTGCCTTATCCGCAGCCCCGCGGCTCTTACGAAGTTGACCATTTAATTCCGCTCGCCCTGGGCGGCTCGAACGACATCGCCAACCTTTGGGCCGAACCGGCAGAGCCCGCCCCCGGTTTCCGGGAAAAAGACGTAGTGGAGGTTTTTCTCCGAGAGGAGGTCTGCGCCGGCCGCGCCGACCTGCGATCGGCAGAGCGGCAGATCGCGAGCGACTGGCTCGCCGTCTATAAAAACTTGACCGAAGACCAGATCAAGGAAATCAAATCTCGCTATCGCAATTGGTCAAACTAAGGTTCTACCATGCCCGCCCACCTGGCTTTTTTCTTATTAACTCTTTCTTTTCTTTCCGGCATCGTTTACGCGTCCCTGGGCTTATCTCTCCTCTATTCCTTGGTGCCGGCGGCGATCCTCTTCGCGGCCGTCTTCGTCTCGGGAGAAAGACTGTGGCTGGCTCTTCTTGCCTCCGCGCTCCTGCTCGCAGGCGGTTTTTACTACTTAGAAGGCGATGGGGGATACCGGACGCAGGTCGCGAACCTCCCGGAAGAAGCAGAGGTTTCAGGAAATATTGTGAGCGACCCGGCCGGAAGCGGAGGCGAACAGTCGTTTTATCTTAAAACCGGCTACGGGAAACTCCTCGTCCGAACCGGAGCCGAGCCGGAATTTTTCTACGGCGACAAGCTTGTCGCCGTAGGCGCGGTTTCGCCTCCGCCGGACGGCTACTACGGCCGGTATCTTGGGAAAGAACGCGTGGCCGGCACGATGCAAAATCCCCGCCTGGCTCTTACCGCCCGCGGCGAGGGCGGCAAAATTTTGTCGTTTCTCTACCGCGTAAAGCGCGGCATCCGCGCGGCCTACCGGGAACTCCTCCGGCCGGGTGAAGCCGCCCTTCTCTCCGGCGTCACTTTGGGGGTGAATCAGGATTTTAGCGAGGAGTTTCTCCAAAAACTATCGCTTTCCGGAACAAGGCACCTCACCGCCGTCTCCGGCCTGCATATCGCCATTATCGTTGCGGCTATTATGAACACTCTGCTCTATGTTCTCACGCGGCGGTGGGCGTTCGTTGGAACATTTGTTCTCGTCTTCGGCTTCGTGGCTTTGATCGGTTTCCCGGCTTCCGCCATCCGCGCCGGGATAATGGGATTCCTGGCGGCGCTTGCCAAGGTGGCCGGCAGAAAATACGCGGCCTATAACGCTTTGGCTTTGGCGGCGCTCGCGCTTGCGCTCGTGAATCCCAAGGTTCTCATCTACGACGTTGGTTTTCAGTTGTCCTTCCTCGCGGCGATGGGGATCGTTTATCTTGAGCCGGTCCTGCGCAGGGCCCTGGGACTTACGGGCGACGGTTTCCTGAACTGGAAAGCAACTCTCCTCGCGACACTCTCCGCCCAAGCCGCCACCGCCCCTATCCTCATAGTCCAATTCCAAAATTTTTCCCTAACCGCTTTTGCCGCGAATGTCCTCATTCTCACGGTTATCCCCGTAATTATGGCCTCGGGGCTTCTTATGGGGCTTGCCGCCCTCGTTTTTTATCCCGTCGCCCAAGCGTTGAGTTTCTTGCTCGCGCCGCTTATCACCTATGTAATTTTAGTGATCAGTTTCTTTGCCGACCGCGCCGCGCTTTTTAATCCGAAAGTGGGTGCCTACGCCGTCGCGGCATACTACGCGGCTCTTATCGGCTTCACCCGTTGGTTCTACCGCAAAAAAACTGATAAAATTCAAAAAGCGTGAACAAGATTTTGCAAACGCTTTTGCAAAAAATAAAAGAGAACGGACGGCTTATAGCCGGCATCGCGCTTGTGGCGGCGGTTGTGGCGAGTGTGTCCGTCGCAGAGAAAAAATCCCCTGCCGTCTCGCAATTTTTGGCTTCGGTCTCGGACCAGGCGGCGCCGGCGGCTCCGGCCGCATCTGCGCCGGCGCCGATTCCCGCAACCAGGATCGTGAACATCAACACCGCGGGCAGTGCCGAACTCACGACTTTGAGGGGGATCGGGGACGTCAAAGCCGCTGCGATCATTGACTACCGAAACGCCAAAGGCCCGTTCTACCGCATAGAAGATATCACGAACGTAAGCGGCATTGGCCCGGCTGTCTTTGAAGATATTCGGGACCGGATTACGGTCGGGGATATATCTCCGCCGCCTGCCCCTCTCGCGTCTCCCGCTCCGTCTCCTGTCCCTCCGCCACCGCCACCCGCTCTTGTTCCTGCTCCAGAATCTGCCCCCGCGCCAGCTCCTCTAACCGGAACGACCAACATCAACACTGCGGGCAAAGCTGAGCTTATGACTCTCAAAGGAATTGGGGACGTCAAAGCCGACGCGATCATTGACTATCGAAACACTCAAGGGTCATTTTATAAAATCGAAGACATAATGAACGTAAGCGGCATTGGCCCGGCTGTCTTTGAAGATATTCGGGACCGGATTACGGTCGGGGATATATCTCCGCCGCCTGTCAATGCTCCGGAATCCGCTCTCGCGCCTGAACCCTTGGTTCCAGCATCTCCGTCGCCGGAACCTACGCCGCCTCCCGCGGAGAACACGCGCCCGCCGCGCGTTTTAATCGCCGAGGTAATGGCCGGCAAAACCGGTAGCGCCGACTATGAATTCATAGTTCTCTACAACGCCGGCGGTGAGGACGGGGATTTGACCGGCTGGAGCGTAAAAAAGAAAAGCTCGACCGGCACAGAATCAAGCTTGGTAGTTCCATCGCGCCTGAACGGCAAGGTAATCGCCGCCGGCAAGTATTTACTTCTCGCCAATGAAGGCGGCTACACCGGCGGTGTAAGCGCAGATGTTCCCTGGCCGTCATCATACGCGCTGGCGTATAAAAACAATGCCTTAACTCTCTACGATAAAGATGGGAATGTCCGGGACGCGGTTTCTTGGAGCGAAATTCCGGCGGACAAAGGCTACGCGCGCGTTTCCTGGGAAAGCAATGAATTTGGGGTCAAAGACGCACCGACACCCAAAAATTCGCGGAGCGACTGAACCGCGATTTTCCGAAGAAATCGGCCTGTGCATAACCCCGGGTTGCGGCGTATAGTGCCGGCGGTATAGTGAAATCAGCCAGGCCAGTCGGCCCCCTCAACAATTCCCGCCCGGTGCAAACTGGGTTTTCGTTAGGATAGCGGCCGGGGCAAAAACCTGCCCCCAACCAGCCGAGGCAACATTGCCCGGAATCACTCGTGAAGAGCGCTTCTGGGCAGGTTTCCCCTGCCCGCCATCCCCTTGTTGAGCCGCGCGTTCGTAAGAACCTCCGCGGCTCAATTTTTTTCTGGAAAACCGGGGCTATCTGTGCTAAAATGGTTGTGTTGGGTAAGCCTGCCGTAGGCAGGGTTTATTTTTGAGATGACGAGAAAAGACCAAAAAACTAAGCCAACCCCAGCGGCCAATAGCAATAACTACACCGCCAAGGACATTTACGTCCTGGAGGGTTTGGAGCCGGTCCGGAAGCGGCCGGGGATGTACATCGGCTCCACCGGGCCGGACGGTTTGCACCACCTCGTCTGGGAGGTAGTGGACAATTCCATTGACGAGGCGATGGCGGGTTACGCCAGAAACATCACCGTGGAACTCTTGCCTAAGGGCGTGGTTGCGGTCTTGGACGACGGCCGCGGCATTCCGGTTGAGACCCACAAGCAGACAAAAAAATCCGCCTTGGAGACGGTGATGACCACGCTCCATGCCGGCGGCAAGTTCGGCGGTGAGTCCTACAAGGTATCCGGCGGCTTGCACGGCGTGGGTGTAAGCGTGGTAAATGCGCTCTCCGAATGGCTAGAGGTTCACGTCTACCGGGACGGCGGCGTCTTTGTTCAAGAATACGAACGCGGCAAGCCGAAGGCCAAAGTTAAGAAGATCGGTGCTTCCAAAGCCACCGGCACCAAGGTTACGTTCCTCCCGGACAAGGAGATTTTTTCCCAGATAGAGTACAGCGACAAAAGGATTCTGGAACACCTGCGCCAGCAGGCGTATCTGACCCGCGGGGTGCGGATAAACGTTTTGGACAAACGCGAAGCGCCGCCGAAGTTCTACGGCTTCTATTTTGAGGGCGGGATACAATCCTTCGCCAAGTACCTGGCCGAGGACGAGAAGCCGCTCCAGGAAGAAATTTTCTATGTCGGCAAGGAGTACGAGGGAATGCAAGTTGAGGCGGCGTTCCTTTACGTGGACGACATAGAAACCCGGGAACTTTCTTTCGCGAACAACATCTACACTCCGGACGGAGGGATGCACCTCACCGGTTTCCGTTCCGCGCTCACCCGTTCGCTCAATAACTACGCCCGCTCGGAGGGCTACTTGAAAGAAAAGGACGAGAACCTGACGTCGGATGATACCCGCGAGGGCTTGGTAGCAGTGATTTCGGTGAAGCTCCGGGAGCCGCAGTTTGAGGGCCAGACCAAGGCGCGTCTGGGTAATCCTCCCGCCCGGACCGCGACCGAAACAGTGGTGAACGAGGCGCTCAAGGACTTTTTGGAAAAGCATCCCCAGGAGGCGCGGCGGATAGTTGAAAAAGTGATGCTTGCCGCCAAGGCCCGCCTTGCGGCCAAAGCGGCCAAGGATACGGTTCTGCGCAAGGGCGCCTTGGAAGGCCTTACCCTGCCGGGCAAGCTCGCGGATTGCAGTTCCAAGAACGCGGAGGAATCCGAGCTTTTCATCGTGGAAGGCGATTCCGCGGGCGGTTCAAGCAAGCAAGGGCGGAATCGCCGCATCCAGGCAGTTCTGCCGGTCAAGGGCAAGATATTGAACGTGGAGAAAGCGCGCCTGGATAAGATGCTTGCTAACGTAGAGATCCGGGCGCTCGTCGTCGCCTTGGGCACGGCGATATCCGACAACTTTGATTTGAGCAAGTTGCGCTATCACAAGATCGTAATAATGAGCGATGCGGACGTGGACGGCGCGCATATCCGGACGCTTTTCCTCACTCTTTTCTACCGCTATTTTCCGCAGATAATTGACCAGGGCCATCTTTACATTGCCCAGCCGCCGCTTTATCGTTTGCAAAAAGGCAAAGAGGTGAGATACGCGTACACGGATGCGGAGAAGGACAAGGCGGTGAAAGAACTCGGCGAGGCGAGCATCCAGCGCTACAAAGGTCTTGGCGAGATGAACCCGGAGCAATTGTGGGAGACGACGATGAACCCGGAAAACCGCATTTTGAAACAGGTGACCGTGGAAGATGCGCGCAAAGCGGACAAACTGTTTAATATCCTGATGGGCGACGTAGTGGAGCCGCGGAAGCAGTTCATCCAGGCGCACGCGGCGAGCGTCCAAAACTTGGACATTTGATTTTTGACGGTGCAGGTGGTAGAGTATGCCCGATAACCGAGGCAGTCGGATAGTGCCTTTTTTTAGTTAGCCCGGTGCTACAACTGCGACAAGCAAAGATAACCGGCGCAAAAAACCCGTACGCCGAGGGGAAAATCGCAGTTGTAGCACCGGGTTAGAGACAATGATCCAAAGGATAAAAACTTTCTGGCAGGAGGCGCGGCACGAGTTGCGCCACGTGAACTGGCCGACCCGGCAGGAGGCGATGCGCCTGACCGGCATCGTGATATTCCTCTCGCTTGCGATCGCCGTTTTTCTCGGCGCCTTTGATTATCTTTTCGGATTGGCTTTGCAACTTTTCGTACTGCAATGAGTTCAGTAGCTGCGCAAAAAAGACAATATTCCGGCAAGCGCGAATGGTACGCGATCCACACTTATTCCGGCTACGAAGAGGCGGTCGCCCGCTACTTGAAGCAGCGGGTGGAGTCCTTGGGGATGGAAGATAAGATCTTCCAAGTCATAGTTCCTAAGGAAAGGAAGATCAAAGTGAAGAGCGGACGCCGGACGACGATCGAGGAAAAAATATATCCCGGCTACGTGCTCGTGGAAATGGTTTTGGCCGAGGACTCCTGGTACGTAGTGCGCAACACTCCGCGGGTGACCGGCTTCGTCGGCGCGGACAACACCACGCCCACGCCCTTGTCCAAAGAAGAAGTGGATGCCCTTTTGAACCGGATGGGCAAAGAAGAGACAAAGTTCAACGTGGACCTGCGGGTGGGCGACGCGGTGAAGGTCATAGACGGGCCGTTCAAGGATTACGACGGCAAAGTGGCGGAAATTGATGAGGAGAAAGGCAGGGTGAAGGTCTTGGTGCCGATCTTCGGCCGGGATACGGCGGTGGACTTGGATTCCTTGCAGGTCAAGAAAATTTAAAATGCAAAGGTCAAAGATAAAAATGACAGTTCAAAGTGTAAAATTTTAGATTTTTCATTGTCATTTTACATTTTGATTTTTAACCTTTACACTATATCAGCGTTCGTAGGAGTATGGCCAAAGAAGTCAAAACTAAATTAAAACTCCAACTCCCAGCTGGTGTTGCGAATCCCGCCCCGCCGGTCGGCACCGCTTTGGGCCCGCACGGCGTGAACATCGCGGATTTCTGCAAGCAGTTCAACGACGCGACCAAAGATATGGCCGGGGATATAGTGCCGGCGGAGATAACCATCTACGCCGACCGCAGCTTCACTTTCGTGCTCAAAACCCCTCCGGTTTCGGCTTTGCTAAAGAAAGCCGCAGGGGTGGAGAAAGGCGCCAAAGACCCTTTGAAGGAGAAGGTGGGCAGCGTGACCAAGGCGCAGATTCGGGAGATTGCGGAGCGCAAGATGCCGGACTTGAACACCGAAGACGCGGAAGCGGCGATGAAGATTGTGGAGGGAACAGCGCGCAGTATGGGCATAAAGGTGGAGTAGCCGTGTTAGAATTAGCTGATGCCGAAAGACGGCAAATTCATCGTTCTTGAGGGCACCGATGGCTCCGGCAAGACCACCCAATTCAAAAAACTGGTTTGGAGGTTGAGGCGCGGCGGATATAAAGTTGCGACTTTCGACTTCCCGCAGTACGACAAACCCTCTTCTTATTTCGTCAAAGAATACTTGAACGGCCGCTACGGCGGCTGGCGGGAAGTCGGGCCGTATAAGGCGTCGGTCTTTTACGCGTTAGACAGATTTGACGTCGGCAAAAAAATCCGCGAGTGGCTCATAGAAGGGAAAGTCGTCGTTTCCAACCGCTATGTCGCGTCTAATATGGGTCACCAAGGCGCGAAGATCGAAAACCGCAAAGAGCGCAGAAAATTCTTCCGCTGGCTGGATGAATTTGAGTACGGACTCTTAGGCATACCCAAGCCGGACGCGACAATCGTTCTCCGCGTCCCTCCGAAGATCGCCCAGCGCTTGGTAGACAAGAAAGGCGCGCGGGAGTACGTCGGCGGCGTGAAGCGCGACTTGCATGAGGCGGACATAAAGCACCTGCGCCAGGCGGAAGCGACGTATCTGGATATGGTCAAAACCTTTCCGCGGGACTTTGTTCTCGTGGAATGTATGGAACGCGGGCGGTTGCTCCCGCCACAAGCGGTGCACGAGAAAGTTTGGCACATAATCAGAAAGAAGGTAAAGCAGTAACATAATGGCCCTTTTCAAAGAAATAACCGATTTTAAAAACCTTCACTCGGCCTACCTCAAAGCCCGCCGGGCCAAGCGCTACCGCGCCTCCATTCTGAAATTCGGCTGCAACCTGGAAGAAAACCTGCTCGCCCTGCGCCGGGAACTTTTGGACAAAACCTATCGTCATGTTATAATAAAACCTAAATCCATCTATTATGTCTAAACGAGAGAGAGAGTAAACCCGCGCCGCATCTATTGTCTCAAGTGCGATATTTCCAAGTATTTCGACAACATAAATCACGGCGTACTTTTTGACATTTTGAGCCGAAAAATCTGCGACGAAGATATACTCCGGCTCATCGCAGAGATATTAGAGAGCCACCCTGCGGGCATCCCGATCGGCAACTTAACCAGCCAGCTTTTTGCGAACGTTTATCTGAACGAACTGGACCACTTCGTGAAGCGGGTTCTGCGGGAGAGATACTATATCCGCTATATGGACGACTTTGTCATTCTGGGCCCGGACAAGAAACACCTCCACGAGACAAAAGAGAAAATTCGGGAATTCCTGCGCGACCGTCTGAAGCTGGAACTGCACCCCAGGAAAGCGGAGGTTTTCCCCATAGACAAAGGCGTGGACTTTTTGGGCTATGTGGTTCGCGGCAACCTGCGGATTTTGCGCAAGTCAACCGTGAAGAGATTTCTGAAAAAGGGAAAGAAGCATCCTTTTTCGCCCCAGGTTCTCGCTTCCTGGCGGGGCTATATGCAATTCGCGAACGCTTTCAAGCTGGCGGAGAAACTCAAAATGTTATAATAAAACCTAGATCCATCTATTATGTCTAAACGAGAGAGAGAGAGTAAACCCCGTGGCCGCGACTCTTTCACTCTTATAGAGCTCCTCATCGTCATCGCTATCGTCGCCGTCCTCGCGGTGGTGGTGGTTCTGACGTTGAATCCGGCCGAGCTTCTGAAGCAGGCCAGGGACTCCAACCGCCTCTCGGACATAGACACCCTGAACAAGGCCCTGGGCATATACGTGACCGACACCCTGGGCCAGGGCTCCTTGGGCGACACCGCCCTCACCTACCTCTCGCTTATAGACCCGGCCGCCACCTCGACCGCAGGCACGGACTGTTCCGGCCTGGGCTTCCCCTCCGGCTACTTCCACTGCGCCGCCTCCAGCACCCAGAGGAAAGTTGACGGCACCGGCTGGCTGCCGGTCAATTTCACAAGCGTCTCCTCCGGCTCGCCCGTCGGCCAGCTGCCCGCAGACCCGGTGAACACCTCTTCCACCGGCCTCTACTACTCCTACTTCCCCGGCTCCGGCACCTTCAAGCTGGTCGCCCGGGCGGAGTCCCAGAAATACCTCACCCAGGCCGGAACCCAGAGCCAGCTCTTTCAGTCCGGCAACAACCTGTCCCTGGGCGGCGGCTCCGGCTGGACCTTGGTTCCCGGGAACTCTACCTTCGGCACCCCCAACTTCTGGGTGATGAAGTATGAAGCGAAGTGCGTCCTCTCCGGGCAAACGGCCGGTCTTACCACCCCCGCCACCGCCTACCAGACCTACGACAACAGCAATACCCCCTGCACCTCCGCAAACGGCCGGGGCGTCGCCTCCGTCCCAAACGGCTATCCGATCGCCAACATCTCCCATACCACCGCCGTATCTTACTGCGCCTCTATCGGCGCCCACCTCCTTACGAACGACGAGTGGATGACCATTGCGAGAAACGCGGAACAGACGGCCTCCGACTGGACCGGCGCCGCGGTCGGCTCCGGCGCCCTCTTCTCCGGCCACAACGACAACTTGCCCGCGACTGCCCTCCCCGCCGGCGACGACGCCGACGGCTACTACCAGACGGGCAACTCTTCCCCCTCCAACCAGCGCCGCACGCTTACCCTGTCCAACGGCTCGGTCATCTGGGACCTGCCCGGGAACGTCTGGGAGCACGTCCAGAGAAGCGTGAATAACGTCGGCGACCTTACGACCTCTATGGCCCTGCCCGCCTGCTCCGACGGCGCGGCCAGCTGGGGCTGGTGCGACTTCGTGACCGGCTCGCCCTACGTTTCCGCCTGGTCCTCGGACGTCCAGCAGGCCAAAGTCGCCCCCTCCGACCCTTCCTGGTACGCAAACCAGGGCATGGGCCGGGTCTATACCTACAAGAACGGCGTGAACCAGGGAACGACTGCCTTCATCCGCGGCGCGCGTTGGTACGACGGGGCGGGCGCGGGTGCGTTCGCGCTGTACCTGAATTGGGGCACGGGCAGTACGGACAGCGATGTGGGCTTCCGTTGTGCCCGGTAGTCATCACCTGCTTGGCCTGAACGAAGCGTCCACGGACGCAAGTCCGCGCCAAAATGACTACTGTTCTTGATCCTTCTCGCGCCGCTTTGTTTGCGGCCGGGAAAATACTAACCCGTTTCCCCGCACCATCGCGCCCTTCGCGGTGTCCTGGCGCGGGGTTAGAGGGTTATGGTATAGTGGGTTTATGTCCAAGATGCCAATGCAATTTAGGGTCGTTATTGAACAAGGAGAAGACGGCTTTTTTGCGGCGTCCGTGCCCAACCTGCCTGGTTGCCATACCCAGGCCCGCAATCTCAAGGAGTTGAGAAAGAGAGTCCGGGAAGCTATTTTGCTTTGTTTGGAGGTGGCAAAGATTGACTCGGATTACCGCCGCCGAATAAAGCGCTTGGCCTACGAACCTGCGTTCGTCGGCCTGGAAACGGTTAGCGTATGAGCGGCAAGTTGCCGGCCCTTACGTCTTCTATGAGCAATTACCAACCTACGATTGGCCTGGAAATCCACGCTATTTTGAAAACGCGGACCAAAATGTTCTGCGACTCCTTGAACGACCCGGAAGAAAAGGAGCCGAACAAGAACACTTGCCCGGTTTGCCTTGGACACCCCGGGACGCTCCCAACCATCAACAAGCAGGCGGTTGAGGCGGTCGTCCGGGTGGGCCTGGCTCTGGGCGGGGAGATAGCCAAAGTTAGCAAGTTTGACCGCAAAAATTACTTCTATCCCGACCTGCCCAAGGGTTACCAAATCTCCCAGTACGACCAACCCATTGTCACGGGCGGGGGGATTCACGGCGTGCGCATCCGGCGAATCCACTTGGAAGAGGACGCGGGGCGGCTGCTGCACCCCCCACATACGAGTATGTGGGGGACAAGCGACGAAAGCGGGACGCTCGTCGACTTCAATCGCGCCGGCGCGCCTTTGATGGAACTTGTGACCGAGCCGGACATAAGGAGCGTGGAGCAGGCGCTTCGGTTCGCAAAGGAACTCCAACGGGTGCTGCGCTATCTCGGCGTCTCCGACGCGGATATGGAAAAAGGCCAGATGCGGGTGGAGGCGAACGTCAGTTTGAATATGGGCAACAAAGTGGAACTCAAGAACATCAACTCCTTCAAGGCGGTCGCCGCCGCGATCGGCTATGAGACAGAAAGACAGAGGGAGGTTTTAGAGTCCGGTAAGAAAGTGGAGCAAGAGACCCGCGGCTGGGACGAGGATAAGCAAAAAACCGTGTCCCAAAGGAGCAAAGAAGAGGCGCACGATTACCGCTACTTTCCGGAGCCGGACTTACCACCCTTTGAGCCGCACGTTGTTTTTGACCTGGAGGACTTGAAGCGGCACTTGCCGGAATTGCCGCAGGCGAAGCGGGAGAGGTTTATGCGAGAATTCGGACTCTCCGCGGAAAAGGCGGACTTGGTCATTCACGACAAGCGCCTGGCGGATTTCTTTGAAGCGGCGGTGAGCGAGCTTGCGACCCGCCTGCCAGCGCCTGAAGGCGCAGCCGATGGCGGGCAGGCCCGGGACGGAATCAGTTTACTTTTCAATTATCTGACGAGCGATCTCTTGGGCCTCGTTGGCGCAAGCGGGATTGACTTCGGGAGTATAAAAGTAAAACCGGAGGGGCTGGCGCACCTCGTGGACCTAATTGCGGACGGCAAGATCGGCAGCCGCCAGGCCAAGGACATCTTGAAGAAGATGTTTGATTCTGGCGAAGACCCAGAGGTGGTAATGCAGGCGGAAGGGCTGGAGACGGTTTCCGACTCCGGCGAAGTTGAAAAAGCGGTGCGCGAGGTGGTTGCGGAAAACCCCATGGCGGCGGAGGATTACAAGAAGGGCAAGGAGGCCAGTATGCAGTTCCTGATGGGGCAGGCGATGAAGAAGCTAAGAGGCCGCGGCAATCCGGAACAGTTGAAAGATATCTTGAAGAGAATGCTATAATCGGGATACACGCCTTTTCAGGAAGAATTGCCTTACTGACCGGCAGCGAGGAAGTTGGAGGCGAGCGAGATCGCCTCCTTCTTGTTTTTAGTCCATATTATTTCTTTATCTCGCTTGAACCAGGTCATCTGCCGCTTGGCGTAGCGCCAGGTTTCCACCTCCATTTTGCGGATCATTTCTTCGCGGCTGATCTTTCCTTGGAGATATAAGGCGGGATAGCGATATTCCAGGCCCAATTCATCCAAACGTTTCCAGCTCAAGCCGCTTTTGCGCAGATTTTTCACCTCCCGCAGCAAGCCGTGTCTAAGCCAATTTTGTATGCGGGCATTAATTCTCTTCCGCAGTTCTTCCTTTGGCAACCCAACGCCGATTTTCAACGTTTCAAACATTCCAACATTCTGCAGAATGTTGGAATGTCGTGGTATCGATTTGCCTGTGGTTAGCACGATTTCCAGGGCGCGAATTAGGCGGCGCTTGTTGTGCCGGTCTATCGTTTCCGCCCGGCGCGGGTCAAGTTTCCGGAGGCGGGCGAAAAGTTTTTCCGCAGATTCTTTTTCTAGTTCCCGGCGCAGTTTCAAGTTTGGTGGGACGGCCGGAAAAGCGGTGTTGTGGAGTAGGGCGTCAATGTAGAGCCCGGTGCCGCCGCAGACAATGGGAAGTTTGCCGTGCCGAAGGATATTCCTTAACGCCCGCCGGGCGAGTTTCTGGTACTGTGCTACGGTAAAAGCGCGCTTGGGCGAGGCGACATCCAGAAGATGATGCCGCACCCCGCGCGTTTCCCGCTTGGTTATTTTCCCGGTCCCGATGTCCAGGCCGCGGTAAACTTGGCGGGAGTCGGCGGAAACGACTTCGCCGTCAAATTTTTTTGCGAGCGCAACGGCCAGGCCCGACTTACCACTTGCGGTCGGACCCAATATAACGAGAATTTTTGATTTTTCCCGCATAGCGTGCTTGTATAATACCAGCAAATCCGACGCCGGAAAGGGGTGATGAATATGACGCCGGAACAGTGGGCGATGATCGGAGCAGGCCTCGCCGTTCTCGTTATCGGCGCTTTCGCCGCTTGGCGGGCGAAGCGCGGCGCGGACGGCAGCAACCGGCCGCCAAGCATCTTCGGACATTAGGGAGCCCAGGGCTCCCGGAAAGGAGGGCGAGTATGGTAGAAGCAATCGCAGCTGTCGCACTTGCGATCTTCTGGCTAAGCCCGGGCTTCCGGGCTTTCGCCGGAGAGGTCGAGAAGTGAGGGGCGAGAGGTGGGCTCCCTGCAGTTTAGGGAGCCCGCAACATTTCTAAGCAGCTCTGGATTTTATCTCCTCCAAGATACCTTTAATGAGCGAATCCAATTTTATCTCTCCTTCCTGTTTACCCTCCGAAGCTTTAGCGAAGGACGGGCCGCGCCGACGCACGTTCACGCTCCCGTTTCTCTCTTCTTTTTCGCCGACCACGAGGATGTAGGGGATTTTTTTCAGTTCCGTTTCCCGGATGCGTTTGCCCAGAGTTTCGTTCGCGTCGGCGATTTCCACCCGGATATTCTCATCTTTCATTTCGTCGGCGACTTTTTCCGCGTATTTGGAAAATTTATCGCTTACCGGCAAAATCCTCGCTTGCACCGGCGCAAGCCACAAAGGGAAAGCGCCGGCGAACTTTTCTATCAGAAGCGCCATTGTCCGCTCCAAGGCGCCGATAGAAGAGCGGTGCACCACCACCGGCTGCTCTTCCTTGCCTTTGGAGTTTATATAAGTGAGCTTGAAACGTGCGGGGAGACAGAAGTCGTACTGCACGGTGAACGCGGTCTCTTCCTTGCCGGAGACGTTTTTCATCTGGATGTCTATTTTCGGACCGTAGAAAGCCGCTTCGTTTTTGGCTTCGTAAAACGGCGCGTTCACGGATTTCAAAACGCCGCGCAGGACCGCTTCGCCTTCTCTCCAGCCTTCCGGGTCGTTGTAGTATTTTTTCTTGTTCTTTGCGTCGCCAAGAGAAAGGCGGTAGAAATAATCTTTGCCCCTCACGAAGCCCAGCTTGCCCACCGCGTAGTCGACGAGATCAATGACCTTTTTTATCTCTTTTGCCGCCTGTTCTTTGGTGCAGAAGATGTGTGAGTCCGCGAGGCAGAAGCTGCGCACCCGCATGAGCCCCGTCAACTCCCCGGACTTTTCGTAGCGGTAGAGCTTTGCCACCTCCGCAATCTTGAGCGGAAGTTCCTTGTAGCTCCGCGGCCTGGCGCTGTAGAGCATGAAATGATGCGGGCAGGTCATCGGCCGGAGCACGAGCTTATCCTCGTCCACCTGCATCACGGGGTACATTGTGTCTTTGTAATAGGGATAGTGGCCGGAGATTTCGTAGAGTTTCACCCGGGCGAGGTCGGGTGTGCGCACGTGCACGTAGCCGCGCTTGATCTCCTCGTCAGTTATGAAACGCTCCATCTCTCGTAAGACAGCCGCGCCTTTCTCGGTGAAGAGCGGCAAGCCGGGGCCGACTTCGTCGCGGAATATGAACAGGTCCAAATCCTGGCCTATTTTGCGGTGGTCGCGGCGTTTGGCTTCTTCCTGTAGGCGCAGATACTCGTCCAGCTCCTTTTTATCCTTGAAGGCTACGCCGTAGACGCGGGTAAGCTGCGGGTTTTTCTCGCTTCCGCGCCAGTAGGCGCCGGCGAGATGGGTGAGCTTAAAGGCGTCGGGGTTTATCTCCTTGGTGTTTTTGACGTGGCCGCCGTGGCAGAGATCAACAAAATAGGTTTTAGGTTTTAGGTTATAGGTTTTAGAAGAGTGGGTTTCGTAGATCGTGAGCGGTTTTTTGTCTTTAACGAATTCTTTGATCAAGTCCAGCTTGAATGGCTGATTTTTGAACATTTTCCTTGCTTCGTTTGGCAACACTTTTTTGCCCCTGAAGATAAGCTCCGCGCGGACGAACTCGCGCATCGTTTTTTCCAGTTCCGGGAGAACTTCTGGGGAGACCGGTTTTTTGAACAAAAAGTCGTAGTAAAAACCGTTCTCTATGGTCGGGCCGATGCCCAGCTTGGTATCGGGGAATTTTTTAAGGACCGCCGCGGCCAGAAGATGAGCCAGGGAGTGTCGAACGTTGTCCAGGTTATTGGCGGCCTTCTTGCCAGCGGGCATAATGAGTGAATTATACAGATTTTATGGGCTTTCTCAACTTGGCTTGCGCTTTTATGTATATATGCTATAATATGCGTGCACCTTGAGATAGCTCGCTATCGGTTCTCCGGCAATAGCGCTGGAGCGCTGACTGGCGCGCAATCACAAAGAGAGGGAATTATGAGCAGAATCACGACTGCCCAGCTGGAGCATGTCCGCAACATCGGGGACGCCAAAGGCGTCACCAAAGATGAGTTCCAGTTCGGGATCGACGGCGGCGTCTTTGCCGCTGCGCTGGACGAGGCGAAGACGAGGTACGCGAACGGCGGCCTCCTCGTCCCGGACGGCGGGCGCATCCACCTCCTCTCCGGCATCCTCGTCCGCGAGGACGAGGACTGGAAGGAGGCGCTCACGGCAGCCGGGCCCGAGACGCCAGAGAACTACGTCATCCGGCGGGTCGGTCACCTTTACCCGACTTCCGGCCGGGGCGATATCCGCAAGGATTTCGTCCTCCTGAACCGGCCCGGCTGGTCGCTCGACCAGTTCCTCGTCTGGGGGAAGGCGAACCAGCTCAAGGGCACCTCCGCCCGAGACGTATTCGCCGTCGGTCGGGAGAAGCCCGGCCTGAACGCCGAACTCCGGATGGACCCGATGTGGGTCCATGCGACGGACGCCAAGTCCTTCGAGGGCAGCCGCGGCGTGCCGAACGTGTGGTGGTTCGGCGCGGAGCGCAAGGCGAGCCTCAGCTTGGTGGGGTGCGTCGGCGACGCGTTCGGCTGGTGCCTGCTCTCCCGCGAGTAGTAGTAACTTGGGCCCTAGGGATTTTGAACTTTTGATCCCTGGGGCCCTTGGAATTTTTG
>CAYPDQ010000015.1:0-19011 GCA_964409535.1 uncultured Candidatus Saccharibacteria bacterium | reverse complement strand
TGCAGGCGCCGTCGTTCGCGCAGACGTTGTATTGCGGGGGAGGTGGAGGCGGGGGAGGGGGGCCGCTAGGACCAGGGCCAGGTCCGGGACCCGGGCCAGGGGTCGAGCCTAGTCCTGGACCAGGCTCGGAGCCGGGACCAGGTCCTGGTTCGGGGCTGGGTCCGGGCCGGGGCCACCGCCGCAGGCATTGTCGCAATCGGAGGAAGCATAGGGACCGTCGGGATTGGAAACACAGGCGGAACCGTCGCAGGAGTAGCGGTCGCTGCCGCCACCCGGCGGATTGACGGCCTGCTGCGTTGGTGAACCGCCTTTGCGATTACACATACCCTCTATGTCTAAGGCTATATTCATCAAGCAGTTCGTGCCTACACCAACCGCCACCCCCACCGCCACTGCTGCGGCTCCAACAGCAAGAGTACTCCCAATAACAGCTGAAACAACCGAAGTGCCAACGGATGTGATTGCTGAAGCCGCTGCCGATCCCGCAACTGCAAGAGTGCCTGCAGTGATCACTGCTGCAGCTACGCCGACCGTGACAACCGCAGCGACGGCTACTCCAACCCACTTAACAACCTTACCAGCGCCTGCCGGCTGGGGAAAGGAAAGCGTCAGTACCATGAAAACCACGAGAGCCGGAACGAGTAATTTATTCCAATCCGACCTACTTATATGTTTGACTCTATAATTATAGTAGAGCGTCAAAAAACGTAAACTACCCCCTGTGCATAATTAAATCAACATATACAGGCCTCCGGAGCACGATACTGCCGGAGGCCTGTTAACGCGCGAGTGCGGGAGCTACTGTCTCATCCAGTAGTTCACCGCGACCGACGTTGGCATCGCAGAGGCGTTGAGCAACTTTTCCCTCTCTTCCCGGGCCCGATGGAGACCTCTCGTGCTGATAACCCATCGGATGGGAGCCACCATAGCACCGACCCCTCCAGATGCCGCGAAGATCAAACCATACCGCCTCTTGGCCTCGTCGCTCCCGGAACATACGCCTTGGGAGCGGCACTCATCACCGACGGAGTTGCGAACGAGCAGTCCTCCAGCGAGAAGTCCGCCACCGGCCACGAGGTTTATCTTGGCCGATCTGATTCCCTTGCGGTAGTTGGCAATCTTCTCATCTACAGACAGGATTTTGGCGGCGAGCTCGGCGATCCTCACCTCTTCTGCCGTCGGCGGCTTGTTCTGCTCCTGCGCCACTGCCACCGCCCGCGCCAGCGCTTCGGGCGAGAACGGAGACGAAACATCGTTGCTCTCCCCGTATGCGGCGGCAGAAACGAGCACTAACACAACGAATGCCGGCACGAGAATTTTCATACTATCCCCCTGGTCGAATGGAGTGTTTATACACAGTGAGGCCATCGGACACGTTGCCCAATGGCCTCAAACACCGCCTCTGCCTAACCCTACCAGCTGAACCGGTAGTTCGCCGCAACCGCGGTCGGCGAAACCGCGATGCTGGTCAACTGCCGCCTCTCTGCCTCCGCCCGACGTAACCTGGCTGCGCTGAGGGGCCACTCAACCGCCCCGCCGATGGCGACCAAGCCGCCTCCAACAGCAGTGAAGAGCCCCACCTTCTGGCGGGTCGTGCAGCCCTTGAGCGAGAGACCGGGATTCTCCCAGCACGCATCAGGGCCGTTTCCCGTGTAAGCGATGGCAACGCCCGTAGCGAAAATCGCACCCCCGAACAGCAACTTCTTCTTGCCGCTGGAGATCCCCCTGCGGGCCTTGGCGATCCGCTCGTCCAATTCGACGAGCTTCTTCTCTGCGGCTACGGCCGCGACAGCCCGTTCCACGGTTTCCCGCGAGATCTGGGGCGACGACTGCGCCGACTGTTCCGGCGACTGCCCAGCGTACGCCGGGAGAGTGAGTCCGATCGCGGCCAGCGCCGCGAGGATGACAAAGAGTTTCCGCATGTTTAGCTCCCTCCTCGTGGAGCTGGTTGACGACGCGCGAGGAAATCCAGCGCACTGCTTCTCTTATAACACAAAATTGCCAAAAAATCAAGCGCACGTAATGGTTCAATAGCTTGGAATACCCCAGAATATGTATATGCCCTATACCACCAACCCCAATCTGCCCCGCCTGCGGATGCAGGCGGTGCGCCTGGTCCGATGAACAGTTGGCCAAACTTAAAGAGATTAGGTCTGATTATATTTTCTGTGATTCTCACGGACGAGCGCAGAATACGGCTCGATAGCGGTCGCCAAAATACGACTTGGACTCGCCTATCTCGGCAACCTCGCTATAACCACAAGAAAGCAGGAACTTGTGTATCCGCTCATGAGGATTATCACCCATATCCGGCAACAAATTGGCCCATTTAGCGTGGCTTTCATCCGACTGTCCCATCTCAAATAAAAGCGCCTTGCGAGTGTGTTGGCGCAAGCAACTCAAAAACTTGCGACAGTAGTCTTCGCCCAGAGAGTACATCATGTGGTGCGCGACGGACAGAAACAAAACTGCATCAAAAACGGGCAATTTGGAAACCGATTCCACGGAAACCTCGTCGTACAACACGGACGCACGCCGAACGCCGAAACGGCTTATCTGGCTCTGAGCTATGCAAAAACGCGAATAATCAGCTTCGATGCCTACAGAATAACAACCCAGTTCTTTTGCGGTCTTTATCAGATAGTAGCCCTCACCGCATCCTACATCAAGCAGGTTGCCAACATCGTACTTGTAAAGCTGGCCTCGTATATAATTCCACCTCTCCTCACAATCTCGTTTACCGGAAGAGCTCCACCTCTTACCATCAAATATCGGCTGGTAGCCACTGTATGAGCGGGTAAGATAGAAATGCCATAACTTTTGACCCAGCCGGCCGACTAATCTAATAGGTCTCCTGTTTATGCCTCTTTGCATTTCAAGCCAGCAACTTCTTAACCACGGGGTCCATTCTGTTGCAAAACAAACCCTTGTCAATATGCGACTCAACCTCCTCAACGCTCATCCACCTTATATCATCTATTTCTTTACGGTCACAGTTTAACTTCCCTATCGCACCGTTCCACCTTAAAAGGTAAATCTGGCCAAAGTGTTTTGCTGGCTCACTCCTAAGAATGTGTAAGGCCCTAAGCTGATTGGGGTCAATTTGTATTCCTAATTCCTCTCTAAGCTCCTCTACGGCACTATCAATGTAACTTTGTCCAGCCTTGAGATGCCCACCAAAGAAAGATTGCCACTTACCCGGGTTCACATCTTTTCCGAGGGAACGTTGCTGACATAGAATTTTGTTCTTATCGTTCACAACCCAAACGTGAGTGGCCCTATGCCAGTACTTCATTGTGGCATGTACTTCGGACCGACTCTTTCGGATACCCAGCGGCTTATTCTGGTCGTCAACAATGTCGAACACCTCGTCCCTTTCCATATCGCGGTAATGATAACCAAACTCTCAAACAATTCAAGTAAGTTGGAAATGCTGTCCACCGAACTATAGATGTAGTGTGTAGCCAGGGGTTTTTGTTCTTCAATCTCCACATCGGCACACTCACGTGCTTCCTTTACGAGGAAGCCAACATAATCTGCTTCGCTTAGCGTAGTGGTACCGAAAACCTCCTTTCGGTTATGCCTCCTTACCATCCGAGCGACACGGTTTGCCCAACCGCTTGCCAGATAAATCCTCATCGCATAGCAGGAGACGATCTCCGAAGAATTGAAGGCCAAAGTGCCGTCCAAAATATACAAGCCGTTCCGTTGCGGAATACAGCGGCTGAATATCCTTCCTGTGCCCACTTGCAAGTAAATCCCATTCCCAAACGGTATCTCCTTGACTTCTACGCCCTCAGACACGGGCAAGAAGCTACGACCAGACCAGTCGACAACTCGCATCTCCTTGTCAAAGCTCAACGACTCTAAATCCAAGCCGGAACGAGCAATATCATATCGAGGACACATCCATGGTTTGCATTGCGCGAGAAACTTAATCGCATCTATGAATTCATTCATGAAGAAACGGTCTGCGTAAAGACGGCTACCGAGCCCTTGTTTGTTAATCCAGTAGTCAAAGGGAATGTGTATTAACGGAGCGGAAAGATCTTTCTCCAAAAACGAAATCAAACGTTTAACGAATCTGGATTTGCCGCTGGCTACAGGACCACTTATCCCTACAAGCAACGGGCCCTTGACCTCTTCATTAAACACACGACTTATCTCTTCACCTATAATCCTCACGCTGTCAAAAGCTTTCATTGCCGCAACTGCGCCACTCGTTCTAGTAGCGCCCTCCATTGATTACCCGCGTCTGGGGCGTTAAAAAGAAGACCCCCTACTACAACCACATCCGCATACCCACAAAGAGTTTCGAAGGTTTGCTCGTTCACTCCGCCGTCTACGCCAAGTTTGCATCCACAGCAGGTATTTATGCGGTGCTTGGCTTGTATTATACGTTCCATAGCCAGCGGACTCAACGGCAAGCCATAACTGCCCACCGAGATAGTTAGAACCATGAGCAAATCAAGATTACCACAGTATTCGGCGACCGCGCTTTCAGGGGGTGTTTCTATGTCAATAGATATGCCAAAGAACTGCCGCCTTTAGGCGAGTGAACAATAACTCTGTCCCCCTCCTGAAGCGGTAGATCAGTAACCCTGCCGGTTTCTGCCATAGGAAATATGTGAAAGTCTACTCGGCTAACGAACAAGTCGCGTTCCTTACGACCAAATTGGGAAAGTGGGAACAATCCTGGATAATTGCATCCTATGGAGATATCCACATGCACCCTTTCACAACCAAGCTCATTCAGAAGTAAGGCCCTTTGGGGCACGGTTCCCGGGCAACGAAAAACGCTGGGGGTAAGTAGGGTTTCCATTTCAACCACACAAAAGACTCGACATTTCAAGCCAACGCTTGAGTTTTACCGGGCCGTTGCCCCCGTTGAAGTGAAAAGCGTTGACTGGTTGCCCGCTAAGAGTAAGTTGCCCATCCCGCAAAACGTATGGATATTGCCTTAGACAGTTGTTGTTGACAGGCATAGGCAACACGGGTACTCGTCTGGATATCAAGTAATAGTTGAATACGTTTTGATCAAAAATCGATGGGGGGCGCCCTAAAACTTCAACGTAAGAACGCCACACCCCAAAACAACTATCAAAATGCCTTGAGTGTGCCTCTCTGCTGGCGAAGAAAACACCTGTATTGAAGTAAGCATATTCTCCACTTGAGAGGTAACGCATTCTAAAAGATGGATCAAAGGGGCGGAATTCGTCTTCCATCTTCTCTTTGTAGCCGACGAAGTGATCAGGAGACACTACAAGGTGAGCCCGCGTGGCATCAAAAAGTGAGTCATTCCAGAATTCGTTCAGAACCATGACGTCAACGTCAATGAAGAGGACCTGCTTCACATTCTGGGGTAAGTTATGAAATATTCTCAGCTTCTCGGCGCATGCATGGTTCGGCGTTGACTGGTCGAAAGGATTGTTCCAAGGATTGACTCTTACAACTTTGACGCCTGGCAAATTGAAGTCCGCCAACCCATCTCCAATAACCAAGAGATAGCAAGGAATTGAAGTAAAATGCCGTAGCCGCTCGTGCCAAAGAGGCACGAGCGGCGCGTAAGACTCTGTAGTTATTGTTACTATGGCCTTCATGCTCCTTTCTGCAACCTCTCGTTACAGAATCGCAGGATTAACTCTGCTATCTGGCGTGGTTGCATTGTCTCGGTGTTAATCTGGAGAGCGACTGGTCTACCAGCTACCTCCGCAGCAAGACGGCGATTGTGAGCTACAGACTGCTCCACGTCTTTATCCCCACGCCTCTCCAAGCGAGTGCGTATGGCGTATTCTGAAGCCTCCAGCCACACTAAACCGAGCGAAGGAAACCACCCTCTTCTCTGGGAAAGCTCGCGGTCTTGGGAAGCGAGAAAGACGTGGACTCTCCACCTACCCGACCAAGCCTCACGAAATATAGTTGCTGGATCCAACCAGTACCAGTTTCCGCGCGCCTCTACGAAATTGGTATAGCGTGGGTTTTCACGCATCCGCCCCAAGTCTTCGACGGAACGGAAGTGGTATTCCAAGCCATCAACCTCGCCCGTTCTCGGAGCTCGTGTTGTGAATACGGGATACCGCTTCACCAACCCTGGCCACAATGTCTCCATCTCTCTTGCGACAGAAGTCTTCCCAACCCCGCTCGGGCCACCGATTGCAAGAAACTCTTGCAACGGAGGCGATGGAGGGTGAAAGTGGAAAGGCAATGGGTCGGTTGCCGTGACTGCAACCACCGTCCCATTAAATCCCATCGCGTACCAACCCTCGTATTCAACGAGAGGTGCGGCCATCACACTGGGAAGCAAGCCCTTGGCACACAACTCAACGACCGACGCCGACCAAACAGTTTCAGCTGGTGGCACCGACGCTGTTTTAATCCATGCCCGGCTTCGTCCTGAATACGACTCTACCACCAGTTGGACGCTAGAGCCCGAAAGTCGCTCGACCACTCGCCCGACGACGTACATGATGTCATTTCCACTCAACTTGCCTCACCTCCTCCCAGTGACTTTGATTTGAAATGTGCTACTTATCTGCTTGGGCAGATACAAGAAATTCTGTACCACATCCACTCTGTAGTGTCAATAGTTATACTGTGTCATTATAATATAATTGGGACAGGTTACCCCAAAGTCTATGATTGCGATATTGTTCGGCCTCCCGGGAGCAGGCAAGAACTTCGTAGCCGAAGCATTCAGGGATAACTTCGGATTCTACCTGTACGATGCAGATAGAGTACTGCCCAGCGCCGCCTTAAATGCAATTAAGAAGAAACGTATGGTGGCGGAAACAGTAAGACGGGCTTTCTACAGGAAACTGGCGGAGAAGGCCAAGTCATTGGAAAAAAGGTATGGCAAAATTGTCATTCCCAGGACATTCACCCACGAACGGTCGCGTCGCTACTTCAAAAAGGCCGTACCGAGGGCACGGTTTATTTTAGTCAAGGCAAATCGCACAGTACGCGACCGTCGCATAGCCAAACGCTACCATCACATTGATTTAGAATACGCTAGGCAGTTTGAAAAAATCTTTGAAAAACCACTGATCCCGCACGCAATAGTAATAAACAACCGTCGTGGGGCCAAAACCCTGAAGCGACGCATAGCAAAGCTTTTAGGAAAGATGTCCCATTCCTAACTGCCGTTAATTAATCCCTCCGCCCGCTGGGTGAATTCCTTAAGCTATTCCTCCGACATCAAGCGCACGCTGAGCTTCTCTACAACCCGGCATATATGCGAATCTCAGCGCGCTCGTCAAGAGAGCGTAAACTTCACTATCTCTCAGCCAGAATAATCAGTCGTCTTGACGCAAACGAGAACCGCGAGCCGTCAAAATTGCCCCATATTTTGCGTACCTTGAGGCCGTTTTCTTCCAATAAATGCGCCAACTCCGGCAAGGAATACAGACGAACTTCCGTGGAGTAGCTTATTTTCTTGCCATTTTCTTTCCAGGTGCGGGTCATAGACCAACGCAGGGTTGCGGCGTTGGCAACGTCTCTTGTAGTTATAGCGAGGCCATTGCTTAATTTACCTTTTCGCGTCGGGCCGTATAGGCGGCCGTCCTTCCTCACTTCCCCATTTTTGGCCATCAGGGTTAGAGTGCGGACCATATTATTCGTGTCCATAAGGAACTTGCCTCCCGGCTTAAGAGCGCGGGACACTTTTTGGATTACTTTTGTATCGTCTCTCTCATCTTTAAAGTAGCCGAAGGAGGTGAAAATGTTGAGCACGGCGTCAAACTTTTTAACAAAGTTAAGTTTTCGCATATCCTTGCGGATAAAATCAACTTTTATCCCCTGCTTTTTGGCGTCGGCTTTGGCTATCTCAATAAAATGTTTGGAATAGTCCAGGCTAGTCACCTTGTAACCGAGTTTGGCAAGCTCAATGGAAATCCGGCCGTGGCCGCAGGCCAGGTCCAGAATCTTCGCTCCCTTTTTGAGGCCGAGGTTCTTATGGATGAACCCCACCTGTTGCCGGGTAACCTGTGGCGTTACCGTATCAACGTAGGTCTTCAGGTACTTGTCGTCAAAAACTGTCTGCCACCATTCTTTTTGGGACATTTTAAAACTCCACCGTGAATTTGGCTTTCTTGCCTTCGCCGAAGGGATGTTTTATTTCTTTCATTTCCGTCGCGAGGTCGGCGGCGTCTATGAGTTTCTGCGGCGCGCCCCGGCCGGTCAAGATCAAAATCCTGTCCTCGGGATAATCTTTTATCGCCTCTAAAACCTCGGTGGCGCTCACAAGGCCGAGGGAAACGGCGACATTCACCTCGTCCAGAATTATTAAATGCCATTCTTTCTTCCTCTCCTCTTTGAAAACCTCCAGCGCCCCTCTCGCCGCTCGCGCGTGCTCTTCTTTCGGCAACTCATCGCCCAGGATGCCGACGAAACCCTTGCCCATCTTCACGATCTTGAAACGCGGATCGTGGAGCGCATAGCGTTTCGCAAATTCGTCCTCGCCGGAACGCCACGGACCTTTGATGAACTGGATCATCAAAGCGCTCTTCCCCCGCCCCAAAACCCGCACCATCTGACCAAGAGCAGCGGTGGTTTTTCCCTTCCCGTTTCCAGTAAATAGCAATATCATATCTTGCCTTTCTTGCCCGCCGTAGCTTTAGCGAAGGCGGGGCCGTTTCCTGTAAATAACAAAATCACCCTGGTACTCTACCAAAAAGAGAAGCGGGCCGCATCCAACGATGGATGGGCCCGCAAGATATAACGACCCGGATCGGGGACGCGATACGCGCCCCGATCCGGGAGGGGGCAGAAGGGCCGTCTAGGCGCCGGGGGTTATGAGCCCGCAGGGCTTTGCTCCGCGTTGGCAATCCACCGATGAGCTGTACGCGCGCGGATCGGACAACCGGTCCACCCCACTCTCAAACTTGCGTCACTAAAGACGCGTATCTAAGATACCACGGTTCTTCAAAAAATCAAGTGATAACGCCTCCTCCCAACATTTCTCCCCTGGAAGAATAGAACACCGCCGACTGGCCAGGAGCGACGAATTTTTGAGGGGTTTTAAAAACCAAACTCCATTTCCGGAGCTCCGCTTCGGCGAGCGGCTGGCGGTACCGCACCCGGGCCATCACGGACATACCAATATACTCCAGTTTGTTGGTATGTTGTGGGTTGATGATATTCACGTCTGCAAGTGCAATTTCCTTGCGATACAGCGCAGGGTTCTCCGCCCCTTCCGCAACCACGACTGTATTCTTGCGGATATCCTTCTCCGCAACGTAATGAGGTTGAGAGCTGGCCGACCCCGACGCTCCGGTCGGGGCCCCGACCCCCTTTGGGCGTCGGGGCGGTGTATTAACCCCAATACCGTGTCTCTGGCCAATCGTGTAAAACCAGGCGCCGCTGTGCTCGCCGAGTTTTTCGCCCTTCAAACTCAAAACCGCTCCCCGCTTCTCCGGGATGTACTGCTTCAAAAAATCCGCAAGCGTCACTTTGCCCAAAAAACAGATGCCCTGGGAGTCCTTTTTCTCCGCGGTCGGCAGCCCTGCCCGGCGCGCGATCTCCCGCACCTCCGACTTCAAATAGTCGCCCATCGGGAAAAGACAATGCCGCAGCTGCTCTTGGGTCAGGGTCCACAAGAAATAGGACTGGTCTTTGTTCTTGTCCACCGCCTCGTACAACGACCAAGCGGAGGGTTCCCGCTTGACGGCGGCTCTCGCAGCCCCGGCGAGCTCGGTCTCGCCGAAGGCGAGTCGCCGGGGCGAGAGCGCAGATTGCGGCTCGCCGCTGGAGCGAGCCGACAATCGGCGACGGAGAGCGGGAACCCGACGCGCATAATGTCCGGTAGCCACAAAATCCGCCCCTGCCCGCAACGCCCGCTCCAAGAAGAGGCCGAACTTTATCTCCCGGTTGCACATCACGTCCGGATTCGGCGTCTCCCCGCGCTTGTAGCCCCGGATCATATAGTCCACCACCTTCTTCCTGTATTCCTCCTCAAAATCCCACACATAGAAAGGGATACCAAGCTTCTCCGCCACCCGCCGGGCATCCTCCGCATCCCGCTCCCAAGCGCAATCTACCCCGACCGAAGCGTCGGGGCCGTCATTGCTCCAACAACGCATAAACACGCCGACCACATCGTAGCCGCGCTTTTTGAGGAGCAACGCCGCGACGGAGCTGTCCACTCCCCCGCTCATTGCGACGAAAACCTTCTCTTTAACCTTCGCCATCGCGGGTTTTATATCACAACTGTTATAATTAGACCACTATGTTAATCGACGAAATAAAGCGGGTAGTCAAAGGTGAAATAAGCGACTCCGAAGAAGACCTCAAAAAATTCAGCGAGGACGCGAGCATCTTCCGGATAAAGCCGGCGCTCGTGGTGCGGCCGAAAGACACGGACGACCTCAAGAATCTGGTCAAGTTCGCCTCGGCGAAAAAGAAGTCGGACAAAGATCTTTCCATCACCGCCCGTTCCGCGGGCACGGATATGTCCGGCGGGCCGCTAACCGAGTCCGTCGTCCTGGATTTTATTCCCCACTTCAACCGAATAATAGAAGTTGGAAGTGAGAAGTCGGGGGTTGGCGATGGGTACGCCGTAACCGAACCCGGCGTCTATTACCGCGACTTCGAGAAGGAAACGCTAAAAAAGAACCTGCTCCTTCCTTCTTATCCCGCCTCCCGGGAACTTTGCACCGTGGGTGGAATGGTGGCGAACAACTCCGGCGGCGAAAAATCCCTGGCCTACGGCAAGACCGAGGACTACGTGGAGGAATTGAATGTCGTTCTTTCGGACGGAAGCAGCTGCGTTTTGAAAGCGCTTAGCGCCAAGGAGCTAGCCGCCAAGAAAAAACTCAAAACCCTGGAAGGCAAAATCTACCGGGAGATGCATGCGCTCATTTCCAGGAACTATGACCTCTTGCAAAAGGCCAGGCCCAACGTGCACAAAAACTCTGCCGGATACTTCCTGTGGAACGTTTGGGACAAGAGAACCTTCAATCTGGCCAAACTTGTGACCGGCTCCCAGGGCACGCTTGCGTTCATAACCAAGATCAAGTTCCGCCTGGTGCGGGTGAAGCCCCATTCCGAACTCCTGGTGATGTTTCTGCAAAACACGGATATTTTGGGGAAACTTGTGGCGGACGTAGCCAGGTTCAAGCCGGAGTCGTTTGAATCCTACGACGACAACACCTTCAAGCTGGCGATAAAGTTCCTGCCGGAACTTATGAAGCGGATGGGCGGGAATCTTTTGAAGCTCGGCTTCCAGTTCCTGCCGGAACTTTGGCTCACTTTGACCGGCGGCGTGCCCAAACTCGTCCTCATAGCGGAGTTCACCGGCGAAACGGAAGAGGAGGTGCAAACCAAGCTGCGACAGGCGGAGGATATGGTGCGCGGCCACTTTGGGATCCAGACCCACCGCACCCGCGACCCGAAAGAAGCCAGAAAATATTGGGTGATGCGCCGGGAAAGTTTCTCGCTCCTGCGGCAGCACATCCGGGGCAAGCACACCGCGCCGTTCATAGACGACTTCGTAGTCCGGCCGGAGTTCCTGCCGGAATTCCTGCCCAAATTGGATAAAATTCTTGCCCCCTATAAGGATAAAATGATCTACACCATCGCCGGCCACTCCGGGGAGGGCAATTTCCACATCATCCCCTTGATGGATCTGGAACTGGAATCCCAACGCCAAATAATCCCGGAACTTTCGGAAAAGGTTTACGACCTGGTTACGGAGTACAAGGGTTCAATAACCGGCGAGCACAACGACGGTATTGTGCGGACGCCCTACCTCGGCAAAATGTACTCCCCCGCCGTGCTTAAACTCTTTGCCCAGACCAAAAAGATCTTTGACCCGCAGAATCTGTTCAACCCCGGCAAGAAAGTCGGCGCCACCACCGCGGACATAATGAAGTTTATGAAGAAGACGGAGTGAATTCCTGCGTCTTCGTCGCTTTTATCTCCAACGGGTCCGCCCGGCGCAGATTGCGGACGGCGACGTTCTCCACAAGCTTGAAGTGCTTCGTCTTGTTCAAAGCAGGCGAAAGATAGAACAAATCCTTCTCCGACGTGAGCCACCCGTCGCCGTAGCGCAAAAGATTGAATGGCGCGGAATAGCTGCGAAGTGTTTTGAGACCGCTGTCCAATAAGTACTCGTTGAAATACGACGCCGCGAGTTCCCGCGGGGCTTTGTAAATCGGATCGCGGTAGCGCAAAACCGGATGGTTGGTCTTGCTTATCGCGCTCCACCATCTCCCGCGGCGGAAAAGCGCGATTACGTGGTCGTCGTCGCCGTTTGATGCTCGCAAGTCCATAAGAAGCGGCTGCTCGCCGTTATACCAGAGCGCAGCCGCGGCCAGGAGCGCGCCTTCCAGGCAGTGGGCCTCGCCGTGCCGCAAGGCCATCAAAGGCGAACGGCAGGTGTCGCCCTTCTTCTCAAAGTTCATCGGGAGCTTCACCAAAAAATCCTGTATCTTCTGCGGCGCGTTCAGTTTTTTAAATATTTTGAATTCTTTGAGATCCAATTCCGGAAACTTGCGCATTCTTTGATTATATCAATAAAAAGTTTCGGGCCGGGTGCAACTTTCGCACGCCGGCCCTTGCTGCCGCTCTCGCGCTTACGAGTGTATCCTCCGCAGGGTCTCGTGAAGCTGCTTATAGTAGTGGTTGTCGCTGCGGGCGACGATCTCCATCGCGCGCAACTCCGCTTCGCGGTTGCGGTAGTGCTCCACTGCCGCCACGAGCATCACCGCCTCGTCTCCCAACTCTGGCAGGCCGGTGAAAGAGAAGATGAGGTCGCCGACGCGCACCGCGCCGCCCCAGCGTTCCTTCTCCGGCTCGCGGCTTTCCCAACTGGAGACGTGATCCTGACGCATCGCCAGCCGCTCCGCCTTCTCCTGACAGATGCGAACCCGCTTCGAGACCTTCTCCGGCGGGCTCACGCCAACCTGGGTCGGCCCGAAGATTGGGTCGCCTGTCCGCGCATCTGCCACGCAGAAGTAGCCGCTGTTCTTGCCTTCCCAGCCCGGCTCGCCCTTGAAAAGGTCGATGGCGTAGAGCATCGCCAGCCGGACCCAGGCCACCACTCGCTCGTACCCTGCCGAGTCAATAGTTGTCCTCAAAGAACACCTCCAATCGCGCTGCATTATATCACTCTTTTAAAAAACTACAAGGTTACGAACCGGGTCCGGCGCCGAAACACATTAAGGTGTTATTATTTATAAAATGCTCGGCCTTAAACGCGGCACGGTAAAACTCGTCCCCTACCATAAGCGGTGGGCATCCGCATTCCAGCGCGAAAAGAAAAGATTACTCGCTTCCGTGGGCGATCTCGTCGTTGAGGTTCGCCACATTGGTAGCACGGCAGTTCCCGGCCTGCACGCGAAGCCAATTATAGATATGTCCGCGGGCATACGGAATATGAAAGACGCCGGGAAATTGGTAAAGCCGCTCGCGAAACTCGGGTACAATTTTTACAAAAAATTCGGGCAGCAAGTCCTTTTCGCCAAGGGGCCGGATGCGAAGCGGACGCATTATTTGCATGTGATGAAATGGAACGGCGCCAAATGGAAGAGCGACCGCCTGTTCCGCGAGTTTCTGGTTCGCAATCCCGCCCGCGCGAAGGCCTACGCCGCGCTCAAGAAAAAACTCGCCAAGCGCTATCCGGACGACCGGGAGAAGTACAGCGCCGGCAAGAAGGCGTTCATTGAAGCGACGCTGAAGCTTGCCGCAAAAAACCGCAGGAAGTTACGATAAAACAACATTCTCACATTCTTGAGAATGTGAGAATGTGCTAAGTTATAGCTTTACTCCCGCCTAAAGCCATAAATGCATTTACGGACTTAGGTGGGAGGATGCGCAACGATATTCTGTTGCGCATCCTCGGATGGCTTGCTTGTTCACTCCCCCGCGACGATCTCCGCGGCGCTTAGAGAATGCGCTCAAGATAGTCGTAGTAGTCGGCGCCGAGAATGAACAGGTTGGAGACGCTGTGCGCGGCAATTGAGGTCGCCCACCCCTTGATGGGGCGCCCCTGCAACCCACCGGCCTTGAGGAACATCACGCCGAACACGAGTCCGGCAATGGCGACTTGCACCCGCCCGACTGCGCCGTACGGGTGAATGGCTCCAAACAGGGCCGCGAAGGCCACGACGATCGTGAGCACGACTCCGGGCTTCTTGGTGAAGAATACCACCAGGGTGAGCGGGACCAGCCTGAAGATCGTCTCCTCGAATAGGGGCGCCTGAACGAGGATGCTCGCGAACATCAGGATGTTGTAGTAGCGGAACGGGTTCTGGGGGTTGGGATCGTACTTGTACTCAACGATCCCCAGTTGATGAGCGCCGCCCTGACCGTGTAGGTCAGCGCAACGTCCACCAGGGCCGCCATGAGCACGTACCCGGCGATCTGACGCACGCCCTTGGCCTCTTCCGTCAGCCAGTTCATGAGTTTCTGCACGTTCGCCTCCCCGCGCTAAGCGCGTTGTCAAGATTCAGTTTCCAAACCGCCATATTATACAACATACAAAAATAATTACAAGATCAACACATATAGACCTATTTTTGATGTAAGATGGAAATATGAAACAGCTGACTTTCAGGTTGAAACCCGGTGAGTTGCTCCGGGAAGAAATAGAAAAGAGGGTTCAGGAAAACGGCGTGAAAGCCGGGGTTTTACTATCCATCGTCGGCGGACTTAAGACAGCGGTGTTGCGAATGCCGGGCGCAACTCCGGAGAACCAAATGGTGAAAAAACTGGAAGGGCCTTTTGAAGTCGTCTCCGGCACCGGCACTTTCTCCCAAGACGGTTGTCATATTCACATCTCCGTCTCCGACAAAGAAGGAAACGTCTTCGGCGGCCACTTAAAAGACGGCTGCGTGGTATCTACAACTGCCGAGATCGTGATAGGCGTGTTTGAAAACGTAACCTACAAACGCACCCCCGACCCCGCTACCGGCTTCCCGGAGCTGGAGATCAGCTAAATAACATTCCAACATTCTATAGATTATTAGAATGTTCTTGGACAAGATGCTGTCCATCCCCTACGAACAACAAATCGACGAGCAAGCATGTGCACTTGCTTGCTACACGATGGTGGCCAGACATTTCTTTCCCGAGATCACAGCCGAAGATATTAAAGAAATAGCTGATTGGGAGTCCGGCTATGTCGTTTGGCCTTTCAAGTTTTGGCTATGGCTCCTGGATAAAGGCATTTCCATAGAGGACTACGACCTTATTGATTATGAAGCATGGGCGAGAGAAGGAGCCGATGGATTAAAAAAGTCAACGCCGGAGAAAGAGTTTGGCTACTACTTCAAACACACTAAAAATCTTGATACCTACGGCGCTTCAATTTCGGCTCTACTGAACCATCCGAATTTCACTTACCACCGGGAAAAACCGGAGTTCCAACATCTTGAACATGCCCTGCACGACGGCAAGATTTGCGAAGTCGTCCTGAATTCAAAGGCACTAAGAAATAAGGACGGCTTCAGTTTGCACAGGGTGATCGTACTTGATTTAACCGACACAGGAGCAATTCTCCACGATCCCAGCCACTCCGGCGGTCCAAATCTACGCGTCTCCAAAGAAAAGTTTCTGCGCGCCTGGCTCAAAACAACCTCTGCCCCGGAACTATGTACATATAGCAAGGCCGATCAGTAGGGATAAACGATATTCTCACATTCTTGAGAATGTGAGAATGTTGTGGGGTTAGCACCACAGGACGGCGAAAATTTGTTTTTCGGAAAACCCGCACACTCCCTGCAGAAAACTTCTTACGAAATCCCAAACCAGTCCTCTCTTTAACGGCTTCGCGTTGGGAATAACAAACGCTTTTTGGCTCGCGATATGAGTTATCTTTACGACGTGCCTGCCTGCAAGCGAAACAGAGCAATCGCCCAGTTTCTTGCACGCTTTTTCAATATCCCGGGAAGAGCAATTGGCCAGTTTCGGATAGTTCACAACTATGAAATCCTCTGCAACTCGCGGATTTTTTCGGGGTTATTGCGCAATATATCGTCCAAGGTATATCGCTTGGGCCTCTTTTCGCTGATCCGCCTCCTAACCAAATCCGCCGGAATATACTTGCCCAACTCCGGGATCAACCTTTCCGGAACGTCATAATAGGCGTAAATAGCCCTCGTAAGAATGTCAAAAAGCTGGGATAGGGTTTCCCCCTGCGAATAACAACCCATACCGATAACTCTGGCCCAATAACCGCCCTCCTCTGCTCTGTGGAGTTTAATGCGCAAAGTTTGCGGCAGAATCGCCTTAAAGAGCAGTTTTTCTTCTGACTTCTTACTGTCTTTCTTCATAATATCCACATTATAAATCCCGGCGCTGCCTTGCGCAAGCCGCATCCCGACCCCGCTACCGGCTTCCCGGAGCTGGAGGTGGAGTAAACAACATTCCAACATTCTATAGAATGTTGGAATGTTCTAAAATGTTCTAATCTGGTCTGGGAAAATGATAGAATAAACGTAAATGCGGCTATACCGGTTCAGTCCGATAGAAGATAAGGCCCGACTGGAGGAAGCCATAAAGCACACGCACTTTGCGTGCTATGCGTTGTGCAAACAGGCACTCGGGAAATACCTCCCGAACGCAGGTAATATGGGGATATTTTGCCACTACGACAAAGAATACGAGGTTTTAACGAAGATCCGCGAAGAACTGACCAAACCTTCCGACAATTGGAACCAAAAGTACTTCCGCCTGCACAAACCCATCGTCATACCGCCGGAGGAAGACGTGCCCGAAACTACCTATACCCATCTCTACATCCGCAAGCCCGACCCCTACCGACACCACGTCGGCGATGTGGACTTCTATCTGGAACCCGAGGAGTACGCCAAACTGAAACAATCGCTCCTGGACGGCGCGGTGATAAAAGGCGCAAGAGTATTCCCCCGCCCCGACCTTGATATGATAGAACTATATGACCCCGATATGGCGATGAAAATTCACCACCAACAATACCCTTATTCATTGCTGCCATCCTAATCACTGTATCTATTTTTGCCAATTTCTTTGCCGCCAAGGCTTCGTTTTTCTCGTTCAAGATATGCCCGGACAAATATTCTTTTACTGGGATGTGGCCCAATTTCGTCCGGTAGTAGACTATCTCCATACTTATTTTTCTTAACAATTTTCATACCCTGGCCAGGATTATATCCTATCAGGTATATACAAGTCAATATCCTCTTAAACCCTTATATTTATTAATTTTATTCCTTTTTTCTATCTAAAGGAATAGGGTTTGCTCCGCCAGACGCCTAAAGGCACAGCGGTTCGGTCTGGGGGAAGCTTTCGGAGGCAATCAGAGCAACTTTTCCACCCTCTTCTTGACCATCTCAAAAATCACTTTGTGCCCCTCCGCGTTGGGGTGTAAACCGTCCTCGGAAAGGAGTTCCTCGTAGTCCTGTTTCTTAAATTCCGAATTGACGTCCGCAAGAAGTAAAGAGTTCTGATCAGCTATCTCCTTGATTTTCTCGTTGTATCTATCTATGTTTTCGTTCAGCCGATGCTTGCGGTTTTCTCTTGGCACGGCGGTAATCTCATCCACAACTGGGTTTATGTTTAGCAATATTATTTCAGAAGAAAACATTTTGGATTCCTTAATGGTTCTATTCAGGTTCCCATAGAACCCGTCCAAATCAACCGCAAATTTGCTTTCCGCGGGCAAGAATGCGCAATCGTTCATTCCATAGGCAAAAATAAACAAGTTTTCCCAATTCTCCCTCAAGCGTGTCTCCGTTTCTTGTCTAAACCGTTTCACCAATCCATCCGTCGTTTCACCGGGAACTCCCATATTGTAAAAGCGGACATCGGGGCCATCGTTCTTATTATCAAAATAAAGACGCAATCGATTAGTCCAACCGCCCATCTCCAGATCGGACGCGCCATAAGTAATGCTGTCACCAAAGGCAAAAATCACGTAATCGGACATAGATGAATGATAGCAAGTTTCCCCTCTTTTTATCCAAAAGGCGCGCAGGGTTCGCCTTCTCCGGAACCTGAAGCGGAGGCGGCGTCAAAATGAAGGAGGCAGGCGAAGATTTTACGACAGGAAATTTGATGGTCGGAAAACCGCCGCATATACCGTCCGCGGTATATGCGCGGGGAAACGGGGACTGTCAAATTTCCCCGTGAAATCAAGCCGAGCGACTGTCATTTTCGCCGGTGGAGCGGGTTCGGAGGGGGCGAACCCTAAGCGCGTTCCACGTACTCCCCTGTCTCCGTATTCACCACGATCTTCTCCCCGGCCTCCACGAATAGCGGCGCGTTCACCGTGGCGCCGGTCTCCAGGACCACCTGCTTCGTGCCGCCTTGGGCGGTGTTGCCGCGGATCGCGGGCGGGGCTTCTTTCACTTCTAGGGTCATTTTTATCGGCACCTCCACATTTATCACTTTGCCGTTCCAGACCTTGGTCGTAACCACGGTATTGGGCTTCAGGAACCTGCCCGGCTCGCCGACGATGTCCTCCTTCAAAGAAAAGCGCTTGGACTTGTCGCCTTCTTCATGAAACCAGTATTCCTTGCCCTCCGAAGCTTTAGCGGAGGATGGGACCCGCTCATATAGGAAAACCGCGGGTTTGCGCTCCACCTCCGCTTCCTCAAACTCATCCGAGGCCTGCCAGTTGCGGTCCAGAATCTTCCCACTCATTAAACTGCGGATTTTGGTCTGCACAACCGCCTTACGCTGCTGCATGCGCAAAAACGAGGCCTCCAGAACCTCGTACGGCTCGCCGTTATACACGAAAACTATTCCCTTTTTGAGGTCGGTGTAGGATAGCATAAGACGGAGATATTATAGCAGCCATCGCGCATTTTTCAAGAAAGGCAGCTCAGGTTTTTATCCTGCGGGGCACGGCTCGCCCTGCTCCGGCGGCAGGGCGGCCTGTCTCTCGTCCCGCCGCCTGCCTGCCGGCAGGCAGGCAGAACCGAGCCGGCGGGACTCCGAGAACACCCCGCAGAACAAAAACCCTCGCCTTGCACGGTTTGAGCGAGGCCTGGCGGTTCGGCGGGGTGTGTCGCAGGCCAAGCCGAGCTTGGTGTC
>CAYPDQ010000014.1:0-22918 GCA_964409535.1 uncultured Candidatus Saccharibacteria bacterium | reverse complement strand
GTTTCGGTCAGAGATTTTTGCTAAAATAGGTTCGAGCGTGGTTGTATAAATACACACTTATCCACAGCGCTCTTCCTGCGTATTCTTTCTTCTGCTATAATGAAAGCTCCTTCAATTTTATGAATTTCCCAGTCGCGTTCTTCAGGCCAACCACAAAGTATGCCCCGGAAGAAGATTACACGTAGGATTCTTGTACCTGTTGCCCTCGCCGTCCTGGGCTTGGTCTCAATCTTTCTTGTACCTGCGATCGTCGACGCCTTCAACGGACCCTCCTCCGCCGCCGGAGTCGGCTACGGCGCCCTCAAAACCGATACCCAGAACAATATAGGCATAAACGCCTCCGCCGACTCCGTAACCAAGCTCCTCATCAAGGCCTCCTCCACCTCCGCCTCGGAATATTCCCTCAAAGTAGTCCAGCAAGACGGCGCGACCCCCCCCTCTCTTAGTAAGAAATGACAACAAAATAGGCATAGGTGGTAATGTTTCCTCCACCGTCCTTGCGGTAGGCGGAGACGCCTGGATCAACGGCACCCTCACCGCCACCACCATCTCCGGGTCCTTGACCGGCACCGTCTCTGCGGCGAACGTCTCCTCCGGCGCCTTCGCCTCCAACACCGGCTTCGGCAACTTCACCTTCGGTACCTCTACGAACCCCATACTTCATATTGATAACGCCAACGCCCGCGTCGGCATCGGGACGACGAATCCGGCTATGCCGCTGCATCTCTACGTGAATGACAGCCTGGCGCAGCAAATGCCGCTTCGTGTGGAACAAGCATCTGCCGCCGGCGACGCGGGAATAAATTTCCGCCTGTCTGACAGCATCCAATGGTCAATGGGAATAGACAACAGCGACAGCGACAAATTCGTCATCGCCTACGAAGGCAACTTCAACGACGACCTGACCAAGCGGATGGTGATCACGAGCGGCGGCAATGTCGGCATCGGGACGGCGGCGCCGGGCTACAAATTGGAGGTGAGCGGGAACGCGCTGGCGACCGAGTTCTACTTCGGCGGCGCCGGCGGACGTCTCTACACCGTGAACCAAGCGTCGTTCGGCTGCGATGTTCAAGGTGATCGGCCCAACGCCGTTGAGATAACTCTGACCGAAGGGAAGCGATTGTGCTTTGACGGAACTTGGTAGCGCCGTCACTACGACTGCGAGGTGGACAAGGGGGACAAAGGGGACATCCACAGAGGATGAGGGTGTCTGCGGCGGGACTACTCCGCATCCGTGGCTTCCTTCATTCGCTTCTGACCCCCATTGATCCCATATCGCTCAAAGAGCCGCGCCAGCGCCGGTTGCAAAGCGCTTAATTATTATATCTTCTCCGGGGCGGAAATACCGAGGAGGCCGAGGCCGGTTTTCATAATACCGGCGGTTGCGGCGATGAGCGCAAGCCGTGCCACTTTTCTCTCTCTACAAGGCTACAAGGTTTAACCTTGTAATTGGGTTATGCTTTGGCAACCGCAAGCGCAAGAATATTTCTTGCCCCCGCCGCTTTGAGCGTTTCCGCGGCGGCGAGGAATGTCGCCCCGGAGGTCGTGACGTCATCCACGAGTATCACGTGCTTGCCCGGAAATTTCTCCGGACTCGTTGCCGCAAAACAATCCTTGACGTTCTGAACCCGCTCTTTGGAAGAGCCGACTTCGGTTTGAGGAGAAGTGTTTCTGGTTCGCACGAAATATTCTTCCTCGCACGCAAACCCCGCGCTCTCCGCGAAAAGTTTCGCAATTTCCGCCGCCTGGTTGTAGCCGCGAGCGCGTTCCCTTCTTTTCCCTAAAGGCACCGGAACCACTACTTGGTTTGCGGAAACGAGCCCGGCGTTCTCCGCGTCCCCGGCACGGTCTATCCCCGCGGTCTCAATCTTATTTTCTTCGCTGACGGATATCTCTCTTGGAATGAGTTTGAGTCCGACGCGGCCGCTTTGACCTCGGAGCTCCGGAAGTACGAACCCTGGAAGTCGTTTGAGCGCTGGAATTCATACTACGTCCGTCCGAACGAACTGGATATCTGCGCCGTGAAGACGGAAAACGAGCGCCATCCCGTCTTGCGCTGCGCTCCGGAAAAGTTAAACACCTACTTGAACCAGTTGACCATAGACGGCCACTTCAAGCTTATCGTTCTCTCGCGCCGAGCGTTTGAGTCCTGGGCGAACGTCGCCCGCTTCGCAGACAGCGGAATATTTATGAGCATTGCGGCTTCGCCCGCGGACGAAGGCAGCCGCTTTTCCTTGGGCATCCAGTTCGCCCACTTAATGGGCCACGCCTTCGGCCTCAAGGACGAGGAAGTTTATATGATAGCCAAAGCCGACTCCGCCGGAGCCGAGCCCGACGGCCCGAACTGCGCTCCGGATAAGGCAACTGCAGAGCAGTGGTGGGGGAATATGGCTATTCCCGGCGGCCGCGTCGGCTACTTCGACGGTTGCGCGGGAAAAAAGGAGTATGTGAAACCAACCCGGGGCTCGCTTATGAATCTGAACGAACTGCAGTACCTCACTCCGGACTACGGGCCGGTATCGGAAGAGTATTTGCGGAGCGTTCTCCAAACCTGTTTCTCCCCGCCGGGAACGCGGATAGAGAATACGGAACTTCTCGCGCGCTATCCGGAGTTCCAGGAGTGCGTCGCGATAAAATAGTGCCAGCCGTCATTGCGAGGCCGAAGGCCGAAGCAATCTCTTGGGATTGCTTCCCGCCACGGCTTTGCCTCGCGGTCGCAATGACAGCGCATTATGCCGTAACCGCTATCGGCTTTATTCTGAACGGCTTGATGAGCGCGTAGAACTCTTCCTGTTCCAGGGTCTCTTTTTCCATCAGGGTATCGGCGAGTTTTTTTAGCGCAGCTTTATTTTGAGCAAGAACTTTCTCCGCGACTTCGTACGCCCGCTTCAGTATCTTCTGCACCTCTTCGTCTATTCTCGCGGCGATCTTTTCGGAATAGTTCTTTTCGGTGGCTATCTCCCGGCCGAGGAAAAGCATTTCCTCGGTCTTGCCGAAAGTGATCGGCCCCAGTTCGCTCATCCCGTATTTGGTGACGAGCTTTCGCGCGAGCTCCGACGCCTCTTTGAGGTCGTTGGACGCGCCGGTGGAGATCTCTTTGAACGTCTGTTTTTCCGAGGCGTAGCCGCCCATCATCATCGCGAGGTCGTTTAAGAACTGCGTCCGGGTGCGGAGACGCTGTTCCTCTACAGGAAGCTTCATCGTGTAGCCGCCGGCGAAACCGCGGCTTACGATGGAAATCTTGTGCACCGGGTCGGAGCCCTTGAGCGAAGCGGCGACCAAGGCGTGCCCGCCCTCGTGATAGGCGGTTATTTCTTTCTCTTTCTGGGAGATCGCCCTCGTCTTACGCTCCGGGCCGAGAATGACTTTCTCCACCGCTTCAAACAGGTCCTCCTGGATTATCGCTTTGCGGCTTTTGCGCGCCGCGAGTATTGCCCCTTCGTTCATCAGATTCGCCAGGTCCGCGCCGGAGAAACCAGGGGTGCGGGTGGCGACTTTTCTTAGGTCAATTTTTGGGTCCAAACTTTTGCCCTGGGCGTGGATTTTTAGGATGGCTTCCCGGTCGTTTATGTCCGGCAGGTCCAGGATCACCCGGCGGTCAAACCGCCCCGGCCGGAGAAGAGCGGGGTCGAGAATATCCGGCCGGTTCGTCGCCGCCAAAACTATGAGTCGCGTGTCCCGGTCAAAACCGTCCAGTTCCACGAGGATCTGGTTCAGGGTTTGTTCCCGCTCGTCGTTCCCGCCGCCCAGGCCAGCGCCGCGCTGGCGCCCGACCGCGTCAATTTCATCTATAAACAGTATCGCCGGCGCCGCGCGCTTGGCGGTGGAAAAGGCGTCACGGATGCGGGCCGCGCCAACGCCCACGAACATTTCCACGAACTCCGACGCGGAGACGTTGAAGAAAGGAACGTTGGATTCTCCCGCAACCGCACGAGCGAGGAGGGTTTTGCCTGTTCCCGGCGGACCGACAAGAAGCACGCCCCGCGGGATGCGCGCGCCAAGCTCCAGGAACTTCTTGGGGTTTTTGAGGAAGTCCACCACCTCCACCAGTTCTTCTTTCGCCTCCTTAAGTCCGGCAACGTCCTTGAAGGTGGCGCGCTCCTTGCCGTTCGGCGCGAAAAGCCGGATGTTGGATCGGCCGAAAGTGAACGCCTGGTTCACGCCGCTCCGCGCCTGCCGGAACATCATCCAGAAGAAAACACCTATTATTATGAGCGGGAGAAGCGTGGGCACGAGTATCCCGGCCCAGAATTGCCAGCCGGATTGGGACTGAACCGCGATATTCACCTTCTGGAGCGCCTCCGGATTTACGCCGAAGTTCACGAGCGTCTCCGTAAGCCCGGCTTCAGCTTCTTTTTCCGAAATTGCGGGCTTATCGTCCGCAAGAGTGATGCGCAACTCACTGCCGACCACCTTGATTTCCTTCACCTGCCCGGAGTTTATCCGCTCCGCGAGCTGGTTCAGGGTGAGTTTCTCCGGTTGCGCACCGGGGGTAAGGAACAAAGAGAAAACAAGAGAGATTACGAGGAGGGTGAGTATCGCCCAGACGAGATTTTTGTAAAAGTTGGTCATCCCGGTGCTACAACTGCGATTTCCCTCTCGGCGATTGGGGTTTCTGGTTGTCGCGTACGCACATGAACATAGTTTTGTTTGTTAGAAACATCATTGGCTTTTCGTGCCCGTCGCAGTTGTAGCACCGGGTCATAGGTAGTCCAATTCTAAGGTTGCCGACTGTGATTGTCAAAAACAACTATTTTTCAATCTCTCCTATAGGGCTTGGTACGCCTGTTCTAAGTCGGCGACAAACTCTTCCGCGGATTGATAACGGTTCGCGGGAACTGGATCCAGAGCTTTCTTAATCACCGGTCGGAGAGCAGCGGGGACGCTGTTTGGGAACTCGATTTTGCCTGCCTCGTGGAGGGCCTGATAGCGTTTTTGCCTCTCCTTATAACTCCACTTTTGAGCTTTAGACTCGGTTTCCAAGTCGTATGGCCATTTGCCGGCAACGAGCCGGAAGAGGGTCGCTCCCATTTCATAAATATCCACTGTTTTGTCGAACTTGGTTTCCGTCCGGAAAAGTTCCGGCGGCAGAACGAACCGGTTGCCCAACGCCTCTTCCGGCCGTCTCCGTTCAAAGATGCCATCTTTTTCAATGCTCCCGCCATCCAAGTCGCCCAGCTTCGCCGTTTCTTTCGCGATAATGATGTTTGAAGGCGCGATGTCGCCGTGCACCACTCCCGCGTTGTGGATGGCTCGGACTCCTTCCGCAACTCGGAAGATCAAGGCCGCAGCCTGCCTGGGTTCCAGCGACTTACCGCCTTCCAGATGCCTTTCCAAGTCCATAGTGCCAGCTTCGTACACCCTCACGAGTTTGTCTTTCTCTAAGACGTCTTTCTGTACAAAACGGTCGAGAGGCAAAAGCAAGTCAGGATGTTCTTTAAGGCCACGGGTTTCCAGATACGATTCCACGTCCATCTGTTCTTTTGGGACGATCCCTCGTCGTGCGAGTTCTTGGGTGGCGTCACTCCTTGTTTCTTTTACTGCCACGACTGATTTTCCTTGACCGCGTTTCGTGCCTAGAAATATCCGACTATCCGGTCCTTCATAGAGAGCTTTATCTTTTGCCACGATGTAGTCACCCACAAATTCTTGTTTTTTCGAACCTAATACTGTGTCGGCGGTTGCGGAAAGTTCCGGAGTCACGAGGCCGAGGGGAACTTGTTCCGGACTTCGGAGAGGGATTTCGGTTGCCGCGGCCTCCCGTGTTTGCCTTAATCTTGCTTCTCTGAACTTTTCTGCCGAGCCCGGCCTCCCGGCTTTCATGTCTCTTTGTACTACTCCGTATTCCTGATAGTCTTTCAAGCCTGCGATCAACCGAGACATATCGGTAATCACAATGTCCCCTCTTGGGTCCAAAACGTATTTCACGCCGAGCCAACCTAATGCCTTCCGGAAAAGGGGAGCGCCTTTGTCTTTTACATCTCCGCCTACGTAGTGATTCAAAGTTCGATTGACGACGTACTCTAATCCCTCTTTGAGTTTGCCTTGTGCATCCGGGTCGTCGTAGTTAACTTTCTCCCCCTCCGGCAGAGTTAGTTTTCTAATCTCGTCGTCAAAGGCGCTAAACTTATCCCACTGTTCTATAGGCGCGAGGCCGCGGCGCCAAGCATCCACCGCGCGCCGGGCAGAGGTGTAGAGCCGCGAGGTTATAGCGCCGCCAAAGCCGAGACTCTCTTTTGTTTTTCTTGCTTCGACGATAGCTTGCCCCAAGCGGACGTCTTCTGCGCCGGGCGAGGTCGGATCTTCGAGGTAGCCGCCGATGCCTGCGTAGATGCTCGAGCGAAAGGCGAAGTTCGCTCCGCTTGAAGAGAGACCGCCGGTACGCCGCCGTCCAATAATGTTCAGGTATTGGAAAAGGCGAGTCCCGATGTGAACCGTGGGGAATTTGGTGTAGGCCTCCGGATCCCAATCCAGCTGGCCGAGTACGCCGTCCTTTCTAGGGTTGGCATCGAATTTTTTTATGAAATTATCGATATACTCCGGCGACACCCCTTTGTTGTCTGCATCATTGCTCACCATAATGAGGTCGGGCACATCATTTCCCCGCTCGTGGTGGCGGAGGAGCACGACGTCATTTAAAAGTTTGCGCACGTGGCCCATATTTGCTTGCATGACGGGAATCGAGGAGTACATAACCCGCACGGGTATTTCCGGGTACTCCCTTTGGAAGCGCTTTACTTCGTCGAGCGTCTCATCCGGCTCTATCATCCTCCCTTCTTTGTCTTTGTCCGGGTGGTTCACAAAGAGCACGATTTCGTATTCTTCCGGTCTCGCCGTCTGATAAGTGTAGTTTTCGAGCGATTGGTAGATATTTTTTCCCTCCTGGTGTCCGGCCACCGGAATGCAGATGCTCAGGCGGTTTTCTTTTGCCATAGTTCCCGCCTGTTGCGCCAGGTCTTCTATCTTTTTGCGGTACTCTTTGGGAAGATTTCGCAAGTAGTCCGCCGCTTCTTTGTAGTGATCCAGTTTGGCATCAGGGTTCTCCTTGAGCCTCTTAGAGCGCCGCGCTTCAAACTTTTTCTTCAGCTCTTCAGGAGTGTGCTCACCGTAATAGAGGTAGTAGGGAGGAAGCATCTCCCGCGCTGCGGGCTCCAGAGGGCGGCGGCCGAAGACCGGGATGAACAGCGGCGGATCAATGCGGTATTCCTCCGGCACCTCAAAGACAGTGGTGGGTACGTCCTGGAACGTTTCAATAGTTTGCGTGAGCGCCGGCGCGTCTTCACCAACGTGGGTAGCAAGAATTCTCATCTGCTCTACGCCGTCTCTCACTCCAGTGACCTCCGCCACTTCGGCGAATTTCCCCGTAAACTGCACCTTGCCGCCCACTTCTCGGAAGAACATTTTGCCGACTTCGCTGTGTGGGTCAACGCTCGCCGTGCCGTCAGGCTGGATCGGAATTTCAAAGACTTGGTTTTGGGTGTCACGGGAGAGGGAAAAGATCATCTTAAGCCTGCCTTCTTTCATGAGTGTCTGCGCGTTGGCAGAAAAGTCCTTGTGATATGAACCATCGGGGGCCATGCGCGATATGTCGAACTGGTATTTGCCATCCGCCGTGAGTCCGGAACTTCCTTCTCCGCCCCACCACAAGCGCAGTTCGTTCTTGTCAAATACCGGCGCAGGGGTGTCGTTGTCGTACCAGAGTCGGCGTTGGATTCTCGCCGTAAGGTCTTCGTGTTGGTATATATAATCTTTCGCGGTCGCGGCGGTTGTCTGCGTCTCGAGTAATCTATCCGCCCCTTCTTTGATGACAACCCCGTTTTCATCAAGTATGTGCCTCGCGTCCGGGGTGAGATTACCGTTCGCGTCCAAAGGGAGCCGGTCCGCCAAAAGATTGCCATCTGCATCGCGCAACGCCAGACTGCCGTCAGGGCTTTGGATGAGATCTACGCCTTGCGGGGTTTGGAAATGATGTCCGGAAAATACTGTCTCCTGCATTGGGCCGGGACGCATGGAGGAGGTTTCTCCCGCAATCCAGCGTCGGAGGCCCTCAAGCGCGGTAACGTTCCCTGATCCCCGTTCACCCGCGAGCCCCTCGATGAGACCCGTCTGGTTGCCTCGCAGCCAAGAAGCGACTTCTTGGGCCAGAGTTCCGACCACGGCTCCCGTAATCACGCCTTTGACTACCGCTTTGACGACCCGTTTCTGCTTCATTTTTCGGAAAAGATCGTTTCGGCGTTCGATACCCAAGTCGCCCTTCATGAGATCGTTCATCCGCGTCTCGGTGAGACTTGTGAGTAGCTCTTGGACGGTTTTGCCGTCGGCAAACTTCATGCCTCTTGCCAGACGCCAGACATCGCTTTTAGATTGTCCCCTTGAAACAAGAAGATGCGTTTGTTCCTGTTCTGCTTTGGCGATGTCGGAGTAGCCGATGAGATCGATATTGTGCCTATCAGAAAGCTTCACACGGGCTTCTATTTCTGCGATGTGCGCGAGGGTTCTTTCTATTTCCTCCGGCTTTAGTCCTTCTCTTAGGACCTGTTTCCCGTCTTCCTTCCTGTCGTAGAGGGTCTTTTCGAGATCTTCCACGAGGCTTCTCGCACTCCGCATTTCGTACAAAAATTCTTCCATTTCCACGCGTCGCGGAGCTTCGGCGGGATTGAAAATCCGCCCCTGGGCTCTTTCCCGGAAGTGCTGGCGGCGATCTTCTTCTGTCCGGCGACTCTCCCGGAGTGCGGCGATGCCACCGCCCACAAGCACCGAGGCTCCGAGGGTGCCCCAGGCGAGAGCCCGGCTTCGGGCGACGCGTTCGGAGAGACCCGCCGTGACGCTATAGGCTATGGCCACGGCGGTCGCCGCAGTGCTTTCGTTTATGAATCGGCCGACTTTTGAATACTGGATTTTGTCCACGATCCGGTCTACGGCGTTGAACTGCGCTTCGGTTTTGACAGCGCTTTTTGCCTGGCCGACAATGACGTCAAAATCCAACTTCAACTCCTCGAGTTTTGCTCCGTGTTCGACGTTTGTTCTGATATGCCGTGCGACTTCAAGGAGATTATCGGCATAGGTTGCTCCCCGGTCGACGTTTTCCCGGCTCATGCCGGTCACGGCCGAGAGAATCTTCGCGCGTTCTTCTTGGAAACCGGCCTCGTCTACCTTTCCCGCCGCATAGCTTTGCACTAACTCCTGAATTTGGTTCTTGATACCAGTTTCTTTTTCCGTGTCGCCGAGTCGATTTTTCACATCGCCGGCGCGCAGAGCGTCATCATACTCGCTTACGAAGCGGTCAGCGATCGCTTTCATGGTTTCCTGGTGCGCTCGGCCCGCGTCCGCGCCTTCCTCCGCGGCGTAGAGATTTTTATTCCCCTCTATTTGCGTGAGGGCTCTGTATTTTGCTCGTTGCCGGTAGACGTCGTACCACAAGTTGTGTTTCCATACCCGGCTCACGAAACCGGGCTTGGCTTCGTGCATCGCGCGTTCGGCTGCGTCGCTTGCCGCTTGGCGGGTGAGTTCGCCGACGTCAACAAAAGCGACTTTTATCTTGTCGGCTTTCTCGCCTCCGGGCGTTGCCGCCGCCGCCTTTTCGGTTTCTTCCGGCGCTGCGGCTGCGGAGGGTATTCTTTCGGGCATAGCGGGAAAAACTTAGCGGAGATAGGTGTCGCGGAAGTTCATGAGCTCCGCCGCCACCGCCTCTTCCAAGTTGGGAATATGTTTCGCGCAAAAGGATTGGATGTCTTTCTCTTTACCCGTGTCGAGTATATTCTCGAATTCCTCGAGTTGCTCCGGCGGCAACTTCCGCACGATCATAGCGTTCACTCTGTCCTCGATCCGGTCGAGGAGGTCTTGCTTCACCTGGGCAAAGACCTCTTGAGGGAGGTTCGTGAGGCCTTTTTCTTCCACTAAACGCTCTACAAATTGTTCTAAATCAGCCATGGACTAATAATGGTAGGTTTTGGATTTTCCGCCATATTTTAACTATACCGCGGAATGTTGAAAAATCAACCGGGCGGGGCTAAGATACGACCGTTGTCTGGTGGGCGTAGCTCAATTGGTAGAGCTCCAGATTGTGGCTCTGGCGGTTGTGGGTTCGAGCCCCATCGCCCACCCCGAAGTTTCAATTTATGGAAAAACCACCCGTTGATCCGTTGGAAGAGAGCTTCACTCTGGAAATCCCGAACCTGGCCTTTAACCTATGGGAGCTTCCCCCGGAAGCAAGGCGCGCTTTGATGGGACGGATAGAGGCAAGCAAGGGCCTGATTCGCATTTTCGTGCATCCGTTTTTCGAGGTTCACAACCACCCAGAGGTTTATGCGGAAGACCCCGATTTCCCCAACGAAGAACCTAAGAACAGGGATGTTGATACGGTGCTGCAGAGGGTCCTGGAAAAAAAGCCAGAAAAGGCGCCGCCGGTCATAGTTTTAGAAGAAGAGAAACATCTTAAGAAAACCGGCGAGTACTTAAGCTTTTTCGCCAAGGAGTCCGGAAGCCGGAGTTATTTGGTTCCCACAATGGCTTCGTCTCCCAGACCGAAACTAACTCCACCCGGGGTTCCGGACGTCGCCAAATCGCCGGAGGCGTGGCAGAGATTAACAAGCGAACTTTGGGATTTGGGCGTGAGAAAAGCGATCATCGGCGGAATGTATCTCAATGTCCGGGACAGGGAAAACGTGCCCAAGGAAGACGGCGGAGAGGCGCTCAAGAAGGACTGGGACGCGGTGTTTGATTCCTATCGCAGGCAGCGCGAGCGGCAGGGCGCTGAGAACACCGACTACTATCTCACGAACTGCGTCGGCTGGACCGTCGGGGAATTGAGCCGGGCGGGGATAGAAACGGAAATTTCTTTTGCAACCTACCCCCATTCCCGCCGGGAGGTGCAGGAGAAAGAGCAGCGCAAGTAGTATAATGTGGAGCAATGGATGAGGATCGTAAAAAATTTGAAGGACTGGTGGAGAAGATCCGCAAGATGAAGGCCTCCGGCGAAGTGGATCTGTCTAGTGACGAAGACCTGGCGCTCGCGGTCATGAACCTCATAAGTTTGGAAGAACATTTTTTTATGACCGGGGAGAAGACCGCGAAGCCCGGCTACTTCGATTCTTTGTCCGAGGTCAGGGAGATGCGCAAGAAGCTCCTTGGCCGCCTTATAGATAAAAGTAAGCACGAGGGCGAGACCTGGTGCATATCCAAACATCTCTTGGCGACCACCATGCGTTTAATGGAGGTTGGTACCAAAGCCCAGGGTGACGGCAAAAAAGAGGAGGCCAAAGAGCTTTTTGACCAGGCCTACAAACTTTGGTCCATCTTCTGGGGTTTGCGGCTGAACCTCATAAGCGTCGGGGACGTGAAGCAGATGGCCAAAGAAGAAAAATCCTGGACGCTTCAGGACATCGTGGATAAACTCGTGGATTGCTGCGACGAATGATCATCTAAATCAAAGTTGAAAAGTCAAAATGCAAAATTACAAGTTAAACTTCAAAATCGCTCTATATTTTATAATTGTCATTTTGATTTTTGCATTTTTAATTTTCATTTTCGTCCGCGACAACAGCGGCGTCTCGGGTGAGTACGATGATTTCGCAATGTGTCTGACGCGGAGCGGTATCACGATGTACGGCACAAAGACCTGCCCTTATTGCGCCAAGCAAAAACAGATGTTCGGCGACTCTTTCCGCTTCATTAAATATGTAGAGTGCACCGTGGAGACGCAAAAGTGCACCGCCGACGGTGTGCGAGGCGTGCCGCTCTGGACTTTCCCGGACGGCTCGCGCCTCACGGGCCTGCAGCAGCTTGGAACCTTAGCCCAGAAAACCGGTTGCACTCTGCCGCCAAGCCCGTAGCCGAAGAGAGTGCTTTGCTATAGCAAAGCACTATGACATGTCATAGTGCCCAACCCAATATGACCCCCGAAACCCGCAAGTGCCAGAATTGCAAACAGAACTTCGTAATTGAGCCGGAGGATTTCAATTTCTACGAACGGATAAAAGTCCCGCCGCCGACTTTCTGCCCGCAGTGCCGCTTCCAGAGGCGCTTGGCGTTTTTCAATCTCATCAATCTTTGGAAGAGAAAATGTGACTTGTGCGGCAAGGAATCGCTCTCCGCCTATCCTCCGGATGCGCCGTTTAAGGTTTACTGTCCGCCGTGCTGGTGGTCGGACAAGTGGGATCCTTTTGAATACGGCCGGGATTACGATTTTACCCGGCCGTTTTTTGATCAGTGGAATGAACTCTTCCGGGAAGTGCCGCACCTGGGTCTGCTCGTGGAACATAACGTCTTTGAGACGTCGCCCTACACGAACTACGCCGGCTCTTTGAAAAACTGCTACCTGCTCTTCAACGCCGAGTTCGACGAAAACTGCGAGACCGGCTATTACCTCTTCCGCAATAATTTCCTTTTTGATGTTTCCCTCGCGATGCAGTGCGAGCACTGCTACGACTCTATGCACGTTTACAAAGTGAACAGAGGTATCGGCCTGCGCGTTCAGGTTGCCGAGTCCTTGGACTGCACGTTTTTGAGGAACTGCATCAACTGCCAGAACTGTTTCGGCTCCGCGAACTTGAGAAATAAGAAGTATTATCTTTTCAACAAGCCCTACGACAAAGAGAGCTACTTCGCGGAAATTAAGGAATACGACCTCGGTTCGTATGCCGGCTATGAAGCGGCGAAAAAGGAGGCGGAAGAGAATTGGGACTCCTTGCCGCACAAGGCGATCAACGAGGAAATGAACACGGGTTCCAGCGGGAATCTTTTTTTCCAGACCAAGAACTGCAAGGATTGTTTTGAGCTCGAGTTTGGGGAGGACTGCAGATACCTCCAGATGGTAATGAACGCCAAGGACTCCTACGACGTTACCGGATGGGCCGGGGTAGAGAAATGCTACGACAGTTTCTGCATTGGCCGAGGCGCTTTCAATGTTAAATTTAGTTTCCTTGCTGCTCTTCCGGCGAACGATATGGAATACTCCGCTCTGGTCATAGAAGGGAAAGGATTCTTCGGCTGTGCTTCGGTCAAGAATGGCGAATACTGTATTTTGAACAAGCGCTACCCCAAAGAGGAGTTTTATAGGTTGCGGGAGAAGATCGTCGCCCACATGGATGAAGTGCCCTACACGGACAGCCGCGGTAGAGCGTACAGGTACGGCGAATTCTTTCCGGTGGAAATGAGCCCTTGGGCTTATAACCAAACTTTGGCTGACAGCTTTTTCCCGGTGGACAAGAAAGAGGCGGAGGAACGCGGCTACCGCTGGGCGCCCGCAAGCGAGAGTGCGCACGCTGCTACCCGAAGAGCATCCGACCTACCCGACCATATCCGGGATGTGGGAGACGACGTTCTGAATGAAATCATAGAGTGCTCTCGATGCAAGAAAGGTTATAAAGTTACCCCCGGCGAGCTGTCTTTCCTGCGAAAGATGAACTTACCCCTACCAAGACGTTGTCCATTTTGTAGAATTAAGGAAAAGTTGGGCGTCTGGTTCAGCGAGTACCGGCTGGTTCCCCGGAGATGCGACAGGTGCGGCAAGGACATAACCACTTCCAAATCGCTGGAAAATAAGAAACAGGTTTTCTGCAGAGAGTGTTTTATTCAAGGATTAGTATGACCGAAACCCGAGCCTGCCAAAGTTGTAAGCAGCAGTTCACGATTGAGCCGGACGATTTTGCGTTCTATGAGCGAATTAAAGTCCCGCCGCCGACCTTTTGTCCCCAGTGTCGTCTCAAACGGCGCCTGGCCTGGCGCAACGAACGGCATCTTTTCCGCGGCAGGGACGCGGCAAGCGGCAAGGAGATATTTACCGGCATCCCGCCGCAGGCACCGGTCAAAATTTATGAGTTAGAGTACTGGCGCTCGGACGCGTGGGATGAGCTTTCCTTCGGCCGGGACTATGATTTCAATCGTCCTTTCTTTGAACAGTGGCGCGATCTCGTCTATGCCGTCCCTTGGCCTTCGCGCAGCGTCATTGGCTCGGTCAACTCCGATTACAGCGACCAGGCGGGCCACATCAAGAACTGCTATTTGTGTTTCAATCTGGACTACTGCGAGGATTCCTGCTATGCGGTCAAGGCCAATTCCAGCAAGCAGATATTTGACACTTTGGACGTGAATAAATGCGAGCTTAGCTACGATTCCACTTTGATCTCCGACTGCTTCCGCTGCATCGGTTGCTTGGACTGCGAATCCTCCAGCGACCTGTGGTTCTCCAAGAACTGCGTCGGTTGCAACAGCTGCTTTGGTTGCGTGAATTTGAGGAACAAAAGCTATCACATCTTCAACCAGCCCTATTCCAAAGAGGAATACGAGAAACGGCTTAAGGAAATGAACCTGGGCAGCCGTAGCGGATTCCGCAAGGCCCAGGCCGAGGCGAGACAAGTTTGGGCCAAGGCGCCGGTGAAGTTTATGCGCGGCTTGAAGAACACGAACTCCACCGGCGAGGGTTTGTATAACACCAAAAACGCCAGGGAGTGCTGGGGCGTGCACGATGCCCAGGACATAAAGTGGGTGCAGATGACCTATCTGGGCACGACCGACTCCTACGACTACACCGTCTGGGGCAACAAGTCCGCGCGGATGTACGAGGCCTTGACCTGCGGCGAGGAGAACGACAACGTCCATTTCTCTTTTGACTGCTGGCCCGCTAACTTGAACTTGGAATACTGCGTTTCCTGCCGTTCCTCTTCCGATTGTTTTGCCTGCATGGGCCTGCGCAAAAAGAAGTACTGCATCTTCAACAAGCAGTATTCCGAGGAGGAGTACGAGGCGTTGCGCGCGAAGATAATTGAACATATGGACGCGATGCCTTACGTGAGCAAAACCGGCGCGGTTTACCGCTATGGCGAATTCTTTCCGCCGGAGTTTTCGCCTTTCGCGTACAACGAAACGATGCTTTCCGACTACTACCCGCTTACCAAGGAAGAAGCGGTTGCCGCGGGTTATGAGTGGCGGGACCCGGAGACGCGCGAGTACCAGGTCACGGTAGAAGCGCAAAGCATTCCCGACCCCATAAGCGAAGTTAAGGACGGGATTTTGAACGAGATTTTGCAGTGCGAGAGGTGCAAGAGGGCCTTTCGCATCGTGAAACTTGAACTGGATTTCTACCGCCGCATCGGGCTTCCACTACCCGCGCTTTGCGTGAACTGCCGCTACTTGGAGCGCCTCTCGCTTTTGAACCCCCTTAAGTTCTCACGCCGCGAGTGTATGTGTGCAGGCGCGGCGAGCGAAGAGGGAATTTACCAGAACACGATTTCGCATTTCCACGGCACGGCTCACTGCCCGAACTCGTTTTTAACCGCCTACCTCGCTGGCCGCCTGAACATCGTCTACTGCGAGGCCTGCTACAATACTGAAGTTGTATGAAGAAGCAGGCCGAAATCTCGCTATAGTTTCAACGGAGGCGGACGAGTAGTGCTATCAGGCAGAAGTCGCGTAGATTTACAGGTTAACGTATGCTAACCTGTAAACAATGAGGAATCTCAAGGATTTTTACTCGACGGGCGAACTGGCGCGTATTCTTAAAATCAGCCGAGTTGCTGTTTTTAAGAGAATTAAGTCCGGAGAAATTAAGCCGCTGAAGATAGGCAGGAGCTACGTCATTTCTAAAGACGAAGTTCTCAAGGTACTTGGGTTGGCAGTCGGGGACAGGACTAAGTCAGAAATTGATCGAATTGTCCAGAAAGCAGTGAGGGAATACGGCGAGGCCTTTCGGAAACTGGGGAAAGAATGAGGATCAAGCCCCTTACTGTAAAAGAGGTCGAATACATCGCGTTCCGGCTTGCGAAAGAGCTTATGAACTGGAACGAACCTATTCCAGATTTTGGTACTCGCTTCCCGAACGTATTGGAAAGCTGCCTTGCCGTTCCATTTCAAACTTTCTATGCAAAGCCTCTATATCGGGGACTGATTGGAAAGGCGGCAATTCTTTTTTATTTGCTTATTAAAAATCATCCATTTGAGAACGGCAATAAACGCATAGCCGTTATGACCCTCTTGGTCTTTTTGTCCAAGAATAGAAAGTGGCTGACAGTTCCAAATGATACGCTCTATAAAATTGCGGTCAGAGTTGCCCAGAGCGACCCTAAGCTCAAAGACAAGCAAGTCAATGCCCTGAAAGGGTTCATAAAAACGAACATGGTAAACTTAAAGTAGAATACGAGTATGGAGACCCGAAACTGTCAAAATTGTAAGAACCCGTTCGCAATAGAGCCGGAGGATTTCAATTTCTACGAGCGCATAAAAGTCCCGCCGCCGACTTGGTGCCCGGAGTGCCGGCTGATATCAAGAGGTATATGGAGAAACGAGTGGATTTTGTATCGGCGGAAAGACAGCAGAACCGGCGAAAAGATTTTTTCCGTTTATTCCGACGACACCCCGATAAAGGTTTATCACCGGGATTACTGGTGGTCGGACGGTTGGGATGCGGTTGAGTATGGACGCGACTATGATTGGTCAAAGCCGTTTTTTGAACAGATTAAAGAACTGGTTAAGGGGGTCCCGTTCCCGTCTGGGGCGGTGATTGAGGGGGTTAACAGCGATTATTGCCAGAATTACACCCGCTTGAAGAATTGCTATATGACGTTTGGAGCAAGCTACTGCGAGGACTGCGCTTACGTTATTTGGGGAGGGTATGCCAAATCATCTCTGGATTCTCACATGATTTATAACTCGGAACTGTGCTACGGCTGTCTCAACGTTGATAAATGCTATAAAACGTTCTTTTCCGTTGACTGCGAGGAATGTCAGGAGGTGTGGTTTTCCAAGGACTGCATAGGATGTTCTTACTGTTTCGGTTGTGCCGGTTTAAGGAACAAGCAGTACTATATTTTCAATAAGCCGTACTCCAGAGGCGAATACTTTACTAGGGTTAAAAAGTTTGACACAGGTTCTTGGCGAGATAAAAACTCAGCGCAAGCCGCAGCTTTGAAGGTTTGGCTGGGACAGCCATGCAAGTTCATGCATGGCAGGAAAAACAGCAACGTGCTGGGTGAATACATTTATAATTCCAAAGATGTTTTTAGGAGCTGGCGCGTAAGCAATGCGGAAAACACCCGCTACTCCCAGAATCTTCTCACTGCGACATCCAAAGATTGTTTTGATTACACCAACTGGGGGCAGATGGTGGAGTTGGTATATTATTCTCTGCAATGTGGAGAAAACGCTTATAACGTCAAATTTTCTGTTTCCTCTTTCCCCGCGGCAAGGGATGTTCAATACTGTATTTTCTGTGCCTCCTCTTCCAATCTATTTGGCTGTGTTGGGTTACGCAACAAGCAGTACTGCATCCTGAACAAGCAGTATACAAAGGAAGAATACGAAGAACTGGTGCCCAGGATCATAGAGCACATGAACAATATGCCTTACGTGGACAAGCGGGGCAGGGTCTATCTGTATGGCGAGTTTTTCCCTCCAGAGTTAAGTCCTTTTGCCTACAACGAGACCATCGCCCAGGAATACTTCCCCTTGACTAAGGAAGAAGCGATAAAACAAGGCTACAGGTGGAAAGACCCGGAAACCAGGGGTTATGAGATAACCAAGAAACCGGAAGGTTTGCCTGACCACATCCAGGACGTAAACGACGAAATATTGAAAGAAACCATCGGCTGTGCCCACGAAGGCAAGTGCAACCACCAGTGCACCACCGCTTTCAAGATTATCTCCCAGGAACTGCAGTTCTACCGGAGAATGAACCTGCCCCTGCCCCGCCTCTGCCCCAACTGCCGGCATTATGAGCGCCTGAAGCAGCGGAACCCAGTAAAACTCTGGCATCGGCAGTGTATGTGCGATTACAACGTCTATAAGAACACCGTAAAACACAACCATCACCCCGAAGGCCGTTGCCCCAACGAATTTGAGACCTCCTACGCCCCGGACCGGCCGGAGATCGTGTATTGCGAACAGTGCTACAATAGCGAAGTTGTTTAGCGGTATAATATGGGCGCTAAAAGGCGCCTGACCCTGTCCCGCACTATCTTCCACACCGCGATATGAGCCAATTTGCGCAAGACCAAGAAGCGACGACGAAGGCGTACTCCCGGTACTCCGAGGAGGAGCGACGCAGGTATTGTGCAAATTGGCCATATCCCTTCGGGTTGCGCGAGTTTGTCCGCATCCCGGCGTTGCTCGTCGGAGCTGTAGCTTCGGCTACTAATCTCCTCCTCGCGCCTTGGGCTGCGGCTCAAACTCGCAGCAACGCGGTCGGAAAGATAGTGCGGGATAGGGTCTGATGCGGATACAGAACTTTGAAGACCTGGCGGTGAACGAGCCGCGGAAGACCGTTTTGGAGATCGCCGAAGCGGGCTTGGAAGCGATAGATACGACAAACGCGATAAAGAAATTTGTGGAGAACGAGAAGGTTGAACCTCGCCCCGGCGGCAAACTCATCGTCATCGGTGTCGGTAAATGTTCTCTTGAAGCCGCTAAAGCCCTGGAAGACGTTTTGGGCGAGAAGATTTCCGGCGGCGTAGTGATAGACGTCCACCAAGACGGCCTACGAAGAATAAAAAGTTTCGGTGGTACCCATCCTCTGCCCACGGAAAAGAATATGGATGCGACCAAAGAGCTCATCGCGGTACTCCGGGGCCTTACGGAAAATGACTTGGTTCTCGCGATCGTCTCCGGTGGCGGCTCAACACTTCTCTGCCAGCCGAAGAACCACACCTGCTTGGAGGAGGCGAGGATTTTTGAATGTTTGACCAAGGCCGGGGCCGGAATAAAGGAAATAAACACCGTCCGCAAACACACCTCCCTTGCCCGGGGAGGGTATCTCGCCAAATACGCCTACCCCGCCCGTCTCGTGTCCCTGATATTCTCCGATGTTCCGGGAGACGATTTGGAGTTCATCGCTTCCGGCCCGACGGTCAAGGACAGTACAACGGTGGCGGATGCGGAAGCGGTTCTCGCCAAATACAATGCTTTGGAATCCTGCGGCTTGAAGGATCTGGAGTTCACAGAGACCCCGAAAGACGACAAATATTTTGCGAACACCCGGAACTTTCTTTTGGTTTCCAATAAAACCGCCCTTGCGGCGATGGCTTCCGCCGCCGAGGCGCGAGGATTTAAGCCAAAGGTGGTTGATGCGGTTTTCTCCGGCGAGGCGCGGGAGATCGGCCGGAAAATAATGGAAGAACTGCAGAAGCAGCCGCCCGGGACCGCGCTTCTCTACGGCGGCGAAAGCACGGTTACCATACGAGGCAAAGGCAAGGGCGGGCGGAACCAAGAATTGGCACTCGCGGCGCTCGGCGCGCTCAAAAACGGCGGCGTAATCCTCGCGCTTGCCTCCGACGGCAGGGACAACAGCGATCACGCCGGCGCCCTGTGTGATATAATCACCTGGGAAAAAGCGCAGCATCTGGGCTTGAACCCGGAAAGTTTTTTGAATAACAACGACGCCTACAACTTTTTCGCGCAGGTCGGGGATTATCTCTTGACCGGCGACACCGGCGCGAACGTTTCCGACTTGATATTAGCGTTGAAGCCCCACTAAAATGCTGTCTAAGCTGAAGAAGTTTTTTAGCCGCGCCGCCCCGAAGAACAAGGACGAGGCGTTCGTTCTGTGGTTCGAAGAAGTGGGCATAGAGGATGTTCCGCAGGTCGGGGGCAAGAACGCCGCTCTTGGGGAGATGTACCGGAATCTCACGCCGCTTGGGATAAAAGTTCCGAATGGATTTGCCTTGACCGCGCGCGCCTACAGATTTTTCCTTTCCGAATCCGGCCTGGAAAGGAAACTAAAATCCATTCTCACCGGCCTGAATACCGCGAACATCCGCGACCTCCAGCGCCGCGGCCGGATGATACGGGAGGAAATATTGAGAGCGGAACTGCCGCAGGAACTCGCGGACGCCGCGCTCGGCGCGTATATGCGCTTGGCTAAGGAGTATGGTGGCAGCAATCCCGACGTGGCGGTGCGCTCCTCCGCGACCGCGGAAGACCTGCCGGGAGCATCCTTTGCCGGCCAGCAGGAAACGTATCTGAACGTGGTCGGGGAAGAAGCGCTTCTCGCGTCGGTCAAAAAGTGCATCGCCTCGCTTTTCACCGACCGGGCCATTTCCTACCGGGTGGACAAAGGGTTTTCCCACTTCGACGTGGCGCTTTCGGTCGGCGTCCAGAAAATGGTCCGCTCCGACCTGGCCGTCTCCGGGGTCGCGTTCACCCTGGACACGGAGACCGGCTTTCCGGAAGTGGTGGTCATAAACTCCTCCTACGGCTTGGGCGAGATGATCGTCCAGGGCAAGGTGACGCCGGACGAGTTTATGGTTTGGAAGCCGGGCCTCAAGCAGGGCTTTAAGTCCTTGATCGTTAAAAACCTGGGCGTCAAAAACGTGAAAATGGTTTACGCGGAAGGCGGCGGCAGCAAGGAGACGGAAGTTCCGGAAGCGGACCGGCAGAAGTTCTCGCTTGGCGAGGAGGAAATTTTGAAACTCGCTAAGTGGTGCGCGGCGATAGAGGAGCACTTTTCCAAGAAGCACAGTCGGCGGCAGGCAATGGATCCCGTTAGAGGCCGCGAGGGCTCGTCCCGATACTCGCAGAGGCACGCTGCGGGCCCTCGCGGCGAGTATCGGGACTCGCAGCGACCCTCTGCCTCTAACGGGATGGACATCGAGTGGGCGAAAGACGGCAAAACAGGAGAGCTTTTCATAGTCCAGGCGCGGCCGGAGACGGTCCACTCTTCGGCGGATAGAAACATATATAAGGAATACAGGTTGAAGCGGCAGGGCAAGGTTCTCGTCTCCGGCGCAGCGGTGGGCACGAAGGCAGCATCCGGCCGGGCCCGGATCATAAAGAGCGCGAAGAAGATCGCCGGTTTTGAAAAAGGAGAAATTTTGGTCACGGAGATAACTGACCCGGACTGGGAGCCGATAATGAAAATGGCTTCCGCCATTGTGACCGACAAAGGCGGGCGCACGAGCCATGCGGCGATCGTTTCCCGGGAACTGGGAATACCCTGTATCGTCGGCACCGAGAGCGCCACCAAGGTTTTGAAGAACGGAGAAGAAATAACCGTGGATTGCTCCTCCGGCGAGAACGGCAAGGTGTATGCGGGCAAGCTTCCATTCGAGGTGATCGAACACCGTCTGGATAAAATCCCCGAGACCAAAACCAAGGTAATGGTGAACATCGGCTCGCCGGACGAGGCCTTCGCCAACTGGCAACTGCCGGTAAAAGGCGTGGGCCTGGGGCGGTTGGAATTCATAATCGCGGGTTACATAAAAGTCCACCCGAACGCGCTCCTGGACTATGAGAAATTGAAAAATTCCAAGGACGCAACAGAGAGGAAGATCGCGGCGGCGGTGGACAAAGCCACGCCCGGCTACAAAAACAAAGCGGATTTCTACGTGGATGAACTCTCGGAAGGCATCGCCAGGATCGGCGCGGCGTTCCACCCCCACGAGGTCATCATCCGATTCTCGGATTTCAAGACCAACGAATATCGCGCGCTTTTGGGCGGAGAACTCTACGAACCGCAGGAAGAGAACCCGATGCTCGGCTGGCGCGGCGCTTCTCGCTACTATGATCCCAAGTTCGAGCGCGCCTTCGGTCTGGAGGTCAAAGCGTTGAAAAGGGTGCGGGACGAGTTCGGCTTAAGGAACGTCGTGCCGATGGTTCCGTTCTGCCGGACGCCGGAGGAGGGCGGAAAAGTGCGCGGACTCATATCTAAATACGGCCTTACGGACACAAAGGTCTACGTTATGTGCGAGATCCCGTCCAATGTCCTGCGCGCGGACGAATTTCTGGGGATATTCGACGGAATGTCCATCGGCTCCAATGACCTCACCCAGCTCACCCTGGGTTTGGACCGGGATTCGGGGCTCGTGACTCACATTGCGAATGAGAATGACCCGGCGGTCCTCACACTCGTCGGCCAAGTGATAGAAAAGTGCCGCAAGAAGAAAAAATACGTCGGCATCTGCGGCCAAGCGCCGTCGGACTATCCGGAGTTCGCGGCGTTTCTGGTGGAAAAGGGGATAGACAGCATCTCCTTGAACCCGGACACGGTGATAAAAGCGATTCCCAAGATCGCGGAAGCGGAAAAATAGTGCGAAGCCCTCCAGCTCTGATTTTGGAGGGCTTCTCGCTTTGCCGATTCCGCTTTTACGGGGCGGCAAAGAACACGACGATGGTAGCGAAGAGAAAGGCCGTTGCGATCCATCGGAATTTCCTCGCCCGGGACCGGTGGTAGACGGCTCTGTCATACCACCCCTGCAGTTCCCGCCTCTTTGCCTTTCTTGCGCTCCATAGCGCGGTTGCGGCAAAACCGATCGTGCAAGTCGAGAACGCGAGAAATAAGAATCCCGTCATTTTTACAGACCCCCAAGCTGCTGGCGACAGGGTAAAACGCTATAATAAGATAAGTCAAACATGACCCGCTCTTCTTTTACTCTAATAGAATTGCTCATAGTCATAGCCATCATCGCCGTCCTCGCCATCGTCGTAATCCTCACCCTGAACCCCTCCGAGCTCCTCAAACAAGCGAGAGACAGCAACCGCCTGTCCGACCTAGAGACCTTGAACAAAGCCATCTCCATCTACGAGACCGATACCTTAGGCCAGGGCTCCCTGGGGAACTCCAGCACCACCTACTTTTCCCTGGTAGACCAAACAGCCACGACTACAGCAGGAACCAACTGCGAAGGCATCCCCCTTACCCCTCCCCCTAACTGGACCTATAGATGCTCTGCCTCCTCCACCCAAAGGAAGGTAGACGGCCAGGGCTGGCTGCCCGTGAACTTCTCCCAGATAAGCAGTGGCTCCCCCATAGGCCAGCTGCCGATAGACCCCACCAATACCTCCAGTAGCGGCCTCTACTACGCCTATACCCCCGGAGGCAGCTGGGCCATGACCGCCCTCCTCGAATCCCAGAAATACCTCACCTCCAAAGCCAAGGACGACGGCGGCTACGACCCAGGGAGATACGAGCTGGGCTCCAACCTCTCCCTTATCC
>CAYPDQ010000013.1:0-23031 GCA_964409535.1 uncultured Candidatus Saccharibacteria bacterium | reverse complement strand
GAGGCGGTCAGTTCCGTTCAAAAAATGTTCGAGCAGAGTTGTATAATTCCACCAAAGTTGATTAGTTGCCTCGCTCGGGGCTTCGCCCCTCGCTTCGGCAGACATTTCCGCAAGGAAATGCCAAGGGTTTCTGAAATCCACCGCCAAGATTCCCGCCGCAAGGCGGCGGTTCGAGCCGATGGAAACAAGAAAATCTCTCGCTTCCAAAACCGAGAGTATCCACCTCTCGATTTGCGGTATTTATCAGATTTGAATTTAGCCACCATACTTATTCACATTTTAGCACTTTGTTATATTTACAGACAATGTTATACTAAAATACACTATGGTATTTCATTCTTATTTAGCCGCCAGATTTTTTCGCCGAAATGCCAGAAGCGAGGGCGCGGCGGAAGGGGGGTGTGGGGGGAATTCCGCCGCGCCCGAGCGTTCCTCCGGAGCGAAGCGGAGGCGGTCAGTTTCCTTCAAAAAAGGTTCGCGCAAAGTGTAAAATATCACCGCCCCCTCTTGACTTTACGGTAGATTAAGTATATAAGTGTAGCCAGTCCGCCTGGCGGGATGCCAGGTTTTACGTGGCGGGATGCCACAGGAGAATAGGCATGAACCTTTCCAAACTCGCGGCGTTCGAGAAAGAATTCCCCTGGCTCGGGAAGATCATCGAGCGTCTGAAGATCAGGCCTCACCTGGCAACCATGAAGGTTGCGAGGGTCGACCTGGATCTGATGCGCTCGGAGAATGTACCCTGTGGGTCCGACATCAGCGGACCCTACCAGGAACGCATCTTCCTCGTGGATCCGAGTGGAAAATTCCACGAGGTCGGGAGACCGGGTTACTGGTTCCCGAGCTTTGGGATAGCGTTCTTCGCCCGGTGCCAGTCGGTCGTAGAGAAACTGGTTGAGCTCGGTAGCCAGGGCGACCGGATCTGCGGAGTTCTGGTGGTCCGCCTTCCCACCAAGTGGGATGTTTTGCGAGATCGTCGGATGCCGCACCAGATCACCTTCTACAAAGTTCCGCGTGATTTCAACCTGCGGGACTACTACGAATACATCCTCGCGCGCGAACAGCAGGTGTTGCGAGACAGTATTCGCAACACATAGAGATCAGTATTTGGGCCACGCAGCAACATCCTACGCTGCCTCTGGCCCATCACCTAAGTTCGGCAACCAAATTGGTGGATTTAGGTGATCAATAGTGTGCCAGCCTCAATTCGCTAAATGTTAGTGAACTCGGGCGGGAAACGCGCGAATGCGCACGCGTCTTGTTCCCAACTTCCTTAACGAATAGAATGAGCTTGGGAAATCGCGATCCTGCCCATGGCGGAGGCGTGCGTGAGCGGCTGAAACGGGCGGTCTTGAAAACCGCTATACCCGAAAGGGTATCGTAGGTTCAAATCCTACCGCCTCCGCCATGGGCGGGAAAAACCGGAACCATGGAGGACAAGAAAAACGACAGCGAACTTATTGCTTCTTACCTCTCGGGCGATGAGGCGGCGCTGCAGGCGCTTTTTGAGCGCTACCTGAAGCCAGTTTACGGATTCGTGTACCGCTACGTCGGGAACGCGGGCGACGCGGAAGACATAACCCAGGACGCGTTCGTGAACGCCTGGAAAAACCTCAAAAAGTTTGACCGGAGCCGGAACTTCAAGACCTGGCTTTTTGCGATCGCCAAGAACGCCGCCCTGAATTGGTTGAAGAAGAAAAAACCGGCTCTCTTTTCCGAGTTTGAGAAAGAAGACGGCGGGAACCTCCTCGCCGAGACGCTCGCCGATCCCGCGCCTCTGCCGGAGAAGATTTTCGCGGACAAGGAACTCGGGCGGAAACTCGCCGCCGCAATGGAAGGACTGAAGCCGGACTACCGGACAGTGCTACTCCTCTACTATAACGACCACCTGACTTTTGAGGAGATAGGGGAAGCGGTGGGCAAGCCGCTTAATACGGTGAAAAGCCAGCACCGAAGAGCGCTTATTGCTTTGCGCACCCAAATTGCGAATCCGATTGTATAAGTAAACGGTGCGCAAGGATTACGAAAAACTTTTTTCCCGCCTGGACCCGCCCGAGCCGCCGCCGGGGCTTTTGAGCAAGATAATGTTTCGCATCCGGAAGGAGGAAGTTAGGGCGTTACGTTTGAGATTTGCCGCGTTCGCCCTTGTCTTCGCCGGTTCGGCGGCGGGTCTCATTCCCGCCTTCCGTGCGGTGCGCATCTCGGCGGCGGAGTCGGGATTCACCCAATTCCTTTCCCTCGCGCTTTCCGATTTCCGGCTGGTTTCGGCCTACTGGCAAGATCTCGGTCTCGCGCTTGCGGAATCCCTGCCGGTCGTAAGCGCAGCTGCGCTTCTCGTTCTCGTACTTGCCGCACTCACGTCGCTTAAACTTATGTACCGCTATGGAATCCGGTAAATTCTTTGAGTCAAAAACTTTCAGGGTGGTCACCTGGACGGTTGCGGCTCTCGTATTGCTCCTTCTGATTTTCCGCGCTGGGATAGCGGTCGGTTACAGAAAAGCCGGTTTTGCCTACAACTGGGGAGAAAATTACCACCGCAACTTCGGCGGTCCGCGCAGCGATTTTTTGCGAGACCGCGCGTTTATGGAGGCGAACGGCGCTTTCGGCCGGCTTCTTAAGATCGAGGGAAACGCAATTGTGGTTCAGGGCGAAGACAACGTTGAAAAAGCGGTTCTGGTTGGAGACGACACGGTAATTGTCCGCTTCCGCGAGAGGGTTCAATTATCCGGTCTTAAGGAGGGGGACTACGTTGTTGTTTTGGGTGCGCCGAACGACGCTGGCCAGATCGAAGCGAAGCTCATACGCATCCTGCCCAAGCCGCCTCTATGATTCAGAAGTTCCTGACAGCGGTTTTCCGCCACAAGGTTATCTCGCTTGCGCTCCTTATCGCGCTTGCCGCTGGGGGTTATTATGCCTACGGAAAATTTGCCGGGAGCGAGACCGGGAACGGGTATATCCTCACTGCGGCGAGGAGGGGAACGCTTGTCCAGACGGTCGGCGGCACCGGCCAGGTTTCGGCTCTGAACCAGATAGACCTGAAACCGAAGGCCTCGGGGGAGATTGACTATATCGGCGTGAAAGAAGGGCAGACGGTCGGAGCGGGTGCTTTGATCCTCCGGTTGGACACGGCCGAGGCGGAGAAAGCGGTCCGGGACGCGGAGGTCAATCTGGAATCGGCGAAGTTGGGTCTGGAAAAGCTCAAGCAGTCCACGGCGGATACGGCAAAAATTATGGAGGATGCGTTCGCGGACATATCCAACGCCTTCCTGGATTTTCCGACCGTCGTCGCAAGCGCGGAGGAGATCATTTTGGGAAGCACCCTGAACCCCAAAAACCAGGACAACATCGGTTTCTATAAGGACTTCGTGGGGCAGTTGGACAACGAAAATTACCTTAAAGTCCTGGTGTTCGTGGATTCCGCGGCGTCGGATTACAATACCGCCCGCAAGGACTACGACGCGGCATTTTTGGCGTATAAGAACGCGAGCCGCTACTCCGACCCGGAAACTATACGAGCGCTTTTGGAACAAACGCTTGCCGCCGCCCGGTCTTTGGCCCAGGCCTTGAAGAGCGAGCAGAACCTATTGGACTTTTTGAGCGACTATGCTTCTTCCCGCAGCAAGACCCTTCCTTTTCTTATAAATACCTACAAGAGCAATCTTCGCACTTACATCGGCCAGGTGAACACCCGGCTCGCCGACCTGATAGGCGCGGAAAACGACATCAAAAATGCGCCCCTGGACATCCGTTCCCAGGAACTTGCGGTAAAGCAGAGGGAAAACGCCCTCTTGGACGCAAAGGAGGCCTTGGACAACTACTATCTCCGCGCGCCTTTCGCGGGAGTGGTGGCGAACCTGAATGTTAAAATAGGGGAAACGGTTTCCCAGGGAACGGCAGCCGGTATCCTGATAACCGCCGAGAAGCTGGCGGAGGTTTCCCTGAACGAAGTTGACGTGGCCAAAGTGAAGACCGGCGAGAACGCGACGCTTGCCTTTGACGCCTTCCCGGACTTGAAGATAGCCGGGAAAGTGGCGGAGATAGACACGGTGGGCACGGTAAGCCAAGGGGTCGTGACCTATAACGTTAAGATCGCGTTCCAAACCCAGGACGAACGGGTCAAGCCCTCTATGACCGTTTCCGCAGAGATAATCACCGACCGCAAAGAGAATGTTCTTCTTGTCCCGAATGCGGCGGTGAAGTACCAGGGCAACTCGCGCTATGTGGAAGTGGCGGGAGTGGCGAGCGGGGAACCGGCGCGCCGGACGGTGGAGACCGGCTTATCTAACGACGAATTTACGGAGATAATCTCCGGTTTGGAAGAGGGGGAGAAGGTTGTAGTCGGCTCCGGCACGACGGCGAACGCGAACGGCACAAGCGGAGCCGCGGGAACTCAAACGAGGGGTTTGTTTTTCGGCGGCGGCGGTGGTGGTGGCGGCGGCGGAACGAGAATTGGCCATTAAACCATATGATCGAGTGCAAGAACATTTCCAAAATTTACAAGACCGGTACCATAGACACCGCCGCGCTTAAAGACGTGAGTTTCACGGTCGGAGACGGCGAGTTCGTGGCGATAATGGGGCCCTCCGGTTCCGGTAAGTCAACCCTGATGCATATTTTGGGCTGCTTGGACACGCCGAGCGAGGGCGTTTACCTCCTTGACGGCCGGGACGTTTCCAAATTGAAAGACGACGAACTGGCGGAGGTGCGCAACAAGAAGATCGGTTTCGTTTTCCAGTCGTTCAACCTCCTGCCGCGGGCGACGGTTCTGCGGAACGTCGTCCTGCCGCTCGTCTATGCCGGAGTGCCGCGGGAGAAGCGGGAGGAAACCGCCCGGGCGGCCCTCCACGCCTCCGCTTTTCCGGAGGAGTTTTTCAACCACCACTCCAACGAACTCTCCGGCGGAATGATGCAGAGAGTGGCGATCGCGCGGGCCTTGGTCAACGACCCGTCCCTCGTTCTCGCGGACGAGCCGACCGGGAACCTGGACACCGCAACCGGAGAGCAGGTATTGGATACTTTCCAGCGTTTGCATGCAAAGCACGGCCGGACAGTCGTCTTGATCACCCATGAGCTTTACGTGGCGGAACACGCGGAGAGGATCATTCACGTCAAAGACGGGCATATCGTGGGCGACGAGAGAGTGAAGAACCGCCGCGTCGCAAATCACCATCAATGAATTTGATAGACATTTGGGAGGAGACGTACTCGGCTCTCGCCTCCAATAAAGTACGTTCCGGCCTCACGGTTTTGGGCATCGTGATCGGCATCGGTTCGGTGGTGGCGATGATCTCCATCGGCCAGGGCGCGGCCTCTTCCATAGAGACAAGCATCTCCAGTTTGGGTTCCAATCTTTTGACCGTGATGCCCGGCGCCGCCCAGGCGGGCAGGGGTTTTGTCTCCACCGGCCGGGGCGGAGCGCAGACGCTCACAAACGGGGATGCGGAAGCGCTTGTGGAACTTCCGGGCGCGGCGGCGGTTTCACCGGAAGTGCAGAGGCGTTTTCAAATCGTTTCCCAAACGGGCAATAATACCAACTCTACCGTAGTCGGCGCCGTCGCGGAGTATGCCCAGGTAAGGAACGTGGCTCCGGCACAAGGATCGTTCTTGACCGCCCAGCACAATCGCAGTTTGGGCCGGGTGGCGGTCCTGGGGCCGACTGCGGCGGCGGACCTTTTCGGGGAAGAAGATCCGCTCGGCAAGACCATCCGGATAAACAAAGTGAATTTCAAAGTGATAGGCGTTCTGCAGCCGAAGGGCAGCGCCGGTTTTTTCAATCCCGATGACACGATTCTCATTCCCCTCACGACTATGCAGAAGATCCTTGCCGGTTCGGACTACCTTTCTACCATCGCTGTTTCGGTTGCGGAAAAAGACCAGATGGCAACGGTGAAGGCCTCGGCGGAGGCGCTCTTGGATTCGCGCCACAGGGTGAGCGCCGAGACCCGCGACTTTTCCGTCGTTTCCCAGGAGGATATTTTAAGCTCTCTTAATCAAGTGACCAGCACATTTACCGCATTCCTTGCCGCGGTGGCGGGGATATCCCTTATTGTCGGCGGCATCGGGATAATGAATATGATGCTTACGACCGTAACCGAGCGCACCCGGGAGATCGGTTTGCGCAAGTCCCTGGGCGCGAAGAGCCGGGACGTGAGCGCGCAGTTCTTGACCGAGGCGGTGGCGCTCACTCTCTTCGGCGGCCTCTTCGGCGTGATCCTGGGCTGGGCCGCGTCCCTCCTTATATCCCAACTTGCCGGGATCACCACCCAGGTTTCCGCCCAGGCGGTGGCGCTCGCCTTTGGGGTCTCGGCCGCGATCGGGATTGTCTTCGGCTACTATCCCGCCCGCCGCGCTGCTGCTCTTAACCCTATTGAAGCGTTAAGATATGAGTAGTAAAATTGTCCCAAAGACGATGAGCGAGATTTTCATTCCGATCCTTTTGGGTTCCGCCCGCGATGGGCGCTTCTCCGAACACGCGGCGAGGTTCGTTTTGGAAGAGGCCAAAAATTACGGCCAGTTTGAAGCGGAACTCATAGACGTGCGTGAATACATCGCCCTGCCGCACACGGGAGTGGCGATGACCAAGGAAAAGGCGGAGGAATGGAGCGCCAAAATGACCCGCGCGGACGGGCTTATTATCGTTTCCCCCGAATACAATCACGGTTATCCCGGGGAGTTGAAGCTGATGCTGGATCAAATTTACAAGGAATACAATCGCAAGCCCGTAGGCATCTGCGGTGTCTCTTCCGGCGGCTTGGGCGGGGCGAGGATGGTTGAGCAGCTGCGCCTGGTTGCGATTGAACTCCAAATGGTCCCGGCGCGGACGGCGGTTTATTTCTCAAATGCTCAATCGCTTTTTGGCGGAGATAGCAAGATCACGGATGCAGAAAGAGACAAGGTGCGGGGTTTATTTAACGAAGTTTTGTGGTATGCTAGGGCCCTGAAACCGGCGCGGCAGTCGCCGATGTAGCTCAATTGGCAGAGCAGACCCTTCGTAAGGGTAAGGTTGCCGGTTCGATTCCGGCCATCGGCTCATGGCAAAGGAAATAGAAAATTTGGGAGAGTTGGAGACCGAGGCCCGGCGATTGGCCGGGCGTCTTTGACCTGCCAGCTAAAGAAACGCGAGTTAAAGAACTGGAGGCGGCTGTATCCCTCCCGGATTTTTGGCGTTCTCGGGAGGCGGCGGAGGAGAAACTCAAGGAACTCGGCGAAGTCAAGGACGTTTTACAAAAGTTCGCGGCGGTGGAAAAGGGGATAGCCGGACTGAAGATTAGATTTGACGAGAATCTATTCTTTGAAATCAGGAAAAAGTTCCGGCAGTTGGAGATCGCAGAGCTCTTCCGGGGCCCGTACGATAGGCAAGCGGCAGTAATTTCCATATATCCCGGCGCGGGCGGCGAGGACGCCGAGGACTGGGCGAGGATGCTTGCGGAGATGTACGAAAAATATGCCGGGAATCGCGGTTGGAAGATCACGGTTCTGGATGCGAGCCCGAACCGGCGGACATTTGAGATCAAAGGCGAGTATGCCTACGGCTATCTGAAAGGCGAGGCCGGAGTCCACCGTCTCGTGCGGATATCGCCCTTCTCCGCCAAAAAACTGCGGCACACCTCCTTTGCCTTGGTGGAAGTCGTGCCGGACCTGCCGCCGGTCGCGGAGTCCGCCTTGCAGTTGCCGGAAAAGTATCTGAAATTTGAATTCTACCGCGCCGGCGGGCCGGGCGGGCAGAACGTGAACAAGGTTGAGACGGCGGTCCGGGTGGTGCATCTGCCGACCAACCTCTCCGCGAGTTCCCAAGCGGAGCGCTCCCAGGTTCAGAACCGGGAAAAAGCCCTGAAGTTGCTCAAAGCTAAGGTCTTACAGCTTATGGAGAAGGAGCAGGCGAAAGAGGTTTCGGAGTTGAGAACCAAGGTCAAGCCGGAGTGGGGGAACCAGATTCGTTCCTACGTTTTGAATCCCTATCAGCTGGTCAAAGACCATCGCACCGAGGTGGAGACAACGCAAGTTTACGATGTTCTAAACGGCGATATTGATATCTTCGTTGAAGCTGATGTCCAAATTTTGGGAAGCAAAATTTAGGACCCCGCCCTCTATGCCCTATGACAAACTTTTTCGTTGTGTTATACTTGGGCGCGTGTCCCAAAGGGAGGATATGAATAATGAGCCTAGAGGGCGGGGTGCTGAATTTTCCGGCCAATCGCTTCGCTCTTGGGAAAAATTCGCATGATTGCATTCCAAAGCGTTTACAAGGTTTACAACAGTCACTCCACCGCGTTGGAGGACATTGATTTCAAGATAAATCCCGGAGAGTTCGTGTCCATCGTCGGCCGCTCCGGCGCGGGCAAGTCCACGGTGGTGAAGCTCCTGATCGGCGAAGAAAAGCCGAGCCGGGGCAGGATCATTTTCGGCCAGTATGAGGTCAACAAACTCAAAGACAACGAGTTGCCGGGCCTGCGCCGGCACATCGGCATCGTTTTCCAGGACTTCCGGCTTTTAGCCGCGAAGACCGCTTATGAGAACGTGGCTTTCGCCTTGGAGGTGGCGGGACGGCCGCAGTCCGAGATCCAAGAACTGGTTCCCCAGGTCCTGGATATGGTCGGACTTTCGGATAAGATGGGCAACTTTCCCCATGAACTCTCCGGCGGGGAAAAGCAAAGGGTGGCCATCGCCCGTTCCATGGTGCACCGGCCGGAGGTTATAATTGCGGATGAGCCGACCGGCAATTTGGATCCGCTTCACACTTATGAGATCATAAACCTGCTCCAGAAGATCAATCAGCTGGGCACGACTTTGATCCTCGCGACTCACGACAAGGATGTGGTCAATTCCTTGGACAAGCGGGTCATCACCCTGGACAAGGGCAGGGTGATAAGGGATGAGGAAAAAGGCAAGTACATACTCGTATAGACATAAAATGTTCACCGTCATTTCAAGAATAGTCCACTATGGGTTTGTGAATTTCTGGCGGAACGGCTGGCCGTCAGCGGCGACGGTGGCGATAATGGTGATGGCGCTCCTCGTGTTTTCCGGCCTCATTTTCTTCAACGTCATAACCGCGAGCGCGATCGCCTCCATCCAGGAGAAGATTGACATCAGCGTTTACTTCAAAACCAACGTCTCGGAGGACGAGATACTGAACGTCAAGCGATCGCTCGAAAGCTTGTCCGAAGTCGGCCAGGTGGATTATGTTTCAACCGACGAGGCCCTCGCGCGGTTCAAGGAAAAGCACGCCGAGGACGAAACGGTTAGCCGGGCTTTGAGCGAGCTTACGGTGAACCCCTTAGAGGCCTCCTTGAACATCAAAGCGCGCAAGCCGGAGCAGTACGCCTCCATTGCCGAATATCTTTCCGCGCCGAACTTGAGCCAGTATTTTGACAAAGTAAGCTATTTTGAAAATCAGGTGGTGATAGACCGGCTGGTCGCAATAATCAATAACGTGAACCGGATGGGCCTCGCCTTGACGGTTATTCTCGCAGTCGTCGCTGGCCTCGTGGTCTTCAACACCATCCGCCTCGCGATCTACTCCAACCGGGATGAGATCGGGATAATGCGCGCGGTCGGCGCGGGCAACGCCTTCGTCCGCGGGCCGTATATGGTGGAAGGCGTGATAGCCGGCGTGCTTGCGGCGGTCTTAAGTTTACTCGTAGCCGCCCCGCTCGTTTACTTCGCCTCGCCCTATTTCAGCGTGTTCATACCGGGGCTTAACCTTTTCCAATACTTCTACACGAATATTTTGAGCTTGCTGGGCTACCAGCTGCTCTTTGGGGTTCTGATCGGCGCGTTATCCAGCTTGATCGCGGTCCGGCGCTATTTGAAGAATTGAACTTATTTGGCGTACTCCGCCTTGGTCCAGCCCGCTGGCACGTCGCACGGGGTGGGGAAGTCGCGCAGTTCACCGGTTGCCGGGTTAAAGGCCGGGGTCATAACTTGGGCGCAGGATGTTTTTCCGCCAAAGACGCTTTTGAAATTATCCTCGCCCAGAAAGATGAGGCCGGAGACCACTACCACTGCGGCGGCCAGGACCAAAAAACCAACTTTGCTCATTGTAGGGTTCTAAAAAGTTGCGACCTTTTCACGAATTGAATTATACCATAATATAGTAAAGCTTTTGCGGGGTCGTCTAATGGTAGGACACAGCGCTCTGGACGCTGGTATCGGGGTTCGAATCCCTGCCCCGCAGCAAACAAAACTAATCTGCCCTTGCGACGGGGCAGGGATTCGAACCGAAGGAGGGGTCGGGAGGAAAGTATAAGGTTCCTCCCGTGTCGGAATGAGTCCCGCCTTAGCGGGACGGACTCAAAACCGAGGGTTTTGAGAGAGCGAGTGGATACGAGCGACGTTCAATGCCCTGCCCCGCAGCAATGACTTATGCACAACCCTTCTGGGCCGGAGGGTTTTATAATTATCTGTAGCAGGAGGGATTGCCTATGGCTTATCCGGTCTTCTCCGTCAAAGGGGATATCATGGGCCAAGGCATCCTTGATATCCCCATCCCCGGGAAGTGCAGGGGAGATGTGGTGCTCGTGGGACTCCTTACCGGTGTGCCTACTGCGCTCGTGCGAGGCCAGCTGGGGGACATCGTCGTCAAAACCGCCTACGGCGAGACGTATGCGGCGGACGACTCTCCCGGCACCGTCTGGGCGGCGATCGCCCGGATGCGGGAGATAGTAAGTGCCGGCAACAACGGCAATGGCAACGAGTGAACGGCAGAGACATCCGGTTTCTGCCGTTCGTGCTATAATAAAAATTCAATGACCGACTCTAAAATACGCTGGGGATTGGTTATAACCACCGCCGTGATCGCGGCGGCGGTTATCGCCGGGGTTTTCTTTGCTTGGTATTATTCCAAGGTGTTCATTTCGTATCAACAGAGCGCCGCGGAGAGAGCGAGAGCCGAAGCGGTAGAGGCCCAGTTGCGGCAGAAGTATTGCACCGGCGGGCCGTACGAAATCGAAGTGATCCGCAAATTTTGCACCGGCAGGTAAAGCATGCGCTCGTCTTTCACCCTCATCGAACTCCTGATCGTAATCGCGATCATCGCGGTCCTCGCGGTGGTGGTGGTTCTGGTCTTGAACCCGGCGGAACTCCTGAAGCAAGCCAGAGACGGCAACCGCCTCTCGGACATAGATACCCTGAACAAGGCCCTGGGCATATACGTGACCGACACCCTGGGCGCGAGTTCTCTGGGCGACACTGCCCTCACCTACCTCTCGCTCATAGACCCGGCTGCCACGACGACCGCCGGCACGGACTGCGCGAGCCTGGGCTTTCCCTCCGGCTACTTCCACTGCGCCGCCTCCTCCACCCAAAGGAAAGTGGACGGCACCGGCTGGCTGCCGGTCAATTTCACGGGTGTCTCCTCTGGCTCGCCCGTCGGCCAACTGCCCGCAGACCCGGTGAACACCTCTTCCACCGGCCTGTACTACTCCTACTTTCCCGGCTCCGGCACGTTCAAGCTCGTCGCCCGGGCGGAGTCCCAGAAATACCTCACCCAGGCGGGAGCGAATAGCCAAATGTTCCAGTCCGGGAACAATCTCTCCCTGGGCGGCGGCTCCGGCTGGACGCTCGTTCCCGGGAACTCCACCTTCGGCACCCCCAACTTCTGGGTGATGAAGTATGAGGCCAAATGCGTCCTCTCCGGGCAAACAGCTGGCCTCACCACCCCCGCCACCTCTTACCAGACCTACGACAACAGCACCACCCCCTGTACCTCCGCAAACGGCCGCGCCCCGGCCTCCGTCCCGTCGGGCTACCCCATCGCCAATATCTCCCACACCACCGCCAAGGATTACTGTGCCGCGATCGGCGCCCACCTCCTCACGAACGACGAGTGGATGACCATAGCGAGAAACGCGGAGCAGGTCGCCTCCGACTGGACGAACAACCAGGTCGGAAACGGCGCCCTCTATTCCGGCCACAACGACAACTCGCCCGCAACCGCCCTCCCCGCCTCCGGGGACGACGCCGACGGCTACTACCAAACCGGCAACACTGCGGGCTCCGATCAGCGAAGGACGCTTACCCTGTCCAACGGCTCGGTCGTCTGGGACCTGCCTGGCAACGTTTGGGAGCATGTCCAGAGGAGCGTGAATAACGTCGGCGACCTTACGACGACCATGGCTTTACCTGCCTGCTCCGACGGCGCGGCAAGCTGGGGCTGGTGCGACTTCGTGACCGGAGCGCCGTATATTTCTGCCTGGTCCTCGGACGTCGCCCAGGCCAAAGTCGCCCCCTCCGACCCCTCCTGGTACGCAAACCAGGGTATGGGCCGCGTCTATACCTACAAGAACGGCGCGAACCAGGGAACGACTGTCTTCATCCGCGGCGCGGGTTGGGGCGGCGGGGCGTCCGCCGGGGCGTTCACGCTGCGCCTGATTTGGGACACGGGCATTGCGAACGATATTGTGGGCTTCCGTTGTGCCCGGTAGTCCTGCGTAGCAATCTTGAATCTGAAATCCTCCGACAAAATATTACGCATGCTCGGCGACCTCATAATTTACCAAAAAGCGTATGACCTGCTCCTGTGGCTGTATCCGGCGGTGAACAAGTTCCCCAAAAGCCAAAGGTTCGTTTTGGGTCAGCAGATAGAGAACAAGGCCTTGAGCGTTCTGCAGTCGATCATCAGGGCCAATCTTGAGCGCGACAAGATTCCCGCCTTGAGGGAGATGAGCGTGGAGCTGGACGAATTGAGGATTTTGATCCGTTTGTCCAAGGATTTGCGCTTGATCAGCATCAAACAGTACGAGATCGCGGCCGAAAAGATGAACGAAATAGGCAAGCTCTTATCGGGCTGGACGAACAAGTTTTCCCGCGCCGTATGACCGGAGAAATTCGCAATCATACGGGGGGTTAAGGGCTGCACAACGGTGTCTTCATCCGCGGCGCGAATTGGAACAACGGGACGAACGCCGGGGCGTTCACGCTGAACCTGAATTGGGACACGGGCAATACGAACAACAATGTGGGCTTCCGTTGTGCCCGGTACTCATCACTTGCTTGGCCTGAACGAAGCGTCCACGGACGCAAGTCCGCGCCAAGACGACTACTGTCCTCGATCCTTCTCGCGCCGCTTCTCTTGCGGCCGGGAAAATACTAACCCGTTTCCCCGCGCCATCGCGCCTTTTCCGGCACTCTGGCGCGGGGTAAGAGGGTTTTTACAAAGCAAAAAACCCCTTTCGGGGCCTTTTGCGAGTCCAAACGCAGTGCGTCCAGCTCGTCAACTGTGCTTGAAGTATATACTCGTTACTTGGAAAAAGTCAAGGGTCGGTCTGTGGATAGCCCCAAGGGCGGTGGAGGTGCGGGGATTTGCACCCCGTGGCCTCCCAGTTGACGAGCTGGAGCCAGCACTGCGCCACCCCCACCGCGCTTATATTCTAACTCTATGAAATTGTTTGAAAAGATTTGTGACTTTGCGAACTTGCACAGTGCCTACTTGAAAGCCCGCCGGGCCAAGCGCTACCGCGCCTCCATTTTGAAATTCGGCTGTGACCTTGAGAACAATCTGCTTTCTCTCCGGCATGAACTTTTGGACAAAACCTACCGCCACGGCGGCTACCGCGAGTTCGTGGTTGTTGACTCCAAAAAGCGAGTAATAAAAGCAGCTCCTTTCCGGGACAGGGTACTGCACCACGCTCTCTGCAACGTGATAGAGCCGATTCTGGACAAAGGTTTTATCTATGATTCCTACGCCTGCCGCATCGGCAAGGGGACTCATGCCGCGGTAAGGCGGCTGGAGAGTTTCATGAGGTCTATGCGTATGAGAGAGAGAGAGAGAGAGAGAGAGAGAGAGAGAGAGAGTAAACCCGCGCCGGATATATTGTCTCAAGTGCGACATCTCCAAGTATTTTGACAGCATTGACCACGACGTTCTTTACGGGATTTTGAGCCGGAAGATAAAGGACGAAAGAATCCTCCAGCTCGTCCGGGAGGTACTTGCGAGCCACCCCAGGGGCATCCCCATTGGTAATCTCACCAGCCAGCTTTTTGCGAACGTGTATCTGAACGAACTTGACCACTTTGTGAAGCGGACGCTAAAGGAGAGATACTACATCCGCTATATGGATGACTTTATTATTCTTGGCATGGACAAAAAGAATCTCCACGAAACTAAAGAGAAAATCCGGGAATTCCTGCGCGACCGTCTGAAGCTGGAACTGCATCCCAGGAAAGCCGAGGTTTTCCCGGTGGACAAGGGCGTGGATTTTCTAGGGTACGTGCTCCGCGACAACCGCCGCTTCCTGCGGAAATCAACGGTCAGGAGGTTTTTGAAGAAAAGGAAAGAGCGTCCTTTCTCGCCCCAGGCCCTCGCTTCCTGGCGGGGCTACGCCAAGTTCGCGGATTCGTACAAGCTTACGATAAAACTTCGGTTGATTTGACCCGCCTCGTTTCGTTGCCAGGGGTGTTTGCTCGTGCTAATCTTGGGTTGTATTTTTATTCCCCGACATGCGCCAATCCGAGCTTTTTACCCAGACCCAGAGATTTGCACCCAAGGACGAGGAGACGGTAAACGCCCAACTCCTTGCCCGAGCCGGCTACGTGGAGAAACTGATGGCCGGGGTTTATAACTACTTGCCCCTCGGTTTGCGGGTTTTGCGGAAAATTGAACAAATCGTCCGGGAAGAGATGGATGCGGTGGGCGGCCAGGAAATTTTGATGGCAATGCTCCATCCCAAAGAGATCTGGGAGAAGACCGGCCAGTGGAAGAAGCTGGACGTTCTTTTTGAACTCACGAGCCGGACGGGCAAGGAATACGCTCTGGGCCAGAGCGAGGAAGAGGTGGTGACGCCGCTCGTGATGAAGCGAGTGCAGACCTACAAAGACCTTCCCATCGCCGTTTATCAAATTCACTGGAAGTTCCGGGATGAACTGCGCTCCAAGTCCGGCCTTCTGCGCGGGCGGGAATTCCTGATGAAGGATATGTACAGCTTCCACGAGAACCAGGAGGATTTTGACCGGTTTTACGAGGTGGTGAAGGGGGCATACTTGAAGATTTTCAAGCGCTTGGGGCTCGTGGCCAAGGTAACCGAGGCCTCCGGGGGAGCGTTCAGCGAGAAGATTTCCTATGAGTTTATGGTTTTGACCGGCGCCGGGGAAGACGACATTTTGTACTGTCCCATTTGCGAGTTCTGTGTGAACGTGGACATCGCGAAGCAGAAAGAAAAGAGTGCTTGCCCCAAATGCGGCAAGGGCAAGCTCGCCAAAGCCAGGGCGTCCGAGGTCGGGAATGTGTTTGACCTGGGGCAGAAATACGGCAAGGATTTCGGACTCACTTTCACCGGCCGGGACGGCAAGAAGCATTACCCGGTGATGGGTTGCTACGGCATCGGTATTTCCCGGGCGATGGGCACGCTTGTGGAGCGGTTCCACGACGAACTGGGAATAATCTGGCCGGAGGCGGTGGCGCCGTTCCAAGCGCATCTTTTGGATTTGGGGAACGACGCCGCGGAGGGCTTATACGAGGATTTACAAAAAGCTGGAGTGGAAGTACTCTACGACGAGAGAGACGTATCCGCCGGGGTGAAGTTCGTGGATGCGGATCTCATCGGCATTCCCTGGCGCCTGGTGGTGAGCCCGGAGACGAAGGGCAAGGTGGAGGTAAAGCGCCGGGACGAAAAAGAAACCAAACTTATGACCAAGGCCGAACTGTTTGATTTTCTAAAACCTAAAACCTAAAACCTATGCTTTGGGATTCTTTCTTCAAAGACGTCGGGATCGACTTGGGAACGGCCAACTCCCTTATCTACTTGAAGAACAGGGGCTTGGTCATTCAGGAGCCGTCGGTGGCGGCGGTGAACTTGAAGACCAATCAGATCCTGGCGGTCGGCGAGGAAGCGAAAAAAATGCTCGGCCGGACACCGGCGCACATAAGCGTCTCGCGCCCCCTCGTTAACGGCGTGATCTCCGACTTTGGGATGGCAGAGGAGCTGCTGCGCCAATTCCTGCGCCGCTTGCAAAACAAGACCTCGCCCTTCGGCAGTTTCCGCCGCGGGGTCCTGGCGATCCCCAATAACCTCACGGAGGTGGAGCGGAAATCGGTGGAAGACGCGGCGATGAACGCCGGCTGTGCCAAGGTGTACCTGGTGGAAGAGCCGATCGCCGCGGCGCTGGGCGCGAACCTGCCGATCGACTTGCCGATAGCGAGCTTAATAGTGGATGTCGGCGGCGGCACCACCGACATTGCGGTCATCTCCATGGGCGGGACGGTGGTTTCCCGGACGCTTAAGACCGCCGGAGACAAATTCAACGACGACATCGCCCGCTTCGTGCGGGACGAGTTCAAGCTCCTTATCGGCGAGCCGACCGCGGAGTACGCAAAGATAGAAGTTGGTTCCGCTATGCCTATGGACGAGCGGATAGAAGCGCCGATCCGCGGCCGGGATATCTCCACCGGACTGCCGCGGGAAATTGTGATAAAGAACAGCCACGTCCGGGCGGCGCTCCAGAAATCCCTGCGCTCTATGGTGGATTCCATATTGGAGGTGATTGAAGCGACGCCGCCGGAGCTGGTCGGGGATATGCTGAAACAGGGGATAACCCTTGCCGGCGGGGGAGCGATGCTCCGAGGCCTGGATGAACTTATCCAGAAAGAGACCTCGGTGGAGACGCGGATCGCGGATGACCCCTTGACCTGCGTGGCGCGCGGTTTAGGCCAGATGGTGGATGGATTTGAGAGGCACAGGGCGTTTCTGGACAACCCGCTGAAGCCGCTCCAAATTAATTTGTAGACCAGTATGCGCGAGCGATTGGTTCCATGGGTTCTTGCGGGCCTGATCATTCTTTTGATCTTTTGGTTTCCCTCGTGGTCCGGCCCGCTGCGCAATTTGCTTTGGACGGCGCCGCCCGCCGACTATTCCGCACTCGTTGCGGAAAATCAGGCGCTCAAAGCAGAAATCGCCGCTTTTGCGAAGGTGGAACGGCTTTCCGGGCAAGCGGGGCTCGCCGCCGCCGTTTACAGCAGATATCCGCTGAACTTTAAAAATCAGATCCTTGTAGCCGTGGGCGGTGACGCCGGCGTTGCTCTAGGCCAGGCGGCGATATTGCCGGAGAAAATTTTGGTCGGCAGGGTGGAAAAAGTTTTTGCCGCTTCGGCTTTGGTTCAGACGGTCTTTGACCCGGGATTCCAGGCGGCAGTGCGGGTGGGCGAGAACGGCGTAGAAGCGCTTTTTGCGGGCGGCGGCGAGCCCAAACTTACGCTCATACCCAAAGACGCGGAAATAAAGACCGGAGATGTTGTGTATGCCGCCGACCCCGCTTTCCCTTACGGATTTGCGATCGGCGAAGTCGGGGAGATCCGTTTTTCGGAAGGAGATCTTTTCCGGGAGGCGACCCTGAAATTTGCATATGACCTGAACGGTTTGCGCGCCGTGCTCTTAGTTCCAAAGAGATGAGCAGTAAGCTCGGCAGGTTTTTGGTTTTGGCGCTCGCCGTGGTTTTAGCCGCTGTTCTTCAATTGAAGCTAAAACCGGCTCTCGGTTGGACTCCCGACTTTCTCCTTGTCGCCTTGATCGCAGTTTCTTTCTATTCCGATCTGCCGCAGTTCATATTTCTCACTGCTCTCGGCGTCTGGTTTTTGAACTGGCAGCCGGGTCTTCACGGGAGTATGCTTTTCTATGCGGCAATACCCCTCGCAGTTTTCTTTCTGCGCCAGTTCTTGCCTTGGCGGCCGTGGTTCGTAAATCTGATTTTGGGCCTCCTGGGCATTGCGGTTTTCTACTTTGGGGCGGCGGGGTATGCGGCGCTCGCCGCGGAGCCGCGCGTGCTTTTGGAGGATATTTTCTGGAGTTCGCTTTTCGGGTTTGCGGTATTTTTAATCATGAAACGTGAAGCGTGAAACATGAAACGCAAGAGAGAGTTATTTTTTGAAGAGTCGCTTCTTGACGACTGGGCCGGGGATCTGGAGGTGGTGGAAGTTCCGATCGGAGAAAGACCTCTTTTCTGGGTCGGCGCCGTTCTACTGGTTCTGGGAGCGGTCATCGCGGGCCGGGTGCTTTTTTTGGGCACCGCGCGCGCGGGTTTCTACGCCGAACGGGCGGAAGTGAACCTCGGAAAATACGAGCGCATTGTCGCGCCGCGGGGAGCGATCAAAGACCGTTCCGGAGAAGTGCTTGCGGAGAACAAGCAGGTTTTCTCCGCGTTCTTGGACGTAAGCGAATTCCTGCGCCGGCTGGAGCTGCAGCCGGAAACCTTCGCCGCGGCGAAAGATATTTTGGGAATGAGCGAAGAGGACATATGGCGGCTCGCCGGGGAACGCGATCTCACGCTCTCCACCGAGCCGGTGCTTTTGAGGTCGAATTTGAACCAGAGCCAACTCGTGCTTTTGAAAAGCAAAAATCTCCCGACCCTGCGGGCGGAGAATACTTTCAACCGGGAATATCCGGATGGCAGGGTTTTCTCTTCGGTCGTGGGCTACACCGGCCTTACCACCTCCGAGGATTTGCGGCGGAACCCGGAATTGAGCGGCAGGGATTTCATCGGCAAGAGCGGCTTGGAAGCGGAGTACGACAAGGAACTTCGGGGCAAGCCGGGTTTGCGGGTGAAGATCCGGGACGCGAAGGGAAAGGTTTTAGACGAGAAACTGGAGGCTTCGCCGCAGGCGGGCGAGGATTTGTCCTTGACCATTGACGCCGGACTGCAGAAATACTTTTACCGCCGGATGCAGGATGGACTTGCCGCCTTGGGCAGGCAAAAGGGAGCGGGTTTGGCGATCGATCCTAAAACCGGCGAGATACTGGCGCTCGTGAGCTTCCCCGCCTATGACAACGGCGTTTTTACCGCCGGCGGGAGCGGCGATGAACGGCTGCGGATACTGAACGACCCCCAAAAGCCGATTTTCAACCGGGCGGTAGCGGGCGTGTATGCGCCGGGCTCTACCATCAAGCCCCTGGTCGGGGTTGCGGCTCTTGCGGAGAACGTCGTCTCGCCCAACCGCACCGTGTTCTCGCCGGGCTTCCTGGACATTCCCAACCCTTACGATCCATCCAATCCGACCCGCTTCCTGGACTGGCGCTATCAGGGCGACGTGAATTTGTACTCTGCGATCGCCCAGTCGTCCAACGTTTATTTCTACGAGGTCGGCGGCGGTTTCGGGGACATTGCCGGGTTGGGTATTTCCCGTCTCCGGGATTGGTGGGCGAAGTTCGGCTTGGGCAAGCCGACCGGCGTGGACTTGCCGGGGGAGGCGGAAGGGTTTCTGCCTTCGCCGGAATGGAAAGAAGAACGAGATGGCCAGCCGTGGCTTTTAGGCGACACCTATAACGTTGCGATCGGCCAAGGCGATCTTCTGATCACGCCGCTTCAGCTCTTGAACTACATTTCTGCGATAGCAACGGGCGGTGTAGCGCGCCGCCCGCATTTGAAACTCGGGAGCGAGGCCGGGGTCTTGTACGATCTTAGTCGGCTCGGAGATGAGATCGAGGAAGTGCAAAAAGGGATGCGCCGAACCGTGACCTCGTCTTTGGGCACCGCTTATACCTTGAATACCCTGCCGGTCGAGGTTGCCGCCAAAACCGGCAGTGCCCAGATAGAGAACAATAAGTCGGAGAACGCCTTCTTCGTCGGCTATGCGCCGTACGACGACCCGCAAATAGCCGTTTTGGTCCTCGTGGAAAACGCTCGTGAGGGCAGCTTGAACGCCGTGCCCATCGCCCGGGACGTCTTTGACTGGTATTATTGGAACAGGATAACGCGACGCCAATCTACGAATGCATCCGAATGATGCGAAACACTTTAAGATGACATCCAGCGAGATCAGGCAGTGCCAAAGCTGCAAGAATCAGTTCACGATCGAGCCGGAGGATTTTAATTTCTACGAGCGTATCAAAGTCCCGGCGCCGACTTTTTGCCCGCAGTGCCGCCTCCAGAGGCGCATGGCAGTGAGCAACGAACGAACTCTATATAAGATTAACTGTGGCTTATGTGGCAAGAGCATTGTTTCCATTTATCCCAAGGACGCGCCTTTTCCGGTGTACTGTATGGATTGCTGGCGGAGCGACAGGTGGGATGCGACTGAATACGGTCGTGATTACGATTTCTCTAAGACATTTTTTGAACAACTTGCCGACTTGCGCAAGGTAGTACCGAGAATAGCACTGCTTCAGCAGGGCAATATGGAAAGGAGCGAATACGCGAACCGCTCCAGCAATTGTAAGGATTGTTACTTAGTGTTTAGGACCAATTTTAGTGAGGGATGTCTATATTCCCACCCGGTTAATAACTCCAAGGACTGCGTTGACTGTTTAAATGCCCAGAAGTGTGAGTTGGCTTACGGCTGCGTGGATTGCGTGAATTGCTACAATGTTCGCTACTGTCAGGAGTCCAAAAACTGCAATAACTCTGCGTTTCTATACGATTGCCGCAACTGCTCGGACTGTTTCGGCTGCGTGAATCTGAGAAATAAGCAATACTATATCTTCAACCAGCCATACTCTCGCGAGGATTATCTGGCGAAACTTGCGGAGTTGAGTGTTGCGAGCTTTGTCGCAGTGGAGGAGATTAGAAAACAGTTCAAAGATTTTCTACCGAAATTCATCAAGCCCCATATAATGGCGACGAACAGCGTGGACGTTTCTGGTAATTGGCTGGATGAGTGTAAAAACGTGCGCCATTCTTTCGGCTGTCGCAACGTGGAGAACGGCAAATACCTCTTTGCGATAATTGAAGGTAAGGATTGTATGGATTACTTCTATTTTGGTCGCGGCTGCGAGCTTGTTTATGAAACAAGTAATTGCGGCTACAACTCTTCGCGTATTTTTTTCAGTGATTTTGTACACACTGGTTGCACCGAGATTCAATACTGCGACAATTGTGTTTCTTCTTCTTACTCCTTCGGCTGCAGCGGTCTTAAAAGTAAGCAACGCTGTATATTGAATAAGCAATATTCTAAAGAAGATTACGAGAGATTGGTTCCAAGAATAATTGAGCATATGGATCAGATGCCGTATGCCGACAAAAACGGCCGGATTTATAAATATGGAGAGTTCTACCCGGTAGAAATAGCAGTTTTCGCATATAACGAGACCGCTGCCCAGGAGTACTTCCCCCTAACCAAAGAGCGGGTATTGGCTAGCGGGTATTCTTGGCGCGAGCCGGAGAGACGCGATTATTCAATAACCCTTGGGAGCGATAAACTACCGGAAAGTATTAATGGTGTAGCCGACTCTATAATCAATGAAGTCATCGGGTGTGCTCATGGTGGTCGGTGCAATGAACAATGCACGACTGCTTTTCGCATTATCCCCCAGGAACTGCAGTTCTACCGGAGAATGAACTTGCCCCTGCCCCGCCTCTGCCCCAACTGCAGACACTACGAGCGTCTGGCTCAGAGAAATCCATTGAAACTCTGGCACCGCAGCTGTGCCTGCAACAAAGGCAAAGATACTTACCATAACACCGCCAAACACTTCCACGGAGAGGACCCCTGTCCCAATGAATTTGAAACCCCCTATGCCCCCGACCGGCCGGAGATCGTGTATTGCGAACAATGTTATAACGCGGAGGTTGTCTGACGACATTCTAACATTCTATAGAATGTTAGAATGTCGTGCGCGGGCAATCGCTGTGGCGGCGGGGCGGTTCGCGGCGTATAATTGGTTTATATGGCGGCTAAAGAGATCGCGGTTTTGTATCACGGCGGGTGCTCCGACGGCTTCGGCGGGGCGTGGGCGGCATGGAATAAGTTCGGCAAACGCGCGGAATATATCCCGCTCTATGACCGGCAAAGGCCGCCTTCCGGCCTCGCGGGAAGAGAGCTTTATTTCATCGACTGGACCTTTGATAATCCCGTGACGACGAAAGTTATTGTCCGAGAGAGCGAACACACCGTAATTCTGGACCACCATGCCCAGGCGCGCGCCGCAATGCGCCTGGCCCAGGAGCACGTCTTTTCGCCGCAGAACTCCGGGGCGGTTATTGCCTGGAAATATTTCCATCCCGGCGAAAAAACGCCGCTTCTTTTGAAGTATGTGGAGGATTACGACATCTGGAAATTCCGTCTCCGGGATACGGCGGCGGTGAACGCATTGCTTGAAGCGACGCCCTTTGATTTCCGTGCTTGGTCGCACCTCGCCGCGGACTTTGAAAAACCGGCCGGGCGCAGGCGACGCATTGCCGCGGGCAAGCTTCTTCTCCAATACAAGAATGCCTTGGTTCAGGACATCGTCTCCGGCGCGAAGAAAGTGCGTTGGGGAAAATATGAGGTCTTGGCGGTGAACGCGCCGATATTGAGGAATGAGACCGGGCATCTTTTGGCCAAGAGAAAGCCGCCTATGAGCGTGATGTGGTGGGAAGAGGGGAAAAAGATCCGCATTTCCTTGCGTGCAGTAAAGCCCTTCAATATCTTGAAAAATATCAAGGGTTCCAAAGGCCATCCCCAGGCGGCGGGCCTGGCCTTGCCCAGGGGTTCTAAACTGCCTTGGCGTGATATAAGTCGTGAAACGTAGAACGTAGAACGTGAAACGCGAGCTGTTTGATACAAAAATTACAGTTCATACCGACGGCGGGTCGCGGGGGAACCCTGGCCCGGCGGCGATCGGTGTGGTTTTGGGCGGCAAAGAATACGGGGAATACATCGGCCACGCGACCAATAATCAAGCGGAATATCAGGCGGTGATTTTCGCCTTAAAGAAGTTGAAGCAGATACTGGGCAAGAAGAGGGCCAAAGAAACGGAGGTGGATATGAAGATTGACAGCGAATTGGTGGTGAAGCAACTGAACGGCAGGTACAAGATTCTGGAGAAAGAACTCCAGCCGCTCTTCCTGGACATCTGGAATTCGCGCCTGGATTTCAAGAACGTTTTTTTTGAACACGTCCGCCGGGAGGAAAACAGGACAGCAGACAGTTTAGTTAACAAGATTCTGGACCGCGAGGCCAAGGCCTGGCGGTAAGAAAGCACAGCGCCCTCCTTGAATTTTGCACAGTTGTAGTGTATAGTGTGTGCGCTGGTAATCCAGGCGATCACTCGTTCTGCCGTAAGGCAGGGCGGGAGGAAAGTCCGGACACCCACTCGCTCTTTGAGCGGTTAAAACGGTACGGGCTAA
>CAYPDQ010000012.1:0-24341 GCA_964409535.1 uncultured Candidatus Saccharibacteria bacterium | reverse complement strand
GATGCGGGCACCTGACCTATGTCCGGAGCGTCAGGGTTGTTGTCGGTGATCGTGCAGCCATTATGGGCTTTCACGCAGCTCCAGGAGAGGGTGACGCCCTTGGCTGGAGGATAGACGAGCTTCTGGGGGCTGGAGGTGAAGCTCGTGCAGGAGGGCGGGGGCTGGGAGCAGGAGGAGGAATCGGGGTTCCCGGGGTCGGAGCACTGATCCGAGCCGGAGCCCTGGACCCTTATGCAGGTGCCGTCGTTCGCGCAGACGTTGTATTGCGGGGGAGGTGGAGGGGGAGGCGGAGGAGGGCCGCCGTTGCCGCCGCCACCATTACCGCCACCATTGCCGTTGCCATTGCCACCGCCGCCAGAGAGCGGAGGGGGCTGGCCGCCGGGTGGGGGAGGCGGAGTGGGTGGACAGTCGCCTCGCTCCTCGCAACCAGGAGGCGGAGGTGATGGACAATCGCCTCTGTCTTCACAGGATTGCGGAGGCGGAGGTGGGGGCGGGGGCGGAGAGCTTTCGCTTCTGCTGCCGTCACCGCCGCGGCAGAAACCGCCAAGGCCTACTGCGCAAGCGACAGCTGTGCCCGCGGCTACTCCTGCCACGACTGCCGCAGTTCCAACGATGACACTGCTTGCCGCAATCGCTGAACCAACTGCCGTACCTGCGGAAGTTATCGCCGCAACCGCCGTAACACCGACAACAATTCCCGCTGTAACCACCGCTGCAGCAGCTACAGCGATTACCTTAAGACCGAACGTCACAACTTTTTTGCCATAAACAACCTGCGGGAAAGAAGCCGTAAGTACGACAGCAACAATAAGAGCGACCGCGAGAGCGAGGTTTTTTCTTTCCATACGTCAATTATAAGAAACTCTTGTACTAAAAAATAGAGGGCTGTGGATAAGTCAAGAATCGCGAAAAAGCAGTAATCCCCGGACACGATGTCCGGGGACCACCCACTTCGCCGTATCACCAATGGATGCGGTAGCCGACTGCGACGGAAGAGGTAGAGGCGACCGCAGGATTGGTCAGTTCCCTCCTCTCCGCCTCGGCGCGGCGAAGGTCTCTCTTGCCGATTGACCACCAGATCGGCCCAGCGACGACACCAGCCACACCCGGGACGGTAACGATTGCCCCGTAGAACGTCTCCCCCCTGTTCAAGAGATACATCCCAACAGGGAGAAGAACGGCGCCGAGCACGGTGTTCTGTTTCCCAGCGCTGATTCTTTTGCGGGCCTTCACGATCCGCTCATCCAGCTGGGCGAGCTTGGCATCCGTTGCCTGCTGGGACTGGACCGCCGCCACTGCCTGCGCGATGGCTTCCGGCGAGAACGGGGACGACGCTGCGAGCGTCGGTTGGTTGGTATTGTCACTCTCCGCATACGCGGGAGTGGCAAGCGCGACGACTGCTGCCGCGAGAATCACGATAAAACACTTCATGGCTATCCTCCCTCTGCCATGTTCAGTTTACGACGCGCAGGCCACTCCCGCGCACTATTTCCCTTATAATACAAAACCGCCAAAAAATCAAATGAACCGTAATAGTTCAATAGCTTGGCAACACCCTGGGCCTCAAGAACATATTGACACGTTACAGGACTGCATGTTCACTTCTTGCGGGCAATGATGTTGAAATAGTGCCAACGCTTGAGTTTGGCCCTGCCGACTTCTCGTCCCCAGCGTTCCACCTCCCCAAAGTGGATTACGTCCAACCCCCTCAGTAGGTTTCTGACCTCCTTACGCGTGTGAAACACGACGTCTCTATGACGTTTGCCTTTGGCCCAAGCATCCCTGTCTCCGAACAGCTGACACGTAAACACGCCTCGATGGGCGAGAGCGGATGTTATATTGGCCCAAAGCCGCTTGAAGCGAGCTTTGGGGCCGTCCGCGAAGGGCAGGGACCATTGGGCAGTCACGAGGTTGTATTTGTTCCGTGTAGGAAATATTTGGTCGAAGTTGCAGTTGAAGAAGGTGAAATGCCGACTGTGCGGCAATCGGGCCGGCCGGAGGCGATCAACAGCGACGACGTCAAATCCATGATCCAGCAGATATCTGCTGTCCTGCAACGCCCCTGCCCCCAAATCCAACGCCTTGGTGCCGTGAACGAAACCCACCGCCTCACGCAGGAGCGGCGATGGCGGCTTGTTCGCCGTCAATTGTTGATACTGCTACCAATTTCGTTTCACAAGCGTGAATGAAGGTTATGAAAGGGTTCGAGGGGACTGCGTTGACAACGCGCCCCCTCGATTTCGCTATGCCGATGCTGCAACCGAGCGTATATCACTTAACTGCTAGCTATACCCCGGTACCAGGATAAGGGGGCGCAGTGAAAACACGAACCTCCATTTTGCTGCCACAGCCAGCGCATCTGCTCGGAGGCAATCTGGAGAACACGATCTCATAACCGCACTGGGAGCAGGAGATGGTTGTTGTGCCGCCTGCAAAGTCAGTTGGTACCCATTCAGCCATAATTTCTTTTTCCATTTCCATTTACCCCTCCAACTGATCCAATTATATTCTTTTTACGATTGTTGCACAACTAATCTTTTAAGATTTTCCTCCCAGAGCTTTCCGAACCGGCTTCTATGGCGCTTGTTGCGCCGCCAGAACCTTAGCGCTTCCAATGCGTACTTACCGGCTCTTTTCTTATTGCCGATCTTGTTCTCTATATCCGCCAAGTTAAAAGACGTTCTGAACCCCCGGCCGTACTTTCGTCGGTCCGCCTCAAAAAGTTTTCTCGCCTCCCTGTATCTTTCCGCCCAGGAAAGCGCCGTTGCGTAAGCCAAGCGGGTGCTGCGACTTGCAGGCCGCATATTGTAGGCCTTGCGGTAGTACTCCAAGGCCGGTTTGTACTTCTTATTATGCAGTAGTATCCTCCCCAACCCCCAATAGGGTTTCACTCCCCCTACTCCCAACTTGACGGCTCGGAGATAATACGACCGCGCTTTTTCTTCCAGGCGCGATCTCCTGGCGCGGTTCTTAACTGCCATCGCCAGATGGTCATACAGGATTCCGTAGGAATACAAAAATAACTCATTAAAGCCGCTGCGTTTTTCCAGCGCGCGGAGTCGGCGGATACCGTCCTTGTATCGTCCGCTGAACAAACTGCTCGCCTCTATAGATTTTACTTTTTTGGCTACCAATGCTTTATCCATATAAATGAATCTCGGCACGCTACGAACGTGCCGAGGACTTACGGAACGTTTTCAGCAAAGCACGCCCGATAGGTACACCTGTCAACTGCTCCAACCACGCAAACTGACCGTTAGGGTTGTGTTCCAAAAACACATACTCGTTCTCCGGCGTAACAATCAGGTCGCATGCAGTAAACAGCAAACCGCTTTGCTGCGTCATCCGTATGCAGCGCCCTGCGACTTCACCTGGCAGGTTGAAAGGGGCGTAGTGCACGGAGTAGGGGTTGCGTCTCCAGTCAACTACTGTGGGGGATCGCTCCTGGGAGTCGATGCGCACCGCGAAGCACTCCTCACCGACGACAGTTACCCTCAGCTCGAATGCTTTCTTCACGAACTGCTGGTAGATGAGGGGACAGATTCTAAGTGACTGGGGATCTCTTAGTAATTCGTCCACGGAGAGAAGCGTTGAATAGAAAGCACGGCGCTTCCCTTCATCAACTACTGTGCCCCTATGAAGCGGCTTCACCAAGACCTCCCCACCGTGCTCCCTAGTAAATGACCCGATTTCTGCGGGGTCGTTGGAGACGAGGGTAGCCGGGCATGTGAACCCGATTTCTGCCGCCTGACGCAACTGAGCGAGTTTCCTGCTTACAACTTCATTGCGTTCCGGGTGGTTCACCCACGTCGCAGACTGCAACAAATCCTGCATCGCGACCAGCACCCTTGCAGCCTCGTTCTGGGCGTACTCCTGCTCAACAGGACGCAAGGGCGTGGCGAAACTGCTCGGTGCTGGTTTTCTGTACCAAACACAGGAAACATTGCATGGGTCGAAATATTTATCGCTATCCGACCAAGTGAACGTCCATGGGTTGAGGTTGAGAGACACCTTCTCAGGGAAACGTTCGGTGTTGAACCTTAACCACCTCAAGCCCGAACCTTCCAGATGCTTTTGCTCAAACCAATCTACGGTGTCATCCTCAGCGCACGATAGGATCAACAACATTGCGATTCTCCTTCGGTAGGTCGGTAGATGTTGGGGGCACACCCGATAGTGATACCGAGTGGCCCCCCTTGCGTGTTCGCTCTACTCGTCGTCACCCGCTGGAGGTGTCCCAGGGCCAGTCGGCACTGATGGGCCCGTTGCGCCCATCATTCCTTCTGGTCTGGACGGTGGTTCCTCCAGAAAGCGGAAGGGTAGAGGTACCGTGCGAGTATCCATCTCGCATCTCCTCTGGAAGCCGTTATCAATAGTGCCGCCACTGTTGGCCTGGACAGCGACGACAAATGGCAGCGCCACTGCCACCACTAACAATAGTGTGTATCACAATCTGCCAAAAAATCAACCGGCCCGTAACCCATAGAAATTTCCTTATTTTGTGTTAAAATTGAGAAAATGCTCCTTTCGGTTATCTACCAAGCAACAGTTGATTTCCTAGCAATGGTGTGGCCGCTTTTGGCTTTCGCGGTTTTCCTGCCGCTTTTCGTTTCCACCTGGCTGTACTACCGCCGGGAAAAGTTCAAGAACGAGGCGATCAAGTGGATGCTTCTGGAACTGCGCATCCCGCGGGAGATAAGAAAAAGCCCCAGGGCGATGGAGCAGGTTCTGATGGCGATCCACAACCTGCGTAATGCCGCGACCGACTTCCGAGAGAAATGGTGGGATGGCGAAGTGACTCTGTGGTTCTCTCTGGAAATCGTGAGTTTCGGGGGCGAGATACACTTCTACGTACGCTTGCACCGCAAGTACAAAGATATGATGGAGGCGGCTTTCTTTTCCTATTATCCCGATGTGGAAGTGACGGAAGTGGATGACTATGTAGACCGCTTCCCGGCGGACATTCAGGAAATGTACGGCCACGGCTACGATCTCTGGGGAGGGGAGATGCTTTTGGAAAAGCCGGATGCCTACCCCATTCGCACATATCCGGAATTCGAAGCGCCGGAGGAGGAAAAACAGTACGACCCGATATCCACTTTCTTGGAGGTCTTGAGCAAACTCAAGAAAGAAGAAATGGTCGGTATTCAGATGCTGATATCGCCCGAGGACCATGGCACGTGGTTCGGTACCTGGAAACCGATCGTAGAAGATCTGCGGCAGGCGAAAAGCGAAAAAGCGAAAACCAAGGTGGGGAGCAAAACGGATTTTCCCGGCGGTCCCTTGCCTGCATTCGAGGTTATGAAAACCGACAGTAAAGACGAGCCCGGCTTCTTCAAAAGTTTCATGCGCACCCCGGGAGAAACGGATGTTCTTAAGGCGGTGGAAAACAATCTTTCCAAGCCCGCATTCAACACCCTGATCCGCTTCGTTTATTTCTCGCCCCAGCCGCTTTTTTACGACAGCTATCCCCGGCGCGGCTTGCGAGCGGCGTTCAATCAATACGGCGCGGTGGACATAAATGCCTTCAAGATAAATTATGCGGTCGCGACCCGGACGAAGATCTGGCAATGGCCTCACGTTTTTCCGAAGATCCGCAACGAATACCGCAAACAGCGCATTCTTTACGAATATCGCAACCGCATACTCCCCCTGGATACCCTGGTGGGGAAGCTCGTCACTTCCCATCTTTTCAACTGGAACTTCTCTTCCAAGACCGTCGGCATGAGCGTGGAGTCCTTGGCCACCGTGTATCATCCGCCGACCTACATAGTCATGACCGCGCCGCACATAAGACGGGTTGAGTCCCGGAAAGCTGGCCCGCCGGCCGGTTTGGCCATCTACGGCGAGGAGAGTGAGCTTGAAAAGTACCAGTGAGATGATGCCCCTTGAAGCCATTCCGGGGTACGAGACATTCCGAACGATATGGGATTTTTTGATGATCCTTTTTATCGTGCTGGACACGGTACTCGTCGCCGGTTTTTTGTACGCACTGGTCAAGGGTTGGGGCTATCGCCCGCAGATAGAGGTCCAAGAAAAACCCGGGAAGCCCCGGACTTTGCGCCGGGCGGTCTTTGAGGAGCGCTGGCGGGCGATACTCAAAAAAGCGTCTTTGGCTTCGCCGGATTCCCTGCGAATGGCGGTAATAGAGGCCGACTCTCTGGTGAACGACGTCTTGGGTCAGCTGGGATTTGAAGGCAAACATATGGCCGACCGCCTGGTGAACCTGAACCCGGATGAGTACCGGACGTTGAACGCTCTTTGGCGCGCCCACCGCGTGCGCAACGACCTGGTCCACACCCCGGGATTTTTTCTTTCGCCGGAAGATGCCCAGAAGCTTCTTAGTGATTTTGAAGCGTTCCTCAAGGAGGTTGAAGCAATTTAGGAAAAAAGTATGCCGGGAAAAGGGAAGATACAAATAATCAAATACGCGCCGCCGCCGCCGGAGCTGCCGATCTACGGCCAGGTGAGCCCGAAGGACGTTTCCTTTTTCGGCCGGACGAATTACGTTGCCGCCCTGGAAGAGAAAAAATACATCTTCGGTATAAAACGGGTTGACCGCCGCCGGCACCTCTATATCATCGGCAAAAGCGGCGTGGGCAAGTCCAAGCTCCTGGAGCTTTTGATCCGCCAGGACATCGCCTACAGCCACGGCTTATGTTTCATCGACCCGCACGGCGACGTGATCGACGCGGTCTTGGATTTCATTCCCGAGAACCGGATAGACGACGTTGTGATAATAGACCCGTCCGACAGTCAGTATCCGGCGTCGTTCAATCCCTTGGCCAATGTTGACCCGGGCTTCAAACATCAGCTCACCCAGGGACTAATAGAGGTGATGGAAAAACAGTTCGGTGCCAACTGGACGCCGCGCCTGGAACACGTTTTCCGCTTCACCTGTCTCGCGCTTCTCGACTATCCCCACGCAACCATGCGCGGAATGATCTCCATGCTCACCGACCGCAATTACCGCCAGAAGGTGGTGGAGTACATTGAGGACGACATGGTCAAGCGCTTCTGGGCGATAGAGTTCGCGGACTGGTCGGAAAAGTTCGACACCGACGCGATCATTCCCTTGGTGAACAAGCTCGGCCAGTTCCTGTCCGATCCCATGTTGCGCAACATCTTCGGCCAGAAGGAGAACAAAATAGACATTGAGCGGCTGATGAACGACAAGAAAATAATCTTCATTAACCTGTCCAAGGGGCGGCTGGGGGAAGAGAATTCCAGCTTCTTCGGCTCAATGTTCATAACCAAGATAAAGCAGGCCGGTATGGCCCGGGCGCGCCTGCCGGAGAAGGAGCGCGTTGATTTTTACCTCTACGTGGACGAGTTCCACAACCTGGTGACGGAGACCTTTGAGAACATTTTGTCCGAAGCGCGCAAATACGGCTTGTGCCTCACCATGGCGCACCAGTACGTGAGTCAGCTCATCCCCAGGGTTCACGCCGCCGCGCTGGGCAACGTGGGAAGTATCATCATCTTCCGGGTTGGGGGCGAAGATGCGGTTAAAATGAAGCCGGAAATGGCGCCGGTTTTTGACATCAAAGATATGATCAACCTTGGGATGCAGGAATTCTTCATTAAGATGACCATAGACGGTGAAACCTATGACCCGTTTTCCGCGGAAACGCTCAAGGTGATGCCCCCGCCGCACCCTTCTTATAGGGAGCGGATAGTAGAGGCCTCCCGGGCCAAGTACAGCATTTCCGCGGACGCGGCCAAGAAGCTGATCGCGGAGGAAGAGGCCACCATCTTCCGCAGCGCACAGGAAAAGGCCATAATTGAGGGTAAAGCGGCAAATGCGGAAGAAGTAAAGAACCCCGAGCCGCTCATATGAGTGAGGTTTTAGGTGATAGTTTTTAGGTTTTAGAGGTAGAATGTTATCGTCAAAGGTCGTTCTAAAACCTACAACCCAAAACCTAACAACTATTGTTATATGGTTTTCATTTACACCACTTGCCGGGATGCGGCGGAGGCGAAGAAGTTGGGCAAGCTCCTCGTGGAAAAGCGTCTTGCCGCCTGCGTGAACATCTCCCCGATAGAGTCCATCTATGAGTGGAAGGGGCAGTTGGTAGAAGACATGGAAGCGGCGCTTCTCATCAAAACCAACGAACCCAAGGTCGCGGAGATAGAGGAGTTCATCTTGAAGAACCATTCCTATTCCGTGCCGCTCGCAGCGGTAGTGGACGTCCGCCGGGTGAACCGGGAATACAAGGAGTGGATGACGAGCGTGGTCAATCTGTGATCCAAAATGGAGATACTGTGGGGGATATTGATAATCATCCTCGCGCTCCTTGCTTACATCGTCGTCCGCGGTTTCCGGGCGAGAAGCAGGATGAAAAGGATAAGACAAGGAGTGAGCGAGCGGGATACGGGGATGTAGGTTATAATCAGTTCAGCAATGGGCATTGATCCCGATAAGGACGTAGTTTATTTCGCCCGGACGGATTACCGGAACGCCCGGCGGCTTTTTGGCGTAAAGAGAAAGGACCGGCGCCAGCATATGTATATCGTGGGCAAAACCGGCACCGGCAAGAGCGTCCTTTTGTCCAATATGATCACCCAGGATATTGCGAATGGGGAGGGCGTGTGCGTGGTCGACCCGCACGGCGAGCTGGTGGAAGGAATTTTGAAGATGATCCCGGAGGAGCGGATGGACGACGTCATCTATTTCAATCCCGCGGACACGGAGTATCACATCGGTTTCAACATCCTGGAACTGCCCGATCCCAAGTACAAGCACCTGGTCGCCTCCGGCCTAATGGGAATCTTCACCAAGATTTGGTCCGGGGTCTGGTCGGCGCGGATGGAGTACATCTTGAACAACGCTATCCTTGCGCTTCTGGACAACCCCGGCTCCACCCTTCTGGGCGTGCCCCGGCTTCTGGTGGACAAGGATTTCCGGCAGAAAGTAATCGCGAACGTCACCGACCCGGTGGTCAAAGCGTTCTGGGTGAACGAGTACGAGCAGTGGAAAGATCAGTTCCGGAACGAGGCCATCGCCCCGATTCAGAACAAAGTCGGCCAGTTCTTGTCCACCGCCATCATCCGGAACGTCGTCGGCCAGTCCAAGAGCACAATCGACATCTTCGAGCTGATGAACAGCGGCAAGATCTTCCTGGTGAACGTCTCCAAGGGCAGGATCGGAGAAGACAATTCCGCCCTCTTGGGCGCCATGATCATCACCAAGATCCAGCTCGCGGCAATGGAGCGGGTGCGCATCCCGGAAGAAGAGCGGGTGGACTTCTATCTATACGTGGACGAGTTCCAGAACTTCGCCACCGATTCTTTCGCGGGGATACTCTCCGAGGCCCGGAAATACCGTTTGGACCTGATTCTCGCGCATCAATACATCGGGCAGCTCATAACCGACGTGTCCACCAAGGTCCGGGACGCGGTTTTCGGCAACGTCGGCACGATGATCGCTTTCCGGGTCGGAGCGGCGGACGCGGAGTTTCTGGAAAAGGAATTTGAACCGGAGATCGTTCCCCAGGACCTGGTCAACCTCCCGAACTACTCCATATATTTGCGGCTGATGGTGGACGGGATAACCTGCCGGCCGTTTTCCGCCGCCACCTTGCCGCCCTTTAAGCTCAACGGCTCGGAAGCGATCGAGGAGAGGATCATCCAGAATTCCCAGAAGCGCTACGCCCGGCCGCGCTATACGGTGGAAGAAGAGATCAACAAGTGGAGCGGAGTGATGGAAACGGCGGAGGGCGGGATCACCGTAATTGAACCGGGCAAGTTCCCGGCGGTTTGCGCGATCTGCGGCAAGACCTTCGGTTTGCCCTTTGAGCCCTTGGGCAGCCGGCCGGTTTACTGCCGGGATTGCCTGGCGAAAGTGAAGGCGGGAGAGATAGCGCCGGCGCCGAGGGTAAGACCGATGAGCCAGCCGCCAAAAGCGGAAAGGTTTGCGGCGCTCGCGGAATTGGGGATAGAATTCGGCGCGCAACCTGCCTCATCGGCGGGCCCCGTTAGAAGTAGCCCGCCCCAAGGCCCCTCCGGGGCGCGCAGCGCGGGCGCGACTTCTAACGGGGCGGGCAAGCCCGCTGGAGAAAAACCCGCCCGGCCGCCAAGCGAAGCCGCTAAGCCCGCTCCGCGGCAGAGAGAAGATCGGCCTCCGAGGCCAAAGCCCGCGCCCCCGGCGCGTCCGGAACGGCGGGGTCTACCGGTCCCGGCCCGGGCGGAAGAGGTCTCCGGAGAGGCCGCGGAGAAACTTTCTTTGTCTTCGCTCGTCCCGGAAGAGGCGCCGGGGAAACCTAAGCATGAGCATACCGAAGTTGATATTGACGAGTTGCGAAAGTCAATAAGCGAGTCACTGAAAGATGCGCTTTGATATAATCACCATTTTCCCGAAGATATTTGATTCTTATCTCGGGGAGTCGCTCGTGAAGCGCGCGCTCGCGAAGAAGATAATCCGAATTAAGGTTCATAACCTTCGTGACTTTGCCGAGGGGAAACATAAGCAGGTTGACGACCGGCCGTTCGGCGGCGGACCGGGGATGGTGCTGCAAATTCCGCCAATATACAAAGCAGTCAGCTCAATTTTGAGAAACTCTAAATCCAAAACTCTAAACTCTAAGCGGCGGATCATCCTTTTCTCCACTCGCGGGAAAAAGTTGGACGCTAAAACTGCGCGCCGCTTGGCCAAATATGACCGGCTTATTTTTGTTTGCGGACGCTACGAAGGCGTGGACGAACGGGTTGCGAAGCATGTTGCGGACGAGGAAATTTCGGTGGGGGACTACGTTCTCTCCGGCGGAGAGCTGCCGGCGCTCATTACAATCGAAGCGGTCAGCCGTTTTATCCCGGGGTTTTTGGGCAAATATGAGTCCCTGGAAGAGAAAAAGGGTTCCTATCCCGTCTATACCCGGCCCGAAGTTTTCCGCGGTTGGCGTGTACCCAAGATTCTGCTCTCCGGCGACCACAAAGCGATAGAAAAATGGCGCCGGATATGACCTTGCTTATTAAGAGCGCGGAAATCTATGACGGCGGGGGAGGAGAGCCGTTCTCCAGAGACATTTTCATAAGCGGCGATAGGATCTCTGCGGTTGGCAACATCCCGGCACGGCACGTGAGCGAAGTGATCGACGGCCAGGGAATAAAGGTTTGCCCCGGTTTTATAGATGCCTTTTGTAAGACCGATCACTACTGCGGAATATTGGACGAACCGGAGCAGAAAGAGTTTTTGAGAAGCGGCGTGACCAGCATCGTTGGCGGGCAGGAAGGGGTGTCCTTGGCGCCCCTTTTCCGGGAAAATTTGGATTTAATAGAAGAGTGGGCCGGGAGGCACAGGAATCTTGGCTGGCATTCGGTTCGAGAGTTTCTGGAGCATCTCTCCCGGCTTCCTTTGGGAGTTAATTTCGGAACGCTTATCGGCTGGGAGACGGTTCGCCGGGCCTTTCCCGTCTCAAAAAAGAACTTTACCAAAGCGGAGACAGCGTTTTTGGAGAAAATTATGAAAACGGCGCTCGCGGAAGGGGGATTGGGCGTCTCGCGGAGCGAAGACAAAGAAAAAGTCATTACGCCGTTTGTGCGGCACATCGTGCCGGCGCGGACTTTTTTGCCCGGCTGGATAAGCTCTAACAGCCCCCAAGCGCTTAAAGAGGCGATGGCTGACGATTGGCTGCGGGCCAAGATAATCCGCGACATTCCGGATTTTGACCCCAAGAGCGTTATAATCGTTCAGGCGCCGGGCCACGATCCGATGGTGGGCAACTCGCTTCAGGAACTTGCTCAATTTTTCCGCTTGAAAGACCCTAAGGCGGCTTTAGTGCAACTTCTTGTCTTGACCGCCTGCCGCGCGCTTGCGGCTTATCCTGGGAGTACCCCGGAAGAATTGCGCGCCGCGCTTACTCGTCCCGGTGTTCTCCTGGGCACGGCCGGCGCAAGCTTCGGCGAGAGTCGCAGGCCCAAAGTGATATTCGTTGACGAAAACACTTCCGCCCTGTCTTATTTTTTGTCTCTCGTGTCGGCGGAGGGGCTCATGCCTCTTGCCGAAGCGGTGCGGAAAATCACCGCGATTCCCGCTAAAACATTCGGATTAAGAGACAGGGGAGAATTGAAAGAAGGTAAATTCGCGGACATAGTAGGTTTCTCTTTGGATTCGCGGTCATATGAGGTTTCCATCAGGTTTGTGATTTTGAACGGCAAGCTGGTTATGAAACAGGGGGAGTTTCTGGGTTCAGCGGGTAGAGTTTTATTGCCGCGATGATTACGAGGGTTTCAAAAGTCGGCCACCACCCGGATTACTTCCTTATGGCGCTCGTCACGCTCCTCGCCGTCGCCGGCCTCGTGATCCTCGCGAGCGCCTCCTCCGAGCTGGGGAAGCTCAAATTTGACGACCCGTATTACTACCTCAAGCACCAACTTGTCTACGGCTTGAGCGTAGGCGTTGTCGGTTTTATCGTCGGAATGAAACTCCATTACCAACTGTGGAAAAAAGTGGCGTTGGTTCTGCTTCTTATAAACATCGCTCTGCTTATCATGGTTTTCACCGGTTTCGGCCGGGAAGCAGGCGGCGCCTCCCGTTGGTTAGAGCTGGGGCCGGTGACCTTCCAGCCGTCGGAGCTTTTGAAACTCACTTTCATAATTTATCTTGCCGCCTGGCTTTCCAATCCCAAAATGAACCGCGCCAAGGACGTCTGGAGCGGACTTTTACCTTTTTTCGTGATCCTCGGCATAATCGGCGGCCTTTTGGTTCTGCAACCGGCGACGAGCACGGTGGCGATACTTCTTGCAAGCGGCGTCATTGTTTACTTCCTAAGCGGCGTTCCCATCCGCTATATAATGGCAGTCGGCCTAATCGCGGCTGTCGCTTTCGGCGCCCTCATTTGGAGCACGCCCTACCGCTTGCAAAGGGTGATGGACTTTTTGAACCCGGAAAGGGACGTTCTGGGTTCCGGCTACCAAAGGGATCAGACGCTCATCGCCGTCGGCTCCGGCGGCCTTTGGGGAATGGGCTATGGCAAATCCACGAGCAAAGCGACGACCCTGCCGACGCCGGTTGACGATTCAATTTTCGCGGTCGCGGCGCAAGAGATGGGGTTTGCCGGCGCATCAACCCTGGTCGCGCTTTTCGGCCTTTTGGTCTTTCGCCTCTTCTGGCTCGCCAAAAACGTGCGCGATCCTTTCGGCCATCTGGTTCTGGCCGGTTTCGGTTCTATCATCGCCCTCCAGTCCCTGGTCAATATGGCGGCGATCTCCGGCCTCATACCCCTGACCGGCGTGCCTTTGCCTTTCGTAAGCTACGGCGGCACCGCTCTTGCGGTATTCCTCACCATGAGCGGGATTTCTTTGAATATTTCCAAATACACATAGACATGACTTCTGAAACCAAAACCTGTGAGAACCCGCCCGAACGTGCCGTTCGGTACGGGCGGGCTGCAAAAACCTATGAATAGCGAGACGAAGGTATGCCAAAATTGTAAACAACGCTTCGTCATTGAGCCGGAGGATTTTGCGTTCTACGAAAAGATCAATGTCCCGCCGCCAACGTTTTGCCCGCAGTGCCGCCTGCAGAGGCGGATGGCGTTCATTAACGAGCGGACATTCTATAAACGCAAGTGCGATCTATGCCAGCGCGACTTTATCTCGCTCTACCCCGCAGATTCGGAATTCACGGTTTACTGCGCCAGCTGTTTCTGGGACAAATGGAATCCGCTTGATTACGGCATAGATCTGGACTTCTCTAAGCCGTTTTTCGCACAACTTAAGGAACTTTTTAAAAAAGTGCCGCATACCGGCCAGCAGCAGATCACGCCGACGATGGTAGATAGCGATTTTTGCTGCATCTGTTCTTACCTCAAGAATTGCTATTTGGTCGTGAACTCCGATTACGACGAGGACTGTATGTACAGCACCTATCTTGAACAAAGCAAGTTCTGCGTGGATATTCTACACGCGGGACTGTCGGAAAGGTGTTACGACAGCGTGAATTTATACAAGTGCAACAATGTCAGTTTTTCGCAAAATTGTGTGGAGTGCATCAACGTGTCGTTTTCTAAAAACTTGATCGGTTGCTCGGACTGCTTCGGTTGCGTCAATCTACGCAACAAAAAACACCATATTTTTAATCAACCGTATTCCAAAGAGGAGTACGCGAAGAAAATTTCCGAATACGATTTGGGTTCATTCTCTGTCATTCAAACAGCTCGAGCCAAGACCAATAGCGCAATCCTCGGTTATCCCCGTAAGTATATGGAGGTCTTGAACAGTGTTAACTGCACCGGCGATTACATTTACAACTCCAAAAATACCAAAGAAAGCTATGAAATTGTTGCCGGAGAGGATTGTAAATACTGCCACTTCTTGACCATAGCCCCGACCAAGGACTCTTACGATTTCACTATGTGGGGCGGAGGCGCAGAGCGGATGTACGAATGTATGGGCGCAGGCGGGGGACAGACGGACGTGCGCTTCGCGTTTGAGTGCTGGTCGCCCTCTCATCATCTGAACTATTGCATGGAACTTGCGGGCGCTACTCACGACATGTTCGGATGCTATGCCGCAATAAACAAATCCTACTGCATCTTGAACAAGCAATACACCAAAGAAGAGTACGAAATGCTGGTGCCGAAAATAATTCAGCATATGAAGGATATGCCCTATGTGGATTCCGCCGGGCATACTTACCGCTACGGCGAATTTTTTCCGCCGGAGCTAAGCAGTTTCCGATATAATGAAACGCTTTCACAAGAGTACTTCCCATTGGATAGGGAGACAGCATTGCACAAGGGCTATATTTGGAGGGAAAATACGGAACGCAAGTATGAGATTACGATTTCCGCTGATGAGCTGCCGGATCATATACGCGATGTATCGGACGAAATAGTGCAAGCAATCGTCGGTTGCGCACACAAAGGGGAATGCGATGAGCGTTGCAGCACTGCTTTCCGCATTACTCCCGCGGAATTGGCGTTTTACCGTCACATGAACCTTGCGTTGCCACGGTTTTGTCCGAATTGTCGGCACTATACTCGCCTGAAAACCAAAAACTCGATTCAGCTGTGGCAACGCAAATGCACCTGTGTCGGCCAAAAATCGGAAAATGGAACCTATACGAATACAGCTATTCACTTCCACGGAGATAACCCATGTCCGAATAAATTTGAAACCTCCTACGCCCCGGAGCGCCCGGAGATCGTCTACTGCGAAAGTTGCTACAATAGTGAAGTCGTATAAATCAGAGCAACTGAAGTCCCGACCGCAGCGTCGGGGCGAGAGTGCTATAATGCGGAAGTAGTATAATGACGATAGTTTTCACTAAGCACGCAGAGAATAAATTTGCGGTCTTGCGCAGGCACAAGTTTGTCGTTAAAAGACATCAGGTTTTGAGGGCCGTGACGGACCCGGAGAGGATTGACTATTCCCGGACGCTGCTCATTGTCGCGCAGCGCTCGTTTGACAGCCGTCGCGTCCTGCGGGTAGTATATAAACAAGAAGGCGAGGTGGTTAAAATCATCACTTTTTATCCGGGCAGGAAGTCCCAATATGAAAAGAGATCTTAAAAAGAAAGGGAAAATGGTTTACGAACCGAAAGCGGATGTGCTGGCGGTTGAAGTAAGGCGCGACCCCATTGATTACGCCAAAGAGATCGGAAACATTGTGGTTCACTTCAATAGACACAATACCCCCGTCCTTGTTGAAATTTTGGAAGCAAGCAAGTTCCTTGCGCAACTGAAAGGATTGGTCAAAAGCAAGAAGGGGGCAAAGCAGCCGGTGTTGGCATCTTGATGAAGTCGTGAGGGATGACCTCCCAGACCAGAACCTGCCAAAATTGCAAAAACCAGTTCACGATCGAGCCGGACGATTTTAGTTTTTATGCGAGAGTAGGTGTTCCGTCGCCGACTTTCTGCCCGCAGTGTCGCAAGCAGCGGCGTTTAGCATGGCGGAACGACATGAACCTCTATACTCGTCCCTGCGACCTGTGCGGCAAGAGCACGGTTTCCGTTTACTCGCCGGATTCCGGCCGCGTCGTCTACTGCGTGAAATGCTGGTGGTCGGATAAGTGGGACCCGAAAAGCTATGCGCAGGAATATGATTGGAATAGACCATTCTTCGCGCAGTTCCGGGAACTGCAACAGAAAGTGCCAACGCTAGCTTTGATGAACGACAACGGTTTGATCGGCGGCAGTATGAATTCGGAGTATAACCAGGACTTCGCGCGCTCCAAGAACTGCTACATGGTCTTCATCGCCTGGAAGCTGGAGGACTGCATGTACAGCTACTATCTGGTGAACGGCAAATATTTGGTGGACTGCTTATACATTTTGGATGCGAACGAACTCATATACGAAGGTATCTTTATTGAGAACTGTTTCCGGTCCAAATATGTTTATTTTTCGGTCGCGTGCACAGATTCTGCGTTCCTTTTCGATTGCCGGGACTGTTCGGACTGCTTTATGTGCGTTGGCCTGCGGCATAAGCGTTATTGCTTCAAAAACAAACAATACTCCAAGGAGGAGTACGAAAGGGTACTCGCCGAGTACCGCTTGGACACTTATTCCGGAGTGGAGCGTGCCAAGCGCGAATTTGAACCGATACTTTATACCGTGCCGCGCAAATTCGCTATCTTCCGGAATACAGTGAATTCCACGGGTGACTACCTATCAAATGGCAAGAACGCCAAAGATTGTTTCCTGGTGCAAAATCCGGAAAACTGCCGTTACGTGGAGCAGGCGGACACGCCTAAGGATTGTTACGACCTGTCAGTGGGCGGAGAGTTGCAGCTCGCTTACGAAGGCATCACTCCCGACCATACTTACCTTGGCCGGTTTGCGATATTTTCCTGGAAAAATCATAACTACTATTATCTGGATGGCTGTCACTCATCAGAGAATGTGTTCGGCTGCGTGGGTTTAAAGAAAGCGCGGTACTGCATTTTGAACAAACAGTATACGAAGGAGGAATACGAAGCGCTCTTGCCCAAGATCAAAGAACATATGGAAAATATGCCGTATGTGGATAGAAACGGCGTGGCGCACGGCTTCGGCGAGTTCTTTCCGGCGGAGTTGTCCTATTTTGGCTACAACGAGAGTGTGGCCCAAGACCATTTTCTGCTCACCGAGAGCGAGGCCCGCGCCAGACATTTTAACTGGCGAGAGAAGATGCCTACCACGATCGGCAAAGAAACGGTTCGGCCGGAGAACCTGCCGGAGGCAATCGCAGACGTTAAAGACAATATCCTGGAGGATGTCTTGGTGTGTATAGAGTGCAAGCGGAACTACCGCATCGTGCCCCAAGAGTTGCAGTTCTATCGCCGGATGCAGATACCGCTTCCAAGGCGCTGTTTTTTCTGCAGGCATAAAGCCCGGCTTGCGCTGCGCAATCCTTTCCGGCTGTGGCAGCGCACTTGTCAATGCGCTGGCGCGAAGTCGGCGAATGGCGTTTATGAAAATACAGTTTCTCACTTCCATGGTAGCGACCCCTGCCCCAACCAATTCCAAACCTCCTATTCGCCGGAGCGACCAGAGATAGTTTACTGCGAGCAGTGCTACAATGCCGAGGTTGTTTAATAAGGGTAATTGTGATATTATGCGAGATATGGCGATAGATTGGACCAAAATTTACGAGAAATACAAAGGGCTGTGGGTAGCCCTGGAAGACGACGAGGTGACTGTGATAGCTAGTGGGAATACGGCAAAAGAGGCCTGGGAAAAAGCCCAGAAAAAGGGCTACCGGAAGCCGATTCTTACAAGAATGCCGGATAAACTTGTTCCTTACGTGGGGTTCGGGATGCATGAAGTTCAAGTATAAGAAGTACGGCCCCGGGGTTCTGCGCCCGGTTATTCCCGTAGAGGTTGCTTACGGAGACCGTGCCGTTCCTTACGAAGTACTCGTTGACTCCGGCGCGGATTTTTGTATTTTTGACGCCCAGATTGCAGATATTTTGGGAATCGATGTTTTGAGAGGAGAAAGGCAAGAAGTTTGGGGGATTACCGGAGTCGGTGAACCCTATTACGTTCACGGGATTACTCTTAAAGTCGGCGGCTGGCCGCATGCTGTTCGGGCCGGTTTTTTGCCGAATATCGCGCGGTTGGGCTACGGTGTTGTCGGCCAGAAAGGATTCTTTGATATTTTTGTTGTGAGATTTGATTTGTTGAAGGAGGAAATCGAGCTAAGGGAAAGAAGGTGAGAAAGAGATTCAAAAAGAAAAGACGTAGCTGTGCCTTGTGCAAACCGCATAAGGTCGGTTGGGACAAGAGATGGAAAAGCAAAGAAATGGCGCTTTTGATAGATTTTGAGAAGGAAGGAGTAGCATCTGTAGCTGGAAAGAAATGACATCGGAAACCCGAACCTGCCAAAATTGTAAAAACCAGTTCGCTATTGAGCCGGATGATTTTGGGTTTTACGAGAAAATCAAGGTCCCGCCGCCGACGTTTTGTTGGCGTTGCCGGTTGCAGAGACGATTAACATGGCGCAATGAGCGGGCCTTGTATAAACGGAATTGCGACCTCTGTCAAAATCCAATTTTTTCTATGTACCCGGCCGGGACCAAGTTTCCAGTTTATTGCCATAATTGTTGGTTCTCGGATCAATGGGATCCGCTAAGTTACGGACGGGATTACGATTTTAAGCGCAGCTTCTTTGAACAAATCTATGAGCTGCAGCAAGTAGTTCCGCGTAGCGCACTCAAATCCAGCAATTCCGTAAATTCCGATTATTCCAATCAGATCGCGAATTGTAAAAATTGTTACTTGATTACCTCTGGTTCTGAAGACGAAGATTGCATGTTCTCGTATCGTATCCTTAACTGCCGGCGGGTTCTAGATTCTTTCGCTTTAACTAAATGCGAGAATAGCTACGAGTGCTCTCTGGGCCGGGAATCAAACCGCGTATTTTTCTCCCAAGGTTTCGCCGATTCTTACGACCTTTACTTCTGCGATGAGCCGCGCGGTTCTCAAAATTGTTTTATGAGCGTAAATCTGCGCCGCAAATCGCATGTTTTTCGCGGTGAGCAGTTGTCTAAGGAGGACTACCAGCGGAAATTTTCTGAAATAGACTTTGGCTCATACAAAGTCGTAGAGGAGCTAAAAAGCGAATTCTCTAATATGGTTATAAATTCTCTCCGGCCGCACGGCACTTTTAAGAACACGGTTAATACTACTGGCAACGCGCTCGCCAACACTAAGAATTGCACTTATTGTTTTCATGGGTCTAATTTGGAGAATTGCCACTACTGTTTTTTGATTGACGACGCGAAGGATTCTATGGACGTGAACAACGGCTGCTGCACAATGGAATTGGCTTATGAAGTTTGTACTACCGGCGTAAAAGCCGCAAACATAAAATTTTCTGTGGACGCTTGGCCGGATGTGTTTGATCTGGAATACTGCGATGGCTGCTGTTCTGGAGATAGAAATTTATTCGGATGCGTTTCCGTAAGGAACAAGGAATACTGTATCCTGAACAAGCAATACTCTCCGGCGGAATACGCAAACCTAAAGAAAAAGATTGTTGCCCAAATGGACGAAGTGGCATATACCGACCGCGGTGGCAGAATCTACAAGTACGGCGAATTTTTCCCGGCGGAGCTTAGCCCGTTTCCGTACAACGATAGCGTGGCTCAGGACCACTTTAGGTTGACCGCGGCGGAGGTTGTAGCACAGGGTTGGCGTTGGCAAGATTCGGAAAAAAACGCAGGCATCACTCTGTCCGCGCAAAAAATACCGGATAATATCCGCGATACCAAAGAAGAAATAATTAAAGAAATTATCGGTTGTGAACACGAAGGCGAGTGCAATGAGCGGTGCACCCTCGGTTTCCGAATCGTGCCCGAAGAATTGCAGTTTTACATCCAGAATAAGCTGCCCTTGCCGCGCCTCTGCCCGAACTGCCGCCATTATCAGCGTCTGGCGAAACGCAACCCGCTTAATTTATGGAAACGCGAATGCGCATGCAACAGAAGACAATACAAAAATTCCACCACTCACTTCCACGGAAACGACCCTTGCCCCAACCAGTTCCAAACCTCCTACGCCCCGGATCGGCCGGAAATGATTTACTGCGAGCAGTGCTATAATGCAGAAATAGTATGACCAGAATTCTCTTGACCGGCGGGGGGAGCGGGGGACACGTGTATCCGCTTCTGGCGGTCGCGGATTCGCTCCGAAAAATAATGCAGAGCGGCGGCGCGGAAGGCGAACTGGAACTCGTCTATATCGGGCCGAAGAAGGACACCTACGCGGCGCTTGTGGCGGAGAAGGGGATTAGGACACATCTTATAAGTGCGGGGAAGGTCCGGCGCTACACTTCGGGCATCCTGGGGAACGTTTTGGACATCCCCAGGTTTTTCCTGGGTCTTATACAGGCACTCTGGAAAATGTATTGGCTCATGCCGGATGCGGTTTTCTCCAAGGGCGGGACCGGCGCCTTCCCGGTGGTCTTGGCCGCGTGGTTCTACCGCGTGCCGGTTATGATCCACGACTCCGACGCCATCCCGGGACTTACTAACCTCCTCTCTAGCCGCTTTGCCCAGCGGATCGCGGTAAGTTTTGAGACCGCCAAAAAGTATTTCAACCCGAGTAAAACGATTTTGACCGGCAATCCCATCCGGCCGGAACTTTTGGAGAAGAAATATTCCCGGGAAAAAGCGAAGGAAATATTGGGTTTTCAGGGAGACACTCAACTCATTCTCGTTCTCGGCGGTTCCCAGGGCGCGCAGCGGATAAACGACTTCATTATTCTGGCCTTGAAAGAGATCCTTGCCGAAACCCAGATATTGCACCAAACCGGCAAAGCCAACTATATGGAAGTGAAAAACTTATCGCAGGCAGCGCTCTTGGATATGCCAGCCAAGGAGGAGGCGGCTTCGCGCTACAAGGCGGCTTCGTATCTGGAAGACGATTTGCCGATCGCGATGACCGCGGCCGACGTTATCGTTGCTCGCGCCGGGGCCTCCTCCATTTTTGAGATCGCCGCCTTCGGGAAACCGGCGATCCTCATACCCATTCTGGAATCGGCCAACGACCATCAGCGGGCGAACGCCTATGAATTCGCCGAGACCGGCGCGGCGGTGGTGATCGAGGAGCAAAATCTGCAGCCGCCCATTTTCATTCGCGAACTCACGAATATTCTCAAGAACCCGGAAAAAGCGGAAAAGATGAGCAAGACCTCGGCCGCATTCTTCAAGCCGGAAGCCCCGAACACAATAGCCAAAGAGGTGCTCACGATGGTAAAATAGGAGGCTATGACCGCTGGAGCGGCCAAAATAGACCCTAAAAACGTCCGCGTCCGCTTTCTGCCCAGCCCCACCGGCCACTGGCATCTGGGCGGAGCAAGGACGGCTCTCTTTAATTGGCTTTTTGCCCGTAAGTACGGCGGCAAGTTGATATTGAGAATAGAGGATACCGACCCGGAACGCTCCGACTGGAAATATGAGCCGGAGATAACCGAGATGATGAAGTGGCTGGGCTTGGATTGGGACGAGGGGCCGGACTGGCAGATGGTGAATCACGAGTGGCAGACATCAACAAGGGGGGAGTATGGTCCCTACCGCCAGAGCGAGCGTACCGATATTTATCGCAAATATCTGGAAAAACTTCTGGCCGAGGGCAAGGCCTACTTTTGTTATTGCTCCAAAGAAGAGCTGGAAGCCCAAAGGCAAACTTTGGCCGCGGAGGGCTTGCCGCCGAAATACAGCGGCCACTGCCGGGACCTGAAATCCGCGCCGCCGGGCAGAGAGCCGCAGGTGATCCGGTTCAAAATGCCGGAATCGGAAGTGGAATTCACCGACCTCGTCCGCGGCCGGGTGAAGTTTGATCTCGGCCTTTTCGGCGATATAGTCATCGCCCGGAATATGGACTCTGTCCTTTACAACTTCGCCCTCGTGGTTGACGACTACGAGATGAAGATAAGCCACGTTATCCGGGGAGAGGAGCATTTGGCGAACACCCCAAAGCAGATGGCTCTTGCCCGGGCATTGGGACTGCCGGAGCCGGTCTTCGCCCATCTGCCGCTCATTCTCTCGCCGGACCGGAAAAAGATGTCTAAGCGCTTCACCGAGACCTCGGTGCTCCGATACCAGGAAGAGGGCTATTTGCCGGAAGCGATAGTGAATTTCCTGGCGCTTTTGGGCTGGCACCCGCAGGGTGACCGGGAAATATTCTCTTTGCCGGAATTGGTCCGGGAGTTTGACCTAAAACGCGTGCAAAAAGCAGGCGCGGTATTTGATCAGGAAAAATTGGATTGGCTGAATGCGCAGTATCTGAAAAAACTGCCGCTTGATGAACTGGTTGCCCGCCTAGAACCGCGGCTGGAGGAGAGGGGAGTGAAGGCGACCAAAAAGATGATCAAAAAATTGGTGGAAGTTGAGCGGGAGCGGATGAAAAAGCTCGGCGACTTCGCAAAGCTCACCGGATTCTTTTTTGAACTTCCGGACTACGAACCGAAGCTGCTTGTCTGGAAGGACGATCCTGCGACCAAAACCCGGGAGGTTTTAGAGGAGATGCTCGCGATCCTGGAAAAATCCCCGGCCGAGGATTTTGAAGATAAAGATAAAATGAACCAGACCCTTTCCGGATTGGCGGAAAAATTCGGGAGGGGGAGTGTGTTCTGGCCCCTGCGGGCGGCTTTATCCGGCCAGGCGGCTTCGCCCGATCCCTTGAGCATAATGGAGGTTTTGGGTAAAAAAGAGATCGTCGCCCGGCTGACCTTGGCAATAAACAAGATCGGACTTGCAATATGAACCGGATCCTTGTGTTTGGTTTGATGATCGGCCTGCTTTTTAGTCCGGGCTTTGTGCTGGCGCAGGAAGCGGAAGACCCGACGAACGGCGTTTCCTCCCGGCAGGGTCTGGAAGATTTGATCCGGCAGAAGTCGGAGGAACTGGATAAAGTCAACCGAGATATCCAGGAAACCCAGGAGAATCTGGAGCAAACTAAGAGCGAAAGGGTCAGCTTACAGAAAGAACTATCCGGCCTGCAGTACAACGTAAACCAGCTGCAGTTGAGCATCCAAGCGGATGAAATAACCACCCAGAAACTTGGCCTGGAAATTGATTCCTTGAACTACGATATGAACGATATTGAGCTCTCGGTAGTGGACAAGCGCGAGACCATCGGCTATCTCCTGCAAGAACTCCAGCGTAACGACAACACCGATTTTCTTTATATTTTCCTCAAGAACGGCAGTTTGGCCGATGGTATTTTGGAAAGCCAATCTCTGCAGAATCTGCGGGAGCAGTTAGCGGTGGATATCGGCAATCTCACTAACCTCCGCGAAGAGCTGAACAACAAAGTTCTCGCAGTTGCCGACCGGAAAACGGAAATAGGATTCCGCAAGCAGAGTTCCGAGATTCGCAAGGCCTTGGTGGAAGAACAAAAACAAACCCGTTCCGTGATTCTGGCGCAGACCAAAAACAAGGAAAGCGCCTATGAACAGCAGCTGGAAGAATTGAGAAAGCAGCAGGATGATATCTCCGACGAAATATCCAAGATCGAAGACCGGCTGCGGGCGGAATTCAACTTTGATCTCCTGCCGACCAAGCGCCCAGGAGTTCTCGCCTGGCCCCTGCCGCCTGCGAATACAAGAATAACGCAACACTTCGGCGAGGTTTCTTATCTTTACCGCGGCAAACCGCACAACGGCTTGGACATCAGCGCTTCGATCGGCACGCCGGTGTATGCTTCGGACGACGGCACGGTTCTTGCGGTGGACAACAATGACAAGTCAAGCTGGAGAAAATATCAATACGGAAAATATATTGTGGTTCAGCATCAGAACGGTCTCACGACGCTCTACGCCCATCTCTCCCGGCAGATCGTCCAGAAAGGGGATAGTGTCACGAGGGGCCAGGTTATCGGCTACTCCGGCAACACCGGTTATTCCACCGGTCCGCATCTTCACCTCGGCCTCTACTGGGCGCCGCGGGGGATATGTCCTTCCGCCGCGTCTGATCCGATCGACTGCATTCAGTTAAAATCCATCCCGCCTGCGGCAGGATTGGTTCCCATCGGAGTTGTGATAGCGCCGGAGGATTATTTATAAAAACCCTGTTGTGGATAAGTCGCATCGCTTTATTGTGCGACAGCAATATAATTAGTTTGTGGATAAGCTACCAGGGGATTACATTGCGGGCTTTGTAGATGGAGAAGGTTGTTTTGCTTTGAAGTTCCGGAGGGATGTGCGCCGTGAGCGCAATGGTTCACCAGTCTATTTCTATTGGGATGTTGAGTTCGCAACAAAGTGGTTTCCCCAAAATTCCTTGGGATGGGCGTGATTTAAAAAATTTAAGAAAAATACGCGATAAGATGAGAACCTACAAAAGCTCTGGAAAAGAATGGAAGTGGATAGACCAGCCGGTTGGCAAGCTTATAAGTTTATAAAGTGACGTGAAA
>CAYPDQ010000011.1:0-25305 GCA_964409535.1 uncultured Candidatus Saccharibacteria bacterium | reverse complement strand
GGATTACGACGATGGCGAGGACGGCGATGATGGCTATGACTATGAGGAGTTCGATCAAGGTAAAACTCGCTCTGCCACCGCTACGACGCGTCATAACACTTACCTTCTCTTTATAACTTTCTTTACCGCCGCTTTCACATCCTTAACGTCCATTCCGTATTTCTTTACGAGTTCCGAAGGCGGACCGGACTCACCGAAAATATCCTGCATACCGACGAATTCCATCGGGACGGGAAGGTTCTTGGCCAAGACCTCGGCCACCGCCCCGCCAAGACCGCCTTTTACGGTGTGTTCCTCCACGGTGAGGACCGCCCCGCATTTCCTAGCCCAGCCGACAATCGTTTTCTCGTCCATCGGCTTTACCGTGTGGCTATTTATAACCACCGTGCCGATTTTTTCCTTCTCTAAATCCTTTGCTGCAAGGAGCGCCTGATGCATAAGCGGCCCGCAGGCGACAATCGCGACCTGGGGCTTTTTGGACTCCCAGAAAATTTCCGCCCTGCCCGGCGTGAAGGGCGTTTCTTCCGTGGTAATGACCGCTGTTTTCTCGCGCGCATAGCGTAAATACACCGGCCCCCAGACGTGCGCCGCGGCGTAAGTTGCGCGTTTCGCTTCCAGGGCGTCGCAGGGCACGATGACCCGCATATTCGGCATCGCCCGCATAGTGGCGATGTCCTCTATCGCCTGGTGGGTGGCGCCGTCCGGACCGACGGAAATGCCCGCGTGGTGGCCGGCGATCTTCACATTGGAATCGTTGTAGGCGATCGTCGTTCTAATTTGCTCCCAATTTCTACCCGGGGAGAAAGTCGCATAGGAAGAAATGAATGCGATCTTCCCGGAGACGCCGAGGCCCGCCGCGATCGTCGCCATATTTTGTTCCGCCACCCCGCACTCAAAAAATCTTTCCGGGAATTTTTTGGCGAAGGCCTCGGCCCGGGTGGATTCGGTAAGGTCGGCGCAGAGCACGACCACGTTCTTGTTCTCCTCCCCGGCCATAACTAAACCGTCGCCGTAGCCGTCGCGGATAGCCTTTTGTTCCACATCCGGATCAAAGAACTTTGGGTTTAACTTTGCGGCAGGATTGAGCATAGAACTTAGGACTTAGAGTTTAGAGTTTGGCCTATACCTCTCCGGATCTATCGCGCGGGGAAAACACTCTTTGCCTCCACCGTGCTTCCAATTCTCGCCGACCACGCCGTAATCGGGATAGACCGGTTCCCTCAAAACGGCGCCGTTCACATTCTCCGAAGGCAAATTGAACTCCGCGCATAGTTCAAACGACAGATCTCCCGTCTTCCGGTACTCGTACTCCGCGCCGCTCTGCGGATCGCGCGGCGCAACGAAACCGGAAATCGGGTCTTTGAGTTCTGTAAGAGCGGCAGGCAGACGTTCCTTGTTCTGCCAGAAACTGACTATCTGCCATTGGACGCTTTGGAGGTCGCTTACCTTGCGCTCGTCAAAACGCAAAAGCCGCTGGCGGAAAGGCGAACCTGCTAGATAGACGCCTGCGATAACCACCGCGAGCACGGCCAGGGCCGCGCCCCATCTCCAAAAGCGCAACCTGGACGTATCCGCCGGCCCTCGGCGCAGGTCAAAGAGATAATAAGCGAAGACCGCCGCGCCCACGGCGAAAACGGAAAACACCTTGAGCAAGAACCTCGCGCTCAAGCCCCCGCTCAAGAAGCCATAGATCAAAGCGACCATATCCCCGATCAAAAGCGCCGCCGCGAGAAAAACGTTCAGATACAGAAGCCAGCGGCGGACTTTGTACTCGTTCTTCTCCGGATTGCGGGCAAGATCGCGGTTCAAAAACCACACGCTCCAGAGATATACCGGAAAAAGGATGACGAGCATTGCGAGCGGCCAGTTTATCGCCCCTGCGGCACGAGCGTATTGCTCCAATGGGTCCGGCACCCAAACGTTCACGTAGGCGAAAAGGAGTGCAAGCATGCTCCCGGCACTCCAATACAAGGTGATCACCGACAAGAGGTGAAGGAGAACGTCCCGGGGATAAGTGTTTTTATTCATGTTCAGATTGAATTCTCCTTCCCAATGTCCGGAGTTCCTGAAGCGCGACCTTCGCTTCTTCCGGCTTCGGCGGTTTGCCGTGCCAGGTGAAATCCTTCTCCATAAAACTCACTCCCCGGCCCGGGACGGTGTGGGCGATTATCATTGTCGGCTTCTCGTAGATCGCCTGCGCTTCCGCGGCGGCGGAAATTATCTCCTCAAAATTGTGCCCGTCGATTTGGAGAACATGCCAGTTGAATGCTTCATACTTTGCCCGGAGGGGCTCCAGGGGCATAACGTCCTCGGTGAAGCCGTCTATCTGGATGTTGTTCCGGTCCAGGATCGCCGTTAGATTGTTCAACTTATGCTTGCCCGCGAACATCGCCGCTTCCCAGGTGTTGCCCTCCTGGTGCTCGCCGTCGGAAGTGATGCAACACACCCGGTACTTTTTCCCATCCAGCTTCGCCGCGAGCGCCATTCCGATCGCCTGGGAAAGCCCCGAGCCCAAGGGGCCGGAGGTCGTCTCCAGTCCCGGCAAAGAGGCACGATGCGGATGGCCCTGCAAGCGGGAGTTTAGTTTACGGAGGGTTTTAAGTTCGCTTTCCGGAAAATAACCCGCCCGGGCGAGAGTCGCATAGAGCGCCGGGCAGATGTGGCCGTTCGACAGTACCAAGCGGTCGCGGTCCGGCCAGTCCGGCTTTTTGGGATTGTGGTTCAGGATGTGAAAGTAAAACGCGGTGAAAATGTCGGACATACCCAACGGCCCGGCGGAGTGGCCGGAACCGGCCTCAACTAACATCTTCACGATGTCCTGGCGGATAAAGTTCGCGGTTTCCTCCAGGAACCGGATTTTTTTATCATGCAAATCTTTCATTTTTAGGCGCCGGCCAGCTCGGAATACGCGGAGGTGGGATCGTGCGCGGCGAGAATGTAATGAGAAGAGGTGATCAGATCCGCCCCAGCCGCTCTTACCTTCTTCGCGACCTCCGGCGTAATGCCGCCGTCAACTTCAATTGTAGCATCGGGCAATTCCTTCCGCAAAAAACGGATCTTCGGGAGGGTGAGCGGGAGGAACGCCTGCCCCGCCGTGCCGGGATGAACCGACAAAATCTGGTAGCTTTTCACTTTCCCGAAGTGCGGCCGGAGCGTTTCCGCGGGCGTCTCCGGATTTATAGCAAGCATCACCTCCGCGCCATAGGCGTAGGCCAAACTCAAAATCTGTTTCATTCCTGCTTCGGAGAGCGGCTCCTCGTGCACAATGAGCCGCTTGGCGCCGGCTTTGAGCCAATCCTCCGCGACTTTCTCCGGCTCCTCCACCATAAGATGCACCTCCAAGGCGTGATTGCATTTGAGTTTCGGCCACATCTCCGGGTCGTTCCAGGTTTTGTGAAAAGTATATCTGCCGTCCGCGACATCCAGATGGATCCAGCCATCCGCCGGAAGAAAACGCTCTATCTTGTGGAGCGTCTTTATGACGCAGTCCAGATCCAAGCAGTTTATTACGGGGAGTACGGTCATCTCTTTTGAAAGCACAAAACACAGGAACCAGAGCACAAACGGTTTGGGTTTTGTGTTTTAGGTTATTTGGGTTTTATTTGTGCTTTGTGCATGTTTGTGCTTTGTGCCTTTCTCTAAGCGGCGTTCTCTATATCCGAAATTTTTTCCAGCCGCCGCCTATGCCGCTCTTCGCCGCTAAAGGGGGTTTTCAAAAACATCCGCACAATGTTCTTCGCGTCGTTTTCGGTCAAAAAATCGGCGGCCAAACTCAACACGTTCACGTCATCGTCGTGCCGCGCGTCAAACACCTGGTCGGCGGAAAAACCCAAAACCGAGCGCACGTGCCGGGACTTGTTCGCAGTTATGTCCACTCCCGCCCCGGAGCCGCAAAGGAGGATCCCCTGCGACTGGGCCGGGTCGGAACTTACATGCTCCGCGACCGCGCGGGCGAAGTCCGCATAATCATCCGTCTCGTCTCTGACCGAATTGCCCATATCCGCGACTTCATAGCCGTCGTCCTTCAAAAACTGCTTGATCGCCTCTTTAAGTTCAAAACCGCGATGATCCGCGCCGAGATAAATTACCATTGTATTCGCTGGATCTTTTCTTTAAGCGAGCGGAGTATCTCCGGCAAGCTGCAGCCGGCTGGGCAAATCCGCCGCAGTTCCGCTTGGTAGCGGGGGATCTTTTCTGCGGCAAACTGCCTGCCTTTGGCGAAAAGGCCGTAGAAGTCAACTTTTTGGAGTTCGCGGGCGAAGGTCTCAACTCCGAAAAAGTTCATTGCTTTCTGGCCAAGACCTTCGAGGTTTTGAAATATGCCCGGCGGTTCGGGCAGATTTATCTTCGTCTCTGAAGGATACTGCGCAAACGCCCACGGCACGAAGGATAGCGCCAAAACCGCACCCGCGGCGAGGTTAAACCAAAGCCGCCACCCGTTCCACATGCTTCACTAAAGTGGCCACGTACCCGGCCTCGTTGTCGTACCAGGCCAAGACCTTTACCAAATCGCCGTCTATCACGCGGGTGAAGTTCAAGTCCACGATGGAGCCGTAGGGTTCGCCGATTATGTCCGAGGAGACCATCTGGTCGTCGCTAACCTTGAGTATCCCCTGCCAGCGGGGCTCCGTTGCGGCTTTGCGTAAAATGTCGTTTATCTCTTCCGGCGTCACCTTGCGCTTGGAAAGAAATGTCACGTCAACCAGTGAGCCGGTTGCGACCGGCACCCGGATGGCCATCCCGTCAAACTTGCCCGCAAGTTCCGGTATCGCCCGGGTGACCGCGATCGCCGCGCCGGTCGTGGAGGGCACGATGTTCTGCGCCGCCGCCCGCCCGCGCCGGAAGTCGCGGCCCCGGGTCGGCCCATCCACCAGGTTCTGGGTCGCGGTATAACCGTGGACGGTGTTCAAAACCGCTTTGACTATGCCGGGATTCTCGGACATCACCTGGATCACCGGCGAGGCGGCGTTCGTAGTGCAACTCCCGTTGGAGGTCAGGACCACGCCCTGGAGTTCTCCGTCGTTTACGCCTACCAAAACCGTCTTACCCTCGGCCCCATCGGGGTCTTTGGCCGGGGCGGTTATGACCGCGCGCTTCGCGCCCGCGGCGATGTGCGCTTTGGCCGCCTCGTAGGACTCAAAAATGCCCGTGGCCTCAACCGCAATGTCAATGCCCAAATCCTTCCAAGGCAAAGCAGCCGGATCTTTGACCTGTAGAACGTTTATCGCTTTTTCGCCGACTATGAGCCGGTTCTTTTCCTTGTCCGCCTTCACCTCTTTGCCGTACCTTCCATAGACCGTGTCGTACTTCAGGAGATACGCCAGGTTCTCCACGTCGCCCAAGTCGTTTATCGCAACGATCTCCAACCCTGGCATCTCGAACGCCTGGCGGAAAAACAATCTGCCTATCCTCCCGAAACCGTTGATCGCTACTTTTGCCATACCTCAATTATAACTCCACAAGGTCGCCGACTTCAAAACCGTACCTCTCGGAAAGTCCGGCGTTTATCTCCAACACCTTATCCACCGGCTCCGGTGAACTGTATAGCGTCAGATTGAAAGCCGATTTTCCCGGCTCCGGCGGGACATTCTTTTCTATTCCCGCTATCCTGTCGCCCCGTATCCAGATCATATCCAACGGGAATTTCATCCCTTTCATCCAAAAGGTCTGGACGGTGGAACTCCCAAAAATAAAAAGCATTCCCGCGTCTTCCGGCAGGGCCTCGCGCCCGGAGAGCCCCTGGGAGCGGAGATAGGCGGTATCCGCAACTTCAACCTTGAATTCCTGCCCTTTTATTTTTACGCTTGCCTTCTTCGCGACTTGCGGCTTGCCGAAATCGAAGAAAAAATACCCGGCAAGAGCTGCGGCGATGATCACCAAAGCGGCTGCGATTGCGAATGTCTTGAACATCCCCGGTGCTACAACTTTGATTTATAGTACGACTTTAACCTTTTGGCGAGGAAGCGTCTGCCGCGCGTGGTTTTGAGGTAATCTTCGCGTCTTTTAGCGTCGTCCTCGTTGGTACAGGCCTCAAAGTATATAAGTTTCATGGGTAATCTTGGTTTCGTGGCTTGGGATAACCCCTTTTGATGTTCTTCTACTCCCCGTCTTTGACGCTTTGCAAGACATATACGTAGAAGAACGTCGTCAAAGTTGTAGCACCGGGCATCAACTCATTATACAAATATTTTCGCCTCGCGCTGGGGATCGTGTCCGATCGTTCCAGCGCGAGGCGCGGTGCTTATTCATGCCGCCTTTCCTTCCGGGAGCTCGAACCCCCTCACGACTGCGCGGTAGAGCTCGCGGCTTCTCGTCGGCGGTTCCAGCCCGAACTGGGAGTACCAGACCGCCTCGCATTCCTGCCATCGCTCGCGGGCTTTGAGCAGGTTGCGCGTGCGTCCAGCGGCCCAGCGGAGGCGGTTGCGGTCGGGATGCGCCTTCCGAATCTCCCGCTTGAACTGCCGCAATCTCTCAACGTGATACCGGTCATGAGCGGAGACATACACTCGCCCACCCATGTAGTTCACAAAGAGCGGCCGACCGGGAAACGGAGGGGGAACTTCGGGTAAACTGACAACCATAAGGCACCTCCTCTGATTCAATGTTATTGCCGTGACACCCGCCCGTCAATGTGGAAAACTTCCGGCGGGTATGTTTGAATTAGTATACGCACGCACTCACACAGTGCTTTGTCAACGGAGGGTCCCATGAGCCGCAAATGGAAGGACATCGGCGGATGCTGCCCCGACTGCGGGAGCGAACTCATCAAGTCGCAGCAAGTCAGGGTGACAGCCGAGCCGTACACCTGCGTCTGGATGGAAGCCCACTGTCCAGAGAGGGGCTGCCCCATGCACGAGGCGGGCCAGAGGTTCGCTCTGGACACCGCCATCAAAAACGGCGAACCCCAGACCACGGTGAGGATACTGAAAGAAAAGTCCAACGTACCGGCTCCAGGAACCCAGGGCCGGAGAACCGAGGACGGAGCGTGGGTTCACTAACGGAGGTGCTCATGGAAAAACCCCAGCAGACAGAAAATACCTGCTGCGACCCCGCGAACGGCAAGCCGTGCAGCGAGCTTACCGGCCGGGCGTGGGAGTGCCCGCAAGTCAAAGCCCGCATTCAGGCGGAGGCCGTGAAGAGCGGACTTGACCGGTTCAAGACCCACCTTCTGCCGGAGCGGTAGCCCCGGTAGGGCAGCAGAAGTTCAAGAACGGCGACGCCCCCAGCGTCGCCGTTGCACTTTTTGGGGTTTGGTATAATAAAGGCAGCGCGCCCAAAGGTGCGGAAAGGAGGGCGCTATGTGGTACGAGCCACGGGTCGGAGAAACGGTCAACGAGATCCCTCCCCTTACCCGGGAACGGATCAAGCGGCGGGAGGAAATGGCGGGGACAGTGGCGACGATGGCACTCATCGCCGCAATTCTCATCGCGCTTCTCGCAGTGGGACTCACGCGGTGAAAACCGCGCGAAGAGAGACACGGCGGCCGCAACAACCCCAGCGCGGCCGCCGAACATTTATTCAAACGCCTCGGCCGTGAGAGACCCTTAAGACCAACGGCGGAGTTATAACGATCTTACCAGACGCACTGCTCCGTCGCAACCATAACATATCCACACCCCAATCTATTGAGAATCTATGGAGGTTGAACTTCAATAATTTTCAATAATTTTTACCGACGGGACTCCAGGGCGCGGACGCGCTCCTTGAGCGCCTGGTTTTCCGCGTAGAGTTCTTTGATCGCGCCGACCGTGAGCGCGTCAAATTCCGTCGGCAGGGTAAGCGAGTATGTCTTGCCGTCGGGTCCGACGAGGGCCGTATCCGCGCCGGAAGCGTCAATTTGGCTTACCCACTGCGGGAAAACCCGCATCACGTCCTGCGCCAGGAAACCGCCGCTCTTTTGGATTCCGCCGTGGAGGTCGGGATTGCGCCACTCAAAGGAAACCGGCTGGAGCTGCAGTATTTCTGCGAGAGCGCCGTTTAAAGGGCGGATGTTGGTTTTGAGGCGGGCGTCGGAGGAATCCGACCAGGAACCGCCGCCGGGCTTGGCGGCTGAGCCGTTTACTTCAAGCTTGTAGCCCGGCCCCGTCGTCCCGATGCCGACATTGCCGGAAGAAAGTATTGTAACTCCTGAATTGGCGCCGCCGTTTGGCAGCAATTGAATCGGCGAATTCCCTATTGATGAAACTTCTGTGGCATCAGCAAGAAGATTTCCACTGTTGCCGTTTTGTGTAAACAATATGTTGCCCGCGGCACTATCTGAACCTCTCAATGCACGAATGCCTTGGTCTGCGGTATTGTCTAATAAAATATTACCGCTCGAAACCACTAGTTTCTGTCCCGGATTCGTGGTGCCGATGCCGACGTTGCCGTTGCCGTTCACAGCCAGCCCGCCGACAGCGTCATCGTTGCGCACCCACATGATGAGGGCATTGGCGGCATTGGTGTCGGTGGACGCCACCTTGCCCGCCGCCACATACAGCAACGGCCCGTTGGTATCCAGTGACGCCGGCCCGTCGCCGGCCCAGTCGAAGATTGTCAGCGCGGGCACGCCGGTGTCCCACGTGCCGGGCGAAGCCGATATGCCATTCCTACGGATGGCCAAGCTATAAGCCGTGTCGTTGCCCGCGGTGTTCTGGCCGATGGCCAGCGTCTCCCCGGGACTCGTCGTCCCGATGCCGATGTTGCCGCCGTTGATTATTGTGACGGCGACGGAATCATTGACTCCAAATTGGATGGGGTTTGTTCCAGCCGAAGAAATAAATGTCGAATATGCTACTCCATTGCCTGAGAACACGTTCCCTGCGCTATTATTTAATCCAAATTGGGCTGCACCGCCGGTGTTGTCAAACCTTAAAGTAGCACTGTTCGTGCCTGTAGTGGATTTGACTCTAATAATAGAAGTAGCCGCCTGAACATCTAAAAGAGAGGTGGGCCCCGTCGTCCCAATCCCGACGTTGCCATTATCTGTAATTCTCATCCTTTCACTGCTAAACACTGTGCCAGCGGCGTCAGAGCTGGCCGCCTTGGTATGGAACTGAATGCCGCCTTGACCGTTGGTACCGCCCATGAGAATCGCATAGTCGCTTATGGTGGCGTCTCCAGTCAGTCGCTCCATTTGATTATTGGTGCCTGTGGTAACTTTAACGTTATAACCAAGCAGGGTCGAACCGCTGGATTTGAACCGTCCTAGGATGGACTGGCCGCCTACTTGCAAATTAATCCCATTGGAGCTAGACAAATACAAAAGTTCAGTCGGATTCGTGGTCCCAATCCCGACGTTGCCCGGGAAGTAGTACTCGCCTCCGCTGGTGTTGGCTCCGAATTGGCCGGAGGAGACATTCGCGGCGGAGACGGTGCCGGTCAAAGAGCCGGAGAAGGTAGTGGCGGTTACGGTGCCGCTAAAGTAAGCGCTTCCTCCGACGGTAAGAGCAGTGGAGGTGGGAGTGGTGCCAACGGCGACCTTGCCGTCGTTCCTGACCAAAAGCATAGGAGTAATCCCGTCCTGCTGGAGGATGCGCAGCGAGTAGTTGGAGGAAGAAGCATCCGGGGCCTGGAGGAGGAACTTGGTGTTGGCGGAAGGACTGCTGCCGACGGAGAGATTGCTTCCGGAGTCGGTGCGAAGGGCGCCGCCACCGATGCCGGCGGCCGTAGAGGGACCGGTGAAAGCAATAACATTGGTAGGTAGTAAGTAGTAGGTGGTAAGTAGTAGAAAACCAACTGTCGCAATTATGAAAACGCGGCGCGCACTATTCTTACCAGGTGGCGGCCAAAACCTCACGTTCATAGTTTAAATTATACCATACCCTACTCGCCTGTCGGCGGCTTACCGGCCGGGCCCTCAAAAGTGCTTGTAGCCGAGCCGCCGGGAACCGCGCTCCCTCCGCCTCGCACTTGCTGTAAGAGTTCCGGATTCTCAAGCGCCTGAACCAGCTGGCTGTCTTTGCGCAGGCGCGTCCAGGATACAATCTGATCGGAGTTCAAGTTAACCTCGTCCACCGGCGCCCAGAAGGCGCGGCTTGCGGGAACTATGCCCAGCTGGACCTGGTTCTTTTCGTCCACTGTTCTCTGGAGTATCCAGGCATTCACAATTTTGGGCGACGGGAACCAAGTGAGCTTCCCGAAGTAGATGTCGCCGTTCCCGAGCATCACCGCGGAGTAAGCCGACGGCCGGGCCCCGTCCGACTCCCGATTCACGAGACGCGCTCCGACCCAAACCGCGATTGCAACGAGAGCAACCACGAGGAGAGCCAATATCAACGCTAACTTCTTGTTCATTTTATCATTTTACTTCTTTTGTTTTACGACGTTTTCAAGGTTTTTCAATCTGACTTCCTGCGCAGCCAGCCGCGACAAATCCGCTTTCCGGGAAAGAAGAGTTTTAACTTCAGCTATGGAAATTCCGATTTTAAAGAGCTCTGCATCAACCCCGTCAAACCTGCCCTCCATAGCGCCTACTCTTCTCTCCATCTCTTCCAGACGCCTGTCCACAAAATCGAACTTTTCCGCCAAGGCCCGGATGTCTGAATGTATCGCTTCCAAAACAACCGTAAAACCGTTTTTCTCTTTTTCAGAATTTGACCGGGGCATATTTCGCAGCTTACTTCTTAACCACAATAATGTACCCGACCGGGCCTTTTTCCGGGCCGCCGCACTTCGCACAGTACAAAGTATATTTGCCCTCGCTCGTCGCCTGGAATTCCAAAATTTTGGTTTTCCCTTTGGGCAAGGCGCCGCTAAAACCATAATCGGGCTGGACAAAATCATAATCCTTGTCCGCCGCGGTGAGGTTGACGTGCACCGTGTCGCCGACGTTCACCGCCACCGTGTCCGGAACGAACTTATCTCCTTCCACTCTTATGTCAAAACTCCGGAACTTGGACTCGCTCTGCGGCGCGGCGGCCGTGACCAGCCCCGGAACCGCAACGTTCTCCGGCGTATTCACGGAGTCCTTGTCCGGGACGACCGTGCCCGCAGGCACCTCGCTCCTCGTCGGCATCGTTCCCTCCGGCGCCGGGATCTCCGCTTTGCGGTAGATCACCCAGGCGAGAATTAGAATAACCACGACGGCTATGGCGATCAGCAATGTTTTTCTGTTGTCAGTCATGCTAATCATTTTACCAATGTTTAGTATATCGTAAACCAGGCGTAGGTGTCGGAAGCGTTCTTGATGCAAACCCGGAAAGTGTCTTTGCTCCCGCCTCCGGATTGGGTATACCACAAAGTGCCCCGCTGATTAACGTCGCAAGTCGGCGCGCTGGCGGTGGTGTTCAAACGCACTCCCCCGTTCACTTCCAAGGTCTGGCCGGGCGAGGATGCGCCGATGCCCACATTCGCACCGTTGAAGAAAATGGTGTTGTTGATGGACTGCCAGTCGTTCGCGGAGACGCCGAGCTTCAAGGTGTTCCCGGTGGACGGGACGATGTTGGAATCAAAGGTCGCGGCGGAGACGCGGGCAACGGAGGTATTGAGCATCTGGGAAAATCTCTGCTGAAAATTCTGGCTGTTGTATTCCATATTAAAGGACAAACTCACCGAGTCCCGGCCCGCGGGATTCACGCGTTTAGTGAAAGTCAGGTTCGTCACCTTAACTTTGTCCGAAGTCAAAACCTGCGGCTCGCCGGAGTCCGTTTCTTTGAGATATGCCTTTTCGCCGGAGAGATACACATACGTGGGATCAATTGAGGAAAGAGGCATCCGCAGCTTCAGGGTGCTCGTCGCCGTATCCGCGCTCATCTCCACCAAGCTCGCCTGCTCAATGTAGCGCTGGAGAGTTTGAAGAAGGAACAAGCTTTGCTGGTTCACCTCCGCCGCCGCGCTCTGGCGCACTTGGATGCGAGTGATGGTGACCAAGATGCCGATGAAAGAAACCGAGGCGATGGCGAATATCGCGGAAAATATCACCAGTTCTAACACCGTGAATCCTTTCTTTGAGGAAGCTTCTTTCATCCTTTCCATTATAACAAATCGCTATCGTGCAAGGACCCTGCTCTTGGGGGTAACCCAGAATCCGAGACGGAGCTTTCCGCCGAGCATAAGCCGGGTTTGAGCGTCTATCGCGGGCAAAGCGCCGAAGAGAACCAAGGTGAGGGGCAAAAGCAGCCACTGTAAAACATAGAGGGCGTAATGCCCGAGGCGCAATCCCCCCGGCTTAGGCGGCAGGAGAAGCACCCCGACGATCGCGGAACTCGCGATGCCGATCATAGACAAGCTGATTATGAACCGGGTTATGTTCGGCAGATTATAGGAGAGAAGCGTCGCGCCGAACGTTTCTCCGCCGAGGAAGAGCGGCAGCCAGCCCAGAGCGAAGATCAGTAGCGAATTCGTCGCCCAGGAGTGGTAGCCCTCTATCGCATTGAACCCCCAATACCATTTTTTCCGGCGTGGTATTTTTTTGTCGTACAGAAACCCCTCCTTCCGATGCGAATCCGCGAATGTATGCGAATCTACGAATTGACCTTCGGAATGAACGTTCGGGTTTAGAATCCGCTTGGGTTTTAGATGACGGTCGCGAAAATTGACTATCAACCCCAGTTTCAAACTGGAATTCTGGAGGTAGCGTTGTACTTGGTAATAGTCCTCTTTGCTAATAAAAGATTTCGCCTTCAACTCAACTATCATCCTGTTTTCGATCACAAAGTCCAAGAAATTCGATTTGCGACCGGCAATATCACCGCCCGACTCCCTGTTAAAACGCAGCCCTTCCTTTTCCAGTTCTTGGACAAACGCATCTCCGTATTGCCTTTCCCTGCAAAATCTTCCGAGTTTATTATGCACACGAAAGAGTATCCCGTTTACCCGATAGGAAAGATCTTTCTCTACTATTCGCGTCATTCGCATGGTATTCGCGTCATTCGTATCGCGCTGCTGCAGCTTGCCGCACATAATGTAGGCGACGTTCTCCGCGCCCCACGCCCAGCGGCGCTGCTGGCGATAGAGATTCCTCATAGTCCGTGAAAAGCGCGGGGCGGCGTTCGCGTCCATAGACACGGGATAGAAAAGCGGCTCCACCCGGAAGCCGCCGTGGTAGCGGAGGTAGCCCTGCCAGAAAACCCGGGAATCCTCGGAAACGATGTCCTTCTGCCAGAAACCGATGTCCAGAACCGCCTGGAACGGAATTGCCTGGGAAGAGAAACTGGTCAGGCGCTCCGGCCGGGACTGCTGCATCATCTGCCAGAAAGTGGTGGAGAAAGAAACGATCCGCGCGAGCGCGGGCGCCTGGTAGATGTTGTTCACGAAGAGCGGAACCGGCTGGTAGATGGCGCGCAAGCGGTTCGGGGAGTTCAAAAAGACGTAGGTCAGCCGGCCAAAGTATTCCGGGAACACCTGCGTGTCCACGTCAAAAACCGAAACCAAAATTTTGTCGTATAAGCGATCCGAAGCCACGAATGCATCCGAATGTTCCGAATTATTGGGGTCATTCGGATGCAATTCAGATTTTTCGTGTCGCTTTAACAAGGGATCTATGACCAACCGCTTCGCTTCTTTCGCCGCCCAGGTTTCGTTCGAACCCTTGCCTGGGATCTCGCCAGGGAGGTTTGCGGGATGGACCGTGGTCTCAAACCTGAAAAACTTGTCCCCGAACTCCCGGCGTATTCTCTCCGCCGTTTCCCGCGCTTCTTCCCCTCCCCGCTCCTCCGCCGAGAGGACCAAAATAAGTTTTTCCCTGGGATAATTCGCCCGCGCCAAACTTTCTACGCTTTCCTTGACCACTTCGTACGGCTCCTTATACATCGGGAGGATCACGAGGTGCCAAATCCCCTCCCACTCCCCTGCCTTTTCTGTCTTGAGCCGCTCTAACCAGTGAACTTCTAAGTTAGCCTTCACCCGGGAAAAGGTGTTCCGCAGGTGGAGCGAAAGATAGACGGATTTGAGAAGCCAGTAGATATCAAAAAGAATGATGAATACGGCCACGAATGCCGGCGTGAGCCAGGATAAGAGGAACATAAGTATAAAGGTAAGCCAGGTAAGGGCTCCGGGGATGATCTCAAAAAAGCGATAAACTCCCATAATGTAGCCCCGACGGGATTCGAACCCGTGTTTCCGCCGTGAAAGGGCAGCGTCCTAGACCGGGCTAGACGACGGGGCCAGCCAGTCAAATTTATCACCAAATAGTTACTTTTCGCAATTTTTTCCGTTATATTTACTGCACCGCCAAAGGTGTGCCCCTACCACGGGGCATATTTTCGTCCAAAATGGAAGCAAGAAACATCCTCGGCCGAATATTCAAGCTTTTCCGCCGTCGCAAGAAGATGGTCGCCTTTTTGGTGCTCCTCATCGCCGTCTGGTCGGTCCTGGACATCGCCGTGCCCTTCATTTCCCAGAAGCTGATCGACAATATCCTTGCCTACTTCACAAGCGGGGCCGGTTCTCCCATAAACGCCCTGCTCTGGGCGGCGGCAGGCATACTTGCGGCGACAATCTTCAGCCAGGTCGCCCACACCATCTACAACTACAACCTCTTCACCACCGTCACCCAGGTGGAAGACGAGGTCCGCAACCAGGCCTTCCGCAAATACCTGGACTTGCACTCTCTTTTCCACCACGGTTCCTCAAGCGGCCAGATCATCGGCCGCCTGGACCGGGGCGCGACCGCCATCTGGGCGATCGTCTACGAACTTTTCGGCTTCAACCTTCTGCCGCCGCTCATAACCTTCAGCGCCGTCTTCGTGGCGCTTCTCTTCAAGAGCCCTTGGATAGCGCTCGCGGTCATCGTGCCTTTCCCGATCTACCTCATCGCCATCCAGCGCTTGAGCAACCGCATCTCCGACATCGAACGCCGGGCGAGCGAAGAATACGAAGCCATATCCAAAGAGGCGTATGACGTCGCGTCCAACGTCCTCACGGTCAAAAAATTCTCCCAAGAGAAAAACGAATCCGAAAAGTACCGCGGCCTTCTCTCCGGTTTCCGGCAAACCCAGTACCGCGCGGAAAAACTTTGGGCATACATTGAAAACGTCCAGGCGGTCATCTCCACCGTCGGCCGGATCGCGGTCATCGTTCTCGCCGGGTTCCTGGTGATAAGGGGCCGGAATACCATCGGCGAATTCGTGCTTTTCATCTCCCTGCAGAACATGGCCTATTCCCCGCTCTGGCAGCTCTCCTCCGTCCTGCCGCGTCTGCGGCGGAACATTTCCCGGGTGGAGCGGCTGTTCCAGCTCTTGGACGAACCCATTCGTGTTTTGGACAAATCCGGCGCCTTAGAGCTCCCGCCGCACAAAGAGGAGATAGAATTCCGCAATGTCTCGTTTCGCTATGCTCCCGGCCGGAAGTGGGCGCTCCAAAACGTGAACGTCGAGATCCCGGCGAAAAGCACGGTGGCTTTGGTCGGCCGCTCCGGCAGCGGCAAGACGACTTTCATAAACCTGCTTCTCCGCTCCTACGATGTGGACGAAGGCGCGATCCTCGTAGACGGCCGGGATCTGCGGGACGCGACCCAGGACAGTTTGCGCAACCAGATCGCGGTCGTGCCGCAGGAAGTGGACCTATTCTCCCGGACGATCGCAGAGAACATCGCCTACGGCGCGGAAGACGCCCAACGGGAAAAAATAATTGAAGCCGCGAAGAGCGCCTTGGCGCACGACTTCATAACCAAAACCGAGAAGGGCTACGACACGGTAGTCGGCGAACGGGGCATCAAACTCTCCGGCGGCGAACGCCAGCGGGTGGGCATCGCCCGGGCGATCTTCAAGAATCCGCGGATACTGATCCTGGACGAGGCCACAAGCCATCTGGACACGGAAAGCGAGCGCCTGATCCAGGCGGCCACGGAAAACCTGATGCGCGACCGGACGACCATCATCATCGCCCACCGTCTCTCCACCATAATGCGCGCGGACAAAATCCTCGTCTTCGCCAAAGGTGAACTGGAAGCGGAAGGTACGCACAAGGAACTTTTGGAAAAGAGCCCGACCTACCGCCGGCTTCATGAAATGCAATTTGGAGATTGATTTTCCAGCAGATTCTCGGTAAAATAAGCGCGTTTTCATGGAAGGCAGCGGAATCCACATATCTCTCCAGGCGGAAGAGGTTTTCCACCTCGGCGGCTTTCCGGTGACCAATTCCCTCCTCCTTGCGCTCATTGTCCTCGTGCTCCTCGGGAGCATCGCCGCTTTTGCACGCCGGAAATTCAAGCTCGTTCCCGGGATGCTTCAGAGCGCGTTTGAGGTTTTCGTTGAAGGCCTTTTGGGGGTTATGGACACGGTCTTCGGCGAGCGCTCCAAGTCCGAAAAATACCTCCCCCTTGTTGCGACCATATTCCTCTTCGTCCTTTTCTCCAATTGGTTCGGCCTCCTGCCGGGGGTCGGCTCCCTGGTCTTGAACGGCACGCCGCTTTTGCGCGCGCCGTCCGCGGACTTGAACTTCACTCTGGGACTCGCCATCATCGCGGTCCTCGCCGCGAATATCTTCGGCGTTTTCACCTTAGGCGTCCTGGGACATCTCAAAAAATTTTTTAATTTCCGCGACCCGATATCTTTCTTCATCGGACTCATTGAACTCATCTCCGAGGGCGCGAAGATGGTTTCCTTCTCCTTCCGTCTTTTCGGGAACATCTTCGCCGGCGAGGTGCTCCTGACCATCGTTGCCTTCCTTGCGCCATATATTATTCCCCTGCCATTCCTTTTTCTGGAGGTCTTCGTGGGATTCGTGCAAGCGCTCATTTTCTCCATGCTTACCATCGTGTTCATCGCCATCGCAACCACTGGCCATGGGGAAGAGCATTCACAGCACGCCCATTGAGAAATATCCGGTAATCTGTTAAAATATGCGCGTTTTTCAGAGAGAAGTATCAAGGTCGAAAAAAACAAAATATAACAAAATGGAACTGGAAGTAGTTCGTCTGTGGGCCGCAATGGGCGCGATAATGATCGGGGCCATCGCTCCGGCCATCGCCATTGGCCTCATCGGCTCCAAAGCCGCGGATGCGATCGGAAGAAATCCGGAGGCCGCGCCCAAGGTCCAGACGGCGATGATCCTGTCTCTGGCCTTCGCCGAAGCCATCGCCATCTACGCGTTAGTGGTCGCTCTAATCATCAAGTTCGTATAGCGAATGCTACGAATAAGATATGCGAATTAAATCTTATTCGTAGATTCGCGTGGCATTCGCGGATTCGCATCGCGGTCAAATGCAAGAACTGCTAACACAACTGGGCATTGACTGGCGCTTGCTTCTCTCCCAGGCGGCGAATTTTTTGATTTTGCTCGTGGTCCTGCGACTCTTCGCCTACAAGCCGCTCCTCAAACTGCTCAAAGACCGGCGAACGAAAATAGAAGAAGGCGTGCGCAAGTCGGAGGAAGCGGATCTGCGCTTGGAACAGGCGAACCTCATGGCCAAAAACAAGCTGAAGAAAACGGAGGAGGAGGCGCTGGGCATTCTCCGGGAAACGGAAGTGCGGGCAAAACGTTTGGAAGCGGAGCTCCTTCAAAAAGCCAAAGAAAAGGAAGCAGCGGAGATGCATAGCGCGGAACTCGTGATCCAGGCGAAGGCGGAAGAGGCCAGAGCCGCCATGCGCAAAGAAGCGGCGGCAATGGTGAAGAAAGCGATCGTGAAAGCAGTGGAGCTTGACCCGGAAAAGATCGATCAGGCACTCGTAGAAAAAGCGGCGAAAAGCGTATGAAGTATACCCCCCGGCTCTACGCCCGAGCGCTCACGGCGGTGATCGCGAAAAGAATGTCGCCAGCGGAAGAGAAAAAAACGATCCGGAACTTTCTGGAGCTCCTCCGGAAGAACGGCGATCTGCGCTTGGCAGAGAAAATAGTTTCGGAAGCGGAGCGGCTCACCCTGGAACGGAGCGGTAAGCGGAAAGTCGTTCTGGAGACCGCCCGGCCTCTGAGCGATAAGCAAAAAAAGCTTCTGCACAAAATGCTCAAGCCCGGGGACATAGTGGAGGAAAAAACGTCGCCGGAACTCGTTGCCGGAGCGAAGATAACCGTGAACGGAAATCTGCAGTTTGACGGAACGCTCGCGAGGAAACTGAAGAAGATGTTCGGAGAGTAATGCATTTATGTCCTACGAAATAATAGAAAAGCTCAAAAAAGAAATAGAGGGGTTTAAGGATAAACCGGAATGGGAAGAGGTCGGGCGGGTAATCGAGGTCGGCGACGGCATAGTGAAACTCTCTGGCCTGAGAAAGGCGCTCTCCCAGGAACTTTTAAACATCGAAACCCAGGACGGCGAAAGGCGGGCGGTGGCCCTGAATCTGGAAGAAGAAACCATCGGCGCTCTGGTTTTGGACGACTATCTTTCGATAAAAAGCGGCGACACCGTGCGCGGCACCGGCGCCGTTCTATCGCTCGAAGTCGGGGAGGAAATGGTCGGCCGGATAGTTGACCCGTTGGGCAATCCTCTGGACGGCAAGGGGGCAATATTCGTGAAGGGCAAAGCCGTAAGATACAACCTGGAGAACAAAGCGCCCTCCGTTCTGGACCGCGAGGGGGTAAATACCCCTCTTCACACCGGGGTCAAAAGCATCGACTCCATGATTCCCATCGGCCGCGGCCAGCGGGAACTTATAATCGGCGACCGCCAGACCGGCAAGACCGCGCTCGTCCTCGACACCATCGTGAACCAAATGCAAGACCCGGCGCGGCGCACACCCGTCTGCATCTACGTCGCGATCGGCCAGAAAGAATCCAAGATCGCAAGGATCGCGGAGACCCTGCGCTCTTTCGGAGCAATGAAGTATTCTATCATCGTCTCCGCTCCCGCCTCCGCCCCGGCGGCTTTGTGGTACCTCGCGCCTTTCGCCGGTTGCGCCATCGGGGAATACTTCCGGGACAAAGGCCAGGACGCACTTGTGGTCTACGACGATCTCTCTAAGCACGCCTGGGCATACCGGCAAATCTCCCTGCTCCTGCGGCGGCCGCCTGGACGGGAAGCATATCCCGGCGACGTTTTCTACCTCCATTCCCGGCTTCTGGAACGAGCAGCGAAGCTCAATAAGGAAAAAGGCGGCGGCTCTTTGACCGCTCTGCCCGTCATTGAGACGCAACTTGGCGATGTTACCGCCTACATCCCGACGAACGTCATCTCCATAACCGACGGCCAGATATATTTGGAATCCGATCTCTTCTACCAAGGCATTCGCCCGGCGGTTAACGTCGGTCTCTCCGTTTCCCGGGTTGGCTCGGCGGCGCAGACCAAGGCAATGAAAAAAGTGTGCGGCAAACTGCGCCTGACCCTCGCCCAGTTCCGGGAGTTGCAGGCGTTCGTCCAATTCGCGTCCGATGTGGACGAAGCGACGCAGAAACGGATCAAGACCGGGCAGTTGATGACCGAGATTCTGAAACAGGACGACTTGAAACCGGTGGCGCCGGAACGCCAAGTCGTCCTCTTCTACGCGGCACTCTACGGTTATTTCGACGGGCTAGCAATAGAGAAAATGAAAGAAGCTCAGGCCAAGCTCCTGGAATATATGGAGAAATTCCACGAGGAAGACACTCTTTCCCCCATCCGGGAAAAGGGTGAATTGACCGAAGAAGTGGAGAAGGCGCTAAAGGCCGCGCTGCTCAGATTTTTAGAGACCATCAAATAAATGGAGTCAGTCCAAAACATCAAGCGCCGGATAAAAGGCGTAAAGAACATAAACCAGATAACCAAAGCGATGGAACTCGTTGCCGCGACCAAGATGCGCCGCAGCCAGGAGATTGCCTTGGCTTCCCGGCCGTACGCTTTCGCAGCCCTGGATCTCCTTGGAAATCTTTCCCGCCTGCAACCGGAAAACGGCGCGACGTTGCCGGAGCTCCTCGTGAAGCGCGAGATCAAAAGAACGGCGGCGGTTCTCGTCACCTCCGACAAAGGCCTCGCCGGAGCGTTCAATGCGAACGTCATCCGGGAGTTCGAAAAATTCCTGCACCGGGAGAAAATCAGTATGAACGATCCTGCCTATTCTTTTGTCGCCGTCGGCCAGAAGGCCGCGGGCTACCTGGAACGCCGCGCGTCCGGCTTGGAACGCAAATTCATCCGGGTTGGCGACTACACGACGCTCCAGGAAGTGGAGCCGATCGCCAAGTTCCTGACCTCGGGATACTTGAAGGGCAAATGGGACAAGGTCATCGTTTTATCCACTAACTTCCGGACCGCTCTTCGGCAGGAGGTTCTCCTGCGCCAGATCCTCCCGGTAGAGCTGGAAGATCTGAAACGGACCGCGGAAGAGTTGATCCCGGAGCACGGCAAATTTTCGGAGCTAGTGCGGGAGAGGCGCATCTCTTACTTCGGCGTGGGACCGGCTTCGGAGTACCTCTTGGAGCCGTCGCCGCGAGAGATCCTCGCTACACTCGCGGAACACCTGGTAACGATGCAGGTGTATCACGTAATCCTGGAAGCGAACGCTTCGGAACACGCCGCCCGGCGAGTGGCGATGAAGAACGCATCCGAGAACGCGGAGGATCTGGCCGGAGAACTCACTCTGGAGTACAACAAGTCCCGGCAGGCCGCCATTACCAAAGAGATCGTGGAAATCGTCGCCGGCGCGGAAGCGCTTACATAAACATGAAAAAAGGAAAACTAATTCAGATCATCGGCCCGGTCGTGGACGTGGCATTCCCGGAAAACGAACCCCTGCCGCCGATCTACAACGCCCTGCACCTCAAGGACAAAGGACGCCTCTTGGTCCTGGAGGTCGTGAAACATTTGGAGCCTGGCAAGGTGCGGGCAGTCGCCTTGGACTCCACCGACGGCTTGGTCCGCGGCGCGGAAGTAGTCGATACCGGCGAGATGCTCAAAGTCCCGGTCGGCCCGGAGACCCTGGGCAACATATTCGACGTGACCGGCAAGGCGCTCACTCCGGGAGCGAAAGAATTTCGAAAATTTTTACCCATCCACCGCCACGCCCCGCCCCTCACCGAACAATCGGTGAAAACCGAGGTGTTCGAAACCGGCATCAAGGTCATTGACCTCATTGCGCCCTTCATCAAGGGCGGCAAAGTCGGTCTCTTTGGCGGCGCCGGCGTGGGCAAGACCGTTCTTCTCCAGGAACTCATCCGCAACGTGGCGGAAGAGTCCGGCGGCGCTTCCGTTTTCGCCGGCGTCGGCGAGCGCACCCGGGAGGGCAACGACTTGTACCGGGAAATGTTGGAGTCCGGAGTCATTCAGAAGACCGCGATGGTCTACGGCCAAATGAACGAGGTTCCCGGCGCCCGCGCGCGGGTGGCCCTTACCGCGCTTACCATGGCAGAATACTTCCGGGACGAGGAAAGGAAAAACGTTTTACTCTTCATAGACAACATCTTCCGTTTCTCCCAGGCGGGCTCGGAGGTTTCCACCCTCTTGGGCCGGATGCCCTCCGCCGTCGGCTACCAACCGACCTTGGCTTCGGAGATGGCGGAGCTTCAGGAACGCATCACTTCCACCAATAAGGGTTCCATCACCTCCGTCCAGGCGGTCTACGTTCCGGCGGACGACATCACCGACCCGGCTCCGGCCACGACCTTCGCTCATCTGGATTCCACGATCGTCCTTTCCCGGGCCCTGACCGAGATCGGCATCTATCCGGCAGTCGATCCCCTGGCTTCCAGTTCCAACGCCCTGGACCCCAAAGTCGTGGGCAAGGAACACTACGAGGTCGCGCGGGAGGTGCAAAAGACTCTGCAACACTACAAGGAGCTCCAGGATATCATCGCCATCCTAGGCATCGAAGAGCTTTCGGAAGCGGATAAACTGACCGTGAACCGCGCGCGTAAGATCCAGCGCTTCCTCTCCCAGCCATTCTTCGTCGCCGAAACATTCACCGGCCGGGCGGGTAAGTATGTGAAACTGGAAGACACCGTCCGCGGCTTCAAGGAGATACTCACGGGTCGCCACGACGGCCTGCCGGAAGAAAATTTCTACCTCAAGGGTGGAATAGAAGACGTTGCAAAAACATAAAATGCATCTCTCGGTTTATTCCCTCAAAAAAGTTTTGTACGAAGGCGAAGCGGAATCGATCAACTGCAAGACCGCCTCCGGCGAGATCACCGTTTTGAACCACCACCGCCCGCTCATCTCCGAACTCAAATCCGGCGTGCTTAAAATCCTGGACGAATCCGGCAAGGAACATTACTTCAACCTCAATTCCGGCTTCCTGGAAGTGAGCGCGGCAAATCAGGCGCGCCTCCTGGTTGACGAAGCGTAGAAAGTACGGTATAATGTGCGTCGGTTCCGGCCGCTTTCGGCCGCTTTCACAAGGAGGAAAGCTTGACACAACTTTCAGATGAAGACGCGCGGGCGATTGACTCAATGCGCAAGACAGGAGTGCTCTGCGACACCGACGGTCATCTCCTGGACCAGAGCAAGGGGGTGATACTCGTCACCTGCGCGGACGGGGATCGCTTCTACGACATCTTCTCCGAACAGGTGAAGATGAACGGCGGCCGCGACCCTCGCATCCACACCTTCGGCTGGAACGGCGGCGCACTGCGCATCGCGCGCAACTCGCCGACGAACGAGCCGGGGCACACCACGGACGTGGATTGCCTGCGGGACGTCCTGGACGCCATGGCGATGAAGGACATCACAACCGTTGCCTTGTACGTCCACGCGCCGTGCGGCAAAGCCGCCGCCCATGACCTCTCCTTTGAGAGTGTCATCACCCTCCTCATCGGCGCGAAGAGGCGTATCAAGGAGGCGGCGCGGGAAGCGTGTGTGGCCTGCTTCTGCCACGTCCACTACCCGGACGGACGGAACCGCAGCTACTTCGTGTCCCGGGAGGCGTGGGAAAAATGGCAGTCAGAAGAGTAGTCGGTCAGAGGGCGCCTTTGCAGAACATCGCGAGGCGCCTTAAAATATTGTGGCTCTACACATGAAACACATCTGTTCCGCATTAGTAATATATTGCATTGATTTCCGCTTTGGCAAAGCGATCAGGAAATATCTGGAAGGCCGCGGTCTTCTGGACGATTGCGACATCGTCGCCGTGGCGGGAGCGGCGAAAAATCTTTTATCCTCGGCACCGGAGGCAGAGCGGCAATTTATGCTTAAACAAATCGCTATCTCCAAAAATCTGCATCATATCAACAAAGTGATCTTGCTTAACCACACCGACTGCGGCGCTTACGGCGGCCGGGCGGCTTTTCCCGATCGGGAGGCGGAGCGGGCAGGCCACCGGATAGATATGGAAGCGGCTAAGAGACTTATTTTGTCCTTCTACCCCGACCTGGAAGTGGAGACGGTACTCGCGGATATAGAGGAGGACGGGAGTATTAGTTTCGCGGAATAGCACAAAACGTGAATCCGCCGGAACCAAATACCGGTTCCGGCGGATAAGTTGCGGATCAGAAACCCGTCTTGGCTTCAGCCGTGAGCCGATCCACATGCTCACGGTAGAGCTTGCGACCGCGTTGCTTACCATAGACCAGTCTGTAGGCATCCACGGAGCAGTACACCTCGCGACTTCTGCAGATAAGCCACGCGCTCCATGGTGCTGGCACCGTGAACTGGCGCGGCTCGATCCGGCATTCCGCGAGAAGACTCTGCATTTCCCCAAGATTCCCCATGGGCTCCGAGGGTTTGACGGAGAAGTGAAGCTGCGGTTCGGGATGTGGGCGGCATCCCCGGATAAGGGCGTTTTTGCCCCAATCACGTTCCACCCTTCGCCAGTGTTGCCGCATGCATCGGTCGTAGTCCTTCGCCCGGACGACCGCAATCACGCCATTGTGCTCGCAGACGTACACGAGCGGGCGGCGGCGCCAGCGGATCTCGTTGCGAAGGCGGCGAATCGCCTCACCGATCAATCCGCTCGCCCCGCCCATCCAGAGGATGAACTCGAAGGTAGCGAGTGCGGCGATAGCGAACCACGAGAGAAAGAGCGCTGCGCCAAGCCATTCTATAAACAGTTCCATGTCAACCTCCCGGTCCTGCAGGTGTCCCCTTCCGCCGGGAATGGCGGGGTGTGAGGTTTGCAGTACCAAACTTCTTACATTATACCACTTTATTTTATATTTGTAAATATCTACAAAAAGGCTGGAAAATAAGGTTAAATGGCGAGTATGAAAAAGCTCATCTTGGGCATGGAAACATCTTGTGACGAGACTGCTCTTGCTCTCGTAGAAGCAAGCGGGAATCTTTCCGCGCCTAGATTTAAGGTTCTCGAAGAAGCCGTCGCTTCCCAGATCAAAGTCCATCGGCCTTTCGGCGGCGTGGTTCCCAATCTCGCCAAGCGGGAACACCTCAAAAACCTTCCGATACTATATCGGAAAGTTTTTGGCGAAACGCGAACCGCGCAACGCGCAACGTTACGCGCTCCACGTTACGCGCTCCACGATATTGACCTCATCGCCGTCACGGTCGGCCCCGGCCTGGAACCGGCACTTTGGGCAGGAATCACTTTTGCGCAAGAACTGCGCAAAGAACTCGAAGATCAAAACTCAAAAGTTAAAATTATCGGAGCAAACCATTTAGAGGGACATCTATATAGTTTTCTCCTTCCTTCAAAATCTAAAACCCAACACCTAAAACCCAAAACCTTATTCCCCGCAGTTGCGCTCATCGTCTCCGGCGGACATACAGTGCTGCTTCTCGTGAAAAACTTGAAAACCTGGAAAAAGCTGGGCGAAACGCGGGACGATGCTGTAGGCGAGGCATTCGACAAGGTTGCGCGGATGCTCCGCCTCCCCTATCCCGGAGGGCCGGATCTGGAAAAGCTTGCTCGCCACGGCGATTCCGAAGCAATAAACTTCCCCCGTCCGATGCTCCACGACAAAAGCTACGATTTCAGCTTCTCTGGACTTAAAACCTCCGTTCTCTACTATCTGCGCGACAAAAGCAACCCCAAAAATCCGAATTACATCCGAATTATCCGAAAAGCCGGAATTAATTCGGAGCATTCGGATGGATTCGTGGTTTCGAATCGCGTTAAAGCTGATGTGGCCGCATCGTTCCAGCAAGCCGCGGTTGATGTGCTAGTTTCAAAAACTCTCCGCGCCGCAAAAGAATTCAAGGCGAAATCAGTGATCCTCTCCGGCGGCGTCGCGGCGAACCAAGCGCTGCGCAGGAGATTGAGACAAGAGACAAGGAATACAGGATTGAAATTTCTGGTCGCAGAGCGGAAATATAGCACCGACAACGCGGTGATGATCGCCGCCGCGGCCTACATTAATCTGTTTTCCCGCAGGAAAAAATATCCTTTGAAAGCAAGCGGAGATTTAAATATCTAAGTAGCAAGCTCTATTGCGGCGCCACCTCCTTGAGTTGTCCGCCCGTGAACTGGTAGACCCTTAGGGCCCCAAGAGGCAAGTGGTACTGGGGCGAGTTGCCGCCCCGGCCAGAACATTGGAGGACGTAGTCGGTGGTCTTGCTTAGGGCGGGGGTTTGGGCGCTTCCGGATGCGGGCA
>CAYPDQ010000010.1:0-25819 GCA_964409535.1 uncultured Candidatus Saccharibacteria bacterium | reverse complement strand
GCGGCACCGGAACCCACTATGCGGCCGGCAAGGTAGGTACATATGCGGGGCAGTTTGCGAGTTCCAGCTCTGACAAAGTGCAAGTGTCGGGGTTGAATTTGGATGGATACACAGACTGGTCGGTTGTGATGTGGGGTAAGTTCCCGGCTCAAACAGGCTCAGGAGGCCTCTGGTCAGTTGACGGGGGTCATACGTATTTCATACAGGACTCACAAACGAAAGTTACCATTTACTGGGGATCTAATCTTATCTTGGTGGATGTTCCGGCAAATAATGAATGGTTCACAACGACGATTACGAGGGACGATAATACATTTTCACTCTATCTTAATGGCCAGCTGGTCAATACGGCTTCTTACTCCAATCGAGCAGTCAACACTACTTTCTGGATGGGGACCCAAACAGGATCCAGTTATTATATGACTGGCAGTTTGGATGATGTTAGGATATACTCCCGCGCCCTCTCCGCCGCCGAGATCAAAGCGATGTACGACGCCACGAAGTAGCCACAACAAATATTAAGGTCTTGCGACGACCTTAATTTTCAAGTGTTGTATCTACCAGCATCTCCAGGTTCATGTCTTTAAGCCACTTCAGCGTCTCTTTTCTGTATTCCTTCTCGCCGCCAGAAAATTTCAGGAGCAGACCACGTTGGGTTACAGAGGGAAAGTTTTTCCTGCCAATGTAGTCGGGGAAACTGCTCCAGCGATAGTTTTCTAAGAACTCTAATGCCTTTTCGGGACTTTCAAGTTTTCTTTCTCTCCACTCTGGCATCACAATATCTAGGGGGTTGCAGTGGATATAATAGGGGAGGTGAACGAAGTGAGAATAGTTGTTAATCGGTATGCGTTTGTATCTTCCTTCAAACAGCGCCCCGCTGCGTTCGTACTTCTCGTTGAAGTATCTGGCGTAGCCCATGTTGAGGCGTTTCATAAACTTTGTTATCCCACCTTCAGCTTTTGGTACGAGGAGGAGATGATAATGATTTGGCATTAGGCAAAAAGCCAGGATTTCCACCAGCAACTTTCTCGGTCTCCGCTTTTTTGCCTCACCCCCAATATAAGGTCTTGCGATGACCTTAAAGTTGTAGGTGATGTTGTTTATGGGTTGCTGGTCGTTAAATTCAAAAAGATCGTGGACAAATCTTAATTTATCCTTATCGTCCATGACTATCCTGCGTTTATCCACGCCCCTGCTTAGGACGTGCCAAATTCCTCCCAAACCGGATGAGGCTTCATTCATAAGTTTAATTTAGTTTACGAAAAAATTAAGGTCATCGCAAGACCTTAAATTAGGAATAAGTTTGGTGAATCTTATATAATCTTGGAGTGTTTGACGTTCTGACAATCGGCACGGCGACGCGGGACGTTTTTTTGCGGAGCCCTCTATTCAAGGTTGTGAATGACCCGGCTCATTTACGGAAACTCGGTTTTCCGACGGGTGAGGCACAGTGCTTTGCTTTGGGCGCGAAGATACAAGTGGATGCGCCGGTCTTAACGGTCGGCGGGGGAGCAGCGAACGCCTCGGTCACTTTCGCCCGGCAGGGGTTCAAGACCGGGACGGTGGTGGGCATAGGCTGGGATGCTAACGGCACAGCGGCGCTTGCGGAATTGCAAGGCGAGAAGGTAAAGGCCTTTCCGATATACGATCCAAAGCAGATGACGGGTTATTCGGTGATCCTTCTTTCTCCTGACGGCGAGCGGACGATACTTCACTACCGCGGCGCATCGCGGGACGTGAAAGGCACGGAGCCCATTTTGAAGAGAGTTCGCGCCAAGTGGGTCTACGTGAGCCCCGGCGGAATTCCTTTCGGGGCGATGCTCAAAATTGTCAGATACTTCCGCAAAAGCGGGGCGAAGATCGCGATCAACCCTTCTAACGAGTATCTGAAGCTCGGCGCGAGAAAACTTATGCCCCTTCTTTCTTCTTTGGATATGATCCTTTTGGACCGTGAGGAAGCGGCGTATTTGACCGGCATCTCTTACGAGGACGAGCGCGGGATATTCCGTAAGTTTGATAAGTTGGTCAAGGGCCTCGCGGTTATGACCGACGGGCCGCGGGGCGTGAAGGTCTCGGACGGAAAGAAAATCTACCGCGCCGGGATTTTCAAGGAAAAGAAAATCGCCGACCGGACGGGGGCGGGCGACGCTTTCGGCAGCGGCTTTGTTTCGGGGCTTATAAGAAGCAAGGGCAGTGTTGAATACGCAATCCGTTTGGGGAGCGCGAACGCCACCTCGGTGGTGGAGCAAATCGGAGCCCAGACGGGAATTCTCCGCCGCAATGAGTTTACGAGCCGCCGATGGGCGAAACTGCCCGTTAAAATTACAGCGCTCTGATGTCTGCCGCGTATTTGAATCTCGCAAGAATTTTGAACACGGATGAGAAAATCCTCCGCTCCTTGGATGCGAATATGTCCCAGGCCTTCGGCAGGGAGGGTGTACTGGATGCGGTTTTGGAGAAAAATCGGGAGGTGATGAATAAAGCAATCCATCAATTGAACACCGGACCCGGTTCCGCAGATCACGTCCGCGGAATACTGCGGCAGGCGATAGTCAAGCAAGAGAAAGTGTTTTTGGAGCACCTGAATCAGATCCCGGACCACAATGAGTTCGGGCGGATGGCGATAATGGCGGAAAAAATGGTCAAGACCAACCACGGTTTTTTCCTTAAAAAGCCGCTCATCGCCGATATTCTCCGGGAGCGGCCGCCGCAGAATCTTATGAAATACCTCGGCTACTCCAAGGTGGAGGATCTGGTCGCCAAAGAAGATCTCACCGAATGCTTCAGCGCTTTGCGCTTCGTAGAGACGAACGAGTGGATGCACGAGACCTTTGATAAGGTCTACAGCAGGTTCACCGCGGGGGATTTTGAAGAGCGCAAAATTGAGCTCCGCGTTCTGGGCGACAAATGGCAGGAGATTTCCAAAAAGTTCGTCGCCAAGAAGCACCACAACGTGAGCCATCTGAAGGAATTCGGAGTGATATTCCTGAACCCGATAATGGAGAACATTCCCGGCAAACTTCTGCGGGATTTCGCTTTGCTTCTCCACTACTTCCACGAGGTTCAGTTCTACTCCAAATTATTCCAGAAGTACTTCGGCAAGCCGGACTTCGCGGAACACTTCAAATCCCTCTTGCGGGGAGACGTGGAAGAGAAAGAAGAGGCAAAGGAAGGAGAGTGGCTCATCGTCCAACGCTATCTTTGGAAGGAGAATCCCGCTGATCCGCGCTTGAAGCTGCCGCGGGTGAATCCGGAATCGCTCCACTGGGCGAGGGGCGAGCGCGACCTCGCGGCCTACACCGAAAACACCGAGTGCTGCGATCTCGGCCTCTGGGGCGGCTTGGATTGGGTGGGCGGCCTGTACCCTTCCGAAAGCGGCGAGGAACTGGTGAGCTTTGACTTGGAAGACAATGCTATGTCCCTGGTTTCGTTTATGGAGGGCAGGCAGGAATTCTTTACCTATCACCAGCGGGAAGCGATGTGGACCAAGATCTTTTCGGAATATGTCGGGGGAGAAGAGGCGATGGAGAAAATCCTCTTGGAGAATTTTGAGAAAGGCAGCGTGCAGTTTTAAGCTCAAAACTCAAAGGTCAAAAGTCAAAACTATGTTGTCTCTGCGCCAAGCAATAGAACAGGCCGGGAGCAGCCGAACTGCCATCGGCCACTTCAATGTTGCGGACCTCGTAATGCTCAAGGCGATTTTTGAGGCCGCAAAGAAAGTCGGCGTGCCGGTCATAATCGGTCTCTCGGAAGGCGAGCGGGAGTTCGTCGGCGTGCGCCAGGCGGCGGCCTTGGTCAAAAGTTTGCGGGAGGAACATAATTTCCCTGTTTTTTTGAACGCCGACCACACTCATTCCTTGGAAAAGGTGAAAGAGGCGGCGGAGGCGGGTTTTGACGCGATCCTTTTTGACGGCGGGAAGCTTCCATTTGAGGAAAATGTCCGCCAAACAAAGGAAGCGGTGGCTATAGTGAAATCAATTAACCCGCAAATCTTGGTGGAAGGAGAGTTGGGCTACATCGGTTCCGGCTCGCAGATTTTGGAAAAGCTGCCGGAAGGAGCTGCGATCCGGCCGGAGGATATGACTAAGCCGGAAGAGGCGAAGGAATTAGTGGAGAGAACCGGCGTGGACCTTTTGGCGCCTGCGGTTGGGAATATCCACGGGATGTTTGAAAACGCGCCGAATCCGCGTTTGGACATTGAGCGCATCCGGGCAATACGCGCCGCTGCGGGCGTGCCCGTCGTGCTCCACGGCGGTTCCGGCATCCGGGACGAGGACTTTCTCTCGGCGATGGATGCCGGAGTGAGCGTGATCCACATAAGCACTGAACTCCGCCGCGCCTGGCGGGAGGGGATGGAGGAGGGCTTGCACAAGGATGAAAAAGAAGTCGCGCCTTACAAGATCGCCCAGCCGGCACTCGCGGAGTTGGAAGACGTGATTATTTCACGCCTGCGGCTCTTTTCCCGGCTTTAGCGCTCCGCCGCCCGCTTCTCGGGAACCGGCGTCGGTTTTCGTAGAGCAGAAAACCGCGCCTGCATCTCGGCCAAATCATTCATACCCTCCTCACAGGACAAGAATGCGGTCGTGGACGATTTTCTCCCAGTAGCCACATCATCTGACGTCAGAACCAACGTAGATTTGGCCTCCGATAACTTCCCGAGAAGCGGGCGGCTTCGCTTTGGCTGTACCACAATCTTAGCGAGGCCTGGCGGTTCGGCGGGGTGTGTCGCAGGCCAAGCCGAGCTTGGTCCGAGTACATAAGTTCCTTATGTGCTCGGTCGGCTGGCCGACCTGCCTGCCGGCAGGCAGGGACACAGGTGGGTTTTGCCGCTGCCCGCCCGCAGCGATACGCGCAGCGTTTCGGGCGGGGAGCAAAACAACGCCGACCCCGACGAGCCGTCAGGCCGAGCCCTTATCGTTAGGCCGAAGCGGATCCGTCCACGTCGCGTAGTCGCAGTTCGGGTAGCGGTTGCAGCCCCAGAAGACCTTGCCCCGGGCGCGGCCGTTCCGCACCCGGCGTTCGATGACTTCGCCTTCGCCGCACTTGGGGCACTTGAGACCGGTGGACTTGGGCGGCTCTTTCAAGCTCTTGGTGTTTTTGCACTCCGGGAAGCCGGAGCAAGCTAGGAATTTTCCGAACCTGCCGATCTTCACGAGCATCGGCTTACCGCATTTCTCGCACTTCTCGTCGGTCTTTTCCTGGAAGACCTCTTCTTTGCGCACGGATTCGTACATTTTCGTGAGATGTTCGGAAAAGGGCGTATAGAACCCCCGGATGACGTCCCGCCATTTTATCCTGCCTTCCGCGATCTCGTCCAGTTCCTCTTCCATCTTAGCGGTGAAGCCGACATCCACGATCTCGGAGAAGTTCTCGGTGAGGACCTTGTTCACCAAAGTGCCGATTTCGGTGGGATAGAACCGCCCATGATTTTTTTCCACGTAGCCGCGGTTCTTTATGACGAAAATGATTGGTGCGTAGGTGGATGGCCGGCCGATGCCGTATTGTTCCAGGGTCTTGATCAAACTGGCTTCGTTGTAGCGCGGCGGCGGCTCGGTGAAATGCTGCATCGGACTCACTTCCAAAAGCTCCGCTTTTTCTCCATCCGTAAGCGGCGGCAGTTCTTTTTCCTCAAACTTCACCGGCCATACCTTAAGGAAACCGTCAAATTTGAGCGTGCTGCCGTTCGCGCGCAGGAGATAATCGTCTTTGCCCTTGCCTAGGACGTCGGCCTTAACCGAGTCAAACGCTGCTGTGGTCATCTGGCTCGCGACGAATCTCCGCCAGATTAGTTCGTAGACGCGTTTGTGATCTTTGTCCGCGCCCTTGCCTTTTAATTTCGGCAGGCGGTCGGGAGCGAGATTCACGTCCGTAGGCCGGATGGCCTCGTGTGCCTCCTGCGCCAAGCGGGATTTGTTTTTGAACGCCCGCGGCGTCTCCAGTGCATACTCCTTACCCATATTTGTTCGCAGCCACTCCATGGCGGCGGCGGTCGCTTCCCGCGATAAGTTCACCGAGTCGGTGCGCATATAGGTGATATGACCGTTCTCGTAGAGCTCCTGGGCCACGAACATCGTCTTTTGGGCGGAGAAACCCAGGCGCCCGGCGGCGGCCTGCTGTAAGGTGCTCGTGGTGAAAGGCGGCAGAGGATTTTTCCGCGTTTCTTTCTTTTCCACTTTTTCTATCTGGAAAGAGGATTTCCGGAGGCCGTCCGCGATGTCTTGGGCTTCAGATTCGGTTTTCACATCCAGTTTGTCCAGAGTTTTTTCGCCGACCTTCGTGAGGTCCGCGCCGAATTTCCCGTTTTTGGTTTCAAATTCCGCAGTTATCGTCCAGTATTCCTGCGGTATGAAATTTTTTATTTCTTCCTCCCGATCCACGATCAGCCGCAGCGCGACCGACTGCACCCGGCCGGCGGAGAGGCCGCGGGCGATCTTCTTCCAGAGGAAAGGAGAGAGTTTGTAGCCGACCAAGCGGTCCAAAACCCGCCGGCCCTGCTGGGCATCAACCAGGTTGGAATCCAAGCCGCGTGGATTTTGGAGCGCCTCCTCTATCGCATTTTTGGTAATTTCATGAAAAACGATCCTCTGAACGCGATGCGAATCAGCGAATTCATGCGAATCTACGAAATTCTTATTCGCGGCATTCGTATCCATTCGTAGATTGGCATCGGGAAGCAAGCCCAAGGATTGCGTAAGGTGCCAGGCAATGGCTTCGCCCTCCCGGTCTTCGTCGGTCGCGAGTATCACCCGCTCCGCTTTGGCCGCTTCTTTTTTGAGGAGCGTTACCCGCTTTTGGCTCTTTTTCGGGATTATGTACTGCGGCTCAAAATCTTTTTCCAGATCTATGCCCAGCTTGCTTTTAGGTAAGTCCCGGACGTGGCCGTAGGAGGACTCCACTTTGTACTCCTTGCCCAGAAACTTAGAGATTGTCCGGGCCTTGGTTGGACTCTCAACTATTACCAAGCTATTTGTTTTTCTTTCAGCCATTTAGTTCGTATCCTTCGCCGGTTTCTTTTAGCATGCCCTTAATAATAAGGAAGCTCAAAACCCGGTTTACGGTTTGGATTCCAAGATTAGTGAGTTCAATTATTTTGTCAACATCAAGGGGCTCTCCGGCGCGGCGCAACGTGTCAAGTACGGTCCTTTCTTCGTGGGAGGAAAGAAGCGTTCCCTGCACGGGCTTTTCCGAAATTCCTAGGGAGACGAGAACGTCTTCCGGCTTGGTTACGAGTTCCGCGCCGGCGCGGATCAAGGAGTGGGAGCCGCGGAAGTTCGGGTGTTTGACCGGCCCGGGAACGACGAAAAGTTCGCGGTTCTGGTCCAGGGCGAATTTGGCGGTCACGAGCGCGCCGGAATTTTCCGGCGCTTCAATCACGAGCGTCCCGCGGGTGAGGCCGCTTACGATCCTGTTCCTTTCCAGAAAACGATACTGCAAGGGCGGCGAGCCCGGCGGGTATTCCGAGAGAATTCCGCCTCCGGCCTCAAGGATCTTTGCGCCGAGCTTCACGTGCAGTCCGGGATAGATCCTGTCCGGGCCGTTTGCGAGGACCGCCCAGGTGGGCCGGTTGGCTTGAAGCGCGCCTTCATGGGCGGCGGCGTCGATCCCGAGCGCCAGGCCGCTCACGACGCCCAAGCCCGCCTCCGAGAGATGCCGGCCGAATTCCCTCGCAGCATCTCTCCCGTCTTCCGTTGCTTTGCGGGTTCCGACGATGGCGACGCTTTCCGCGGGCGGCAGTGTCCCTCGCGCGTATATGCCGAAAGGCGGGCAGGGGATCTCCCGGAGCAGGGCGGGGTATTCTTCGTCTTCCAATAGAGACAGGCGGATTCTCCGGGTTTCAAGCTTTCGCCGCTCTTCCTCCGGATTTGTTCCGGGAAAATCCGGCGCGATCCGGCGCCAAACGTTTTCCCAACTCTCCAACTGCGCTTTTAATTTGCGGAGGCGGCCCCACTCCGTCTGGAGCGCAACGTTTGCGGCGTTGTAGCAGAGAGATTCTTTTTCTAAGTTGGACACTTGTCTAAGTGTAGCAAATCTGTTATCTTACGTTTCCGTATGCCCGGTGCTACAACTGCGACGGGCATTGCAGTAGTAAGCGATTTTACCTGAAAACAAAACTATGTTTACTTATATGCAGAAACCAATAACCCCGACGCCGATGGGGAAATCGCAGTTGTAGCACCGGGTATGACCATTCGTCTTGAAGCGCAAAAAAGAGAAAGATTCGGCAAGGCCAACCGTTCCTTGCGCAAAGCCGGGAATATTCCGGCGGAACTTTACGGCCGGGGAGTGGCGAATCTTCACCTCGCGGTAAGCGAGAAGGATTTCAACAAGATCTTCAAGGAGGCTGGCGAGACCGGCATTGTGGAGCTTGCGGTAGACGGCGAGAAGCGTCCGGCTTTGATCCACGACGTGCGCCGGGATTACTTGAGCGGCCAGGTGATCCACGTGGATTTTCACCAGATACGGATGGACGAGAAAATAACCGCGCACGTGCCGATAGAGGTGGTGGGCGAGTCCCCGGCGGTAAAAAGCCAGGGCGGGGTTCTGAACCGCACCGTTTCCGAACTGGAAGTGGAGGCGTTGCCGGCGGATCTGCCTTCCAAGTTCACGGTGGACATCTCCGGCCTCACGGAGCTGAATCAGAGCGTGTACATCCGGGACCTGGATGTACCCAAAGGGGTCGAGATCCTGGTTTCGCCGGAGACGGTGATCTTGACCGTGACTCCGCCGGTGGAAGAGGAAGTTGCGCCCGCTGCTCCCGCGGAGGTTGCCGAGGTCAAAGTGGAAACGGAAGAGAAGAAAGCTGAACGGGAAAAAGCGGCCGGAGAGGAGGCAAAAGAGTAAATTTGGTAAACTTATTTGGCGATGGCTAGGCCTAAGCCAAGAATAGTTAGGGATGTCCACGCCGGGCGCCCGCCCGCATCGCTACGCGAAGCGTTGCGGGCAGGCCGAACGGTTTTTGAATTTATTCCAGAGAGGGTGAATCTGGCTTACCGCCGGGAGGTGCGCCTAGCCCTCGGTTCGTTTTTGAAAGCAGGGGTGATCGTCGCCTCTCTGTGGTTTTTGATCTTGGGTTCTGTTGCCGCCCCGACCATTACTCCCACTCTTGCCGCCCCGGCCGCGAGCGAGGAGGAGCGGAAAGCGTTGGAGGCGGAACTTAAAGGATTGGAAGGCCAGATCGACGAATACGAGAACCAGATAGTGGGCTTCCAGAAACAGGGCAATACCCTGAAGAACGAGATTTCCGGCTTGAACAGCAAGATCGCCAAGCTGAATCTGCAGATCAAGGCGATAAATCTCTCCCTGCGGGAACTGGACAACAAGATCGAAGACACCGGAGTTCAGATATACACAACCGAAAGAAGCATTGACGACAAAAAAGAGGTCCTCGTCCAGCTTATAAAAAATCTTTACGAGAACGACCAGTCGTCGCTCGTGGAAATATTTTTGAGAAATCCGCGCCTGTCCGACTTCTTCTCCGACGTGAACAACCTGACCCTTCTTCAGAACAACCTCCGCCTTGCCATATCCGAAATTACCGATTTGAAGAACGAACTTGTGGACCAGAAGGAACAGTACGGTCTCGCCCGGGCGGATGCGGCGACGCTGCAGAGCTATCAGGAGGCCCAGAAATCGGAGACCGACGCGGTAAAGAAGCAGAAAGACCAATTGCTTGCGGTGACCAAGGGCCAGGAATCCAAATACCAGGAACTTTTGAAAGAGACCCAAAAGAACGCGGCCCAGATCAGAAGCCGCATATTTGAGCTCCTGGGCGGAGGGGAGATGAGCTTTGAGGACGCGTATAAGCTTGCCCAACTGGCGGAGTCCGCTACCGGCATCCGGGCGTCCTTCCTCTTGGCGGTTTTGGACCGGGAATCCGCCTTGGGCCAGAACGTCGGCCGGTGCAAGTACAACGAAGTTAATCCGCGAACCGGCAAGCCGACGATGAATCCCACTCGGGACGTGCCCCTGTTCTTGGAGATTACGCGGGCCCTGAACATTGATCCGGAATCGGTGACCGTATCTTGCGCCAATGCCGACGGCGCCTACGGAGGAGCGATGGGCCCGGCGCAGTTCATTCCTTCCACTTGGAGTTTGTACGACGAGCAGATCTCCCAAGTGACCGGCAACTCGCCCGCATCTCCCTGGAGCAACGCGGATGCGTTCGTAGCCACCGCGCTCTACATCAAAGACGCGATGCAGGGATGCAAGTCGGTTTACTCGAGTTCCGTGAGCCAGGAGCGCTGCGCTGCGGCCAAGTACTACGCCGGGGGCAGATGGCGGAGCTACCTTTGGACATACGGCGAGGCGGTCGTAAGCCGTGCCCGGAGATTCGAGCAGGATATAATCGCGATAACTTCATAATGCCTCCTCTCCGCAAAACGATTTTGCCGAATGGCCTGCGCATGATTTTGGCTCCGATGCCGGGGAGTCTGGCTTCCGCGGTTTTGGTCTTGGTGGAAGCCGGTTCGGAGTACGAGACCCGGGACAAGAACGGGATATCCCATTTCCTGGAACACCTGGTCTTTAAGGGCACGGCGAACCGTCCCAAGCCGGGAATGATCGCCGCCGAGCTGGACGCTCTCGGGGCGGAGTACAACGCATTCACCGGCCAGGAATATACCGGCTACTGGGCCAAAGCCCAGAACCACAAACTGGGCGAGATCATAGGGCTGGTTTCAGACCTGTATCTGAACCCGATCTTTAATCCGGAAGAAATAGAAAAGGAGCGGGGAGTGATAATCGAGGAAATAAATATGTACGAAGATATGCCGATGCGGCGGGTGGAGGAGCTTTTCACCACCTTGCTTTACGGCGATCAGCCGGCGGGTTGGGACATAGCCGGGCGGAAGGAGGTCATACGCCGCTTGGGCCGCGAGGACTTCATCAAATACCGGGCGGCGCACTACCTGCCCGCCGCGACCTCGGTCGTGGTAGCCGGGGATTTCTCTCTTCCGCGGATCGCAAACCAGCTGAAAAACCTTTTCGGGCAGCTTCCCCGCGGCAGGAAATCGCCGCGCTTCTGGACAAGAGAAAGACAGGCGAAACCGGCCACCCTTCTTAAATTCAAGAAATCGGATCAGAGCCACATAGTTTTGGGCAGCCGGGCCTGGGACGTATTTGACCGCCGGAAATACGCCCTCCAGGTTCTCTCCGAGGTTTTGGGCGGGGGGATGAGCTCCCGGCTTTTCGTGCGTATCCGGGAGGAGATGGGCGCCGCCTACTACGTCCGGGCGAACGCAGAGCTTTTCCTGGATCACGGATATCTCACCGTCTCCGCGGGCGTAGAACACACAAAGCTGGAGAAGGTTATTAGGGCGGTTTTGGAGGAATTCAAGCGGCTAAAAGAGGAATTGGTCGGGCCGAAGGAGCTCCAGAAAGCCAAGGACCATATGGTTGGGGGTCTGATGCTTGGCCTGGAGACCTCGGACGAGCTGGCTGGTTTCTACGGCCACCAGGAGATCCTTACCCGCCGCCTTGTTCCGCCGGAGGAGGTGGTGAAGAGGGTCTTGAAGGTCAAGCCGGAGGAGGTCAGGGCTGTGGCCCGGACTGTCTTCCGGGAGGATAAATTGAACTTGGCGGTCATCGGGCCGCAGCGCAAGGCCGACCCTCTCCGAAAGCTTTTGAGATTCGCGTAACTTTAGGCGGCGGCGCCCGTTTTAGAAGTTAGATGAAGCCTACCGCCGACATTTCCTGGCGGACCCTGTGGCGGGTTCTGTTCTTTTTGGCGCTCACCGCCCTGATGTTCGCCGGCTTGAAGGTGCTCCTCGCGCTCTTTTTGGCCATAGTCGTCTCGGCCGGCTTGGAATTCATAGTGAACTTCCTGGAAAGGCGCGGCTTGCCCAGAACTCTGGGGGTGGTTTTGGTTTTCCTTTTTGCGGCCATACTTTTTATAGCGATCTTTTCCGTCGTACTGCCCGTTCTTGTAGTTGATATAAACACCATCCTGAATACCACTCTGAAGGAACTCGGCCGGGACCCTTTTTGGGGGCCGATCGTAGGCCTGCAGGCGGCGGAAACGGCGAACGTTTGGCTATCCAGAATCTCCGAGACCCTCTGGAACGGCGGCGCTGCGCCGTGGGGTGTCATATCCAACGTATTCGGCGGTCTGCTCCTCACCTTCTCGGTCGTAATAATCTCTTTTTACTTGAGTTTAAGCCGGGATGGAATAGAGCGGTTCATCCGTGCGGTATTGCCCTCGGATTACGAAGAAGCGACGCTTGACATCTACGAACGTTCCCGCAAGCGCATCGGCCTGTGGTTCCGGTCCCAGATCATCTTGAGCTTGATAATGGGGTTTATGGTCTTCGCCGCCCTCTCGGTCTTGGGGGTGAAGTATGCGGCGCTCTTTGCCCTCCTCGCGGCGGTCTTTGAGCTTGTGCCGTACATCGGGCCGATACTTTCCGGTTCTGCGGCGGTCTTGACTGCACTCGTTGCTTCGCCGTTCCTTGCCTTCTACACCCTTATCGCATTCGTCGCCATTCAGCAGATAGAGAACCACGTTCTTGTGCCGCTCATAGTCGGACGGAGCGTGGGCATGCATCCGGTCATTGTGATCGTATCGCTCCTTATCGGCGTGGAGGTCGGCGGGTTCCTTGGAATTCTCGTCGCAGTTCCGGCGGCGGTGGTCCTGCAGGAAGTGGTTGAGAGCTGGGCTGGAAAGAAACGCGTACTTCCGGTACCATTGCCTTAATGGCAAAGGGACAGCCCTTCTTTATATCTACTGCCATACCCTACGTGAACGCGAAGCCCCACCTCGGCTTTGCTCTTGAAGTTGTTCAGGCGGACGCCATCGCACGTTATCGTCGGCTCAAAGGAGATGATGTTTTTTTCCTCACTGGCACGGATGAGAACGCGCTTAAGAACGTATTAACGGCGCAAGAGGAGAAGGTTCCAGTAGAAGAGTTGGTCAAAAGAAACGCGGAGGCATTCCGCGGACTTCGAGAAACGCTTAATCTCTCCTGGGACGATTTCATTCGCACGACCGAGCCGCGGCATTTTGAGGGCGCGCAAAAGTTCTGGCAGGCGGCCGGGAAGGACATTTATAAGAAGGCCTACCGCGGTCTCTATTGTGTCGGTTGCGAAGAATTCAAGACGCCCAAGGATTTGATTGATGGCCGTTGCCCGGAGCATCCTAACCTGGCACTGCAGGAAGTGGAGGAAGAAAATTACTTCTTCCGGCTCTCGGCGTATCAGAGAAAACTTGAGGAACTTATTGAGTCCGGCCGCCTAGAGACCATTCCCGAAACCAGAAAGAACGAGATGCTTGCTTTTGTGAAACAAGGCCTCCAGGACTTCAGTGTTTCTCGCTCGGTGGAGCGGGCGCGCGGCTGGGGCGTGCCAGTACCCGGGGATGAAAGCCAAATACAATATGTATGGTTTGACGCTCTCACGAACTACGTTAACGCCTTGGGGTACGCCGAGGATTCGGAGCTTTTCCGGCGTTTTTGGCAGGAAAACGGGAACATCGCACACCTTGTGGGCAAGGGTGTGGCGCGATTTCACGCCATATACTGGCCGGCGATGCTTCTCTCCGCCGGTCTCAATCTGCCCAAGCAGATTCTGGTTCACGGATATCTGACGGTAGGAGGCCAAAAGATTTCCAAATCGCTGGGGAATGCGGTTCTGCCCGAGGAGGTAGTGGCGAAGTACGGCGCTGACTCTCTGCGCTACTACCTCCTGCGGCACGTTCCAACCTGGGACGACAGCGATTTTGATGAGGAGAGACTCCGGCAAGTTCATAACGCCGACCTCGCGAACGGCTTGGGCAACTTCGCCGCCCGGACACTCGCGCTCGCGGAGAAGATAGGAGAGTTCAAGCTCTCCGAGACCAAGCTGGACAAGGAGATGGAAGAGAAAATCCAGGCGGCGCGGAAGAGGGTGAACGACTTTATGGAAAAATACCAACTGAACGGCGCGGTGGCGGAGATTTGGCGCTTGCTTTCCTCCGGCGACGAATACGTGAATCGGGAAGAACCCTGGCGAGAAGGAAAAAAAGACGCGATCTACACCGCAGTCGTAATCTTGGACAATGTCGCGGGCCTCCTCGCGCCGTTTCTACCCGGCACGTCCGAAAAGATAACCGCCTGCATCCGGCATACGGACGGCGCAATCACCGCTTCCCGCGGCGAGCTTCTTTTCCCGCGACATTCTAACATTCTATAGAATGTTAGAATATTATACGGCGAATGAATAAAGCTGAAAGCAGACAATGCCAGAATTGCAAAAACCGGTTCGCGATAGAACCGGACGACTTTGCGTTTTACGAGAAAATCAAGGTGCCGCCGCCGACCTGGTGCCCGGAGTGCCGCCTGCTTTTCCGTTTGATGTGGCGCAACGAACGTTCGCTCTACAAACGGGCCTGCGGCCTTTGCGGCAAAGAAGTGCTCACAATGTATGGACCGGATTCGGGCATCATAATGTACTGCAACCCCTGCTGGTGGTCGGACAAATGGGACCCGACAGCTTATGGCCGAGATTACGACTTTGACCAGTCGTTCTTTGACCAATTCAACGAGCTAATGAGAACTGTCCCGCACGCCGCTTTGTCTGTGAACTACAGTACACTCGTGAACAGCGATTATAACAATATGAATCACGAGCTTAAGAACTGTTACTGGCTTTTCAACTCGGATTATGATGAAAACTGCTGGTATGGAGAGGAGGTAGAAGGTTCCAAAGATTGTATGGATGTGACGATGATAGACGGGTCGGAGTTGATGTACGGAAGCGTGAACTGCGTGAAATGCAACAGAGTGTTTAACTCCGTTGATTGTGAGGGTTGTCACGATGTTTGGTTCTCCCGCAACCTGTCTAACTGCTCAAATTGCTTCGGCTGTGTTAATTTGCGCGGTAAACAGTCCCACGTCTTCAATAAACCCTACTCCAAAGAGGAGTACGGCGCAGAGGTAAAAAAATTGCTTTCCGGGTCTTACGCTGATTACCAAAAGTATATTTCCGGGGCGCGGGATTTTTGGCGCAGTTTTCCGAGGCGGTATATGCATGGCACCCACAATACAGATGTCTCTGGCGACTACATAACCTACTCCAAGAACGTCAAGGATTCTTATATTGTGACGGCCGGTAAGGACTGCCGGTACTGTATGTGGCTGATCGTTAAAACGAATGAATCTTGTTACGACTGCACCCAGTTTGGGGAAAATTTGCAGAACGTGTACCAAATTATGAGTTGCGGCGCCGGCGTTTCCAATTTGGTCTGCGGGATATTCTCCGCTTTTGACGTGCGTGACTCCGCATATGTCATCAGCTGCTGGGGCAGTTCTAATCTTTTTGGCTGCGTGGGGTTAAGAAAAAAGCACAACTATGTCTTGAACAAAGAGTACTCGCCGGAAGAGTATGTGAATTTGATAACCGAGATTAAAAGCCAGATGACCTCAATGCCCTTTGTTGATTCTAAAAGCAGGGTTTTTCGTTACGGAGATTTTTTCCCGATTGTTTTTTCGCCCTTCCGGTATAATGAAACAACCGCGAACGAATATTTCCCGTTGTCAAAAGAGCGTGTCTTGGAGCATGGTTTTTCTTGGAAAGATCCGGAAAGGCGGGAATACGATGTTTCTGTAGCGGCAGATAACTTGCCTGATAAAATTACGGAAGTGCCAGATTCAATTACCAAAGAAATTATCAGTTGCCTCCACCGGGGTAAGTGCAATGAACAATGTGCAACCGCCTTCCGAGTGCTGCCGAAAGAAATAGAATTTTACCGCCGCTTTAACCTCCCGCTTCCGCGCCTATGTCCCAACTGCAGGCACGCGGGAAGAATCACCGAAAGAAATCCTGTCAAACTCTGGCCGCGCAGGTGTGAATGTGCAGGAGCGCAGTCGGAAAACAGCGTATACAAAAACGTCAGCGAGCATTTCCATAAAGATGCTCACTGCCCCAACGAGTTCGAGACCTCCTACCCGCCCGAATCGCCTGCCATCGTTTACTGTGAAACGTGTTATCAGTCAGAGGTGGTATGAACGCTTTGTTGACATGCGAAAGGAGATTCAGGCGGGCAGACGCTCCGGACCCGCGCTACGCCGGAGGCTTCGGCGAGGCGAGCCGGCCGGAAATCGTCTGCTGCGAACAGTGTTATAATGTGGAAGCTATATATGAGTAGAATTAAAAAGTAAGAATAGAGGATGAAGGATTAGTTAGTGATGCTATACTAGAGTATAGCGCAGGAACAAGAGGCGCAAACCATGAAAATGGAAAATAGAATCTGTCAGAACTGTAAGCAGGGTTTTGTAATCGAGCCGGACGACTTTGCGTTTTACGAGAAAATCAAGGTCCCGCCGCCGACCTGGTGCCCGGAGTGCCGGTTGCAGAGGCGGCTGATTTGGCGCAACGAAAGAACACTTTACAAGAGGAGGTGCAGTGCTCCGGGGCACGGCGAGGATGTCGTTTCGATGTATCACCCGGAAAGCGGGGTGGAGATATACGACCACGACTTTTGGTATGAGGACGGCTGGGATCCGACGGCCTACGGCAAGGATTACAACTTTACCCGCCCGTTCTTTGAGCAATTCCGGGAACTGCTGTGCGCGGTGCCGCACCTGGCGCTTTTTGACAGCAAGTCGGTAAATTCCAGTTACTGCAACGTGACCGTTGAACACAAGAACTGCTATTTGGTAAGCGCCGGCTGGAATAACGAGGATTCTCTTTACAGTAACCGTATTTCTTACTGCAAAGACACTGTGGATTCTTATAACTGCCACAAGACGGAGTTCTCATACGGAAACGTACAATGCAAAGATTCTTATCAGTTGTTTTTCAGCTTGCGTTCTCAAAATTGCAACAATTCTTACTTTCTGTATGACTGCCGCAATTGTTCCGACTGCATCGGTTGCGTGAATCTCCGCAACAAGCAGTACTATATCTTTAATCAGCCGCACTCCAAAGAAGAATACACAAAGAAGGTGCAAGAAATGAACCTGGGGAGCATCAGAACGCTGCGAGTTGTGGAGGAAAAGTTCAACGAGTTGTATAAAAAATCTCTGCATAAATACGCGCAACTCACGAATACTGTAAATGTCGTCGGCGATAACGTGGAGGACTCAAAGAACTGCCATTACTGTTTTGATTTGGCGGGCGGTGCGGAAAGTTCAAAATACGCCAACTGGGGAACGTATGGACTGAAAGATTCCTACGACACCGGCCCCGGGACTGGTGGGAAGTCGGAACTTACTTACGAAGGGATCAGCATTGGAGTGAACAACGCCAACTGCAAATTCGGGGTTGTGGTTTGGTATTCCCACGATGTTCAATACAGTTTCGGTTGCTTTGATTCGCAGAATCTTTTCGGCTGTGTAGGATTGAGAAATAAGCAGTATTGCATCTTAAACAAGCAGTATTCCAAGGATGAGTACGAAAGTTTGCTGCCCAAGATTGTGGAACAAATGAAGAAGATTCCTTACGCGGACAAGAAAGGCAGGGTTTACGCGTACGGAGATTTCTTCCCGGCGGAGATATCTCCGTTCGCTTATAACGAAAGCGTCTCACAGGATTATATGCCCATAAGCAGAGAAGAAGCGGAAAGGAACGGGTTTCCATGGCGTAATGCGGAGGAAAAGGAGTATAAGGCAACTGTTTCTGCGGAAAGTTTGCCCGATACGATAGAGGGGATTTCCGATTCTATCCTGCGGGAAACCATCGCTTGCGCCCACGGCGGCAAGTGTAATGATCAGTGCACCACGGCTTTCCGGATAGTTCCCCAGGAGCTCCAATTCTATAGGCGGTTAAACCTCCCCTTGCCGCGCCTCTGTCCCAACTGCCGACATTACGAGCGCTTAAGAAAGCGCAATCCGCTCAAACTATGGCACCGGCAGTGCATGTGCGACTACAGCGTCTACAAGAATACTGTCAAGCACAACCACCATCCGGAGGGCAGATGTCCCAACGAATTTGAAACGAGCTACGCCCCCGATAGACCAGAAATTGTGTATTGCGAACAATGCTATAACGCCGAAGTCGTCTAGTTAATGCCTTTCTTTGACTCCCATACCCACGTTCAGTTCGCCGCGTTTGCAAGCGACTCACGGGAGACGATAGCGCGTGCGCTTAAGGCGGGCGTCTGGCTTATAAACGTCGGCACCCAGATAGATACCTCCCGCCGGGCGGTGGAGGTTGCGCGGGAATATTCGGAAGGGGTTTATGCAACGGTCGGGTTGCATCCCATTCATACCTCCAAGTCGTTCCACGATGCCCAGGAGCTGGGCCTGCCTGCGCAGGCAGGCGATACGCCGGACGCAAAGGGTTTCACCAGCCGCGGAGAAGATTTTGACTACGACGCCTATAAAGAGCTTGCCGCCGACCCGAAAGTGGTGGCGATAGGCGAATGCGGCTTGGACTATTATCGCGGAGCGCAAAACGTGGAACGTGGAGCGCAAGATAAACAGAAAAATGCGTTTCTTGCCCAAATACAGTTAGCTTGGGATGTCAAAAAGCCGCTAATGATACATTGCCGCGCTGCATTTCCAGACCTTATAGATACGCTTCATGCTTCACGCTCCACGCTTTGCGATCCTCCCGGCGTCATCCACTTCTTCACCGGCACGCCGGAGGACGCCAGGAAGCTTTTGGAAATGGGCTTCGCTTTCACCTTCGGCGGGGCGATTACCTTCCTGCCCAAGGCAGGCCAGCCGCGGGCTGGCGCGTATGAAGAAGTGATCAGAATGCTGCCCTTGGACGAGATCCTTTCCGAGACCGACGCGCCGTACGTCGCTCCCGTTCCGTATCGCGGCAAGCGCAACGAGCCGGCTTATGTGGTGGAAGTTGTGAAGAAATTAGCGGAGTTGAAGGGCGTCCCGGTTGAAAAAATGGCCGAGACGACGTTTAATAACGCGAAACGGATATTCAATATATGACGGCTGTAATCCTTGCGGCGGGGCTCGGAACCCGCATGGGAGATTTGACCCAAAATACCCCCAAAGCCCTCCTTAAGAGCGGCGGCACGCCGCTTATTGAGCACAAGCTCCGCAATTTGCCCGAGGCGGTGGACGAGGTTGTGATAGTCATAGGCCACCTGGGAGATAGGATTCGCGCCGCGGTTAGCGGAGAGTATCAAGGCAAACGCATTATCTACGTGGAGCAAAAGGAACTCAAAGGCACCGGCGACGCGCTATTTCTCTGCGAACCGGTTTTGAAAGACCGGTTCCTGGTGCTTATGGGCGATGATCTGTATAAGAAAGAAGATTTGGAAGAAGTCGTAAAGTATCCTCTTTCGATTCTTGTTTGGGAACTTCCGGAAATAGGCGGCGGCGCGAGGTGGGCAGAGGTAGTGTGCGGGGAGAGGGGAGAGTTGGTGGATATTTTGGAGAAGCAGCCGGCGCGGAAAGGAATGCTTGTGAATGCCGGTGCCCATTCTTTGGACAAAAGGATATTTAAATATCCGCTCCAACTTGCCGGGAACGGCACGGACGAACTCGGTCTCCCTCAAACGATTATGTATATGGCCAAATCGGGGGAAGATGTGCGCATCGTGAAGGCCGGCTGGTGGAAAAACATAACCGAACCGGCGGACCTGGAACCGTGAGCGGTAAAAATGTAAAATGTAAATATCAAAAATTTTGCATTTTGATTTTTGAACTTTTAATTAGCTATGTTGTACGACTTCCGGAAAATTGAGGCCAAGTGGCGGAAGGTCTGGGAAAAGAAGAAAGCTTACGAGCCGGATTTCAAGAAGGCCCGGCGACCTTTTTATAACTTGATGATGTTCCCGTATCCCTCGGCGGAGGGGTTGCACATCGGCGGCGTCCGGACCTTCACTGGCGTGGACATCTACGGCCGGTTTAAGCGGATGCAGGGCTATGATGTTTTTGAGCCGATCGGCCTGGATGGTTTCGGGATACACTCGGAAAACTACGCTTTGAAAACCGGCAAGCATCCGTTTGAGCACGCGAAAGAATCGGAAAAGAACTTTTACCGCCAGCTGGGATACATCGGGAACGGCTTTGCCTGGAAAGAGCATTTGGAAACCTACGATCCGGAATACTACAAGTGGACCCAGTGGATATTTACCGAGATGTTCCGGAAAGGCCTCGCCTACCGCAAGAAGCAGCCGGTCAATTGGTGTCCTTCCTGCAAGACGGTCTTAGCGGACGAACAGGTGATAAGCGCCGCCTCCAGAGGAGGCGAGCCTCGCCCAGAGACTGGGCGGGGGGAGTGCGAGCGCTGCGGTTCCAAGGTGATCAAGAAAGACCTGGAACAATGGTTCTTCAAGATCACCGACTATGCGGGACGGCTTTTGAAGAATCTGAACGATCTGGACTGGGCGGACGTGGTCAAAACGGCGCAGAGGAATTGGATTGGGCAGAGCCACGGCGCGGAGCTGGATTTTGAAGTCGCCTCCAAGGAAAACCTCAAGAATGCCGACTTTATTTTTTTGCACGCTTTCAAGGGCCACCCGCGATACGATTTCTGGCCGTGGCTTACGAAGGAAGCCAAAGCAAGGAGTGGAAAGGTGTTCGCGCCCACGTTGCCGCACCCAAGCGAGCCAGATATAGAAGAACAGGTTCAGTTTTTGCTCCGTAAGCACAGATTTACTAAGAACTCGGTCATCGTTACTCACTCACTCGGCGGTGTTCTGGCGATGAAACTCCTGCCGAGATTGGAGGTAAAAGTCAGAAAGTTGGTAATGGTCGCGCCTCCTTTGCGAACAGAATTTTTGGACGGCAAAAAAAGGCCAGCGCTTGAGAAAGCATGCGACTGGAAGTTTGACTTCAAATCAATCAAAGCCAAGGCCCGCGAAGTTACAGTTTTAGCCGACGAAGGCGACCACATCGTACCTGCTTCTCAGCCAGCCGAGATAGCTAGAAAACTTTCTGCGAATCTACTTGTCGTAAGGGCCGAAGAGAGCCATTTTCATGGGAGAGTAGAGCCGGAGGTGGCTAGTGCACTTTTCCCGAAAATCACAGTTTTCACCACCCGGCCGGACACGCTCTTCGGCGCGACCTATATGGTTTTGGCGCCGGAGCACAAGTTAATTGAAAGTTTAAAAATCAAAGTTAAAAATTGGCGAGAGGTTGAACGGTATATAAAAACAGCCAAAACAAAAGGCGAAGAGGAGCGCATCGCGGAGGGCAAGGAGAAGACCGGGGTGGAGTTGAAGGGCGTGAGAGCAATAAATCCGGCAACCAGAGAAGAAATTCCGATTTGGGTCGCGGATTACGTCCTATCCGGCTACGGCACCGGGGCGATCATGGCCGTGCCCGCGCACGACGAACGCGATTTTGAATTTGCAAAGAAATATGAATTACCGATAAAACAGGTAATTGAACCGCTATTTATTGATACTACAGAGCAGGGAAAAATCCGTGATGGAATTGAGTTTGTTGAACGGAATGCGATTATGGCCATTGTTAAACATTGGTCGGAGAACAAATACATCGGCCTCCGGTGGAAAAGGGTGAACTGGCGCACGCTCATCACTGGCGCGCCGGAGAAGGGACAGAGCCCCGTCGAGGGAGCGATTGCGGAGATTCGAGAAGAAACCGGCTATCTGCATCCGAAACTCGTGAGAACTCTCCATCGCGTCCATAGCAAGTTCTATCACGTTCCGAAGGGGATAAACCGCCTCGCGCACTTCGATGTGCTCTATTTTGAACTCCAGGACGGCAAGCGTGAGGAGTTGAGCGCGGAGGAAAAGGAGATTCACGATGTCGAGTGGCTGACCAAGGAAGAAATGGCAAAGTTCCTCTCTCCCGAAGCGCACCAGTACGCGTGGCGGGATTTCTTGGGGAGCCCTGTCTACGCCGGTGAGGGTTTTCTTGTGGCCCCCGGTAAGTTCAATGGAATAGATTCCGGGGACGCCAAGTGGGCAATAACCGCTTCCGTCAGAGGCAAAAGGAAAAACCAGTACCGCCTGCGTGATTGGCTGATCTCCCGCCAGCGCTACTGGGGGCCGCCCATCCCAGTGATTTTTTGCAGCGACTGCAAAAAATCACTGGAAAGTTCAAAGTTCAAAGTTCAAAGTTCAAAGTTTTCCAAGGGAGAAATAGAAAATCCGGGGTGGATTGCCGTGCCGGAAAGCAAACTGCCGGTGAAACTTCCATATGTGAAGAATTTCCAGCCCAGGGGTACGGGCAAGTCGCCGCTTGCGTCGGTGAAGTCGTTTTACGAGGTCAAGTGTCCGAAGTGCGGCGGCAAAGCCCGGCGGGAAACCGACGTTTCCGACACTTTCTTGGACTCCGCCTGGTACTTTTTGCGCTACCCTTCGACTGGCGTTAAAAAGCGCGCCTGGGATCCGCAGATCACCAAAAAGTGGCTGCCGGTGCATTCCTACATCGGCGGCGCGGAGCATTCCGTTTTGCACCTCTTGTACTCTCGCTTCCTTACAATGGCGATGAAAGATGCAAGACACTTGGATTTTGAGGAGCCATTCTCCCGTTTCCGGGCGCACGGCCTCATAACTAAAAACGGCGCCAAAATGTCCAAGTCCCGCGGCAACGTGGTAAATCCGGACGAGTACTTTTCCAAATTTGGTGCTGATGCGACGCGAATGTACCTTGCGTTTCTCGCGCCGCTCACCCAAGGCGGGGACTTCCGGGACGAGGGAATAGCCGGGATCACCAGGTTCTTGGAGAGAGTATGGAAGTTCGGGGAGAATATGTCCGCTCCTGGCCGGCCGCGAGAAAGCAAGGTTGAAATTCTGAGGATGCTGAACCGAACCATAAAGAAAGTCGGGGAAGACATGGAGGATCTGAAATTCAACACCGCCGTGAGCGCGCTTATGGTTCTTTTGAGCGAGATGGAGGCCGCTCCCGGGGAGGTGTCGCTTAGGACTTGGAGGGATTTTTGCAAGCTCCTCGCGCCGCTCGCGCCGTTCATGGCAGAGGAGCTATATCAAGCGACAAGCGACAAGCGACAAGCGACAAGTTTTAAGTCCATCCACCGCGAGCCGTGGCCAGCGTATGACCCGAAAATGCTCAAGGCCGAGAATATTAGGATCGTGGTTCAGGTGAACGGCAAAGTGCGGGATACAGTGGAGGTCGGCGCGGGAGTGAGACAGGAAGAGGTGGAGAAAGTTGCCCTTGAAAGCGGTAAAATAAGGAAGTTCCTGGGCGAGGCAAAACCCAAGCGGGTTATATACGTCCCGGGGCGGTTAATTAACTTCGTATGCTAGGAAGAATAATAGGCGCGGGGGTGCTCATAGTTATAGCGGTGATAGTTGTGGTCTCCGCGTACCGCAACCTCTCGCCTTCTTGGGGATGGCTAACTTTTAAGCCGGCTACCTCAACTTCCGTCGTGCCGGGCGGCACGTACTTTGCCCCGGCTCCGACCACCCGTCCGTCCGCAGTTCCTCCAAGCGGCGTTTCTGCCGAACAGCCGATAAGCCCGTCCGAAGTGCCGGAAGGTTTCGCGCTGGCAGACCTTTCGCCATATTTCAAAAAGATAAAGATAAGTTCCGCCTCGCCGATTTCCTCCGGTTCCTATGAGCAGGTGACCCTGTACGCATACTTAGGTGCAGGGGAGCGTGCGAAGATCTCCGGCTGGCGGCTTCAAGGCAACCGCGGCAGCCAAACCGTGCCCAAGGCAGTCAATCTCTACGAGCCATCAGGGCTCACGCCGGAGAGCGACATCTACCTGGAGAACGGCGATACTCTTTATATGTACTCCGCAGTAAGCCCGGTCGGACGGAGCTTGCGGATGAACAAGTGCATCGGCTATCTGGAATCCTACTTGGATTTTGCGCCGCCCCTGCCGCAGAGCTGCCCCACGATCGACCGTTCGGATATATCCGGCTTCACCGGCCAGTGTCAGGATGTGATACTTTCCATCGGCTCCTGCCGCTTGCCGCCGGCGAATCCCCAAGTGCCGTGGAACGACTACGCTTGCCGGAATTTCCTGGACACCTTGAACTACGGCGGTTGCGTATCCCGGTACCGTCAGGACGCTGATTTCTTGGGCAAAGAGTGGCGGGTTTGGTACGGCGCGAGCACATTCCTGGCCGACCGCCACGACCGAGTGCTTCTCTTGGACGAGAACGGAAAGCTGGTGGATATCTACACCTACTGACGTCTTTAATTCTTTTCTGCCAATTTAATCTTGACGCGGATTTTGTTCCCGCCGCGGAGCACTGTGAGCTCCGCCGCGTTGCCGACCCCGGCGTTGTCCAAAAAGTCCTGAACGGTGTAATCGGCGCTTATCCTCCGGCCGTTCACTTCCAGAACGATATCCTTTTCTTTGAGGCCCGCCTTAGCGGCCGGGCTCCCCGTGATGACGGCTTCATCCCGCGGATGCTCCCGGATCACGAGCGCGCCATAGTTTAAGGGCAGTCCGACTTTTTCTTTGAGATAATCGTCCAAGATCAGATAGCGCACGCCGAGGAAAGGCCGCCGGATGCGCCCGTATTTTTCCACGTCTTTTAGGTCTCTTTTAGCTGCGTTTATCGGTGTCGCGAAACCGATACTTTCCGCGCTGGAGACCACCGCGACGTTTATCCCCACCGCATATCCCTCGGAGTTTACAAGCGGCCCGCCGGAGTTGCCCGGGTTTATTGCGGCGTCGGTTTGGATGAGGCCGCGGAGTTCTTCAAATTTCCTTCCGGAATCGCGGGCGGAGACGGAGCGGGAGAGACCGGAGACGATGCCCAAGGAAACGCTGTTTTTGAAAATCCCCAGGGCATTCCCCGCCGCGATCACGCTTCCCCCGAGTTCCAGCTTGGATGAGTCACCGAGGGGGATTACCGGCAGTTTTCCAGCGCCGGTTTCTATTTTCAATATCGCCACGTCGTTTATCGGATCGCGGGAAATTATTTTTGCGGACAACTTTTCGCCGCCGTTCAATATCACGGAGTAGTCCGCCTTAGCGTCGCCGACGACGTGTCTGTTGGTCAAAATCAAGCCCTTAGGACTAACGATGAACCCGGAACCGCCGCTCGCCTCCACCGGAAATTCTTTTTCCGCTTTGCGCAGGTGTTCCGTTGCGACCACCGACACCACCGCCGGGAGGATTTTCTTTATGATTTTTACGGTTTTTTCCATCAGATTTTCTTTTCGCCGCGAATGTAAGCTTTCACGAATTATATCAATTCTGCTATGAAGTTACGGGATACGAAGGCTAAAAGCACAAGGATTAAAACGCCGGCAAAAGACCAAGGGGTATGGTAATCTTCGCATCCCCTCCAATGTTCGTCTTTATGGCCCGGGCCCTTAGCCAAGATGACAGGAATCTCGTCCGCGATAAGCCCCAGGGCGATAGCGTATGCAGTGAGGTTGTCGGTTAAGAAAGCGATGACGAGTAATACCGCTCCGAACATGTAGTGCCGCAAACGGAATCCCTTGATGGTTGGTCCGGCTGCCTTCCGACTGACTAATAGCGTTCTGGTTACTGCAATTGTACCCAGAAAGAACAAGAAGAAATAATCACCTGTAGTCATATTGCGATTTAGACCCCCCTAAATCATAAAACTAAATCTGCTCGCCGTGAAGACGAGTAGATTTAGCCGGTGGTGTTTATATGATAAAGTCCGAACCCATTTTGAGCAAAATCCCGACTGATTTACCTAGTCATTCAGGTAGTCATTCGCCCTACAGCAGAATGACTACCCTCTGTTCCCGGAATTGCCCGCTATTACTTGCCTTTCTGACCCCGTCTCTCTGAAATTCCAAACCCTACTTCACTCCGCTTTACCCCTTCGTTCACCCCTACGTTCTAGAACGAAGGGGTTGAGGCACATTTCAGCCCGCCATTGCTGGATTTCTGCCAAAATCCCAAACCCGACAATACCCCTTATTCGTGGTGTTCAGCCCCTCCGCCCCTCGTCCCGCTGCTGCGGGACTTCGGGGCTTCAGACGAGGACGAATGAAATTCCTACCCCCCT
>CAYPDQ010000009.1:0-34693 GCA_964409535.1 uncultured Candidatus Saccharibacteria bacterium | reverse complement strand
AACTTGGGCCCTAGGGATTTTGAACTTTTGATCCCTGGGGCCCTTGGAATTTTTGATACTGAAAACTCAAATACTTTGTTAATATAGATTATGGATAGTAGGCGAATCTGGCCGCGGGCACGCTTGCGGGCGGCCGAACTCCGGAATCTTTAGACACGGAATCGCGGCGGGGTACGCCTCGCCCGAGGGTTGTTAAAGAAATCCTCAAAAACAAAGATACTCGGTGCCCGGTGCTAAGGCATTGGAGATGCCGGATACGATACAGTTCCGAGTCCGTCGGTCGGTAGACAAGGAACAGTGGCGCAGGCGGCGCTGGGCACATTACCTTCGAGGGCAACCGCAACGTGCCGAACGTGTGGTGGAACGGCGCGAAGCGCAAGGCGAACCACAACTTGGTGGAGAACGTCGGCAACGCGAACGACTGGTGCCTGCTCTCCCGCTATTGTCTTTGTTCTCCTCCGGTTGTGGCCGGAGGAGTTTCCGTTTCCAGCTTCCGTAGCCAGCCGCCGAGCATTTTCCCGATTCCATCAAGTGGCTCGGACAAGGCGGCGTACTTTTTACTGTCCAGTACTTTTACTTCCCACGCGATCTGCAGAAAGAATTTGAGAGCATCCAGTTTCATCGCCGCCCGCCGGACCAACTGCAATTTGTCTTTTTTGCCCGTGAAACTTGCGGCTACCACGAACTCAACCATTTCCAGGAAAAGGGAATCGATCTTTCCGCCAAGCGTGTAGCGGGATGTTTTCGGAAAATGCGTCAGGAAGCTGTGCCAAAGTTTGTAGGCCGCGATGAGATGCTGGATAATGGGCAAGTTGTTCCGTCGGGGGGGGGGCTTCCATGAAAGTTAAAATGTTTGAAGACGTTGTTAGCGTAGAAAACCTGCTTCAGGCCTGGCGGGAATTCCTACCCGGCAAGCGCGGGAAGCTGGACGTGCAGGAGTTCTCTCTCCGGCTTATGGACAATATTTTGGGGTTGCGCCGCGATTTGGTCAACCGCACCTACCGCCACGGCCCCTACCGGGCGTTCAACATCTCCGACCCTAAGCCCAGGAACATCCACAAAGCAGGCGTCCGCGATCGTCTCTTGCACCACGCCATCTACAGAGCGCTCTATCCGTTTTTTGACAGAAAGTTCATACCCGATTCCTACTCCTGCCGCCTGAACAAAGGTACGCACAGAGCTATAAGCCGCTTCCGCGCTTTCGCCTATAGGGTGAGCCGCAATCATACCCGCACTTGCTGGGTACTGAAGTGCGACGTGAGAAAGTTCTTTGCCAGCATAGACCATGAGGTTTTGCTGAATATCTTGGAAAGAAATCTGACAGATAAGAATACCCTCTGGCTCCTGCGGGAGGTGATAGGCAGTTTCCGCTCTGGCCAGCCGGGCCTGCCTGCGCAGGCAGGCAAGGGCCTACCCCTGGGCAACCTCACTTCCCAGCTTCTCGCCAACGTGTATATGAACGAGTTTGACCTGTTCGTGAAGCACAAACTGAAAGCCAAATACTACGTCCGCTATGCGGACGACTTCGTGATTCTTTCCGAGGATAAAACCTGGCTACAGGAGCTAATCCCGCAGATAGATAGCTTCCTCCGCCGGAACCTGAAGCTGGAACTCCACGAGGACAAGATAATCCTCAAAACCCTCGCTTCCGGCGTGGATTTTCTGGGCTGGGTGCATTTTCCAGACCACCGCGTGTTGCGGCGGGCTACCAGGCGGCGGATGCTGAAACGAGTTGAGGAGAATCCGGCGCGGGAAACGATGAGTTCTTATCGTGGCCTACTGAAGCATGGGAATACACGTAAATTGATAACCACTCTTAACGGCGCGCCGGAAGTGAGATAATATGTTGGATATATGTTGGATATAAACCTTCTGCGGAATGAGCCGGAAAAGGTGAAGAAGGCAATCGCGACGAAGAACGCCGATCCGGGATTGGTGGACGAATTTTTGAAGCTGGATGAGAGCTGGCGCGCCGCGACCTCCGATTTGGAAAAATTGCGTGCGGAGCAGAACGAGCTTTCCAAGAAGGCGGCCGCCCCCTCTGGGGGCGAGCCTCGCCCCGAAGTTTCGGGGCGGGAGGCGGCCAAAGCGAATAAGGAGAAAATAAGATCCAGGGAAGGGGAAGTTGCGGAGTTGGAGAAAGAGCGCCAGGCGGCTTGGGAGAAAATCCCGAACCTGCCCTCCGAAGATACGCCGGTGGGCAAGGACGAAACGGCGAATAAGGTCTTGCGCAAAGTCGGCAAGCCGCGCGAGTTCGGTTTTAAGCCATTGGACCACATGGCCTTGGGGGAGAAGATCGGACTTATTGATACTAAGAAAGCGGCGGAGATTTCCGGCACGCGCTTCGGTTATTTCTTCGGCGACGCGGTACGCTTGGAATTTGCCCTTGTCCAGTACGCTTTGGAAATACTGGCCAATCGAACCATATTGCAATCCATCGCGGAGAACATCAGGCCTGGTTACAGCGCAAAACCCTTCTTTCCGGTCGTGCCGCCGGTTCTCATACGTCCGCAGGTTTTCAACAGGATGGCGCGCTTGTATCCGAACCCGGAGGATAAGTATCACCTGCCGCAGGACGACCTGTACCTCGTGGGCAGCGCTGAACATACCCTCGGGCCTTTGCATATGAATGAAGCGATTCCGGAAAAAGACCTGCCAGTGCGCTACGTCGGCTTCTCCACCGCTTTCCGCCGGGAGGCCGGTTCCTACGGCAAGGACACGCACGGCATTCTGCGAGTGCATCAGTTTGACAAGGTGGAAATGGAAAGTTTTGTCCTGCCGGAAGACGGTATCACAGAGCAGGACTTTTTCGTCGCCATTCAGGAATACCTGATGTGGTCTCTGGAGTTGCCGTATCAGGTGGTTATCACCTCCACCGGCGACCAGGGCGACCCGGATGCGCGGCATCTGGATATCGAAACCTGGATGCCTGGACAGGATCGCTACCGCGAGACCCACTCCGCGGATTATATGGCTGATTACCAAGCGCGCAGGTTGAACACTAAGGTCAAGAGGGTGGGGAACAAAACGGAGTTCGTTCATATGAATGACGCCACCGTTTTTGCGATTGGCCGGATGCTGATTGCGATCCTGGAAAATTATCAAACCAAAGACGGCAAAATAGAGGTGCCCAAGGTGCTCCAGAAATATGTTGGCCGGGAAATTATCGGATAGCGTTCGGACATGGGTTGAGCTTGATAGGCAAGCCGCAAAACACAACTATCAAGTTTTCCGAAAGATCGTATCGCCGGGGGTGAAGCTCTGGGCAGTGGTGAAGTCCAATGCTTACGGCCACGGGCTTTTTGATTTTTCCAAACTTATGTCTGATTACGGCGTGGACGGGCTGTGTGTGGACAGCATCGCGGAGGGTTTGGCTCTGCGCCGGGAGAAAATAAGAAAGCCGATATTGGTCCTGGGGCCGACGCTTTTCAATCTCTATGACCGGGCGGCGAAGGAGAGGTTGATCGTCACCGTTCCGAACATCCGCAGCTTGAAGACCATTTTAGCCAAGAAGAACCCGCCGGACTTCCACATTAAGTTTGATACCGGCATGCACCGCCAGGGTCTCTACCCGGGAGAAGCAGCGGCAGCAATGAAGCTCCTGGCCAAGTCCAGTTTCTCGGAAAACCTCAAGGGTGTCTATACTCACTTCGCCTGCGCTTCGGACAGGAACGACAGCCGCTACGCCGAGCGCCAGTTCCGGGAGTTTCAAGAGATAAGAGGTATTTTTCTTCGCGCCGGTTTCAAGAACCTGCTTTTCCACGCGGCGGCGACAGGTGGGACGCTTTTGGACAAAAAATATCACTTGGACGCGGTGCGTATCGGTCTCGGCCTCTACGGCATTTATCCTTCAAGGAAAACGGCAAGTCAGTTTAAAAATACAGCTCTGCGGCCGGTTCTTTCCTGGCGGACGCTCATTGCCGACGTAAAAACGCTGCGGGCGGGGGATAGGGTGGGGTATGATCTAACCGGGCGGGTAAAACGCAATGGGCAGATGGCGGTTCTGCCGGTGGGCTACTGGCACGGTTTGCCCTGGTCTTTGTCCGGCAAGGGCGAGGTTCTTGTCCGGGGGCGCCGGGCGAAGATCCTCGGCCGGGTCTCCATGGACTTGACCGTGGTAGACGTGGACCGGATCCCTTGCCGCCCCGGGGATGAAGTTACACTTATCGGCCGGGACGGGCGGGAAGAAATTTTCGCCTGGGATATGGCGGATAAAGCGGGCAGCATGGCTTATGAAATAGTCACCCGCCTCAACCCTTTGATAGAAAAGGTAATCGTGTAAAATGGCGCGCGCTTTGGAGCAGCCCGAAGTATATTTGCCGGAAATCCAGCGTAAGAGATCGCGCCGGAGGCGGCAGCTTGTCTGGGGCGCCGTTCTCGTTCTCTTATACTTTCTTATCCTGGGTTTCTTTTGGGTAGTTTTATGGACACCGGCTTTCAGGTTGAAAAGCTTTGAGATCGTCGGAGCTGCGGGTGTGCCGAAAGACGATATAGTCAATCTCTTAAGGTGGCAGGTGATGGATGCGCAGTGGAAGCACGTTTTGGGTTTTGAGAATATCCTCGTCTGGCCGGAGACGCTCCCGCCGGAGAAATTGGCGTACCTGCCCGCGCTCAAAAGCTTGGAGATACGCAAGAATTACCGCGAGCGAACGCTCCGTCTCACGGTTGAGGAGCGAAGCCCTTTTGGTATCTGGTGTCTTATGAAGAGCGACGTGCCGGAGTGTTTCTGGTTTGACGAGGAAGGGGTTGTTCTCGCGCGGGCGCCGATCGTGGAGGGCAACTTGATCCCGGCAGTGAACGACTATTCGCAAAACAAGTTGAGATTAGGCGGGAAAATTTTGTCCGGCGATCAAATCCCGAATCTTTTCTCCGTCCTCCGGGTGCTCGCCGCCGCGAAAATGGATGTAAAAGAAATACGCTTGGAAGACATAGCCCTCTCGGAAGTAAAAATTTTGACCTATACGGGGCCGGAACTCTATTTCAGCTTGCGCTTCGGGGCGGAGAATGCTCTCACGGTTTTGGATTCCTTCCGGAATGCAACGAGCACATCCGGCTTGGAGAAATTGGAGTATATAGATTTCCGGGTAGAGAACCGGGCGTACTATAAGTGACCACTTTGGTCATCGCGAGCGCGAGGCGAAGCCGTGGCGGGTGGCGATCCCTTGAGATTGCTTCGGCCTCCGGCCTCGCAATGACGTTAATGGTTTAGTTTATAGATGAAGATGGAGGTGCCGGCGCGGTAGTCGGGTTCTGGGGAGCGGCTTCCGGTTAGCCAGCGGTACTCGTCCTCCGGTTTGCGTTCAAATCCGGGCGCGGGCGGCTGGATCGCGCTCTCTAAGGTGTTCACCGAAACCGCAAGCCATTTTATTCCCTGGTCGGCTGGGTTGCCGCGCGACGACCACCAAAGTTCTGCTCTGTCGCCCAAGTAGTACTTGACGTCCCCGCCGCCGAAGTAATCCACGGCAACCTTGTCTATTTCCGGCCGGGCATCAACGAACTCTTTTAGTCGCAAAAGATCTTGTCCCCAGTCAAAGTTGGAGTCGGTCACGTAGCGGTAGCCGGTCCAAGCGTCTTTGCCCAGAACGCCGCCCGCGAATCCGTTGAAGTAAGAGAGAAAATACGGCGCGGCGACGGCTGTTTCCACGACGAGCCACAGGAGAAGAACGATCAAAAACGCATACTTGACGGCGCTTCGCGCGGCATTCCCAAGCCCTCTTATGATACTTGCAACGGACGCGAACATTCCCCGCCACTCGTAACCCGTGACCCACTTCTTCCAGGCGCTCGCGGCGAGCATATAGGTGAAGGGCAAGGTCGGGAGAAGATGCCGGAAACCGATGTTCAGGGGACTATTTATGCTCCACGCCCAATAAAGAACTATAAAGGCGATCATAGAAAACTCGGTGAAGTTGACGCTCAAATAGTCCATGAAGCTGCGGAACGCGGAACGTGGAGCGCGGAACGCAGTTTTCAGAATTCCTTTCAAGCCGAGGAGAAGCGCAACTACGACTATCGCAAGTATTGGCAGGGGTTCTTTGAGAAGATAGACCGTCGGGAAATACCCGGGTGAACCAGCGGCGGAAACCTCTCCCAAGAAGTAGGCGGTGTTCCCTCCCGCAGAGCGCTGCAAGACCATTAAAAGTCCCAAGAGGTACTCCGCCATCGGCCGGGTGACCTGATTTTTGGTCATCCAGATGTCCAGATCCGCAGGACATCTCGCGGGCTTGCAAATTGCGCCCGCCGGGGTGGGGCCGCCGGCAAACGAAGTCAAGATAAATTCCGTGTCCGCCGTCTGCTTTTCCATCGGATAGTTCGTCGTGAAAAGCGCGTAGACGGGGTAAACAACAAGAACATAGCCGATCGCGAAGACGACGATAAGCGCCCGGACATATCGAAGCGCGCGTACCCCGAAGCGCCGCAGGCGTTCACCCGGGGTTGTCTCGCGCCAACTGTTCCAGACGCTTACGATGTAGAAGACGGCGATTAAAAATACGAAATATGGAATAAGAAGGGCAACGGAAAACTTAGTTAGTTCCGCCACCCCGAACGCCAGGCCAGCGTAAATCAAGTTTTTCTTTGAGGGATGGTGGAGGAATTTGAGGAAGAAATAAGTTCCGAAAACCATCCCGAAGGCGGCGGCGATGTCAGTTGTGACATAATGGCTGTGAGCCAGGATGTTCGGTGAGAGCGCGAAAAGGAAGGAGGGCAAGAGCGCCCACCATGCGCCCAAAAGTTCCCGCGACCAGATGTAGATGAGAACGATAAGGATAAGGGTAAGGAGTATCGGACCGACTCTGGCCCAGCGGATGATCTTATCCGCGTCGTTCCCGGATTTATACAGGAACTGATTGCCGACGGCCCACTGCCCGTTCACGTCGTTTCTCCAGGCGTTTTCCCCTGTCGGAAAGTTCAGGTTCATGGCTAGAAGCGGCAGGGCGGAGAGCGTTTTCAAAAGCGGCGGATGTTCCGGGTTCAAGCGGTTGTCCAAAAGGCGCACGTAGCTGTAGCCGGCGGGGATGTGCGCGAGTTCGTCCATTATCGGCGATTCCCGCAGGGAGGCATAAAGGGTAAAAGAAAATGAGGCGATAAGTATCACTGTGAGCGTGAACCAGGCAAACCGCCGGGAGTATTCAAGAACCATACTTTGATTATACAATGCGGGGGTGAAAAAGAGAGTCCCCAGGGTTAATGTCTCCGGCAGGGTGGAGGACGTGCGGTCCGGGCGGAACGTCATTGCGCGGCCGGAGGCCACTGTCATTGCGACCGCGAGGCAAAGCCGTGGCGGGAAGCAATCTCAAGAGGTTGCTTCGTCCCGACGGAACGTAGGGTCTCGCAACGACCTTGGGGTACTCGCGATGACAAAAAGGAAGTGGCCACGGATGATTGGCTTGTTTTTCCTCGGCCTTGCGGGATTGGTTCTTATAACCTTCGGTGTCGGCTTCTACTATCTTAAGTACCGCTTGCCGGGGGAGGTGCAAACCAGCGTGGCGGAACTGCAGTCCGCCGCGTCGGAATTGAACTTGCCCGGCCTTGAAGCCGGGAGCGATACAGGCGGTTTCCAGCCGAACGTTTCCGGATTCGGGGACGTCTTCGGACTTCTCGGCGACATCCGCGGTCTCACCCGGGATTTTTCGACTCTGGCCTTGGAGTCCCAGGCGCTCGGCGGGAGTTGGCCGGAACTCGTCTTCGGCGGGAGAGGCGAAGAGCTGATCGCCGGGCTCAAAGAAACGCGGGATCGGATAGCATCGGTTTACAGCGCAAGCGAGCGTCTTCAGGGAATGCTCGGTTTTTCTCCGTGGGGGACGGGGTATATTCCGGCCCAGATCGACATTATGGGGGTAAAGGACTTTTTGGATAACTTGATCCTCTGGCTGGACTCTGACAAGCCGCGGCGGGTTCTGGTTCTGCTCCAGAATCCTTCGGAGTTGCGTCCGGGCGGCGGCTTCGTCGGCAGCTACGCGGAGGCGGAGTTGCGCCGGGGAAGCGCGGAGAAAATAGAGGTCAATGATATAAACGACGCTGACCGGGATTCGTCTTTGAGGATCGTTCCGCCGCGGGATCTGCAGCTTATAACCAAGAGGTGGCGGGCGGCGGACGCGAACTGGTTTTTTGATTTTTCCGGCTCCGCAAGAAAAACTTTGGATTTATTCGCAGATGGCGGGAGATACGATGCGGTCGCAGGCGTCTCGGCGGACGTTATCCGCGATATCCTCCGGATCACCGGCCCGGTTGAACTTAAAAACAGCGGCTTGACGCTCACCGCGGAGAACTTCCTCGTGGAACTTCAGAGGCAAGTTCAGACCGGCCAAGCGGAAGGGAGCGATTATCCCAAAGAAGTTTTACGCGAATTTATGCCGCTCGTCTTAGACAAGATTGTATCTATGGACGATGCCGCAAAGAGCGAGTTTGCGGCCAAGTTGGGCGAGTGGACGGAAAAGAAGGACGTTCAGGTTTACTTCCGGGACAGCGGACTCCAAAAGTTTTTTGAGAAGCTGGGCGCCTCCGGCCGGGTGTTCCAGATCCCGGAGGCGTGGAACGGGGATTACTTGGCGGTTGTTTTCGGGAACGTTGGCGGCGGGAAGAGCGACCTGTATATGAAACAGAAGGTCGTACTGCAAAGCCAGCTTAACTCCGACGGTACTTTGTCCAACCACCTTGTCGTATCGCGCAAACATTCGGGCAAAGAGAGCAGGTATTGGTGGTACCAGGTGCCTAACCAGGGGCATCTCAAGGTTTTCGTTCCGCAAGGTGCGAAGCTGGCTTACGCGAAAGGCGGCGCGGCGAAGAAGGTGGAGCCGCAGGTGAACTATGCCAAAGAGGGCTACGCGGCAGACCCCTTGGTTTCCGCACTGGAAGAAAGCCGGGAAGCGAGCGCCGAGTTTCCGGAGGTGGAGAATTTTCTGGAGAGCGGAAAGAAGGTCTTTGAAACCTGGATCAAAACCGACTTGGGCAAAACGAGCGAGATCGTTTTTGACTACTCCCGGCGGCTGCCAATCATTCCCGGCGATGGCACGAAATATGAATTCGTTTTTGAGCGCCAGTCCGGCGCAAAAGGGGAGTACTCTTTCCAAATAAGCGCCCCGGTCGGCTTCCGCTTCCGGGAAAACAACCTGCCGGTTTTTGAGTACAACTCCTCCGACCCGCCCGGAAGGTTGATTTTGAACCTTACTCTGGAGAAGATATAGCGATGAACAATATCAGAAACTTCGTTGTAATCAGTCACGTTGATCACGGCAAGAGCACCCTGGCAGACCGTTTTTTGGAGGTGACCGGCACGGTGGAGGCGCGGCGGATGCGGGCGCAGTTCCTGGACCAGCTGGAACTGGAACGGGAACGGGGGATAACCATAAAAATGGCTCCTGTTCGGATGAAGTATGAGTTGGGCGGCGAGAAGTACGTTCTGAATCTGATCGACACGCCTGGACATTCCGATTTCTCCTACGAGGTTTCCCGGGCGCTTGCGGCGGTGGAGGGCGCGGTCCTTCTCGTGGACGTGACCAAAGGCATCCAGGCGCAGACCCTGTCCAACTTCCGGGCTGCGAAAAGGGCCGGGCTTACGATAATCGGTGCGGTGAACAAAATTGATCTTCAACCGGAACGCGCGGGTAAAGTCGCGGAGTCGCTTGCAGAACTCTTGGAAGTAAAGCCGGAAGAGATACACCGCATCTCCGGAAAGACCGGCGAGGGCGTGGAGGAACTTCTGGAGGCAGTTATCCGGCACGTGCCGTCTCCGTATTCCTCGGCTCACGATTCTCCCACAAGAGCGCTGATTTTTGACTCTCTCTACGACGACCACAAGGGAATACTGGCCTACGCCCGGGTCTTTGACGGAGAGCTCCGTGCCGGAAAAGAAATGTCTTTTCTCGAAAGCAAGAGCAAGTGCCGGGCAAAGGAGATCGGCTATTTCACGCCGGAATTCAAGCCGGCGGAAAAGTTAAACGCCGGAGAGATCGGTTACGTTGCGACCGGCCTCAAAGAACCGGCGCTCGTAAAAATAGGCGACACCGTAGCCCTTCCCGGCGCGAGCGCACTTTCCGGCTACAAAGAGCCGGCGCCGGTGGTTTTCATTTCTTTTTATCCCGACGGCGCCACCGAGTTTGATGACCTAAAGCGTGCCTTGGAGCGTCTGCGGCTCACCGACGCCGCCTTGAGCTTTGAGCCGGACAAGAACGAGGCCCTGGGCCGCGGGCTTAAAATCGGATTTCTGGGGCAGCTGCACTTTGAGATAACCGCGAGCCGCCTCACACGCGAGTTCGGATTGGAGTTTCTGGCGAGCTTCCCATCCATCGCGTATAGGGTAAAGGAAAAAGAGACATGGAATATCGTTAAGGACGCGCATGACTTTCCCGCGGGCCCGGAAGCGGTTTTACAGCCGATGATCAAAGTGGAAATTCTTTCCCCGGCGAACTACCTGAATCCGGTGGTCAATCTTAAAAATGTTTTTGACCTGGACATTTCGGAAGTAAGGAATATGGGAGAGAACATCCTGCTTCTGGGGCGGATGCCGCTTGCGGAACTCATCCGCGACTTTGACGACCAGTTGAAGTCGGTCTCCGCCGGGTATGCCTCGTTCAGCTACGAGTTGGACGGCGACGCTCCGGCGGAAGTCCAAAAGCTGGAAATTCTTGTCGCCGGGGAAGCCGTTCCCGCGCTCACCCGGATAGTGCCCAAGAAAGACGCGGAGCGGGAGGGCCGGATGACGGTGGAGCGTTTGAAAGAACTCTTGCCGCGTCAGCAATTCGCCCAGGCGCTCCAGGCGCAGGTGGAGGGTAGGATAGTCGCGCGGGAAGACATTCCGGCTCTGCGCAAAGACGTGACCGGCTATCTCTACGGCGGCGACCGCAGCCGGAAGATGAAACTGTGGAAAAAGCAGAAACGCGGCAAGGAGAAGTTAAAGGGCTTGGCCAAGGTGAGCATCCCAGCCGAGGTTTTCCGGGAGATTTTAAAGAAGTAAAGGTCTTTGCCTGCGAGGACGAGTCGTAGACGAAGTCCGAGCGTCGCAAACACCTTTACCCCGCCCGTCTATAGACGGGCGGGGTGCTCAATTTCGTGGTAAAATTTCCATCGTTAGACACTCGGAAATTTTAACGAAATTGGCAAATGAAAGCCGTAATAGTAGCGATCCTCATCGTTTTCCTGGTGTTTTTGGCGTCCCAGATATGGTATTTTTATGGTGAGACCGGCACGGCGGAGGGTGAACTTAAGGAACTCCAGGCGGAGCTGGATCAAGCGCGAAGCGACCAAGAGGCGCTCAAGGCCGACTACGAGTTTTACCTGAATCCGGCGAACCTGGAGAAAGAGTTGCGCGCCCGGTTCAACTACCGCTCGCCGGGCGAGAAGCTTATCATCATCGTGCCGCCGAACTAAAATTAAAAGTTAAGAAGTCAAAGTTAAAAATTACAGTTTAAAGTTTTAAATTTTACATTGTCATTTTGATTTTTGAACTTTAAATTAACCACATGAGCCCTTACCGGAAACAAATTATTCTGGCTACTGGAATCTTGGCCGGGCTCCTGCTTATATTCCTCGTTTCCTTCAATTTTTATCCCATCCTCGTCGTGGACGGCTCGCCCATATCCGCGCGCCGGTTTTGGAAAAATTATCGCGCAGCATCTTTTTATGAGGACAACTTGATCAAGACCTACGGCCAAAATAGCGATGCGGTAAAGCCCGTTTCCGGGAAGGACTTGGAGACGCTGGTTTTAAATCAATTGGTGGAGGCGGAACTCGTAAGCAAGGGCGCGAAGCGCGAGGCCGGGGGCGATCTGGAATATCTGGTCTCCGGAAAGGTCCAAAAGTACGACGAAAGCCGGGACTTGAAGGGCGCGGCTGTTTCGCTCTACGGAATGTCCTATCCCGATTTCCGGGAAGAGGTTCTGGTGCCGCAGGCGGAGCGGGACATTCTTGCCGGGCGGCTGTATCTCCGCGGAGAAAGTATTGACGACTGGCTCGCGCGCGAGAAGCAAGCGGCGCAGGTTGCGGTGTTCTCCAAAAACTTCCGCTGGGACGGCGGAAAGATAGTCGCTAACTAACCATTAATTATGCCGACCAAGGAATCGCTCATACGGGAACTTACGGAGGGCGGCTATTTGAAAACCCCGGTGATCATAGAGGCATTCCGCGCGGTTGACCGCAAGGACTTCGTTCTGCCGGAGTACGAGGAAGAGGCGTACGCGAATCACCCCTTGCCCATCGGTTTGGGCCAGACCATTTCCCAGCCGCTTACCGTGGCCTTTATGCTGGAACTTTTGCATCCGGAGCCGGGGGATAAGGTTTTGGAGGTCGGCGCGGGCTCCGGTTGGGTGACCGCGCTTTTGTCGCATATCGTGGGTTTGGGTGGAAGGGTCGTTTCAATAGAACGGCTCCCGGCGCTCAAAGATATGGCGGCAGCGAACGTTTCCAAATACAACTTTATAAACAAGGGCGTGGCCGAGATCATGTTGGGTGACGGTTCCAAGGGCCATTCCCAGGAGGCGCCCTTCGCCAAGATCACCGCCGCGGCCACCGCCGGTTCCATTCCAGTCGCGTGGAAAGCCCAGCTCAAAACCAAGGGCCGGATAGTCGCGCCGGTTTTGAACACGATAGAGGTCTGGGATAAGGTCGGGACGAACGAGTTCCGATGCAAGGAATACAAGGGTTTCCGCTTCGTGCCGCTCATTCCGTACGAAGGCGGGAACGGCGTGTCGGGGTAGAGTTGGGTAAGTAGTAGGTGGTAGGTAGTATGTGGTAGAATCCGGAGCGCGCGGGATTAGTACAGTGGCAGTACGCTTGCTTCCCAAGCCCCGTACCACAACAAAGATTTATATTTTCTTGCGGGCGTAGTTCAGAGGCAGAACGTCTGCTTCCCAAGCAGAAGATCGCCGGTTCGAATCCGGTCGCCCGCTCAAACTTTAATTTCTGATCCCCGCTTTGTGCTCCAGGTGCTCAATCCGCCTCGCGTGCTCGGCAAGTATGGTGAGTTCAATCCGCGACAACTTGCCGTTCACCTTATCAAAGCCATTACCGACAGCTTCGACCAAACCATTCAGCGTATCCAATATTTCTTCGTTAGTACTCTTCTTGCGAGGCATATTTTTATATCAATTATATATCTACTTTTTCGGCTTGAGCAAGCTTAATAGGAATATGGCGGTGGCGGCGACGACTATGGTCGGGCCGGGCTCCAGGCCGTAGGAATTTGCAATAAGAAGACCGACAAGCATCGCGAGCATCGCAAGCACGACGGAGAGAATCAAGAATTTTCCGAGGGAGTGGGTAAGCTGGCGCGCGGCGGAAGCTGGGATGATGATGAGCGACCCCACAAGGAGCGCGCCCAGGAAGCGCAAGCTCATTAGGATCGCGAGGCCGAAAAGAAGCAGGAACCAGAGGTTGGTTCGGCTGACTTTCACTCCGGCGGAGGCGGCGAGATCCGGCGAGAAGAGGGCAAGAATGAGTTTGTGCCGCAATCTCCAAAAAGCCAGGATGATGGCGATGCTCACCCCAGCCCCGGAAACGAATTCCGCCGGAGTCAAACTGCCGAAACCGCCGAAGAGAGCGTCTATCAGTTCCTCCGCGGAGCTGATGAGAAGTGTGCCTATCGCGACCGAGCTTGCGAAGATGACGCCGACCGCGGCTTCCGCGGTAAGAGAGGTTTTTTCCTGCAGACGCCAGATGATGAGTATTCCCAGAAGCAAGGTAAGTCCTCCGCCCACAAGCGGGTTTAATTTCCAGATGACCGCGAGACCGAGGCCGGGGAGAGCGATATGGGACATCACATCGCCCGCGAGAATGGTCCGCCTCATAAGCGCGAACGCGCCGACCACCCCCGCCGCGCCGGCGGAGAGCAAGGCCAGAGTGAAAGAAGTGATTTGATCAGTGGGCATGGCGGGAGTGCAGCTTATGCGGCGAGCCGTAGAGCTTCTTTAGAACTTCCGTGGTCAGCGCTTCCTCCGGCTCACCGAAGCAGATCTTCTGCCTGTTCAGGCAAAGCACTTTGGTCGCGTAGCGATAGACGACGCTCAACTCGTGGGAGACGAGGACTGCGGTTATGCCGTGTTTTTCCTGCAGGTCGTGGATAAGTTCGTAGACATGTTCTTCGCTCAACTGGTCCAAGCTCGCGGTCGGCTCGTCGAAAAGAATGACCCTGGGGTTGCCTAGGAGCGCGAAAGCGATGAGCGCTTTCTGGAACTGGCCGCCGGAGAGGTGGCCGATCGGGGTTTGAAGAAGTCCCTCGCTAAGATTCACCTTCTCTATGACTTCCTTCACTTCCTTTCCGCCGAGGCCGATAACTTTAGCTTTGGCGGCAAGAAGGTTTTCGGTGTTTAGCGGCAAGTGCCGGTCGGCGTCAATTTTTTGCGGAACGTAGCCGAGTTTGACGTTCTCGGCCCATTCCACCGTTCCCTCAAAGGGAACTATCCCCAAGAGGGCCTTGAGGAGCACGGTTTTGCCCGAGCCGTTCGGGCCTATGACCGCGAGGATCTCGCCCTCGTTCAAGTCAAAGTTCAGATCGTTTATAACGACCTGGTTGTCGAAAGCGACGGTTAGATTGGAAACGCGGAGGATTTCGGACATACAACGAGGATAATTGTATCCCGGCTTTTTATATCCTACAATCCAAACCGAGCACAGAGACCTCTATGGCCACGCCGGTCGAAGAAATCAAGCAAAAGCTGGACATCGTTGAGTTTCTGCGGCAGTATCTCACCCTTTCTCCGGCGGGCAGGAACTTCAAGGCACTCTGTCCCTTCCATAAGGAAAAAACCCCTTCCTTTATGGTTTCGCCGGAGCGCCAAACCTGGCACTGCTTCGGCTGCGGTTTGGGCGGGGACATTTTCGGCTTTTTGATGCGCTATGAGAACGTGGAGTTCGGCGAGGCGTTGCGCATCCTCGCGGAGAAGGCCGGGGTGGAACTGCGGCGGATGAACCCGGCGGAATACAAATTCACCGGCCTCCTCTACGAATTGAACGATGCGGCAAAGAATTTCTTTAAGGAACAACTCGCCGGTTCCGCGGAGGCACAGAAATATCTGAAATCTCGCGGTCTCGCGCAGGAAACGATAGATGCATTTGAACTCGGCTGGGCGCCGAACCAACCCGAGGCGCTCACCTTGCATTTCCTGAATCAGAACTACCGGCCGGAGGATTTGCTGCAGGCGGGGCTTTCTTTCAAAACCGAGCGGGGGATGCAATTGGATCGCTTCCGCGGCCGGATAATGTTCCCGATCCACAACCACTTCGGGAAAGTGGTCGGGTTCACGGGGAGAGTTTTGCCGCAGTACGACGACGGCAAGATGGGCAAATACGTGAACAGTCCCGAGACGGCGATATTTTCCAAGTCCAAGCTGCTGTACGGTTTTTGGGCTAGCAAGAACGCGATCCGGGAAGCGGGGGAGGCGTTTTTGGTGGAGGGCCAGATGGATTTCTTGATGTCCTCACAGGCGGGAGTGAAAAACGCGGTCGCGACTTCCGGCACCACTTTGACTTTCGACCACTTGAGGACATTGAAGCGCATCGCCGACCGCATAGTGGTGAGTTTTGACAACGACGAAGCCGGCTGGGAAGCGGGGGAACGGGCGGTGGATATGGCGGAGGCGAACGGCTTTCAGGTCAAGGTCGTAACCTTTGCGGACTTAAAAGATCCGGCAGAGGCGGCGGAGAAAGACCCGGCAATGCTTCGGGAACTCGTCAAAAACGCCAAACCCGCGCCGGAGTTCTACTTTGCGAAATATTTGAGCGGCGCGAAGAACGACGTCCGCGACCCGGAATTTTTGAAACGCCTTCGCGCCGTTCTCGCGAAGCTGAACTCCATCGTGAGCCCGGTGGAGAGAAGTTTCTGGCTAAAGGAGCTCGGCAAGCGCGTAGGTATAGAGGAGAAGACATTGGAAGAGGAAGCGGCGCGGCTTACCGCGCCCGCCTCGCCTACTGGGATTGTGCGGGAAGAAGAGATCCAGCCCGCGCCCAGACGCGTTTTTACCCGACGGGAACTTTTGAGTCAGCGGCTCATATCTGCTATGCTTCCCGGTAATAACTTCGGCCTTTTGGGGGAACACGAAGAATATCTCGCGCTTCAATATCGCGAGGCGCTCACGGTCGTGAAAAGAGGCGAGCGGCGCTCGGGCGACCCGGCGCTGGACGAGGTTTTGAATCTCATTGTCCTCCAGTCGGATGAGTTCCCGCCGGAAGAAGTTGAAGAGTTGAAAGAATATCTCTTCCGGGAATATATTAAGGAACGCCGCGAAGAATTGGTGGCGGCGATGAAGCAAGCGGAGCTTGCGGGGGACGAGGAGGCATTCCGGGCGGCAAGCGAGGAATTTCATAAACTACCGATCGAATAACGCAAAACTCGAAACGTGAAACGCGGAACATGAAACGCAAACCAAAGAAGAAAAAGAGCGTAAAGGTGAAAAGGGCAAAGGCCAGGAAAGCTGTGAAGCCAGGCCGTCCCAAGAAGAAGGCGTCCAAATCCAGGCTTGACGAAGGCGCGCTCAAAGAGCTGATCGACCGCGGCCGGCCGCGCGGTTTCGTTACCGACAACGAGATACTTTACTACTTCCCGAATATAGAGAAGGACGTCTCCGTCCTGGACGAGATCTACGACCGCTTGGAAAAAGCGAATATAAAGGTTCTGGAGACGACCGGTCTCATCGGCGCGGCTACGGAGGAGAAGTTGACCGGAAGGGAGTTGGAAGAGTTGGAAACGGAGCGCGGCACGCCGGATGCGGTGCAGGTTTATCTTCGGGAGATAGGCCGAACCGCACTTTTGACCAAAGACGAGGAGCGCGATCTCGCGAAACGCGCCGGGGAGGGCGACGAAGAAGCGCGCCAGCGCCTGATGAAAGCCAACCTGCGCCTGGTGGTCTCCATCGCCAAGCGCTACGCCAACCGCACCCCGAATCTTTCCATCTTGGACCTGATCCAGGAGGGGAATATCGGCCTCTCCCGGGCGGTGGAGAAATTTGATTACCGCAAGGGATTCAAATTTTCCACCTATGCCACCTGGTGGATACGCCAGGCCATCACCCGGGCGCTTGCGGATCAGTCCCGCACCATCCGCATTCCGGTGCATATGGTGGAGACGATTTCCAAATACGCCCAGACCCGGCGGCATATGATCCAGGAACTCGGCCGGGAGCCCTTGCCGGAGGAAATAGCGGCGGAGATGGGCATTGACGTGGAAAAAGTCCGGCACATCCAGAAAATTTCCCAGGAGGTTCTCTCCATTGAGGCGCCGGTCGGAGACGAGGAGGACTCCACCTTGTCGGACTTCATTCCGGACGAGAAGTCGGCCACGCCCGCCCAGCTTGCGGCACGGGCGCTTTTGCGCGACCTCCTCAAAGAAATAATGGGCGACCTCACCGAGCGGGAGCAGAACATTTTGAAGATGCGCTTCGGTCTGGAGGACGGCGTCTCTCACACCTTGGAGGAAGTGGGCAAGGTCTCGGGCGTCACCCGCGAGCGCATCCGCCAGATAGAAGCCAAGGCATTGGAGAAGATCCGCGAGCACCAGAAGTCCAAGGCCTTGGAGGGATTTGAGAACCTCATATGACCGTAGCCGAAGTCAGGAAGAAATATCTGGAGTTTTTTGCAGCAGAGCCAAGAGGGCACAAAATAATTCCCTCCGCCTCGCTCGTGCCGGAGAACGACCCGACGACGCTTTTTACCGGGAGCGGCATGCAACCGCTCGTTCCGTACCTTTTGGGCGAGCCGCACCCCTTGGGTAAGCGCCTCGCGAATTCCCAAAAATGCTTCCGGGCGGAAGACATTGAGGAAGTGGGCGACAACCGCCACACCACTTTTTTTGAAATGCTCGGCAACTGGTCGTTGGGCGACCCCGACGCCCCTGACGGGGTCGGGGCGGGCTACTGGAAAGAGGAGCAGCTGTCGTGGTGCTTTGAGTTTTTGACAAAGGAAATCGGGCTTCCAAGAGAGCGGCTTTGGGTTACGTGTTTTGGAGGAGACGAGGTGAGCGGCATTCCGAAAGACAAGGAGTCGGCTGAAATTTGGGAAAAGTTGGGAATCCCCAAAGATAAAATTCGCTACTACGGGGCGGAAAAGAACTGGTGGAGCCGTTCTGGGCCTCCGGCAAGCATGCCTGCGGGCGAGCCAGGCGGGCCGGACAGCGAAGTGTTTTTTGACTTTGACCCTGATGGAAAGAGAGGAATCCACGAAAGCTCGCAATGGAAAGATAAAGAATGTCACCCCAACTGCGACTGCGGCCGTTTTCTGGAAATCGGGAACTCGGTTTTTATGGAATACAAGAAGAAAGAGGACGGTGCCTTTGAAAAGCTCGCCCAGCGCAACATTGACTTCGGGGGCGGGTTAGAACGGATTACCGCCGCGGCGAACGATGACCCCGATCTTTTCAACCTGAACGTTTTCGAAGAAGTGAAGATGGTTTTGGAGGGGTCAACGGAGAAGAGATACCGAGATTATGGGAAGGGATTCAGAGTTATTCTAGATCATGTCCGTGCTGCCGTATTTCTACTCGCCGACGGGGTCAGGCCCTCCAATACGGGGCAAGGATACGTACTTAGGAGGCTTCTCAGGCGAGCTATACGTTTCGCGGATAAGCTTGGCGCTCACGATCTTGCTGTTACGAATAATTCCAGAGATTTCATTTTGCACAGGAGCCTTATTGTCGATGTGGCTGAGACCTTCGCGAAAATTTACTCACCCGAATTTTCTTTGACCAAATATCTAAACGAGGTGATTCCTGAAATAGAAAAAGAAGAAGCAAAATTCAGAAACACTCTTCAGAAAGGCTTAAAGGAGTTCGAGAAATGGCGTCAAGACCCCATCTCTTACCGGCAAGAAGAGAAAAACAATAGAGAGATAAAGAAGGAACTTGAGAATATACCGAAGACGATCCCAGGATTTGTGGCGTTCAATCTTTTCGCGACCTACGGATTTCCCATTGAATTAATCGTTGAAATAGCAGGAGAGAAGGGAATGGGGGTAGATATCGAGGGATTCTCAAAAGAAGCGAAGAAGCATCAAGAACTCTCCCGGACAGCGTCCGCCGGGATGTTCAAGGGGGGACTCGCGGATGCTTCCGAGAAAACGGTGCGTTTGCATACCGCGCACCACTTGCTGCTCAAAGCCCTGCAAATGGTTCTCGGGCCGAGCGTGAAGCAGCGAGGAAGCAATATCACGAGCGAGCGCCTGCGGATGGATTTCCTCTACGGCGAAAAGATGACCGAAGAGCAGAAGAGGGAAGTGGAGCGTATCGTGAACGAGAAGATCGCCGAGGACTTGCCGGTCATCCGAAGCGAGATGCCTTTGGAAGAAGCGGAGAAACTTGGGGCGGAACATGAGTTCGGAGAGAGGTATCCGGAACGGGTTTCGGTCTATTCCATAGGGCCCAAAAGCGCCACGCCGGAGAGCCCGCGCTTCTCGGAAGCGTTCTCCATTGAGTTCTGCGGCGGGCCGCACGTCGCGCGCACCGGCGAGATCGGCAAGTTCCGCATCACAAAAGAAGAAGCCGTGAGCGCAGGTGTGAGGCGCATACGGGGAGTGATAGAATGAGTTTGTGCTGGGCTCTAAGCAGTCGTTTCTGGTATTGCGCGTTCTGCCTGCCCCGGCCGGAGCGTCGGGGCCGGAGTCGGCAGAGGGCTTGTTTGTGAATCTGGAGGGCGGGAAGCGTCTTGTCCCAAAGAAATTCTGGCGGGAAAAGGATTTAAGAACCCTGGTTTCTAAAATCGTCTCTGGCCGTCTGAATCACAAAGTGATCGTCGCCGCCGATCCGTCTCTCGTTTCCACCGCGACGGTTCCGATAAGCTCGCTTCGGGAGAGACCGAAGGAGCCGCTCACGGCGGTGGAATTGGAAAATATCCTCGCGCAGTCAGCGGGGAAAGTTTTCAACCAGTATCGGTTGGAGGCGGCCGGAAAACTTCAGGTGGACGACTTGGATATGGTCTTGGTCGGCGGGAAGGTCTCGGATTTCCACCTGGACGGCCATCGGGTTTGGAGCCCGCTGGGATTTGAAGCGAAACGCGTTGCGGCGGCACTGGAGTTAAAGTTCACGAGCCGCGTTCTTTTTGAAGAAATAAAACCGGTCAAAAATTTTTTCTTTACCGATATCGCCCGGGCAGAGCTCGCGGTTCTGGGCAAAATCCGCAATCCGCCGCTGAACCTGGTCGTTCTCGACCCGGACCGGAGTTATTTCGCGGCGCCGGAAAAGTGCCGGGAAATTAGATGGCAAACGGTGTCGCTCGTTCGGGCGATTTGCGATGCCTGGGCGGTAAGCCCGCGGGCGGCGGAGGGGTTGTATTCCGCCTATCTTGCCGGAAGCGTCTCTCCGGCTGTGGGTCGGACAATGAACCGGCAGCTTCAACCGGTGGTCCAGTCGCTTCTTGCGCGGATAGAAGAGCTGCGTCCCAGGGGCAGGGTTTTTCTGGATTCCGAAGTGCAGTTGCCGCTGTCTTTGCCGGTGCGCAAGAAGGCGTTTTCCCTGGAGAAAATAGAGCTTCAGGAGATAATGCTAAAGCTTGGCCTGGAGGGGACTTTGTCTTTCCGGTGGCTCGCGCCGCTCGCCCACTTCCTGACCGACAAGAGCGACTCCGAGATCAACCGCTGGCTCCGACGTCATCTTCACTGGCTGGGCTCGCCAATATGATAAAATGTACCTGCCGATATGCGAAAGATTTTTGTAGATAAAAACGAGCCGGTTGCGGCAGTGGTGGAAAGGATGCTCGCCGAGACGGACGCGGATATTATCCTCGTCATTCCCAGGAACGCCCGGATCGCCGAGACCCTCGCCAATTTCCATTTACTGAACCGGGAGGCGGACGGGACCGGTAAGCGGCTCACGATAGAGTCGGTAGACGAGGAAGTGCTGGCCCTGGCCAAAGCCGCGAAGATCCCGGCTTCGCATCCGCTTTTTTCTGCCGCTCATAGCCGTTCTCTTTCCGATATAGTCCCGGCAGTGGAGACGGAGGAGGAAAGCAGGCCTGCGAGGCAGAAGGGCGGAGCGAAGAGCAAGAAATCTCCGCCTGCGCGGGCAAGCAAAAAGTTCACCTTCAAGCCGGAGACGCCGGAAGAGGAAGAGATGGTTGCGGAAGCGGACTTCGCCGCGCCGGAGGCGGGCTACGTCCTGCCGAAGGCGGGGGAGGTCGAAGAAAGAGAGAAGAGACCGATGCGCCGAAGATTCTCGCGCCGCGGCTTAGCGATATCCGTTCTTGTTGTCGTTCTTTTCGCGCTCGGCGTTTGGGCAGTTGGTGCGTTTTTTGGCCGGGCAGAGGTGAAGATAAATTTCGCCGAGGTTCCGTGGGAAGGCAAAACGGAAGTTCTTGCTACGAAAGCGGTCGCGGAGGTGAATCCCAACGGCAAGGTGGTTCCGGCCGAGGTCTTCCGGGATAAAAGGAACACGACCCAGTTCTTTCCGGCGACGGGCAAGGCCGAGGTTTCGGAAAAAGCTAAAGCTCGCCTTACCATTTGGAACGCCTACAGCTCCCAGCCCCAGACGCTCGTCGCCACCACCCGCTTTGAGACGCCGGACGGGAAAATCTACCGGTTGGACAATCAGGTGATCATACCCGGTGCGGAGATCAAAGACGGGAAGATCGTTCCCAAGAGCATTGAAACCGGCGTGACTGCGGACAAGGCGGGGGGGGATTGGAATATCGGCCCAGTGGAAAAACTTACCATCCCCGGCTTCAAGGGAACGCCGCGGTACGAGGGTTTCTACGGCGCGTTGCGCGAGGGCGCAAGCGGCGGTTTCGTCGGCGAGAAGGCGGTGCCGACGGATGCGGACATCGCCGCAGGCAAGGACAAGATGACCGCGATTTTGAGGTCCAGCTTGGAGAACAATCTGCTCGCCGGCCGCTCGGCGGAGTTCAAGATACTCACCGGCGCTTCCGAAACGGAAGTAACCAAAATGACCGTTAATAGGACAACAGATGACAAGGGCAATTTCGGCATAATCGGAGAGGCGGAATTCCGGGCGATCGGCTTCCGGGAAGCGGACTTGAGAACGGTTCTTTTGGATATTGCCCGCCGGGAGTATCCGGATACGGATTTCCGGAATTTGGAAATCGGCTATGCCGACGTCCGGCTGGCGTACGACAAGGGCGAGGTCAGGTTTTCGGTAGAAGCACGGGGAGAGCTTATTCCCGCGTTTTCCGCGGACGATTTCAGGGCCCAGGTGGCGGGAGAGGATTTGAATTCCGCCCGCAGCCAGATCCTGAAGCTGCCGCGCCTTAAGGACGCCGGGGTTTCGGTCTGGCCGTTTTGGCTCCGACGGTTGCCGGAAGACCCGGGAAGAATAACCTTGACTTTGGAGTAAGCCGTGTCTATAATCTTACTCGCCTTTTTATGAGTGATAATTCCGGGTATGTCGGTTGATCCGCAAGCGTCAGAAAGGCGGGAAGGAGTCGTGGAAGAAGCCCTGCCGGCTTTGACTTTTCGGATCCGGCTACTCTCCGGAGAAGTGCTTCTGTGTCATCTGGCGGGCAAGATGCGCCTGAACCGGATCCGGGTTCTGCCCGGCGACAAAGTGCTCGTGGAAGTCGGACCGGACGGCAGACGGGGGAGAATAGTAAGGAGATTATAGAGATGAATCCCGTACGAAACCGCAGGATTAGATATTACGATTATGCTATACAATAAGGAAAAACAGCCGCAGTCGCACCGGCGTACATTAATGGGCTACGTCCCGTTAGAGGCCCCTTGCTTGCGAGGGCAGTCGTCTTTGACGACTTGCCTCTAACGGGACTGTTTCTAACGGGATGAAAGTCAGAAGTTCGATCAAAAAGATGTGCAAGGACTGCAAGGTGGTCAGGCGCGCTGGCCGCTTGTACGTAGTTTGCAAGAAAAACCCGAAGCATAAACAGAGACAAGGATAAGATGCGACTTTTGGGAGTAAATATTCCGGACAACAAAAGGGCGGAATACGCCCTGACCTATTTTTATGGGATAGGTCTGGCTTTGAGCCGCAAAGCCTTCGCCGACTCCAAAGTGGATTCCGGGAAAAGGATGAAGGACTTGAATCTGGAAGAGGTGAACCGGCTAAAAACCTGGATAGAGAAAAACGCCGTAATTGAGGGCGAGTTGCGCCAGAAAGTGAAGAGAAACATCCAGCGCTTGAAGGACTTGGGAACTTATCGCGGCAGCCGGCACGTGAAGCGCTTGCCGGTGCACGGCCAAAGGACCAAAACCAACTCCCGCACGGTGCGGGGGAACGTAAGGAAGACCGCCGGCAGCGGCAAGAGGAAAGTTGACCTCAAGTAATTACTAACGACTATGGGAAAGAAAAAAGTAGCCATTCAAAAAACGGAAGAGGTCTTGAAGGAAGGCGCGACAGTCGCGACTGCGGCCGCGAAAGGCGCCGTTTCCAAAAGGTCCCGGCATTTGGAAAACGCCAGGGCGTATATTAACGCTTCTTACAACAACACGGTTGTGACCGTGACCGACGACAAGGGCGGAGTGATCGCCTGGGCAACGGCCGGCTCCTTGGGATTTTCCGGTCCCAAGAAGGCGACGCCTTTCGCGGCGTCCAAAGTGGTTTCGGTCATCGCCGAGAAGCTTAAGAATTACGGAGTGGCGGCGCTTACGGTTTTCGTGAAAGGCGTGGGCGGCGGCCGGGATTCGGCGATCCGCTCGCTCATCAACCACGGCTTCAACGTCGTGGCGATCAAGGATGTCACTCCCATCCCGCACAACGGCCCGAAGCCGCCTAAAGTCAGGAGAGTGTAATGCTATGATCCGGGGTCCTAAAGAGAGAAAAGAGAGGTCCTTGGGCGTGCGCCTGGGGCTCAAAGGCGCGCGTTGTGAGTCGCCCAAGTGCGCGATGGTGCGCAAGCCCTACGCGCCGGGAGTTCATGGCAAGATGCGCAAACACGGCGCCGCGCTTTCCGACTTCGGCCGCCAGCTGCAGGAGAAGCAGAAGTGCAAGTTGAGTTACGGCATTGATGAGAGGGCCCTGCGCCAAATTTTCAACCGGGCGCTTCGGCACAAGGGTTCGACCGCCGTGAATCTGGTGGAGCTTTTGGAATCCCGGTTGGACAACATCGTCTTCCGACTGGGGCTCGCGCCCTCCCGGAATGCGGCGAGACAGCTTGTTGTCCACGGGCATATTACGGTGAACGGCGTTAAGGTGCGTGCGCCGGGCTATATGGTCAAAGCCGGAGACGCGGTAAGCGTCCGGCCCGAGTCCGCGGGACTCGCCACTTTCAAAAACATAAAAGAGTCGTTAAAAAAGTACGAACCGCCGGCTTGGCTTCAGGTGGATCCGGAGGCGCTTACGGGCAAGGTCTTAGCCTTGCCTCGGGAGACGGAAGTGCCGTTCGAAGCGAACGCTTTGGTGGAAACGTTCAGCAAGTAAAAAATATAAACATATAAAAATATAAAGATATGGAATACGCTCGTTTGAGTTCAACCGTGAGCATCAAGACCGTGTCGGAGGAGATGACCAACGGCGTTTTTGAGGTTGAGGGCCTCTACGCCGGTTATGGTCAAACCTTAGGCAACGCCCTGCGGCGGGCGCTTTTGTCTTCCCTCCCTGGCGCCGCGGTGACCTACGTTAAGATAAAGAACGCGCCGCACGAGTTCACCACTCTCTCCGGCGTCAAGGAGGATGTGGTGGAAATGACCCTGAACCTGAAGCGGCTACGCTTCCGGATGTTCATTGACGAACCGCAGACGCTTCTCCTTAAAGCCAAGGGCGAGGGAGTTGTGACCGGCCGGGACTTGAAGCCGAACTCCCAGGTGGAGATCGTGAATCCGGGTGAGCCCTTGGCGACTTTGACCGACAAGAGCGCGGAACTGGAAATGGAGATCACCGTGGAGCGGGGGATGGGTTACTCTCCGGTGGAGAGCCGCAAGACGGAGAAGCTCACGGTCGGCCTCATCGGAGTGGATGCGCTTTTCTCCCCGGTCACGCGGGTGAACTACACCGTGGAGAACATGCGGGTCGGGGACCGGACCGACTACAACCGGCTGCGCTTGGAAATAGAGACCGACGGCACGATAAGCCCGTCCGCGGCTCTGCACAAGACCGCAAGCGCTCTTAAAGACCACTTTGAGAAGATCTTCGCGATGGAGGTTAAAGAGTTTGAGATCCCGGCGGTGGGAGAGGCGAAAGAAAAGCCTAGAAAGAAAGCCGCCAAGGCAAAAAAATAATGCGTCCCGTTAGAGACCGCAAGATTATGAGCCATAACAATACAACGAAGACAGTAATGCTGACGAAGTCGCGCCGGCATGAAAGTTATACGGAAACGAAAGTTTCCTGTCTCTAACGGGATGAGGCATCGGGTCAAGGGTAAAAAATTCGGCAGGATCACCGGCCGCAGGAAATCATTCCTGCGCAATTTGGCGAACGACTTGATCCGGACCGGAAAGATAGAAACGACCGAGGCACGGGCCAAAGCGATCCGGCCGGTGATGGAGCGGTTTGTGACCATCGCCAAGCGCGGCGGCCTTCCGGCGCGGCGCTTGCTTCTCTCCCGTTTGGGGGACAAGCGGGCGGTGGAGCGGCTTTTGGACGACTTTGCCCCGCGCTATGCGGAGCGGAAGGGCGGATATCTCCGGATCGTGAAGTCCGGCAAGAGCCGGAAGCGAGACGGCGCGCTGGTCGCAACCGTGGAATTTGTGTAAACCGATGGACTACGTTATTGACGCGGAAAATAAGAGATTCGGGCGGGTGATCACGGAGGTCGCCCATATTCTCCAGGGGAAGAAAAACCCAGATTACGAGCCGCGCTTAGTAGGCAAGGATCGGGTGATTTTGAAGAACTACAAAAGGATGACTATTTCCGGCAATAAGGCGGAACAAAGGATTTACTACCGCCACACCGGTTACGTCGGGCATCTTAAAGAGACCAAATTCAAGGACGCTTTCGCTAAGTCGCCGGAGAAGGTAATTCGCGAGGCGGTGCGGCGGATGCTGCCCAAGAATTTCATCGCCGCCAAAAGGTTGAACAACCTGATTTTCGAAACATGAGCGACAAGAAATATTTTGAAGGTGTCGGCAGGCGCAAGACCGCGGTTGCGCGGGTGAAACTCACCCCGGGCCGGAGCGAACTCCTGGTGAACGGCGAGGCTTTGGAAAAGTTCTTCCAGATGCCGCGGCTTAAGGACACCGCGCTTGCACCGATCAGGAATCTGAAACTAGAAGAGAAGCTTTCAGTGAACGCGAAAGTGGCTGGCGGCGGGATCAAAGCCCAGGCAGAAGCGGTCCGCCACGGCCTTGCCCGCGCGCTTGCTTTGTACAATCCGGAACTCAAGAAGCGGCTGCGGGTCCTCGGCTACCTTACCCGCGATCCCAGAATGGTGGAGCGCAAAAAGTACGGACTCAAGAAGGCGCGTAGAGCTCCGCAGTGGGCGAAACGGTAGTTTTGACCACGAGGAGAGGGTGGGCTAAGCGCTAACCGGGGAACCGGAGCGCGAGAATCTCGCTGTCTTCCAAATAGTAAAGAACGTTCTCCAGGGCGTCGTATCGCACATCGTTCGTCGGCGCCACTTCGGTGAACCCTTGGAGGCCGGCATCGCTCAGGTCTAGGAAGCTGGTTTTGCCCGGATACTCTACGAAAATATGCTCGCCGTCCTTGTACCACACGAGACCCGATATCTTCGACGCTTCCGCCAGGTTGAACCGCCAGTAGTTCTTGCCGTTCAGCGAAAATATTTCGAGGCCCTTGCTGCCCAAGACAGCGACCTTATCCGCGTCGGTTGAGAAGAAGAAATCCCGGACGTCGCTTGCGAGGTGGGTTAAGGCGCCATCCGCCGGACGGTACAGGTAGAATTCGCCGTCGTTTTGCGCAAATCCCACCGTGGTCCGGCTCGCTCTTTTCATCTTCACCGTTTTCCCGGAGATATCCTCCGGAATCGTTATCTTTTCGGTGCTGGTAGCATTCGCCGATTTTTCCGAAAACCATTCCGCGGTGCTTGTAGCCGCGACCGTCGCCGCCTCCGGCACCAAAACCAACGTGTCCGCTTCGGTCACAAGGGACGGTTGGACGGATACGTTTCTCTCCAAGGACTTGAACCCGGATGCGGTCAAAGATAAACGATAACTCCGCGGGAAAAGATTGTTTACCAGCGTCCCGGACTGGATGAGACCGGACTTATTCTCCACCTCCTCGCCGTCCAGGAAAATGTTCGCCTCGGCCGGGAAGCTGCGGATGTAGATCCCGCCGACTCTCGTCGGAGCGAAGGTCTCAAAGTTCAACCGCCAGCCCTGAGCGTAGAGGACCAAGCCGGTGCCGGCGAAAAGGAACACTAAAACCAGCGCGCATAATACGAATCTACGTGTTTTTAGGGTCATCGCGGTTTATCGGGATATTGACGTCCAGGGGCTATGGTATACTAAAGTTGGTTCCGCCACAATTTCCGGATCAAGGAACTATTTACGGGAGGGCGATATATCCTGGCCCTTGGGCGACAGGATCGAGCCCACCCACCTGGTTAAAAGCCGGGAAGAAACTGTGGTGGAGCCAACAAAGAACGCCTCAAAGGCGTTTTTTGTTTTGGACTCACTCCCGCTTCCGACGCCGTCGAGGTTCGTGCCAACAATATTTATAATCTATAAAGCGCGTACCAAAGTATTGGCAATGCTGCCCACATAATAACTAAAGTAAGCATATATACTGCTGGCATATTTCTAAAACTTTTTCTACTCACCTTGCCCTCTCTAGTCATTGCCACCACGAACTCTCCTAACATAGATGCTTCAACTTCATTTTTTGTATCAATTCCATTTCTCTCGGCGGCTGCAATCACTGCATCTGCAAGATCTTTACGCTTAAGAAGTCCGCGCTCGCTAACTCCCCCATGCTTCATTCCCCACAATAAATCTGGGATACGCGCAGTCATCAACAACACCGCAGCAACAACTACACCTACATTCCAAAAGTAAAGTAAGGCACTCAAGTAAATAGCTATCAATGTAAATGCTGTTGCATTTACTCGCCATTCTTCATTGGGTTTATAAAATTCTGTCGCCACTTTTCTGAAAGCATCGTTACCTTTGGCAATCAACTTTTTAATACCGGATGTAAGCACAAGTTCCCTGACAAGCATACCGATAAGGTTCGTACCGATAAATATTAGCGCGAGCCACCCTAGAAATGTAATTACTATTTGTGAAATCATATTGGAACTTACATTATTGATTACTTAGCCCCGCCAATAGTTGTGATGCGCCTTGAATCCCATAATGCGGAGCTTCCATTATTTGATTCATTGATGTGTGGTTACCTTGTTCTCTGTAGTAGTGATTCATAGCGCCGAGCGTCATCACTAGAAATATCGTCTGCGCCGGTTCGTGTAAATTATTAAGGGCATACTGTATGAGCGCGACAACAGATGGAGGAATATATCTATTTGGTTCAAGTACTGGAATTTTTGTTGATATTGAATATGTGCCACGATGACTTTCGTTCAGATCGGCCCGAAATGACTTTATAGCTTTCGCGCCTCGTTTATCTACAAGGTAAGCATAACACTCTGGTAATTTCGGGCGATATTCTTGACCGGGAATATTTTTGAAAGCCGCCTTCCAGTCGTCATAGATATTTTGGATATACTCCATAAGACTTTCCGCGCCTGGAGTATTGCTGAGATTGTAAAGCATTTTTGAGTAATAAAACGCTACGAGATAAACGAGCCATTTATCTTTCTCGTCATTGTCGGACGTATCAGCATAGCTACAATCTATAGAAACCTCAAGATCGCTGTAAAAATCCATTGTTGCTTGCGCTACTGTTTTCAAAAATAATCCCATAGTATTAAAACGCGAACCACCAAATTATTAAACCGATGCAAACCACTTGACCAATCATTGCGTAAAAGCCGACTAATGCAGAAAAGAATTTTAATAATGCGCTTAAATTTCTCGCTGTCCCAAGTTCATCAGACGCTACCCATGATCTCGTAAATAAATCAATGAACCCGGCGACTAAGACTGATATAGGTACCCACAAGTACGACTGACTGGTAGTAAAACCGATAAGCGAGGTTGCGAACGAAATTAATATTGCGGAGCTAATTTTCATAACGCTATTCGTTAATGTTGTCGGGCCGCCGGGAATCGAACCCGGGCTACAAGACCCCCAGCCTTGCGTACTACCATTATACGACGGCCCGATTTTAGCTTCGTAATGGTATAATTAAAACGTGGCGAAAGCAATAAAACACAACAATGGCAGACGCCATTCACTAAGTGTCAGGCGAACAGCGATTGAGTTGAGGCGACGGGGTAGAACTCACCGCGAGATAGCAGGAGAGTTGGGAATTGGCCTAGGTTCTGCATGGCTTTGGACAAAGGGCGTCAAGATAACTTCTGCTCAAAGAAGAGAAATCTGGAAGCGCTATGTCGAACGAGTCTTTACGCCGGAGCGAAGAGCAAGACAAAGAGAAGTTGCCCTTAGCAGTTTGGTTCCCCGCTTGGAGAAATACAGCGCGGAGGATTTGATAAAGAAAATCACAGATTTCTATGAGGAAAATGGTCGGATTCCGTTGAAGCGGGAATTTAATATGTACAACGAATACAAAAGAAGATTTGGCAGCTGGAACGCTGCGATCCGTTTAGCGGGATTTAGACCTAATCCGATAATCTTTGCTTATAAGTTTATAGCCCAGGATGGGCATTCGTGCGATTCTTTCACGGAAAAAATAGTTGATGACTGGTTGTATAGTCGCGGCGTTGAGCACGAACGTAGTGTCCCATACGGCAAAAGCAAATTCACGGCGGACTTTAAAATCTTACCCAATATAGTAATAGAGTTTTTCGGCCTCGCTGGCGAGCAAGAAGCGTATGACAGGAATATAGAGATTAAAAGAAATCTCTGTAGCGAGCTTGGTTGGAGATTAATTGAGCTTTACCCTAAAGATTTATTTCCCAGAAACCAGTTATCTAAGATATTGGATATAAGCCGGTAGAGCTACTTCGCGGCTTTTCTCATCGTCCGCAGGCACTGGGTGCAGATCAGTTTGCGGACGCCGCCCACCTTTGCGTACTGAAGATTGGCGTGCTTGCGCCGCCAGTTGACCGGGTTGTATTTGCCGCGGAGCTTACGCCGCTCCCCGGCCATCATTGAGGATTTATGACAAATCGCGCACTGCCTCATGCCAGTTTTGTTTGCGAAAACGAGTTTACCTCAAAAACGAAGTTTGAGCAAGTACAAAACTAAGCATCCCGCCGGAGGCGGGGTAGCCGCGATTATTCAACCTTCACCTTCAGCTTCCGCGAGCGGCTGCGGGAGAGTTTCGGCAGGCGCACGGTTAGGACCCCGTTCTTGAAATTAACCGAGGCCTTTTCCGGGTCCACTTCCTGGGGCAGGATGACCGAGCGGGAAAACCGCCCCCAGTAGCATTCCTGGTAGAAATAATCCTCTTCTTTCACTTCGTGTTCCCGGCGGCGCTCGCCACGGACGGTGACGGAATCGGTGTTCACGTCAATGTCCAGATCCTCCGGTCTCACCCCGGCGATAGCGGATTCAACCACGATGTCCTGGGGCGTCTGGTAGACGTCTATCGTAAGCTGGCCTTCCGGTTCGCTCACAAAGTCCTCTTCCTCCGCCTTTCTTACCGGCGCTTTGGCGTCTTTTTTGCCGCCCCGCGCCAGTTCCTCAAAGAATTTTTCCTCGGATGTTTCCATCTTTATATTTTTAAATGTTTAAATATCTCACAGTATTCTCTGTTTCAACTTCTCAAAGTCGGCGAGCGCGAAGAATCCGACCACGATCACGAAAATCAGAGTGTAGATCAACCCGCCGAAACTTATTATAAGATAGTTGAAAATGGCGTGCAATACGGTGGCAATGGCTATACCCCACACGAGATACATCTTTGCACCGAGGTTCCTCACGGACAGCGCCCAGTAGTAGCCGATGAAACTGGCGGTGAGGGTGTGGAGCAAGGTTGCGCCCACGAAGCGCAGGGAGAGTGTTTCCACGGTTGCATCCAAGGCGATGCTTTGGCCGTCGGGCGGGAGGATGGCGCCGAAGTTCTCCACGGTGGCGAAACCGAGCGCGGCTACGACGCTGTAGATCATCGCATCTATCGGCTCATCAAATTCCGGCTTGTCGTGAACGGTTAGGTAGGCGGCGGCGAACTTGGAAATTTCTTCTGTGAAAGCGAAGACGAGGATGGTAAAGATTATCGCGTAGGGTTGAACGAGCGAGGCGGCGGCAGTGGAAGGCAATTCCACCGCCCAGCCGAATTTTTTGAGAAGGATTTGGGCGAAGAACGCCACGAAGGCGAAGAGGGCGCCGCTTACGAAAACGGTTGCGATAAGCCCCTTCGGCTCCGGGTGCGGATCTTCTTTGAGGTAGAAAAATAACCAGGCGAAGCCGGGGAGAAGGGCAAGGAGGAGGATGAAAAAACTCACGATCCTATCTTACCATTTTTTGACCATCAGGAGTTCTCCGGGTCTTATCTTTTGGTAAATTTCTTCGGTTACGAAGGGCATTAGCGGATGGAGCATGGTCAGGCACTCTATTATGATGGTTTCCAGGGTTTGGTAAGCGGCAGCTTTGTCCTCGGGGTCGCCTCCATTCAGCCGCGGCTTAGCGGACTCTATGACCTTGTCTGCAAACGTGTGCCAGGTGTAGTGGTACGCGGTTTCCAAGGCGAGGTGGAATTCAAACTTTTCTATGTGCTTCGCGACCCTTGCTTTGACCTTCCGCGCTTGAGCGATGTGCTTTTTGTCGTCGTCGGTCAATTTTACTTTCCGCGTCGGTCCGCGCTTTTTTCCGCGTAAGTCCGCGGGCCGGTTCATACTTATGAACCGGCCAACGTTCCAGAGCTTGGTTGCGAAATTGCGGTAGCCGCGGATCTTGTCTTCGGAGATGGCAGTGTCCCGGCCGGGGGTGTTGCCGGCGACGAGCGCCGCCCGTACCGCATCCGAGCCGTAAACATCGGCCACGCCCAATGGATCGATCACGTTGCCTTTGGATTTGGACATTTTCTGCCGGTCTTTGTCCCGCACGAGGCCATGGAGATAGACCGCCCGGAAGGGGATCTTGCCGGTGCGGTAGAGGCCGAACATCACCATCCGCGCCACCCAGAAGAAAAGTATGTCCGCCCCCGTTTCCATCACGTCGGTTGGATAAAACGCTTCAAAATCCTTCGTTGTCCATTCCAGTTTTGACCTTTGACCTTTGACTTTTGACCTTGAGCCGTGCGCAAGAAGCGCGGCGAATGGCCACTGGCCGGAGGAAAACCACGTGTCAAAAACATCCGGGTCTTGGATGTACTTGGCGTCGCAAAACTTGCAGCGAGGCTCTTTTTCTGAAATTACGATTTCTTTACATTTTCCGACGTCCTTTTCCCGGCCGGCCTTGGGGATGCACTTCGGTTCGTGGAACCACGCCGGGATGCGGATGCCCCAGATGATCTGGCGGGAGATGTTCCAGTCGCGGATATTCTCGAGCCAGTGAACGAAAACCTTCCGGGAGTGTTCCGGGTAAAAAGCGATTTTCTTTTGTTTTACCGCCGCGAGTGCCGGTTTGGCCAAGGGCGCCATTTTCACGAACCACTGCGGCTTGGGCAGGGGTTCCAGCGTATTCCCGCACTTGTAGCAGGTTGCGACTTGGTGAACATATTCCTGTTCAATTTTCTGTAAAATGCCCGCCTCGCGCATCGCCTCCGCCACTTTTTCCCGCGCCTCCGCGACTTTGAGCCCTTTGAAGGGGCCGGTTTCTCCGGTCAGGCGGCCGTTTTCGTCAATGATGATCTTGGGGCCGGGGATTTCGCCTTTGTGTCTCGTCCAGATGTCAAAGTCGGTTGCATCATGGGCGGGAGTAACTTTGACCACCCCGGTGCCGAATTGCGGATCCACCGCCTCGTCCGCGATAACCTTGAACTTGAGCGGCCCGAGTAGTCCCTTCGCCTCGGTAGTCTTGCCGATGTATTTTTGATAGCGCTTGTCCTTGGGGTTTACCGCAAGGGCGGTGTCCCCGAATTTGGTCTCCGGCCGGACAGTGGCCAAGGTGAGCGGCCCATACTTGATGTAGTAAAGCGGGTCTTTGCGCTCCACGTATTTAACTTCCAGGTCGGAGAGCGCGGTTTTGTGCTTCGGGCACCAGTTCACCACCCGCAGGTCGCGGTAAATTAGCCCATCATCGTACATTCTCTTGAAAGTCGCATACACTTGCTCTATCACTTTTTTGTCTAAGGTAAACATTTCCCGCGACCAGTCGCAGGAAGCCCCCAGGCGGCGCAATTGGTTTTCCATAACCTTCTTGTTCTCCTGGGTGAAGTCCCAGATCTCCTTGTAGAGCTCCTCGCGAGACATAGTGAATCTGTCAGCAGTTCTGCCATTCGCGGCATTCGCATGCATTCGTAGTTTCGCATCGCGTTCCAGTTTTTTATCAAAGACAACTTGGGTCTCAAATCCTGCGTGGTCCGCGCCGGGGAGCCAGAGTGCCCGCCGGCCGCGCATACGCCAAAAACGGGTCATAATATCCTCCAGGGTCACGAAAAGCGCGTGGCCGATGTGCAAGGCGCCATTTGCATTCGGCGGCGGCATTATTATGCAGAAGGTTTTACTTGCCTGCGCAGGCAAGTTGTCCGGATCAAAGTAACCCGACTTTTCCCACAGCCGGTATATTCTTTCTTCAACCTCCTTATGCTCGTACCTCGGCCCGAGATCGGACATAGCCATTGATTTTAGCTGATTTTGCCGGTGTTTTCCATTGACTTGATTTTTTAGCGATTCTGTGTTATAAAGGATAATAGCGGCAGTGCGGGATTCCCTCGCGCTGTCAACGCCGCATGGAGGCGGCTAAAAATGAAAAAGCGAATCGCGCTCATCATCGCCCTCGTGGCGCTGGCCGCGATCACGTCGGGAAGCAACCCCGCCGCTGTCAGGGCCGCGTCCGCGGACCTGAACGGCACGTGGGCCGGGACCGCGACCGTGAAGGTCGCGGAGGACACCATCACGGGACGGATGACCTGGACGCTCCGGCGTTCGGGCGACGACGTCACCGGAACGTGGTCCCTCGTCGGCGATTCCGGCGAGACGTTCTCCGGCACGGTCGCGGGCGGCGTGAACCGCGGCACGACCGACCAGGAGGTCGGTCACGGCGCGAATCTCGCCTTCACCCTCACGTTCAAGAAGGGGTGGCGCGAGTACGCAGCTGGTTCGGTGCTTCTGGAGAGCGACCTCTCCACTCTCCGCGGGGGATACGCGTCCGTATTCATCCCCAGCGGGTCGCGGGAGGTCATCTTCGCCGAGTTCGATCTCCGGCGGCAGTAGCGGTAGTAGTGCTTAGAGGCCTTGGGCAACGTGCTCAAGGCCTCAAAAGTTATCCACAGGGAGCTATTTGAGTATTTTATGGCTTCTTTATAATTAATTTATGGATAAAAGGCTTTATAGTTTTCTCACGTTCGTTCTTATTTTAACTGTCGTGGTTGCGGTTTACTTTCCGCAACCGGTTTATGCCGCAAAAGTCGTTAAAGTAGCAGTAAAAGTCGTGACCTTCGTTGCGGTGGCAGCCGCCGTAACTATAACGGCTGGTTTTGCATTGGCCGCCGTCGGCGTGATTTCCGCCGCTGGAAGCGCGGTTGTTGCCGGGATCGGCAGTGTAGTTGCAGTGGCGGCAGGAGTAACTGCGGGCGCTTGCGCGGTAGGTTTGGGTGGCTTCTGCCGCGGCGATGACGGCGGCCGCAGTGAAAGTGGTGGTGCCCCGCCTCCTCCCCCCGGCGAGCAACCTACTCCTCCCCCAGGCGGTCAGCCTCCCCCACCCGGCGGCCAGCCCCCTCCGCTCTCTGGCGG
>CAYPDQ010000008.1:0-35893 GCA_964409535.1 uncultured Candidatus Saccharibacteria bacterium | reverse complement strand
GGGCCCTTGGAATTTTTGGATGCTCAAAAAGGTTGCGCGGAGCGTTATTCCGCGTATAATCTAAAGCATGTCGGGAAAGATCGCTTTGAGACCGGAAGAAATAAAGGGAAAAATCCTCAAGGAGTACGGACCGGTGGAGAAGATAATTTTATTCGGGTCGCAGGCGAGAGGTGATGCGGATGAATACAGCGATCTTGATCTTATTATTGTCAAAGAAACCAGCCAGCCGTTTATGCGCCGGCTGGTTGAAGCGCCGGATTTTCCGGTGCACGCCGATGTATTCGTTTACACCCCGCGGGAGTTTGAGTACATGAAAGAAAACGAAAATCCGTTCCTGATGAATGCGCTTGAAAACTCGGTTGTGCTCTACGAGGCGCCAAAACAATGAGAGACAGAAAACAGCAAGCGGCACGCTGGCTGTCCCAGGCAGAGTATGATTTGAAAAAGGCCCGGGAGCTTTTGGCAACAAAGGATTATGCCTACGCATGCTTTTTCGCGGAACAATCTGCGCAAAAAGCAATCAAGGCGTTTCTCTTTTTTAGGGGCAGGAGATTTGTCCCCGAGCATTCGGTCAAGGTTCTTATCGGCCAGGCGGCAGATTTTGAGAGAGATGCTTTCGCGCCGCTCATCCAGGGCGGCGCGAAAATTGACCGCCATTACCTCGCGTCGCGTTATCCCGACGCAGTGCCCGACCCCGCAGTTCCGTACGATTTGTACACAGAGGACGAAGCCGAAGAAGCAGTTGCGATTGCCAAGAGTATTTTTGAGGCCTCGAGGGGATTTGTAGATTAGCGCCCAGCCCTTGACACGTAGAGCCCGCTTGCCCTACAATGTCCAACTGTCGCAAACAACAGAGGTGTTAGGTGATAGGTGTTAGGTTTTAGAGGGTCTTAATGAGAATTCTAAAACCTAGAACCTAAAACCCGAAACCTAAATCAAAAAATGGCAGAGAAAGAAAAATTCAGTCGGGCAAAGCCGCACGTTAACGTCGGCACCATCGGTCACGTTGACCACGGCAAGAGCACGCTCACGGCCGCCATCACCCGCATCCTGAACCTCAAGGGTTTGGCCAAAAAGGCAGTGACCGTGGACGAGTTGGACAAGAGCCCCGAGGAAAAGGCGCGCGGCATCACCATTGCTTTGCATCACTCGGAATACGAATCGGAGAAGCGCCACTATGCGCACATCGACGCGCCCGGCCACGCGGACTACATCAAGAATATGATCACCGGCGCGGCCCAGATGGATGGCGCCATTCTCGTCGTCGCCGCAACCGACGGCCCGATGCCCCAAACGAGGGAGCACGTACTCCTCGCGCGGCAGGTGGGCGTGCCCGCGATAATCGTTTTCCTCAACAAATGCGATCAGGTGGACGATCCGGAGCTCATTGACCTTGTAGAATCCGAGGTTCGGGAACTCTTGAAGAAATACGAGTTCGACGGCGACAAGGTGCCGGTCATCCGCGGCTCGGCTTTGAAGGCCTTGAATGCCCCGTCTCCGGACCATGAGGACGCGAAGTGCATCTTGGACTTGGTCAAAGCCCTGGACGAATACATCCCCGAGCCGGTCCGGGATCTGGACAAACCGTTCCTGATGCCGATCGAAGACATCTTCTCCATTGAGGGCCGCGGCACGGTGGTCACCGGCCGGGTGGAGCGCGGTAAGGTCAAGGTGAACGAAGAAGTGGAGATCGTTGGCTTGAAACCGACCCAGAAGACGGTGGTCACCGGCATTGAAATGTTCAATAAACTTCTTGACGAAGGCCTGGCCGGCGACAACGTGGGCGTGCTTCTCCGCGGTTTGAAGAAAGAAGACGTGGAGCGCGGCCAGGTGGTCGCGAAGCCCGGGAGCGTGACCCCGCACACCGACTTTGAGTGCGAGGTCTATGTCCTGTCCAAAGAAGAAGGCGGACGGCACACCCCGTTCTTCAAGGGCTACAAGCCGCAATTCTACATTCGCACGACCGACGTGACCGGTGAAGTCATTCTGCCGGAAGGCGCGGAGATGGTCATGCCCGGCGACACGGTGAAACTTTCGGTCAAACTAATCTCCCCGGTGGCATTGGAAGAGAAACAGCGCTTCGCCATCCGGGAAGGCGGCAAGACCGTGGGCGCAGGCGTGGTAACGAAAATTAGTAAGTAGTAACCGCGATGCGAACCCGCGAATCCCATGCGAATGCCGCGAATGATCTATTAGTAGATTCGCATAAATTCGTAGATTAGCATCGGTAAGCGAAACCATGGCTCGCAAGAAGGAAGCCGAAGTTCCTCAAAAGATCCGTTTGCGAATTAGGGCATACGATCATAAGTTGATCGACAATTCCGCGCGCCAGATAATTGAGACCGCGGAGCGGAACGACGCGCAAGTCTTGGGGCCGACGCCCCTGCCGACCGAGATCCGGCGCTACACCGTGAACCGCTCCACTTTCGTGCACAAGAACGCGCGGGAGCAGTTCGAGCTCCGGGTGCACAAACGCCTGATAGACATCCTGAACCCGACCCAGAAAATAATTGAATCTTTGTCCAACCTCAATCTACCAGCAGGAGTTGACATAGAGATAAAGATAGTATAGAGTACCGCTGTCGCTTTAATGGACGCCATATACTCCATTTAAGGGCGTTTCACAAGGGACAGACGGGATCGCCCGGCTGCGCCTTGGGCGATTTTTGTTAGATTCTGGTTAGCGAGCTTTGCGAGCTTACCAAATCTTACAACCGAGCACATAAGTTACTGCGACGTAATGCATCTCAGTAACTTATGTGCTCGGTGCTCCCTCACATAAACCAATGTTTATGCTTGGTCGCAAACTAAAAATGAGCCAGATCTGGAAGGAGGACACGGTCGTGCCGGTCACCGTCCTTGAAGTCCCTGCAAACAAGGTGTCTTTGCTGCGAACTAAGGACCGCGACGGCTATGAGGCGGTGCAACTCGCGCTTGGGAGAACCAAGCGGGAATTCCGGCTCCGCGGCGGGGAAGCGCCGAAAGTTGGGGATGAGATCGGAGTGAGCGTCTTTGCGCCGGGGGACAAGGTGAGGGTGAGCGGCACATCCAAGGGCCGCGGTTTCCAGGGCGTGGTCAAGCGCCACGGCTTCGGCGGCGGCCCGAAGACCCATGGCCAGAAGAACCGCTTCCGCGCGCCGGGCTCCATCGGCTCCACCGCTTTCCAGCGGGTAGTGCCGGGAAGGAAAATGGCCGGAAGAATGGGCAATGATAGGGTAACCTTGAAGAATCTGGAAGTGGCCGGAGTGGATGCGGAGAAAAATCTGCTTTTCTTGAAGGGCGCCGTCCCGGGAGCGCGGGGAAGCGTCGTAGAAATTGAAAAGTTAAAAAGTAAAAATGAAAAATGACAGTTCAAAATCCAAAATGGATAAGTTTAAAATCCGTCCGCAGGACACATTAATTTTAAATTTTGATATTTGCATTTTTAACTAATCACGATGCGGGCCGACATTTACAATTTCCAAAACCGGAAAGTAGGCGAGACCGATCTACCGGAGAGCGTCTTCGGCGCGAGGTGGAGCCCGATTTTGGTTAAACAGGTGCTTTTGGCGCAGCTTGCGAACCGCAGGCGGCCATGGGCGCACGCGAAGACCCGCGGCGAGGTTCGCGGCGGCGGCAAGAAACCCTGGCGTCAGAAGGGCACCGGCCGGGCGCGGCACGGCTCCATCCGTTCGCCTCTTTGGGTGGGCGGCGGCAAAGCCCATGGCCCGAGGAAAGAGCGGGACTATTCCCAGAAGGTGAACAAGAAAATGAAGCGCCAGGCGCTCCTCGCGGTTCTTTCCAAAAAGTTCAAGGACGGAGAAGTGAAGATAATGGAGGATTTGGGGCCGAAGGCGCCGAAGACCAAAATTATGGCCGAGAACTTGAAGTCCCTCTTCGGGGAAAAGCGCCTGAAGAAAGCGGACGCCCTCTTCGTGCCGTCCTCGGAGAACAAGAATATCTACCGCGCCTCCCGGAATCTGGTCAAGGCCAAGGCGCTCTCTCCCGAATCCCTGAACGTCTACGACATCCTGAACTACAAACGGATTCTCATAGACCAGAAAGCGATCCCGGCGATCGTGAAGCACTACGGGAAAAACTCTAAACTCTAAGTACTAAATTCTAAACATGGACACTTTTTTGATTAAGAAACCGCTCATTACGGAAAAAGCGACCGATTTGTCCGCATCCGGCAAGTATGTTTTTATAGTCGGGCTATCGGCAACCAAAAAAGAGGTGGCGAAGGCGCTCAAGGAAATCTATCGCGTGGATGCGGTGAAAGTTAACATCGTGAACCTGCCGGGAAAGACGCGCCGCTTCCGCGGTTTGAAGAGCAAAAAGTCCGGCGTGAAGAAAGCGGTTGTCACCCTGAAGGAAGGACAGAAGATAGACGTCAGGTAATGCAAAATTCAAGAATCGTTTGCAGAGCAAACTCACTAATTTTAAATTTTTATTTTTAAACTTTAAATTATGAAAAAATATCGACCCACAACTCCGTCCCGGAGACAAATGTCGGTTGCGACCTATGCCGGGCTCTCCAAGATCAAGCCGGAGAAGTCGCTGCTTTTGCGCCTCAAAGAGGCCGCCGGCAGGAATTCCCAGGGCCGGATCACCATGCGCCACCAGGGCGGCGGCCACAAAAAACTCTACCGCTTGGTTGACTTCCGTCAGGAGAAACTCAACCAAAAGGCGTTCGTAGAAACCTTGGAGTACGATCCGTACCGCACCGCTTTCATTGCCAAAGTAAGGTATCCGGACGGCGAACGCCGCTATATCCTTGCTCCGCAGGGGCTCAAGATCGGCGACGAGGTAATTACTTCGGAAGCGGCCCCGCTGCGGATGGGGAACCGCTTGAAGCTTAAAAACATCCCGATTGGCTACCAAGTGCACAACATTGAATTGAGCGAGGGCAAAGGCGGCCAGCTCGCCCGCTCCGCCGGTTCCTACGCGGAGGTCTTGGGGAACGCCGAGGGCTACACCGATTTGAAACTTTCTTCCGGCGAGGTCCGCCGGGTGAGGAGCGAGGGCTTCGCGTCTCTGGGGCAAGTTTCCAACCCGGAGCACAGTTTGGAGGTCATCGGCAAAGCCGGGCGTTCCCGCTGGTTGGGAATCCGGCCGACCGTCCGCGGCTCGGTGATGAACCCGGTGGATCACCCTTACGGCGGCGGCGAGGGCCGGACCCAGCGCGGCACGAGGAAACCGAAAACGCTCTGGGGCAAGGTGACCGGCGGCCGCAAGACCCGGGGAAAGAACAAGTGGTCCAATAAGATGATCTTGAAGCGCCGGGAGAAGAAAGTAAGGAAATAAAAGCATGAGCAGAAGTTCCAAAAAGGGTCCGTTCGTGGACCCGAATATCCTGAAGAAGATCGCCCGGCAGAGGCCGGACGCCGGCCCGATCAAAACCTGGTCGCGGGCTTCGGAAATCTCGCCGGAGATGGTCGGCTACGCTTTCGCGGTCCACAACGGCAAGGATTTCATTGAGATCAGGGTGAGCGAGGACATGGTTGGACATCGTTTGGGTGAGTTCGCCCCTACCCGCAAGTTCATCCGTCACGGCGGCAAGATGCAGAAGGAAGCGGAACAGAAAGCGGCAGCCGCTGCCGCCCCGGCAGCGCCAGCGGGGAACAATAAGAAATGAATAAACAAACCGTAAAACTGAATTATTTGCGGATCGCGCCGCGGAAGGTGCGGCTTATGGCTGCTACCTTGAAGGGCCTGCCGGTTTCGGAGGCCGAAGCCCAATTGATGCTCCGTCCCCAGCGCGCGGCGAAGCCCTTGCTCAAGCTTTTGCGTTCTGCCGTTCATGATGCTAAAAATAACCGCAAGCTGGACGCAGATAAACTCTTCGTGGAGAGCGTGCGGGTTGACCAGGGGCCGATGTTGAAGCGGATACTCCCGCGGGCGAGAGGCATGGCCACTCCCATCCAGAAAAAGATGAGTCACGTGACTCTCACTCTCGCGGAGTCAGAGACGCCGCTCACGAAGCGCTTCACCATCGTCCCTCCCAAGAAGACCAAACTGCCACCGGAGGCGAAAAAGAGAGACAAGGGTAAAGAGGCAAGGGAAAAGGGAGCAGAAAAGGAGCCGGTCGTGAAGCCAAAGAAAGCCGGATTTTTCCAGCGGGTTTTCCGGCGCAAAGCCGTATAGAAAGGTTAAAGTTTAAAAATCAAAGTTCAAAATGACAGTGCAAAATCTAAAATCGGCAAGTTATAAAATCCGTCCGCAGGACACATTAATTTTAAATTTTGATATTTGCATTTTAAATTAACTGCATGGGTCAGAAAATAAATCCAATTTCGTTAAGGGTGAATGTAGTGAAGAACTGGCCGGTTCGCTGGTTTTTTGCACGCAGGACGGGAAGCCAAGGCAAATTTTCCTACGCCAGGTTCCTTAAGGAAGACGAGGCGATCCGGCGGGTCATCCGCGAGAAGATAAATCAGGCGGGCATCGCGGCAGTGGAGATAGAGCGCACCCAGGGCAGTTTGCGCATTTTGATCAAGGCCGCGCGGCCGGGCCTCGTGATCGGCCAGGGCGGCAAGGGAATTGAGGAATTGACTAAAGCGATAGGGAAGGAACTTGTCGGCAAAGTGAATTTGAGCGTGAATGTGGAGGAGCTCAAGCGCTCCGAGGTCTCCGCGGCACACCTCGCCCAGCAGGTCGCCTGGGACCTGGAGAAGCGTTTGCCCTTCCGCCGGACGCTCAAAAAATATCTGGATCAGGCGATGCAGAACAAAGAAGTGAAAGGCGCGAAGATCGCCGTCGCCGGGCGGCTGGGCGGAGCGGAGATCGCGCGGCACGAATCTCTTAAAAAGGGTGCCTTGCCGCTCCACACTCTGCGCGCAGACATTGATTACGGCCAGGCGACCGCCTACACCACCTACGGCACGATCGGAGTGAAGGTTTGGATATACAAAGGCGAAGTGTTCGGCAAGCGACCCGAAAAGTCCGAATCCCATCGGATGAATTCGTAGTTTAGTATCGCGTTTACCATGTTAATTCCCAAGAAAGTAAAACACAGAAAGTGGCAGAAAGGCCGCTCCAAAGGCAGACAGGCGGAGACGCGCGGTCTGGAATTAAGCTACGGACGCTTCGGCCTCAAGGCCTTGGAGGGCGCGCGGTTGAACTCCCGGCAGATAGAGGCCGCCCGGCGCGCGATCACCAATTTCATGAAGCGGGAGGGCCGCCTCTGGATCCGGGTGTTTCCGGACAAGCCCATCACCAAGCGCCCGCCGGAGACGACCATGGGCGGCGGCAAGGGCAGCGTGGACCACTATGTGTTCGTGGTCCGGCCCGGCCGGGTGATCTTTGAGATGGACGCCGTAAGTCCCGAAACCGCAAAAGAGGCCTTACGTCTTGCCGGATTCAAGTTGCCGTTCAAAACCAGGATAATCACGAGACAATGAATCCCGTACGAAACCACAAGCTTATGAGTTACAATCCAGTGTTAAAATCAGATAAAGCGGCGAACGTCGTGCCAGCTCGCAAAACCTACGGAAACGAAAGTTTCCTGTTTCGTACGGGATGAAAAGAAAGGAGATACAAGAGTTGAAGACCAAGCCGAAAGCCGAGCTCCAAAAGTTGGCGAAGGACGCCCGGGAGCGTTTGCGTTCTTTGCACTTTGACTTGGAGGCGGGAAAGGTCAAGAATGTGGCGGAGCTCCGGAAGCTAAAAAAAGACGTCGCAAGGATATTAACTTTCTTGAACTATGGCTAGACAACTTCAAGGCACGGTGGTCTCGGACAAGATGCACAAAACCCGGGTGGTCGCGGTCACCCGTCTGCGCCGCCATCCCAAGTATCTGAAATACTACAAGGTGACCCAGAAATTCAAGGCGCATGACGAGGAAAACGCGTACCGCGCCGGGGACAAGGTGGTAATAGAAGAGACCCGGCCTCTCTCAAAAGATAAGCGCTGGAAAATAATAGGGAAAATTTAAATTTGAAAAATCAAAATGAAAAATGACAGTTCAAAATTCAAAATGGATAAGTTTAAAATCCGTCCGCAGGACACATTAATTTTGCATTTTTAACTAACCATGATCCAAGAGCGCTCTATACTGAAAGTAGCTGATAACAGCGGCGCGAAGATCGTGCGGTGCTTCCGCATTTTGGGCGGAACCCGTCGGCGCTACGCCGGGATAGGCGATATCATCGTGGCTTCGGTCCAGACGGCCGAGCCCAGGAAGAACGTCAAGAAGAAAGACATCGTCAAGGTGGTGGTGGTGCGGCAGAAAAATCCTCTCCGGCGCAGGGACGGTTCCTATGTCCGCTTCGACGAGAACGCGGTGGTTCTCGTGGACGCAAAACGCGAGCCCGTCGCCACCCGGGTCTTCGGGCCGATGCCGCGGGAGCTTAAAGCCAGGGGCTACGAGAAGTTGATGACCATGGCGGAAGAAATCGTATAGCGAATGCTACGAATTAGGATATGCGAATAAAAAAGGGAGATACAATTAAGGTATTGGCGGGCAAGGACCGCGGCAAGACCGGCGCGGTGATTAGTGTTTTCCCCGCCAAGGGCGGGCAAGCCGGCGGCGAGAGAGTTTCGATGGAGGGCATAAACCTTTACAAAAAGAGAGTTCGCCCCAAGCGGCAGGGCGAGAAGGGTCAAACGGTCTCGGTGCCGCGGCCTCTTTCGGCGTCCAACGTGATGCTCGTATGCAATAACTGCAAACGCGCGACGAGGGCCGGATTTCGGATGGAGGGCGCGGCCAAGATCCGGTACTGCAAAAAGTGCAAAGCGGCAGTTTAAAATTTAAATTTGAAAAATCAAAATGAAAAATGACAGTTCAAAATTCAAAATGGATAAGTTTAAAATCCGTCCGCAGGACACATTAATTTTGCATTTTGATATTTACATTTTTAACTAACCATGACTGACAAAAAACAAATACAACATAGCGCGGAGAGAGCCAGAGAAATTCGCGGTTTTTTGGAGAAAGTTGTCGTGAATTCGGGCGTCGGCCGGGCAAGCGAGCAGCCCAATTTTGAGGAGAAGGTTTTAACCCAGATCGTTAAGGACATCTCGGTCCTTGCCGGTCAGAAGCCGCAGGCGCGGCGGGCGAAGAAATCCATCGCCGGCTTTAAGATCCGGGAAGGCCAGATCGTGGGGCTAAGGGCTACGCTCCGCGGCCGGAAAATGGTTGATTTTTTTGAGCGTCTGATTACAATAGTCCTGCCTCGGGTCCGGGATTTCAGGGGGATAGATCCAAAGAACATTGACTTGGGCGGGGCGCTCTCCCTCGGCTTCCGGGAACAGTATGTTTTTCCGGAAATAGTCGCAGAAGAATCGCCTTATACTTTCGCTTTGGAGATAACCCTCGTCCCGCATCGCAGGAAAAGGGATGCGGCACTTGAGGCGTACAAAAGGTTGGGAGTCCCACTGAAGCATGGCTAAAACATCCGTAGTCGCAAGAAGCAAAAAGAAGCCGAAATTTAAGACCCGCACCGTCCGGCGCTGTTTTCGCTGCGGCCGGAAACGCGGCTACATGCGCGCCTTTGAACTGTGCCGCATCTGTTTCCGGGAAATGGCGAGCCGCGGCGAGATTCCCGGGGTGAAAAAAGCATCATGGTAATCCCGTACGAAACCACAAGCTTATGAAACACGTCTTAACGCCAAAAACACAACAAGCAGCCGCGGTCGCAGCTGCGCGAACAACCCACGGAAACGAAAGTTTCCTGTTTCGTGCGGGATGGTGAACGATCTTTTGGCCAGAATCAAAAACGCCGGTTTAGCCGGGCACGCATCCGTCCAGGCGCCTTTTTCCAATCTTGATTTCGCGGTCGCGAAGGCGCTGGAGGAGCGGGGGTTCATCGCTGGCGTGGAGAAGCGCGCTTTGGGCAAGAAAAACGTCCTGGAGATAACTCTCAAATACCGCGGCAAGGAGCCGGCCATTTCCGGATTCAAGATAATGTCCAAGCCCAGCCGCAGATTGTACACCGGCTACCGCGACCTCAAAGCGGTGAAGCGCGGCTACGGCGTCGCGGTTCTCTCTACCCCGGAAGGAGTTTTGACCGATAAGGAAGCGAAGAAGAGAAAGGTCGGCGGCGAAGAACTTTTCCAGATCTGGTAATGTCCCGTTTAGCCAAAAAACCGCTTATAGTTCCGGAGGGGGTGAACGTGACGAGCGCCGCCGGTAGGGTTTCCGTGAAGGGCCCGAAGGGTGAACTCACGGTAAAGGTTCCCCGGGATATAGAAGTGAGCGTAGAGGGAGACGAGATAAGCGTGAAATCCGGTCTGAAGTCCAAGCAGACCCGCGCCGATGTCGGCACGACTTGGGCGCTCATTCGTAACGCCTTAGAGGGCGTCGCCCGGGGATTCGGAAAAACCCTGGAAATAGAAGGCGTAGGTTACCGCGCGGCGATGGAGGGCGATGCATTGGTTCTCTCTCTGGGCTACGTGAACCCCGTTCGCTTCAAGGTGCCCTCGAGCGTCACGGTTTCGGTGGAGAAGAACGTCATAAACGTCTCCGGTATAAACAAGGAGTTGGTGTGTCAGATCGCCGCCAAGATCCGCAGCTTAAAGAAACCGGAACCGTACAAGGGCAAGGGCATCCGCTATCAGGGAGAGGTTATAAGAAGGAAGGTCGGCAAGAAAGCGGCCGCCGCCGGCGCGGCGTAAAGCAGCAATATGAACTCTGCCAAAAACCTCAACCGAATACGAAAGCAAAGGACGCGCCGGGTAAGGGCGAAGATTTTCGGCACTGCAAAGAGGCCTCGGCTCGCGGTCTTCCGGAGCAACCTGGCTCTTTATGCCCAGCTTATAGACGACTTAGAAGGGAGGACGGTTGCCCATGCCCGGGCCGGAGAGTTGGGGAAGGAAGCAGCGAAAAAGAACAAGACCGCGGTTGCGGAAATGGTCGGAGAGCTTATCGCAAAGAGAGCTAAAGAAAAGGGTGTAAGCGCCGCGGTTTTTGACCGGCGGGGCTACGCTTATCACGGGCGGGTGAAAGCGCTCGCGGAGGGCGCACGCAAAGGCGGGTTGAAAATATAAAAACATATGAGACCTTTCTCCAGAGAAAAATACGTAAAGAAGGACGAGTTTAAGGACAAGGTTTTGGACCTTCGCCGGGTGACCCGGGTTATGGCCGGAGGCAAGCGTTTTCGCTTCCGGGCGACGGTTGTGGTCGGCGATGAAAGGGGCAGGGTCGGGGTTGGGGTCGCGAAAGGCCTGGATGTTCAGAGCGCGGTCGGCAAAGCCAGGACCGAAGGCAAGAAAGCGATGCTAACCGTGCCCTTGAAGGACGGCCGGACGATCCCGCACGACGTGGAAGCCAAATACAGCGCTGCCCGGGTGCTCGTAAAGCCGACGAGCGCGGGCCACGGGCTCAAGGCAGGCGGCGCGGTGCGCGTGGTCTTGGCTATGGCCGGAATAAAAGACGCCACTGCCAAGTGCCTGGGCCGGACGCCGAACAAACTGACCAATGCGTTGGCTACCGTGGAGGCATTGAAGAAGCTAAAAGCGTAATGGCTACGAAATACGAAAAACTTATGAATATACGAATATGTCCAGCGCCCAAATTTGCAGGTTTTTTCGTATATTCGTATAACATTCGTAATTTGTAGAGAAATCCATGCAACTCCACGAACTTAAAGTTAAAAAAGCAAAGAGGGCACGGCGCGTCGGCCGAGGGGGCAAGCGCGGCACGACTTCCGGCAAAGGGCAGAAAGGCCAGAAGTCCAGGGCCGGCCGCCGGATACGCCCGGCTCTGCGGGACCTCATAATCCGCTTGCCCAAGCGGCGCGGCTTTAAGAACAAGCCCGTCTCCGCACGGCCCCTGGTTCTGAATCTCGGCGACTTGGCGAAGATGAAGTCAAAGCTCGCGGTTTTGGAATATAAAGTCAGTCCGGATTCGCTCAAGAAGATTGGTTTCTTACCGGCGGATCACCGGGGCAAAGTAAAGCTCTTGGGCAAAGGCGGAATTGACTTTCCGGCGGTCATCTCCGGCCTCTTAGTTTCGGAAGGGGCGGCGGATGCAATTAAAAAGGCAGGTGGTAGAATAGGGGAATGAATCCCGTTAGAGACCACAAGCTTATGAATCAATCCTTTACGCAAGAAACAAAGCAGGTGTTCGTATCCACGCAGTCGCGGACGACTTACGGAAACGAAAGTTTCCTGTCTCTAACGGGATGAACCGTTTTTTACAGGTCTTCAAGGTCAAGGATTTGCGGCGCAAGATCCTTATCGTCTTGGCGCTCCTCGTGGTCTTCCGTCTCCTCGCGGCGATACCCATTCCGGGGGTGGACGCGGAACGTTTACGCGCTTTCTTCGGCAATAACCAGCTTTTCGGTTTCATTAACCTTTTCTCCGGCGGCGGCCTGAACAATCTTTCGGTCGCGATGCTGGGGGTGGGGCCGTACATCACCGCCACCATCATCATGCAGCTTTTGACTATCGTCTTTCCGAAGTTCAAGCAGATGTATTATGAAGAAGGCGCGCGCGGCCAGGCGAAGTTCAACCAGTATTCCCGGATGCTCACCGTGCCTTTGGCTTTCCTTCAGGCGTACGGTTTTTTGAATCTTCTTGCTGCCCAAAACGTGATCGCCCGGCCGGATATTTTCGGCCTCGTGACGAGCGTCCTCGCGATAACCGCCGGCTCAATGATCGTCCTGTGGCTCGGCGAGCTTATCACCGAACAGAAGATCGGGAACGGCATCTCCCTCATCATTTTGGCCGGCATCGTGAGCCGCTTGCCGGCGGACGCCCAGCTCGCGGCGGCTTCCTATACGCCGCAGCTCCTGCCGACCTACATTGGCTTCGCGGCGGTGCTTATACTTCTCGTCGCGGGAGTTGTGTACCTGAACGAAGGCGAGCGCAAGATTCCGATAACCTACGCCCGGCGGGTGCGGGGAATGAAGATGTACGGCGGCGTTTCAAGCTATCTCCCGCTCAAGGTGAACCAGGCGGGGGTGATTCCTCTCATCTTCGCAATCTCTGTTCTTATTTTCCCGCAATTCTTCGCCCAGATCGCCTCCATCTTTTCCCCGGAGGTGGGCCTCAAGGTGAACGACGTGGTGAACCGTTTTCTCTCGAACCAATTGCTTTACGGGATAATCTACTTCGTTTTGGTCTTCGTATTCACCTATTTCTACACTGCGATTACTTTCAACCCGGAGGAGATTTCCAAGAACCTGCAGCGCAGCGGCGGCTTCGTGCCCGGCATCCGGCCGGGAGATACGACTGTCGGCTTTTTCAAGGGAATCGTCAGTAAAACCACATTCTTCGGCGCGGCTTTCTTGGGGCTCATCGCCATCCTGCCGCTCGTTATCCAACGCCTGACCGGGGTATCGGTCTTGAACGTCTCCGGCACCGCTCTCCTCATCGTGGTCGCAGTCGCCCTGGAGACGATGCGCCAGATCAATTCCCAGCTCACGGTCCGGGAATACGAAGGATTGGAATAGAGCCGCTCTATGTTGCCGGACGCAATCTTTATGATGGGCCCGCAGGGCTCGGGTAAGGGTACGCAGGCGAAGATACTGGCAGAGCGCCTGGGTTTCTTCCATTGGGATATGGGCGCTATCTTGAGACAGGAAAGGAGCCGTAAGTTATCCAATGGCAGGACCGTCGGCGAGATAATAGACACGGGAACTTATCTTACCGACCTCGAACTCATAGAGGTCCTAGAAAGTCGTCTCAAAGAGATGCCGCTTGATAAGGGTATCATCTTTGACGCTGTGCCGCGGCGGCTGGGCCAGGCAGAATTCTTATTGGATTTTCTGCGCGCTCGCGACAAGGGGGAATTTTGGACGGTGTATATTGAGATACCTGCAGAAGAATCCATAAAGCGCCTACTTTTGCGGGCTGAAATAGAAGGCCGAACGGACGACACTCGAGAAAAGATAGAAAAACGGCTCAAGCAGCACGAAGAAGCGACCACGCCCATTTTGGGCTACATGCGCGAGAACACCAGGCTCGTGACAATAGACGGTCGTCCGCCGATACCGGAGGTGACTGCAGAAATAAACAAGGCGCTGGGATTGGCTAATGTCTAAGAAACGTATCATTACCATAGCTGGCTTCCCGGGTAGCGGAAAATCAAGCACCGCTAAGGGGGTTGCCCGGGAGCTGGGATATGAACACTTTTCTTCGGGAGACCTTTTTAGAAAAATGGCTGCGGAGCGGAATGTTTCAGTGGAAGAGATTAATTTCGCTGCGGAAAAACAGAAAGAGATCGACCAGCGGGTAGATGAGCTATTAGTAAAGATAGGGAAGGAAAAAGATGATCTGGTAATCGATTCGCGCACCGCATTCCACTGGATACCGGATTCGTTCAAAGTGTTCCTTGACCTTGATCCGGATACGGCTGCGGAACGGACATTTGCACATATTCAACAAGAGGGTAGGGAAAGGCAGAATGGGTCCTCGGTTGAGGATGTGTACGAGAATACCCAAAGGAGGGTGAGGAGCGAGCGGAATCGTTTCCAGCGCTTGTACGGTATAGACTTTATGGATAGGGACAATTACGACCTTATCGTCGATACCAAAAAGAATAATTTAGAGGAAGTAATTAAGATGGTGGCGTCGGAGTACAAGAAATGGCTGGTTTCTCTCGAATGAGCCGGATTTCTCTAAAGACATCGAAGGAAATAGGGTTCTTGGCCGAGGGCGGCCGGATTTTGGCGCTGGCGCTCCAAAAAACGGCGCAGGCGGTGAGACCCGGCGTTTCCACCTGGGAACTGAATCGGATCGCGGAGGAAGAGATACTCCGGCTTGGCGGAGAGCCGAGCTTCAAGGGCTACGGCAAAAAGCCCTTCCCGGCGGCGCTGTGCACCTCGGTGAACGAGGTTATCGTCCACGGCGCGCCGTATAAAAATCAGGTTTTGAAGGAGGGCGACATCATTGGCTTGGATCTGGGGGTCAAGTATAAAAATCTTTATACCGATGCCGCAGTGAGCGTGCCGGTCGGCAAGATCTCGCCGGAAGCCGAGAGATTACTTGAGGTCACTCGGAAAGCATTGGATTTGGCCGTCGCCGCGGCCCGGCCGGGGGCGAGGATTGGGGACATCGGCTGGACGATACAGACGGCTGCGGAGAAGGCCGGTTTCCAGGTGGTCCGGGAACTCATCGGCCACGGCGTGGGCCACGCCGTCCACGAAGATCCGCAGGTGCCGTGCTACGGGGAGAATGGCAAGGGGATCGTTTTGGAAGAGGGTATGGTTTTGGCGATAGAGCCGATGCTCACTGCGGGAGATTATCATTTAACGACCCTCCCGGACGGCTGGGGAATAAGGACTAAAGACGGCTCTTTGGGAGCGCATTTTGAACACACCATTGCGGTAACCAAGAATGGCCCGCGGGTGCTTACTGGGGTATAATTGCAGCAACTTATGGCGCGGCCACTTCTTTCCATTATCATCCCGGCGCACAACGAGGCCGAGCGTATTCCGCTTACCCTGGTGGATATTGACAAGCGCTTGAGCGAACGGGATTACTCCTACGAAATAGTCGTGGTGGAGAACGGCTCCCGCGACAATACCGCAGAAGTCGTCCGGCGGATGCAAAGTTCGGTTAAAAATCTGAAACTCATTCAAAGTCCGGAAGCATCCAAGGGTTCGGCGGTCCGCCTGGGGATGCTTCAGGCAAAAGGAGAGTACCGCCTTTTTATGGATGCGGACAACGCCACGACCATAGATCATTTCGACCGGATGCTGCCGTATTTCAAGGAGGGCTACGGAGTGGTTATTGCTTCCAGATCTCATAAGGAGAGCGTTTTGGATCCCCCGGAACCTCTGTTCCGCGAGCTGGCTGGCAAAGGACTCAATCTTGTTGTACAATTGCTGCTTCTGCCCGGGATGTGGGACACTCAATGCGGCTTCAAGGCATTTACCGCCGAAGCTGCAGAGAGGATATTCAACCTCTCCCGGGTTCACGGCTGGGGCTTTGACGTGGAAATTCTGGCTTTGGCCAAGCGGTTGGGCTATCGCATAAAAGAGATTCCGGTTCACTGGGTGGACGTGGCGGGTTCAAAGGTGAAGTTCTCCGCGGGGCCGAAGTTTTTAATGGACGTCGCTAAAGTCCGGTGGTGGCTTTGGACCAACGTATATCGGCTTAAAAAATAACGTGGACAAATATTATCTAACCAAGGAGCGGCTGGAGGAGTTGAAGCAGGAACTCCAAGAGCTCAAAACCGTCCGCCGGATGGAAGTCGCGGAGCATCTTAAACGCGCCAAAGAATACGGCGACCTTTCCGAAAACTCCGAGTACGTGGAGGCAAAGGAGGAGCAGCGGCAGGTGGAATCCCGGATCTACGAATTGGAGGATCTCTTGAAGCGCGCGGTCATAATCAAGAAGAAAGAGGGTTCGGAAACGGTCCAGATCGGTTCCAAGGTTGCCGCCAAAAGGGACGGCAAGATGGTGGAGTATACGATCGTCGGTGTAAGCGAATCCAGCCCCGGAGAAGGCAAGATCTCCAACGAATCCCCGATTGGCCGGGCGCTTTTGGGCCGCAAGGTGGGGGATAGCGTGGAGGTCACGACCCCAGCCGGCAAAGCGATATACCACATAACAAAAATCGAGTAATTGCAGCCCATGCTTGATGAGCTTATAGAAGAGCGCTTAAAGAAGCTCTCACGCCTTAAAGCAGCCGGGATCGATCCCTATCCCGCAAGAGTCAAGCGCAGCCGTAAGATCGGAGAGGTCCTTCGAAAATTTTCTTCCTTAAGTAAGAGCCGCGGGAGCGTCATTTTAGCCGGCCGGATCATGGGACTGCGCGACCAGGGCGGGGTGGTTTTTTTGGACCTGCGGGATGAAGGCGCGCAGATCCAGGCGGTTTTGAAGAAAGACGATCTTAAGAACTTCGAGCTTTTCCGGGAAACTTTGGATCGGGGGGATTTCGTTTCTGTCTCCGGTCCGCTTTTCACCACTAAGCGCGGGGAGAAAAGCATAGAGGCGAAGAGCGCTGCGGTTCTGGTCAAGTCCCTCCGCCCGATTCCCAGCGAATGGTACGGCTTCACAGAGACCGAAACCCGCTTGCGCGAGCGCTATCTGGATCTGCTTTTGAACCCGGAGGTGAAAGAAATGTTCCGCAAGAAGACGGCCTTCTGGAACGCCGTCCGGACGTTTTTGAAAAAAGAAGGGTTTATGGAAGTGGAGTTGCCGGTTTTGGAGGCGATTCCCGGCGGGGCGGAAGCAGAGCCGTTCAAGACCCATATGAACGCCCTGGACACCGATTTTTATCTGCGGATCTCCCTGGAACTACCGCTCAAAAAACTTTTGGTCGGGGGATACGAAAGCGTGTTCGAGATCGGCCGGATCTTCCGGAATGAAGGCATAGACCGGGAGCATCTCCAGGATTACACCCAGATGGAATTCTACTGGGCGTATCACGACTACAACGATCTGATGAACTTCACCGAAAAGATGCTCAAGTATGTGATCAAAGAGACGACCGGGGGTTTGACCACGACTTTCGGCGGCAAGAAGATCGACTGGGGCAAAAAGTGGCCGAAGGTTGACTACGTCCAAGCGTTCAAAAAAGAGAACGGTTTGAATCCGCTCCGGGCGTCGCGGGAAGAGCTGTGGAAGCTCGCGGTGCACTTGGAGGCCCAGCCGGAGAAAGACGCGAGCAAGGGGCGGCTCATAGATCTGATCTACAAGAAAAGCGTCCGGCCGACGCTCGTCCAACCATGCTTTTTGATACACCACCCGAAGCTCGTCTCGCCACTCGCCAAATCCCGGCCGGATGATCCGGAGACGACCGAACGAGTGCAAATCGTGGCCTGCGGCACGGAGTTGTCGAACGGGTTTTCGGAGTTGAACGACCCGGTGGACCAGCGGGAAAGATTTGAGGAACAGGCGCGGCGCCGGGCGGCGGGCGACAAGGAAGCAATGATCACGGACGAGGAATTTTTGACTGCCCTGGAGTACGGTATGCCGCCGACCGCCGGTTTCGGAATGTCAGAGCGCCTGTTCGCGGTTTTGATGGACAAGCCGGTGCGGGAAACGGTGTTTTTCCCGCTCATGCGCCCGCGGAGTTGACAAGACGCCTTTCTTCATATATAATAAAACAACGAACATTGATAGCTTTACCGCGGTCCCGACGGCATCGGGATAACTTCCAAAGAGGAAGGTGTGTCATGGGTGAGACCATGGTGCGTCCGGTGGCGGAGACGGCGGAGTTCGGCAAGGACCACGGCCTGATTCACGAGATGATCGTGACCGGCCGCAAGGTCGGCGCGGGGAGGGAGTTCTATTCCGCGCTGGCTCACGATGAGGCGCTGTTCAAGAAAGCGGTTGCTTTCGTCGCCCGCGGCGGCGAGGACATCGTCCAAGAAGTCGTGGTCTCCATTCCGCTCACCGAGGCGGAAAAGGCGGCCATCGCGATTCTCGGCACGAGCAAGGTTCTAACCCGCGCGCAGGCGCGCGGCGAGACCGAATTCCCGCTTCGCTACTCCGAAGTCACGCTCCGCGCGTGCGCTGAAGAGAATGCGAATGGGGCGGCGGACTGGCGGCTCGTCTACCTACGCGGCAACTCGCTCCGCACCGAGCGGGAGCGCGTTGGCACGGAGCGCAAGAGACAGCCGTGCTTTGACCCCGACTACACGTGGTGGTTGGGGGAAAGCGAGAACAGCTGGGCGAGCGTTGACTTCGAGCCCGGCTACTACCTGATCGACTTCGCCGGACGCTTTGGGCGGACGGCATGGGCCGATCAGGACGTGGCCATCGTGAAGCTCGGCCCGCAGTTTGTCCGGGCGCACGAGGCCATGGTTACCGAGGCCGCGATGCGCGTCCGTGAGGCCACGGGTGAGCATCTCCTCCGGGATTTCTGGCACTGGGGCTGTTCTCTCGCTTCGGACGGCCGCCGCGTCTGCGTCGGCTACTTCGCCCGCCGCGGCTGGGGGGTCACCTACTGCCGCCCGTCCTGGGGCGACCGCGGCGACGTCCTGCGGGTTTGCGTCCTCCGGAAGTTCGACGTTGAAGTTTGAGGGCTTGAAATCCTTAAGCCCTTGAATCGGTCGTCCCCCTGCATGCTTATGCGCAGGGGGACAATTTTACTTTTATTTGATATGCTATAGACAATGAGAGTGGTTTCCTTTTCCATCCATCCGAACTTTTAGCTGGAGATCTTACAGCATGAAAAAAGTGATGGTCTTTGGTACTTTTGACGGTGTCCACGAGGGGCACCGCGCTTTTTTCCGCGAAGCCAAAAGTCATGGCGATCATTTAATCGCGGTCTTGGCCCAGGACGCCGTCGTGGAGCGCTTGAAGGGCAGGCGTCCGATGTTGAACATTACCGCCCGCGTTCTAGAGCTCCAGAAAGAAGACGGTGTGGACGAAGTAGTAGCGGGGGATATGGAGATAGGTACTTGGGGGGTGATCAAAAAGTACCGGCCGGATGTGATCGCTCTGGGCTACGACCAGACCGCGCTAAAAGAGAACCTGATGGCGCACCTTAGGGATTTTGACTGGGGGCCGGAAGTTGTCGTAATGCAGGCCTACGAACCGCAGAAGTACAAAAGTAGTTTGCTTAATTGAGTCGTTGCGCCCGGTCGCAGAGGAACTTGGGCTCATCGTTCCGGGAGGAAACCCGGCCTTCTACGAGAACGACCGCGCCCGTCTCCCAGCACGGCGCGGTTTTGGTTAAGGTGCTATTGAAGACCACGACCTCCAAGGGTTGAGGCGAGAAATCCTCCAGGGTCGCAAAGAGCATCGGCTGACCGTTTTTGGTGAGTATCTTCTGGATTTTGGCGACGCACCCCGCGATGATCGCCCGCTCGCCTTCCTTCATTTTGCGGACTTCGCTTAGCGGTTTGGCTTTGACACGCTGTATCACTTGGCTCCAAGAATTCAGGGGATGGTCGGAAAGATAAAAGCCAATTAGTTCTTTTTCCCAGCTCAACCTCTGCTGCGGGGTTGCAGCCGGCGCGGGCTTGAGGGCGAGGGACAAGCTCGGGGTCTGGTTTCCGAAGAGGGAAGCGTGGTTCTCGGTTAAAGCACTTCTTTTCATCAAAGAATTGAACTTTATAATCTCGTCCAGGTTCACGAGCGCCTGGTTGCGCTCCACTCCCAGGGAGTCAAACGCCCCGGCTTTAATAAGCGACTCCAGGGATTTCTTGTTCAGGTCCTTGTGCTGCACCCGGCTCAAAAAATCAACGAAGGAAGCGAACGGTCCGCGGCGCAGGCGCTCTTCAATTATTCCGCGGGTGATCGCTTCGCCCACGTTCTTTATCGCCAAAAGCCCGAACCGGATCTTATCTCCCTCGGGTGTGAAGTTGACGAAACTCTTGTTGATGTCCGGTTGGAGTATCTCTATCCCTCTCTGCTTCGCCTCTGCGACGAGAAAAGCGATCCGGTCAATGTCCGACACTTCCGCATTGAGGAGTGCCGCCATAAATTCTTCCGGATAGTGTGCCTTTAAGTAAGCAGTGCGGTAGCCGATCAAAGCGTAGCAGACCGCGTGGGACTTGTTGAAACCGTACCTCGCAAAGGGCGGGAAGAGTCCCCAGATGGCCTTGGCGGTGCGTTTGTCGATTCCGTTTTTGACGAGGCCGCTCATGAGTTTTTCTTCCTGTTCGTCCAAAAGCGACTTGATCTTTTTGCCGATCGCTTTGCGCAAAGTGTCCGCTTCCGGCAGGGTATAGCCCGCGAGATCGGTCGCGATCCTCATCATCTGTTCCTGATATACGCCGATGCCGTAGGTGGTTTTGAGAATCGGTTCCAGCTTGGGGTGGAGATAGGTTATTTTTTCCTTGCCGTGCTTGCGCTTGATGTAAGACGGGATAAGTTCCATCGGCCCGGGGCGGAAGAGCGCGACAAGCGCGACCAGGTCTTCCAGTTCGGTCGGAACGATGTCTTTCATGTATCGACGCATGCCCGATGATTCAAACTGAAACACCCCGGTCGTGTCCGCCGCCTGCAAAAGTTCAAAAGTTTTCTTGTCGTCCAGCGGCAACTCCGAGATCGTGAGGTCCTCGCCGCGCAATTCTTTTATGAGACGCACGGTTTCTTCTATTATCGTCAGATTTTTTAGTCCCAGTAGGTCAATCTTCAAAAGACCCAGGTCTTCTACCGAGCGCATATCGAATTGGGTTATGACGTTCGCGCGGTCCTGGGGCGCTATCTGGAGCGGCACGTGGTTCACTACGTCGTCCTTGGAGATCACCGTCCCGCAGGCGTGGACCGAAGCATGGCGGGCAACCCCTTCCAGGTGCCTTGCGGCATCAAGGACCCGCTTGGCGTCGGGGTTTGTATCGTATAAGTCCTTCAATTCCGGCACTTTTTCCAGGGTCTCGTCCAGTTTGAGGTTGAACGGGATGAGTTTGGCCACCTGGTCGCAAAAGCCGTAGGAGAGCCCGAGCGCCCGTCCCGCGTCCCGCACTGCCGCCCGCGCAGCCATGGTCCCGAAGGTGATAATCTGCGCCACCCTGTTCTCGCCGTATTTTTCCCGGGCATAGGCCAGGACCTCGTCCCTTCGGGTATCCGCAAAATCAATGTCTATGTCCGGCATCTGGATGCGTTCCGGGTTCAGGAACCGTTCAAAAAGGAGGTCGTAAGGCAGGGGGTTCACGTCGGTTATGCCCAAAATGTAGGAGACCAAGCTGCCGGCGGCCGAGCCCCTGCCCGGCCCGACTGCAATGCCGTGGAGCTTTGCCCAGTTGGTGAGATCCTGGACGATAAGGAAATAATCCGCGAAGCCGGTTTTCTCTATGACCGAGAGTTCGTACTCCAGACGCTCTTTGAGTTCCGTGGTTTGCTCTTCCGGAGAAAAGCGGCCGCCTATTCTCTCCATCACAAGTTCTCGCAGATATTCGTCCGCGGTTTTGCCCTCCGGCTTCGGGAAGTCCGGCAGGAGGACTTTGCCCAATTCCAGCTCCGCGTTGCAACGCTCCGCTATCTTTACGGTATTCTCCACCGCCTCCGGAATGTCCTTGAATTTTTCCGCCATCGCCTCCGGAGAGTTAATGGAAAAATCATCGGCTTTGAGGGTCAGCCGGTCGTCATCGGATAGGCGGTTGCCGGTCTGGACCGCGAGTAGGATATCGTGATACTCCGCGTCCTCCGGCCGCAGATAGTGGCTGTCCTGGGTGGCGACCAAGGGAATACCGGTTTCGCGCGAAAGGCGGATTATCTCCGGCCTTGCCTTCACTGTCTCCGGGATGTTGGGATGATCGCCGATCTCCAAAAAGAAATTGCCCTTACCGAAGATGTCCTCATACTCCAAGGCGATCCTTTTCGCGTCCTCAAAGCGGTTGTTCAAAAGCGCCTGGTTCACTTCGCCGCCCAAACACGCGGAAGTGGCGATGAGCCCCTCGTGATATTCCCGCAGGATCTCCTTATCCATCCGCGGTTTATAATAAAAGCCCTCCAGGTGAGCTTTGGTCACGATCTTGATCAGATTCTTCCAGCCCGCGAGATTCTCCGCGAGTAAAATAAGGTGATTGTAGCGCTCGCCCGGCTCGCGGCTGAAGCGATCCCGCGGCGCAATGTACGCTTCCACCCCCAGGATTGGCTTTACCCCGGCCTTCTTGGCTTTTTTATAGAACTCAACTGCGCCGTAGAGCGCTCCGTGGTCGGTAATGGCCACCGCATCCATTCCCAGCTCCTTTATCCGGGCCAAAAGGTCGTCAATTTTGGACAAGCCGTCCAGAAGAGAGTAGTGGCTGTGGGTATGCAGGTGAACGAATTTGGCCATCGGGAAATTTCGGCTCAATTTTATCCCTTTTGACCGGCCAGGGCAATTTCGGGTATCGTGTTATAGCGGTTTTGCCACCCTAGCTCAATTGGCAGAGCAGCCGCTTTGTAAGCGGCAGGTTGTCGGTTCAACTCCGACGGGTGGCTCCAAGATTGTAAGTTTCGGTTTTTGACCAACGAATCGGTGGGCGGCACGCAGTGCCGCCCATTGGTTTTCCCCCGACAAATCCTCTCCGCTCGGCGCGCGCAGGCGCGCCTCGCGGTTGGCCAAGACGAGGTTCGAGCCAAAGATTTCTTTGGCGGCAACCTTTTTAGCAAAAAGGTTGCTATCCAATGCAATTTTCTCCAGATTTCCTGCGACTTTTATCCATTCCGTCATCGGTTCGAGCCAATGTTTCTGCTTTTGCAGGGAACGGTACTTTGACAACGTTTCCTGGATGAGAAATCCGGGATAAAATAAGGAGGAATCATCCATGGAAATCAAAGCAGACAAAATTCACAAGGCGTACGGAACCATCGCCGTACTCGACGACATCTCGTTTTCACTGGAACGAGGCCAAAAAGCTGGACTCATCGGCTACAACGGCACTGGCAAGACGACGTTGCTCAAAATTCTTGCAGGCCTCGTTGAGCCGGACTCCGGCGATGTGACGGTGAGAAATGGTGCGGTCATCGGTTACATGCCGCAGGACACGAGCCTGGTCTCCGACGAAACCATTCGCGACTACGCGCGGCGGCTTTCTGGCATGGCCGAACTAGAAGAACGGATGGAGAAATCGGAAGAGGCGATGGCTGAGTATGAGCGTCGGAATGGCTACACGTTCTACCATCGGTTGGACGTGATGCTCGCTGGCTTTGGTCTCTCCGACATCTCAAGCGACCGACCCATCAACTCGCTTTCGTCCGGCCAAAAGAGCAAGGTGTTCATAGCGGGCGTGCTTCTGTCTGACCCGGACATTTTACTTCTTGATGAGCCGACGAACAACCTTGACCTACCGGCCCTCATCTGGCTGGAAGATTTTCTTATGCGAAGCGACGCGGCTTGCATCATTGTCTCCCATGACCGTCTCTTCCTCGACCGGATTGTGCGGAAGATTTTCGAGATCGACTGGCACAATCGGACGCTCAATATCACGAGCGGCAGGTACTCCGATTATCTGGTGAGAAAAGAGAAAGAACTAGCAAGACAGTGGCGCGAACACGAAGCCCAGCAGGAGGAGATCAAGCGACTTGAGGAGCAGGCCAGGAAGAAGAAGCAAGAAGCACTTTCCGGTTCGCGCTACATGGGCACCGACAACGACAAGTTTCTTCGGGGTTTCAAGCGTGATCGGGCAGGCAAATCCGGCAAGCAGGCCAAGGCAATCGAGAAGCGTATCGAGCAGATGGAGGTCGTGGAAAAGCCGGTAGAGCGAGATGTGTTTCGTATTCACCTCCGGCCAACCAAGCCGGAAGGGACGCGAGACATTACTCTCACGGACGTGGTGGCGGGATACGCCGACGACGGTTTCAAAGTCGGTCCGGTTTCGCTTTCCATTCCGTACGGCAGCCGAGCAGTGATTCTGGGTTTGAATGGCACCGGCAAGACGACGCTCTTGCGAACCTTGAGCGGCGAACTACCAGCGCTTGAAGGCAAGGTCAGCCGCGGCAACGCGCTCGTGATCGGCAACCTGACCCAGGAACATGATAACCTTCCGCGCGAAGAAAGCATCAAGGACTTTCTCATGCGGCGGGCTGGTATCCAAGTCCAAGAAGCGTACGCGCTTTCCGTAAAGTTCGGGTTCAAGGCGGCGGAAATCGACAAGCCGATCTCGGCTCTTTCGCCAGGCGGAAGGGCTCGACTCTTGTTCGCTTTATTCTCCGCGCTTTCGGCAAACGCGCTCATCTTGGACGAGCCGACCAACCATCTCGACCTTGAGGCGCTCGAAGCTCTTGAGGAAGCGGTGGCTCACTACGAAGGCACCATCGTGCTTGTCTCGCACGACCGGCGCTTCCTGGAGAAGTTCCATCCAACCGACACCTACGTTCTTTCTGAGGGTAAGCTCTCGCGGCAGGAAAGTTTTGAAGAATATGCGGCAAACGCCGAGCGGCAAGCAAAGCGTTTGATCAGCATGATCTAAGGAGCTGACCACCATGCGAGCCAACCTCACAACCTAAGGCGGCGACAAACCCAAGCGTTTGTTCGCCGCCTTTTCTTTTTGAAAACCAAAGACGAGGACGGCTCGGCAGGAGGGGGTTGGGGGGAGGAATGCCGAGCCGTCCGAGCAAAATTGAGTAGCCCCGCCGCCTGCTCGTTCAGAGCAGAACACCAAAGAAAAGTTTTGTTTTCCTTTTAGAAGAAAAAATTGGTCGCGCGCAAATCAGAAAAGCAGACAAAACTTTTCTTTGGTGTGGCGAGCGTTAGCGAGCGGCGGCGGGCTTCCGCAAGTCAGGAATTTTTGATAAAGTGAGTTCGAGCAGAGTTGTAAAGATACTCAAATCTATGGACGACCTCAAGGCAACTTATAACAAGATCGCAGAAAGCTGGGACGAAGACCACGCCCGGGACACGTGGTGGATAGAAGGAACCGACCGGTTCATTTCGTATTTGAAACCTGGCGCCTCGGTTTTGGACGTCGGTTGCGGCGCCGGAACTAAGTCAAAATATCTGATCGGCAAAGGCTTGCAGGTGACCGGCATGGATTTTGCGGAAAACATGGTTGAGCTTGCCCAGAAGAAAGTTCCCGCCGGCCGATTTTTAGCCATGGACGTCAACGATTTGAGCGGATTACAGCAATCTTTCGACGGCATCCTTGCCCAAGCAGTTTTGCTCCATATATCCAAGAGAGATGTTCCTAAGGTTTTGAAGGAACTGAAAGACAAGTTGCGGCCAAGCGGATACTTGTACGTTGCCGTAAAAGAAATCCGGCCCGGAGGCAAGGAAGAAGAAGTAGTAACCGAGAGCGATTACGGCTATGAGTACTCCAGATTTTTCAGCTATTTCGCTCTGGATGAGCTGAAAAGGTATTTCCAAGATGCGGGGATGAAGATTTTGTATGAGAATGTGGTGGCGTCGGGGAAGACCAATTGGATACAGGTGATAGGGCAAGCTTGAAAAATGTCTTGAAGGAATGTAGTTTTAGGGGGCTGCCGACGTAGCTCAGTGGTAGAGCAACTCCATGGTAAGGAGTAGGTCGCCGGTTCAAGTCCGGCCGTCGGCTCAAGATTTGTCCCCTCACCTATGTATAGGTGCGGGGATTTACAAACAACTGCAAATTATGTATATTTCTACCCCGTATGGCCAAGGTTAAGCGTTCGGAAAATCTGATCGGTCTGCGCTGCGACGTCTGCAAACGCCGGAATTACTACACCAAAAAGAACAAGAAAAAGGTGGAGCGCAAGATCGAGCTCAAAAAGTTCTGCGCTTGGTGCCGCAAGCATACTTCGCATAAAGAGGTTAAAATAGGGGGGAAATAGGGAGCTTAGTTAAGTGGTATAACGGGCGTCTCCAAAACGCCAATCGGGGGTCCGATTCCCTCAGCTCCCGCCACCATTGACTTTTATTTGAATTTCGTCTTAATTTAGCGTAGTTTCGGGAAGCTGCTTTTGGCTTTCCGAATTCCGTTGGAGGATGCGATGTCGAAAGAGAACAGGGGGTTCGCTTCCATGCCCCCGGAGAAGCAGCGGGAGATCGCAAGCAAGGGCGGCAAAGCCGCTCACCGGAAGGGTACCGCCCATGAGTGGACGCGAGAGGAGGCACGCGAGGCGGGACGGCTGGGCGGCAAGGCCAGCCGTGGCGGCCGCGGACGACTCCCGTGCTGCGTGAACGATTAGGCGGGCAGAGGCAGAGGGGTGTGTGCTTGAACGGCCTGGTGTGATGCGTCGCACCAGGCCAAGTTTATTTCATCCGGTTAAAAACCTAACCACTTCCAAAAGCGCATCCGCGCTCTCGTAGAACCGCGCGTCTATGTCTGCCGTTTTCCCGGCATCCACGTTTTTCTGGTCATCGTCCCAGAACATCAGTTCGCCGGGCGATATTTCCAACTCTTCCAATACTTTCCGATAAAATTCCGGATCGGACTTGGTTGCACCAAGGTTACAAGAAAAGAACGCCCCATCCAGTTTTCCATTCAGCCCCGTCTTCCTCATTATGTACTCCGCGCGATACTTCTCGTTATCGGAAGCGAGATAGCATTTTATGTTCTTGGTATGCAGCTCGTCTATGACGCTCAAAACGTCCTCGTTCAGGGCGTTCTCTCCCGCAAACCAGATTCGCATAAGTTCGTCCGGCATAGTGTTCAAACCCCACTCCGGCAGGATTTTGGCCAACTCTTCTTTGAGATTCGCCCTGCCGACTTTGCATTCTTGGAATGGGCCGCCGAAAAAGGCTGCGATCTTTTCCCGGGGTACTCCGAACTCTTTCTCTAACCGGTCGCTGAAGCGTGGGTGAGGGGCGATGACCACTCCGTCTGCGTCCAGGAGAACCGCCTTTATCATTCCCGAATTATAGCAAGGAATTGACAATGTCGTCTGACCGAGGTAATCTGGGCATACGTTCCGAAGACAGAGGGCAAGAGCCGCCTACGCGTAAAGCTACGGCGAGCCGATGTAAGACCCTCCGAGGAAGTGAGCTTTACGCTTGCTTTTATCGCCCGGGATGGGCGATTTGTCGTTTTGGGACGGGCTACCCACGCCTACGGCGGGGTGCTCGATTTTGCGAAACCTTGCGGTTAGCAAAATCGGCAAAGGTCGAAAGGATCAAAATCGCATGAAGACCAAATCTCAGAAACAGGAAGAATTAGATAAGGGTCGGGAGCTTTTGGAGAAAAGCCAAGCGGTGCTTCTCGTCGATTTCGGCAAAGTCAAGACCGCGGATTTGCGGAGGTTGCGCCAGGAGTTGAAAAAAGCCGGGAGTCCGATGCTCGTCATCAAAAAGCGGCTTTTGGGGCTTCTCTTTAAGGAGAAGAACTTAGAATTGCCGGTTGGCGATGTGAAAGCCCCGATGGGCACCGTTTTCGCTTCCAATTTGGAAGAAGCGGCTGGTTCGGTTTACCGCTTTTTCGCAGGTTTGGAGAAAGACAAGAAAGTGGAAGCGGCCGGCGCCAAAATGGTGGGCGGCTACGACCTGGGTAAGAAAGAGTTCATTCTGGCGGAACAGGCCGTATTCATCGGACAGCTGCCGCCGCGGGAGGTGCTTTTGGCGCAGCTCTTGGGTATGCTTGCCGCGCCCATCCGTTCCTTCCTGTACGTGTTGGATCAAAAGTCGAAACAATAAAGCGAAAACATGAGCGAAAAATTCGAGAAAATCATCTCTGAAATAGAGAAACTCACCGCCCTGGAATTGGCGGAGCTGGTCAAGGCCCTGGAGGAGAAGTTCGGCATCTCCGCCGTCGCCCCGGTTGCGGTTGCGGCAAACGGCGCGGGCGCCGCTGCGGCGGAGGAGAAGACCAGTTGGAATGTCTTCCTCAAATCCGCAGGCGAGCAGAAGATAAACGTCATCAAGGTCGTCCGGGAGGCGACTGGTCTGGGTCTCAAAGAAGCCAAGGATATCGCTGACGGTGCTCCCAAGATGGTGAAAGAAGGATTGAAGAAGGAAGAGGCGGAAGAATTGAAGAAAAAGTTGGAAGCTGCTGGCGGCACTGCGGAGTTGCAATAGAGTTGCGATGAAAGAAAGAGGCCCGTTGAAAAACGGGCTTTTTTCTTTTATATTGACTGTGCGCGCCCTTAGCTCAGTGGCAGAGCGTTCGGTTCACATCCGAAAGGTCGTAGGTCCGATCCCTACAGGGCGCACCATGTCTCTTAAAAAAGTGGTCTTGATCGGCGGGGGAGTGGGTTCTTCCACCTTTACTAGGGCACTCAAAGAATTACCGGTCGAACTTTCCACTATAGTTAGCGTCTTTGACGACGGCGGCTCCACCGGCGCCGTCCGCCGGGACTACGGCGGCATCGCCCTGGGCGACATCCGGCAGTGTTTCCTGGCGAGCACGGAAGTCGACGGCGAATTGCTCGGCGCCATGAACTACCGTTTCGGCCGGGGCAATCTATACGGCCTGAACGTCGGAAATCTCGTTTTGAAGTCGTTCCTCAACCAGTTTCCGACCCAACGCCAGGATGTAATACGACTTCACAAGATTTTGAATATGAAAAACCGCATCATTCCCGTGTCTTATTCTTTCGCCAAGCTGCGGGCGCATCTTGCGAACGGCAACTGGCTGGAGGACCAGGACCAGATAGCCAATTACTATAACTTTCTGCGTGCGCCGATAAGAGCACTTGCTTTGAGCAGGAACGCCAAGTTGAACCCCGACGCCAGGAAAGCAATCCTGGCTGCGGACCATCTCGTTTTCGCCCCCGGCAATTTTTTCACCAGTTTATTGCCCCACCTCTACGTAGACGGCTTTCCGGAGGCATGGAAGAAGAGTCGGGCCCGGAAAATATGGTTCGTGAACCTCCTAGCGCACAAAGGCCAGGACAGTTATTACTCTTTGCGCGACTATCTTGCTTGGTTCGAGCGCCGCTTGGGTAGAAAGCCCTTCCATGTTTTGGTTTTGAATGGAGGGGTGCCGGCCAAAATCCTGCGGGCGGTGTCCGACAGATTCGACGTTCTCAAAGTTTCGTCCGAAGACATGAAGTATCTCGGGCGGCAGGGCGTGAATCGCTTTACGGTCGATCTCGTATCTCCGGCCGTCCGTAAGCAACAGGCCAACGACAGCGTGCTGCGCGCGCCGCTCCGACACGACGTCAAGAAGATCCGCGCGTTTTTCCGAAAGTTCCTCCGGGCATAGGGGGCATGCTACAATTGTATTGATGTCCGAATTCCGTGAAGACCCGGTTTCCGGGGACTGGATAATCGTTGCGCCGGAGCGGGTCAAGCGGCCGCGCGACTTTTTGCCTAAGCGCAAGAAGCGCGTGCCCACCCCCAAGAGCAAGTGTCCCTTTGAGGATCTGCAAAAGTCCGGCAACTGGCCGCCGATAGTCGTTCAACTGGATAGGAGTGGCAAGGACTGGCGGGTGGTGATAATCCCCAACAAATATCCGGCCCTGACCCACAATCATACGTGCGCGACGCTGCTCCGCCGCGGTCCGTACGAGCTGTCGGAAGGGATCGGCCACCACGACGTTCTCATTTCCCGGAGCCACGAGAAAAACATCGCGCACCTCGATTTGGAAGACGGGCTCATCGCATTCCAGGCGCTTCAAAAGCGCTATCGGATGCTCGCCGTGGACAAGTGCCTGGTCTATGCTCTGACTTTCATGAACTGGGGCGAGAGCGCCGGGGCGTCTCTTTATCATCCTCACTTTCAGGTGCTTTCCCTGCCGATCATACCGCCGGACGTGAAGCACTCTCTGGACGGCTCCCATAATTATTTCCGGAAGAATCGCCGTTGCGTCCATTGCGAGATGATCAAATACGAACTTCGATCCGGTAAGCGGGTGATCATGAAGAACAAGTATGCGGTCGCGGTGGCGCCTTTTGTTTCCCGGGAGCCGTTCGAGGTGCGCATATATCCGCGTTTTCACCGCCCGTACTTCGAGAAGATGCCTGGAGCGGAGCTCAAAGCAATAGTGGCCCTGCTCCAGAAGACTCTTTTGAAGATCGAGAAGTGCCTCCACGATCCGGACCTTAACTTTTTCGTCCACACCGCGCCGCTCAAACGCCAGAAGGACTACAGGCACTATCACTGGCACATGGAAATTTTGCCCAAGATGGACGTGGAGGCCGGTTTTGAGCTTGGGACGGGTGTGGAGATCAACGTGGTGGATCCGGACAGGGCGGCGGATATGCTGCGGAATGGCAAGAAGACATGAGGAACGTGATAGAGATAATTAAAAGACACCGGCTGGTCGCGGGCGCTTTTGGGATAAGCTTGGCCCTGGCCGCGGGGGGGTGGCTTTGGGCTTGGCTTGCTCTCCGAAACGCGGAGCAGACGCTAATTCTTCACTTTAATAATCGTTCCGGGATAAACCTGGTCGGTGGAGCCGGGGATCTGGCCGGTTTCGGGACTTTGGCTCTGGTCGTGGTCGCGGTGAACTTCATCCTCGCCCTTGCCCTGGAAGACCGGGGTTGGTTTTTGGGTAAGCTCCTCGCCGCCGCGACCTTAGCTTTTGCCGTCTTGATTTTCATCGGCTTTACGGCTATCATAAGCGTCAATTGATATATGGCTAAATTTGCAGTAATCGAGACCGGCGGGAAGCAGTACAGGGTTGCCGCCGGAGACAAGTTAAAAGTTGAAAAGTTGAGCGCCAAGGACGGCGAGAGCTTTTCTTTCGACAAAGTCCTGCTTTCCGCGGACGGGGAGAGTGTTGAGATCGGGACTCCGTTCGTCCAAGGCGCCAAAGTGGAAGCCAGGATTTTGCGCCAGGCCCGGGACAAAAAGAAGATAATTTTCAAATACCACTCCAAGACCCGTTTCCGCAAAAAGAAGGGCCACCGCCAGCCGTTCACAGAAGTGGAGATCACTAAAATATAATCGTTCCGACGACATTCTAACATTCTGCAGAATGTTAGAATGTTTTTTGTTGTCTCTGGCGCTACTGGCTTTGCGGGCGGCGTTTTGGTTAAATACGGAGAATGATAGTGGTCCTGCCGGGGTGGAACCAATCTTCGGAGGAGTGGCGCGAAATCCAATCCCGCTTCGGAACCGGTTTCCTCGTGCTGGATTTGCCCGGTTTTGGGAGCGAGCCGCTCGTGAGCCGCAGTTGGGGAGTTCCGGAGTACGCGGAGTGGGTGGAGAAAAAACTCCAGAACCTGGGATCGAGGGACGTTATCCTTTTGGGGCACTCGTTCGGTGGCAGAATTGCCTGCCATCTTGCTTCTCGCGGGACGGCTGGGCTAAAAGGCCTTATCCTTTATGCTGCGCCGTGTTTGTATCGGTCGAGCGCGGGCGTGAGGTTCAGGAATTTATTGGCCAAGGCGCTCCGGTTTTTGCCGGGGGCCGCGAAACGCGCCTTCAGCAGAAACCCGGAGTGGGAGAAAGCCAAGAAATCCGGCTACGAGGAAATTTTCATTAAAGCAGTGCGTTTTGACCAAACGGATTCCTTGGAAAACATAAAAGTGCCCACTCTTATCGTCTGGGGTGAGCTTGATGCGGAAGTGCCCCTTTTTGTCGCGCGAGAGATCCATAAAGGCATCGGTTCCTCCTCTCTGGAAGTGTTGCCCGGTCTGGGACACAATGCACACTTGGAAAATCCCAATCTGTTCTATGGCAAAGTCAAAAAGTTTGTTGAGAGTATTAAATAGCATCCTGCCTTTTGCTGATTTCCTCTATCTTCTTCAGCTGGAGGAGTATTATCCGGGGAACTACTTCAAGCGCACTCCGCGGTTTTTCTTCCGGAGAAATTTCCAGAAGCGCGGCAAGTTGGACTGGACGCTGCGGATAAAAGCGACGTTCGCGGTTTCGGTCCTCCTTTTTGCGGCGGCACTTGCCCTGCCCTTGTCCCGTATAATCTTGATCCCTCTGGCTTGTATCCTTGTGCCTCTTTGGGTTGGTCTGGCCAACTTGATCGTTGCGGTTCCGGCGGCGGTTGCGAAACTTGGCGTTCGGCGTAAAGCCGGGGAGTTTGTGAAGCGGGTGAATCCAAATGTGAAAGTGGTGGCCGTCGTCGGCAGTTTCGGTAAAACGACCACCAAGAACTTTATTTACCAACTTATCCACTACAACTATAAGGCGCAGATGGTGGAGAGGAACATAAATACACCCGTCGGCATTGCCCAGTGGCTGCTTAAAAATCTTGATAAAACCGCTCAAGTCGTCCTGGTGGAGATGGACGCCTATGGGGCGGGGGAGATAGCGCAGTCGTCCAAGATTCTTCCGGCGGACGTTTTTGTCGTGACAAGCATCAGCGACCAGCACATCTCCAGGTTCGGGGATATTAAAAATACTGCCGCCGCTCTTTTGGAGATTGCGCGATTCTCAAAGAAGGGAGCGCTGTGCATAGTGAATCAGTCAACGATGGATGTCGTTCGCTCTCTCGGCGTGAAAGATCTTCTCCAGAGAAGGAGGGTGGAGGTCGTTCCAGATGCTCCGGAAAAAGCATTACGGCGCGAGGGATTGAATGAGCGTGCCTTGGCGTTGGCCGTAAAAGTTGCGGAGATATTGGGAATCCCGAAGGGCTTTATTTTGAGCAATGTCAAGGAATTGATTCCTCCTCCGCGCCGGCACGCGCTTGCCGAAAGGGAGGGCTATAAAGTTATTGACGATTCTTACAATATCAGTTTGGAGACCGCCAAATACGGGGTGGAATCCGCAAAGAACCTGGCTTCAAAAGCGGGCCTTGAACTCACGGTGATCACAGCCGGCATTCCGGAGTCTGGAATGTCGGCGAACGCCGAGTACGCCAAATTTTTAAGCGGTAAAGTCGGGAGGTTGGTAGTTCTGAATTCCTGCTTCAGAAAAGAGTTGGTTGGTAATTTTAGCGGAGGAGAGGTTTTGATGGTGGAAGATATGGAGCAGGCCTGGAATTTGTTGAAGAAGCGATTCCGGCCGGAGGAAGTTTTGGTCTTGATTCAACCGGAGCTGACGGATCTGTACTACTGACCGGATACGAACTTCTGAACGATATCCGTTTTATACTCCAGCTTTTTACTTAGAGCGTCGTGCATGTCCTTCACCGATTGTTCTATGAGTTGGGTTATCTGTTCTCTGAAGGATATGCCCGATGCTTCCCAGAGGTAAAACGCGAGAGAACCGGGGATGGGGTTGATTTCGGTGACGTAGATTTCGTCTTTACCCGCCACCATGAAATCAATCCGGACCATGCTTTCGCACCGCGTGGCGAGAAAAGCTTTCTTGGCCGTTTTCATAAGGCGTTTCCTCAACCCTTCGGGAATCCTGGCAGGTATTTCCCGAGCGAGGGAGGCCATGCCGCCGGTTTTTTTGCCGCCGCGCTGATACTTGTCTGCGAAACTCAAAATCTCATCCTTGCTTAGCGGTTTTTCTATTTCGCTTGTTTCCACCGCACCGTTTATCTTTCTCACCGCGCAGTTATATTCCTTGAAGCTGCCAAGGTACTTTTCCACCACTATCTCTTTGTCCATCATGGAGGCCGCGAGCAGGAACTTTTGCAGCTCCACTTTGTCCCTGGCTACGTTTACCCCTATGCTTGAACCCAGATGAGCCGGTTTTATTATCAACGGCAGGCTAAATTTCTTAAGGACAAGTTCAGCCGATTTTTCCGGGCCCTCTTTGATTTCACAGCTTTTTAAGCTTACCCATTCCAATACGGGAATACCGTTTTGGCGGATAACCTCTTTGGTCAGCGACTTGTTCATAGTTGTCGCCGACGCCTCAACCGAAGGGGAAGTGTGGGGAAGGGTTATTGATTCCAAAAGGCCCTGAACGCGGCCGTCTTCTCCCGACCCGCCGTGGAACGCGAGAAAAGCCGCGTAAGGATAAATCCGGCCTCCAAGCAGGCCGCTTTGTTGGATGAATGGCCCTTTGGCGTCCTTTCCGAAAGAGACGACAGCGCTTTTTTCCGGCTTGAAATCCTTCCGGGTTTTTATTTCCGGTAGAAGCAGGAACTCGCCGACTTGGGTCTGGTAGACCGCGCGCGGCCGGTATTCTTTGCGGTCTATGTTTTCCAGAACCTGAAGACCGGTTATTACTGAAACCTCGTGCTCCGCGGACATCCCGCCGAACATAATTAGAATGTCTTTCATGGTTTTACTTTATGTATTTTACTACTGCTCCGGCCGGGATATTCTTTTCCTCTTCCGGCAAGACATAGCGGATGTTTTTGGCCCACTGGTTTTCCGGCGAAAAGGTGTCGGTTATGAACATCGTGGTTTGTGTGGGCATGGGAATACCGCGGACATCCACGCCGCTCCCCTGCACCACTACATACTTGGGAATCTCCAGCGGCAGGGCGTTCAACTCCCGGCCGATGGCGACGTAGTCCGCGCTGAAAGCGCCAGCGGTATTCGGGTTATTCGCCCAGACGATAAAGTAAGAAACGTACGCCTGGGCGACCAGGATGACCGCAAGAATCCCCGTACTCCAAACGGCAAAGCGAATTTTCCCCGCGACGGCAAGTTTCTCATAAATGTAAACTCCGCCCGCGGCGGCGAGGAGCATCACTGGCGGGAGCATGAGTATGGAACGCAGGGCGTGGGGGAGGCCCTCCGAAGATATAACTACTGGAAGAAATGCGAGACCGAGCCAGGCGAAGATGAGCCAAGGCGCAAATTTTTCGGTCATCGCAAGACCAAAATAAGGTCTTGCGATGACCTTAAATTGAATGATAATCCCGATTAGGAATAGGATTGCAACCGGGAAGAAAAGTTCCGGCTGGCCAGAAATGTTGTGCCGCCAGTTGTAGTCCCCGGTCCAGAAGAACATACCAATGGTTTTCACGATGTTTATTCCGAGTTGCAGTACCGGATTCTCTTCGCTGAAGATGGAAATTTGCGCCGTGCGGCCGAAGAAATCCGCGGGATTTTGGAGGTAGTAGAGGCCGATAGGTAAGCCGGCAATGAATGCGCCAGCAAGAAAAACGAGCATTACCCGCCAGAACCCGGGCTCTTTCCGGAAGAAGTACCAGATGACGATGGGTAGAAGGGCCATAACGCGGTAGGCGATGTAGGTGTGAAAGCCGAGGCCGAAAAGAACGCCGCCGACGAGCGGTAAAATCCAAGACGCGAATGCAGGACTGTCATTGCGAGGCGCCGTAGGCGCCGCGGCAATCTCTTGAGATTGCTTCGGTCGCTTTGCTCCCTCGCAATGACGGTTTAGTGCTTTTAGCAGGAGGAACATTGCCCAAACCAAAAACATCGGCGCAAGTATTGCGCGAAAGCCAATTCGGGAGAAGTTGATATGCCAGAAGCTCGTGGCGAGAAGAAACGACGCGAAAAGCCCAACCCGAAGACCCGGTTTTGTATATTCGTATCCATTTCGTATTTCGTAGCCGAATAACTCTCTACCCAGGAAGAACAGACCAAGCACTGTGAGTATTCCGAATATCGCGCTCGGCAGACGCAACATCCACGGCTCCGGCTGGTTATCATTTAAGGGCAGAAGGGAACGCAGAAATTGTGCCTGAATGTTTATGAGTAGTCCCTCTCGGCCGTTGTTCTCCGGGTAGTAAACTTTATAGTCCCCGGCGCGGAGCGCCTCCAAGGCGTTATTGCCGTTCATCGCCTCGTCGGGATATAGGCCGGGTGGGGTTTCTGTCAATTGGTAGATACGAAAGAAGGTCGCTATAATTAGAACCAAAAGCAGTCCCCAAAGAACGCGATTTTGCATTGGTATAATTTTAACATGAATGTCAAGACCCCCATTCTTAAGACACTTTTCCGATAGCTCTCCGGCAGCGT
>CAYPDQ010000007.1:0-41057 GCA_964409535.1 uncultured Candidatus Saccharibacteria bacterium | reverse complement strand
GAAGTGGATAGACCAGCCGGTTGGCAAGCTTATAAGTTTATAAAGTGACGTGAAATCTACAATGGGCGACAGGTATTATATCCCGAAAAACCTACATTCCCCCGATGTACCCCCTGTGTATATCTTTCCTGGATAAAGCCTCCTTTTTGATATAATTACCAAGTAAGGATTTTCCTTATTTTTTACATCTCCAAAGGTCGAACAACCCCAATTCTTGAACCAAATGAAAGGTTTACACCTAATTGCTTTTATCCTTCTTGTAATCGGGGGCCTTAACTGGCTGGTTCTCGCCCTGTTCAACTGGGAAATCGGAGCACTCTTCGGCGGGACGGATGCGCTAATTTCTAGGATTATCTTATATCCTGATCGGCCTTTCCGCCATCTGGCTCGTCGCGACCCACAAGAAGGACTGCAGAACGTGCGCTGGCGGCGGCGTAGGCGGAATGTAGGTTCGCGGTTTCTCGCAGCAAAACACAAAAACAGGCCAAGTGAGGGGCCTGTTTTTGATCAGCTTTTAGATGTTAGAATTTTGGAATGTCTCTAAAACCTGAAACCTATAACCTAAAAGCTCATTTAGTGGGCATAGGCGGCATTGGAATGAGCAATCTGGCCTATTGGTTCAAAGCTGACAAATGGGCCGTTTCCGGGTCAGATTTAACCGCCAGTCAGATTACCCGGGACCTCCAAAAAGCCCGTATTAAGGTCAAAATAGGCCATAAAAAGGCCAATCTGCCAAGGGGTTGTGATTTGGTTGTCTATAGCCAGGCGATAAGCAAAACCAACCCCGAGCTCAAAGAAGCCAGGCGCCGCGGCGTACCCGCTATCTCCTATCCGGAGATGCTCGGCCGCCTCACGGGAAGCTACAAAACCCTGGCAGTCGCCGGCGCGCATGGTAAAAGCACAACCTCTTCCCTACTGGCTTTGGTTTTGAAGAACGGCGGCTTGGACCCGACCGCAATAGTCGGAACTAAACTGAAAGAATTCGGCGGCAAAGGATTTCGCGCGGGCAAAAGTGAGTACCTGGTGGCAGAGGCCGATGAATACGGCGGCGCATTTCTCCATTACTCCCCTGCTCTCGCGATCATAACCAACATTGACCGGGAGCATCTGGACTTCTATCGGAATCTGAATGGAGTGAAGCGGGCGTTTTCGGATTTTATAAAAAACATAAAACCAGGCGGCGCATTGATATTAAACCGCGACGACGAAAATCTGCGCTCGCTCAAAATCCCTAAAATCCCGGCAAAAGTAATTTGGTATTCTCTCCGGAACCCGGAAGCAAAGAAGATACGAAAATCTCTTTTCATTCCTGGGGAACATAATGTCTCCAATGCGCTTGCAGTTTACAAGGCGGCGCGCTTACTCGGCATTCCGGAGAAAAAGATTTTCGAGGTGTTCAAGGAATATCGCGGCTCCTGGCGCCGGATGGAATTCCGCGGTACGTTCCACGTTCCACGTTCCACGTTACGCATTCCCGTGTACGATGACTACGCTCATCATCCGACGGAAATAAGAGCAACCCTCCAAGCGTTCAAAGATAAATATCCGACAAGTAAAATCATTTGCGTCTTCCAGCCCCACCAAGCAGAGCGGCTTAAAGCGCTTTTCAAGGACTTTCAAGCCGCTTTTGACGCGGCAGATGTCGCGCTTATTTTACCCGTCTACCGGGTCGCCGGCCGGGAGCGACAAGCGACAAGCTACAAGCTACAAGCGACATCGGAGGGCCTGGTTAAAGCCATTCAAAAGAGACAGCCCCAAAAGCTGATATTCCATCTTGCTGACCCCAAAAATATCGAAAAAGCCCTATCAGTCCTTCTACCACCTACCACCTACCACCTACCACCTACTGTCATAATAATGATGGGCGCTGGGGATATCGTTGACTTTACTAATCGTTTGATTTAATCCACAATTAAGTCAGCTACTCACCGGTGCGGTCGTCTATGCCGCACCAAATATCCACAACCGTTCGTCGTTCGGAGGTGGATGATGTTGCATCCCGCCACAGGATCGGCCCAGAACGTTCCGTCGGGGAATTGGGACATGAGGATGATCACTAACTACGGTGACCACTATTACCTCGTCAGCCTGGTTCCATTCCTCACCACCAATCGCCGTCACCTGGAGGGCCTGGCAGACCGATTCAACGTCGGCTGCGCGGAACTCCTCGTGAAGGCGAGGTCTCTCCGGGACAAGCACCAGCTCTCGGGAGACGAGAAGAAGTGGGTGGATGATTCCCGCATCAACCTGCGCGTGGTCCACAACGGGCTGATCCAGCAGGCCGTCCAGGCCTGACCCTCCCATCACGTGGGCGCCGGCAATCCCAGCTGTCGGCGCCCGAACTCTATTTTCAACTCCCATTTCGGGAGTATAATTGTGCCGTGTTTGACTATTTCAACGAAGAGGACTTCAAAGAAAAGTGCGGCTACGTGATTGACGGTGTCTGGTACCCCAGGGTAACCAAGATCATCTCCATCAAATCCAAGCCGGCCTTGTATCGCTACTACGGCGAGGCGGAGAACTTCCGGGCGGCACAGGCGGCGACGGAGCAATCCGCCAAAGAGGGCACCTTGATCCACGAGACGGTGGAGGCGCTGCTTCTAGGCCAGAAACCGGCTATCCCCTCCTCCGTTGCGCCGGCGGTAAACGCCTTTTTGGATTTCCTGGAAGAGAAAAACATACAGGTAACGCCGGAACTCGTGGAGCGGCGGGCGGTGAATTATTTCCACCGCTACGCCGGCACGGTGGACGCGCTTGCGCTTATCGGCGGCAAGTTCGGAGTCCTGGATATTAAAACCTCCCAAGCGGTCTATCGGGACTACAATCTCCAGACCTCGGCTTATATGGATGCGCTTAAAGACGCTTTTCAGAACTTGCAGACCCGCTGGATACTGCGGATTGACCAGAGCCAAATCTGCCGCCGCTGCGGCGCGAAGCGCAGGGTGAAAGGCGGCCGGGAAAAGATCCGGCGCAACGGCTCCAGGAATTTTTGCCCGGACGGAGAGCACGACTGGTCGGAACCCCAGGGCGAAATTGAACTTAAAGAATTCCCCTACTGGCAGTCGGACTTTGAGGCCTTCCTGGGCGCTAAGAAACTATGGGAATGGGAAAATGAAGATTGGCTGAAGCGCATCGGTTATCTATAATTCGCTTTTCTTCGTGTCGCGATTAGAAACTCAAGTACTTTTCCCACCTTTCGTAAAGCGCCTTGGTGGCTTTGAGGTCGCCGACATTATACTTGGCGATATCAACGAATTTCTTCTCTTTGAAAAGTTTGCTCACGTCGTCGCCGGTGATTCCCGACGCCTTGGGGCTCTCTATCCCGAAGACCCGGCTCCAGAGGTGCAAACTCCCCTTTCGCCGCAGGGCGCCGTAGAAAGACAGCTGATCCTGGAGGTCAATATGGATCGCGTCCGGGCTGTGCTGATAGATATAGCGCCCGCGCATTAGGTCCTTGGTCGGCCGGATGTTATGTACCGCGGAGCGGACCATAAGGAACGGCACGTCAAATCCCCTGCCGTTGAATGTTATGAAGTAATCATACTTCTGCGCGCCCTCCCAGAATTTCCGGAGCATTCCCTCCTCGTCCATTTGCTTGAAGGTTATCCCCTCCTCGCTCCACTCCTTGTGTTTCTCGCCCGGCGCCTGGAAGTAAACAACGCCTTCATTCCGGTAATGATCTAAAACCCCGATCACGATCACCTCGCCGGTCAAGGGCGAAAATCCCAGGCCGCTTTTCAGCTCTTCTAGGGCAACTTCGTATTCTTCCTCCCCTGCCGATTCCTTGCGGATCCAGCGCGTTAGATTCTCCTGGGTCGCTTTGTCTAGGGATTCAAAATCCACCCCGACGGTTTCGATGTCGAAGATCAGTTTGTTTGACATATGCCATATTTTAGCATAATATTTGTGTTGCGTTAGCGAAGCAGAAATGGCTCCCCGCCGTTGGCGGGACGCTCATTTTTTCTAAGCTCGCTTCGCTCGCTAAGAAAAAATGGCGCATACTAAATCCGGCGGTTCAACTAAATTAGGACGCGATTCCCGAGCCAAGCGCCTGGGGGTGAAGATCCACGACGGCCAGGCCGTGTTCACCGGGCAGATCATAGTCCGCCAGCGCGGGACCAAATACATTCCGGGCTTGAATGTCGGCCGCGCGCAGGACGACACTCTTTTCGCGCTCAAAGATGGAAAAGTCGCCTTTTCCACCAAAAACCACCGCCGCTTCGACGGCTCCGCGCGCAAGGCTACGGTTGTGGCCGTGAGTTAAGTTTCGGGGCGCACGATAACTTTCAGCTTCGCCTGGACCCCCTTTTTGAAGTCCACCGTCACCAGGTGGTCGCCGATCTCTTTTATCGGATGACCCAATTCCACGTCCACCCTGTCCGTGGTCACGAGATCGTGTTCCCGCAGGGCTTTTAGGATCATTTCCTTGGTCACCGAGCCGAAAACGGCGCCGGTGTCGTCGGTTTTGAGGTGGAATTCTATATAGCGGTCGCTCATGCGCCGGGCGAGCTCCTCCAGGCGCTTTTTCGTCTCCGTATCCTCTTTCTCCGCCTGGGCCTTCGTTTCCTCCAGCTTCTTCAATTCCGCCGGAGTCGCGGGCTTCACCAAACCGCGCGGCACGAGATAGTGCCGCGCGTAGCCGTCGGAGACGTCCTTGACGTCGTGCTTCTTTCCCAAATCTTTCACGTCCTTCAATAGAATAACTCTCATACCTATGACTTATGACTTATAACTGTCATTAGTTATAAGTTATTTGTTCGCTAATTGTTTAACTAGTTCCAGCGCCTTATCCAATTGCGGATCTCTTTTCTCCTTAATATCTTCTTCGGTCATCTTGACCTCAATATCCGGCGTGAGCCCCTTTTCTTCTAGAATCTCGCCGTTCGGCAAGACCCAGTGAGCCACGGTGATCTTCAAAGAAGAACCGTCCTTAAGCTCCAGTATCCTTTGGACCGTCCCCTTGCCGAAACTTTTCTCGCCGACGAGCTTCGCGCCTTTCTGAACCCGCAGCGCGCCGGCCAAGATCTCCGACGCCGAAGCCGACCCCTTATTGATGAGAATTACAAGCGGCATGTCTTTCAAGGCGCCTGCGCCGCGGGCGTACATCTCTTCCCCCGTCCCGGTGCGGCTCTCTTCGCTTACAACGAGGGTCCCGGGGTTCAAAAACCATCCGGCCAGATTCACCGCCACTTCCAGGTAGCCACCAGGGTCGTTCCGCAGATCCAGGACCATCCCCTTGCTTTTCTGATCCAAAGCGGTGAGCGCCGCGCCGGCGAAAAGATACGGCGCGTTGGCGTTAAAACTGTAAAGCTGGACGTAGGCAATATCGCCGTCTTTCATTGTAAAATCCAGAGTCGGGATAGAGATCCTATCCCGGATGATACTGAATTCCTTGGGCTCATCCCAATCCTCGCGCAGAAGGAGCAATTTCACCTCCGTGCCCACCTCGCCCCGTATCCACTTGACTGCTTGATCCACGGAGATACCGTCGGTGGAAGAGGCGTTCACCCGCAATATCTTGTCCCCGGCCAGGATCCCAGCCCGGCTCGCAGGCGTATCTTTGAGCGGCGCGACCACAGTAAGCTGGTCGTTGCGTATACCCAGCTCCGCGCCGATGCCGCCGAAACTGCCGGAGACATCCTCCTGGAATTTCTGGCTGTCCGCTGGCGGGAAAAATTCGGAGTACGGGTCGCCCAGGGACTTTACCAAGCCCTGAACGGCGCCATAGACCCTCTCTTGGTTATTGACGTCGCCGTTCTTCAGGTAGTTGTCCTCAATTGACTTCCACGCCTGCCAAAAAACGTTGAAATCCGCCTGGCCGCCGGTCTGGTCCTCAATGTTGGAGACCCCGGTGATTACCAGGTTCTTGGGGTAATTCTGACCGTAGTTGAAGCCCTGCCAGAAGCTCGCCGCAACGATGACCGCGAGCGCAACCAGGGCAACGAGCGTTCGTGCGTATTTATTTTGCAGCATGGAGATTTATTTTACCCAAAAGAGGACCGATTTACAACAGCCCCCGCCTGGCTTAGAATTCCTCTGTGATTGATCCCGTTAGAAGTAGCCGCGCCAGCGGTCCCAGAGGGACTCATGCCGAAGGCATGAGCGCGACTTCTAACGGGATTGAGAAGAGCGGCTACCTGAAGAAGCTTAGACAAAGAGCCAAGGAGTCGCGGGTATCCCGCAAGTTCCAGCTGGACGGCCTGGAAATCGCGAAAATCCTGGGGGACGAAAAGCATAAATCCTTGTATATAAAGCTCGCAAAAGAAATGAACCCGGAGAAACTGCGCCGCCTAGCCAAGGAGGTCGCGGAAAACAAGAACGTAAAAAACAAGGGCGCCTACTTCATGACGCTTTTGAAATCGAAATAATGTTCGAGATTTGGACGATTGCCGACAAAAAACAAGAGAAGTTTCTTCGTAATAAGACGGAGAAATTTGTTTTTTCGGAAAAAGGCGCGACGGTCGCGGGCAAAACCTTCACCCGATCGCAGTTGAACAATTTATTGACGGAAATGCGTAAAGCGATGAAAAAGGCGAATGGCATCGGCCTCTCCGCCAACCAGATCGGTCTGCCCTACCGCCTTTTTATGGCTGAAGTCCAAGGCGCCCAAGGCGAGCGCAAGTTCTATGCGGTCTTCAATCCGGAAATGGAGAAAACAAGCTCCGAAAAAAATACTACGGAGGAGGGCTGCCTCTCCGTGCCCGACGCCTATGGCGAGGTGAGCCGCGCAACCCAGGTGATTTTGAAAGGCCTGGACAAGAACGGCAAGCCATTGAAGATCAAATCCTGGGGCCTTTTGGCACGCGTCTTCCAGCACGAAGTGGACCACCTGGACGGCGTTTTGTTCATAGATAAGACGAAACAAGTATATCAAGTTCCAGTGTCAAAGCGGCTCGCTGATAGAAGTGAAAAGTTAAAAAATCAAAGTTTAAAATGACAATGCAAAATTTTAAAGTTTTTAACTGCAATTTTTATTTCTGATATTTACATTTTTAACTTCTATGCGCTACGTTTATTTTGGCACGCCTCAAATATCCGCCGTCATCCTGGGGAAGCTGATAGATGCCGGAATGCCGCCGGTCGCCCTTGTTTGCAATCCCGACCGGCCCGCCGGCCGCAAACAGATGCTCACTCCCCCGCCGACCAAGGCGCTCATCGTGGAGCGTGGAGCGCGGGGCGTGGACATATTCCAACCGGAGAAACTGGACTCACGTTTCACATTTCACATTTCACGTTTTGAGCCGGACCTCTTCATCGTTGCCGCCTACGGAAAGATAATGCCGAAGGAGGTTCTGGACATCCCGCGCCTGGGCACGATCGGGGTACATTTTTCCCTTTTGCCCAAATACCGCGGCGCGTCGCCGCTCCAAACTGCAATCCTGAACGGTGAGGTGGAAACCGGCGTCTCGCTCTATCTTTTAGACGAAAAAATGGACGAGGGGCCGGTTTTGGCGCAGAGCAAAGTGCAAATAGCAAATCGTGGATTTTCCGAGCTTTCGGAAGATTGCACGAACTTGGCTGGAGAAATGCTCACCCGGCTACTCCCAGAATTCGTAGCCGGAAAGACCGCACTGCAACCCCAAGACCACAACCAGGCCACTTATACCCGGAAGTTCACAACCGTGGACGCCTTTGTGGAACCGCGAGACTTGCAGGCCGCCGAGAGTGGAAGCAAAGAAAAGGCGAATGCAATCCTAAGGAGAATAAGAGCACTGAATCCCGAACCGGGCGCTTGGACAACGCGCGACGGCAAGAGAATGAAGCTCCTGAACGCAGAAATCCAAAACGGCAAGTTGACTCTTACTGCGATTCATTTTGAGGGCCAGAAGCCGCAGTATACTGTCACCGCCAAGAATTCAAACAGGTGTTGAACGTCTCCACCTGTCCGTTGTATTGCCCCACGAGCGACTTGGTGAGTTGAACCAGCTGGTTATACTCCTGGACCAAGGCGTTATATTCATCCACTTTCTGGTTGTATTCCTGAACCTCCGCTCTGCTGCGCGGTTTCTGGCTCTCAAGTTCTGATTTCAAGGATTCAATTGAAGATTGCTTCGCCGACACCTCGTTTTGGAGGGCATCCAGCCGCTCTCTTAGACCCGATTCCGGCTCGGGGCAAACCGAACGCGGCAGGCCGAATATCTGAACCGCGATCCAAACGGATTTGCCTTCAAAAAGACCTCTCTCCGCCGCCACCCCGATCTCGGCGTAGCCGTCGTTCAAGATATTCGCGCGGTGGCCAGGACTCCCCATCCAGGCGTCAACCAATCCCGCATCGCCCTCAAAATTGCCCAGGGCCAGATTTTCGCCGATCGCGAGGTATTCGTAGCCAACCGAATTCGCCTCGTCCGTTGCTCCTCTACCCTCCGGCGAGTAATGGGCAAAGTATTGTTTTGCGAACATGCTTTCTAAACGCAACCTCGCAACTTCGTCTAACTTTGCATTCCGCCCGAGAGGCGGCAATCCGTTTTCCTGTCTCGCTTCGTTTGTGTAAAGAACTATGCCCGGCTGGGTTAAAGATGTTCCTCCTACTTCAACCGTCTCCTGGCGCAGGGGCGGCGGCGTATAAACCTCCGGCTGCGTTTCCGCCGGGACCGCTCCCGGTGCCAAAATCTCCGGTGCTACCTCTGCCGGCGGGAGGGTCCACAACTGAACGACCGGCGTTCCGAAAAGCAAGACCGCTGCGAGGATTAAAGAAGCCAGGATTGAGAAAATCGTACTCATTCAAAGAGTTTCGCTCCCCTTAGTTTCTTATGATACCCGATCGCGAAGCGGTGCGCCTCGTCCCGAACTTGGATTAGGATTCTCTTATCTATTCGCATGTGCCTGTTCGCCAAGGCATTCGCATACACGATGTCCGTCCGTTTGCGTTCCGGCCCCTTGGCCATGCCGATAACGGGAATTTTGAGGCCCGCCTCGTCTAGAACCCTTTTCGCCGCATTCACTTGTGCTCTGCCGCCGTCCACGAGGATCAAGTCCGGCAAAGGCCAGGGATTCTTGAGCCGCCGCCGCAAGACTTCAGCAAGCATACCGACGTCGTCCGCACTAGTTATGGTGCGGATTTTAAACTTGCGGTATTCGTCCTTGTCCGGCCTATCGCCCCGAAACACCACCATCGCCCCGACCGCGGAAGTGCCAGAGATGTTTGAAATATCGTACCCTTCAATCCGTCTTTCCCTTGTCGCTTGTCTCTTGTCGCTTGTCTCCAGCGCGTCATCGGAGATGAGCGCCACATCCTGTATGTGCTGCAAGGCAAATATTTGCCGCTTGAGCTTATCCGCCCGCTCAAAATCCAGATTCTTGGCGGCGGTCTTCATTTCTTTCTGGAGCGAGTGCAGAATTTTCTCTTTCTTGCCTGCAAAGAAGAGTTTCAGGTTCCGGATGTTTTTCAAATACTCCTTCCGGTCCGCCAGTCCTGCGCACGTGCCGGGACAGAGGCCGATTTCATACTCAAAACACGGACGCCTTCGGCTGACGCGATCCGAATCTACGAATGCATCCGAATGATGCGAATATGGAAAAATCCTCCGTATGATCTGCAACGCAGTTCTAATTCCGCTTGCCGAGGTAAACGGCCCACAGCGTACACCATTTGGCTTGCTCTTCCCGCGAACCAGGAGCACGCGCGGAAATTTCTCTTTGGTTATCTCCACATACAAGAAGCTTTTGTCGTCCTTTTCCCGAACATTCCAGGGTGGAGAAAGTTTTTTTATGAGTTCCGCCTCCAAAATCAGTGCTTCCACCGCGGTGTCAGTCTTCTTGTAATCCACTTTCGCGACTTCCGAGACCAATTTCTGAATCCTGAAGTCATGCGGCCGCGTAAAATAGCTGGAAACCCTGCGCCGCAGGTTCCCTGCCTTCCCAACATAAAGCACCCGGCCCTGCCGGTTTTTCATCAAGTAAACACCAGGCGTTTCCGGAAGGTTTTTAAGAATCTTTCCCATGTCCATAGTTTTAAGCGACGGCGCTGGTCTCTCGGGAAGCTCTTGGAGGCGAAGCGAGCTTGGTCCCGCCGTAGAGGCGGGTCGCGAGCCGAGAGGCAGGCGCAGAATTGCCGCTGGAGCAATTCTGACGCCGGTTCCCGAGGGGCCAGCGCCGGAGCGCCACCTAGTCCCCTATCAGCAAGTATACCGCCGCGCGGGTGATGTCCGGCACGGCGGAACCGCTCACATGTTCCATTATGTCGTCCGCGTAAACCTCGCGCCCGTCCATGCTTTGCAGGCGGTTGCCCACGATGTATGCGATTTTGTTCCCGTCCGCGTTAAATATATCATTGCCGTGGAAATACCCCACCTTCCGCCCGTTCTCATCAAAGACGGAGTTCAGCTCCAGCCAGCCGATCTTATCGCTCCCCCGCCAAAGCTCATTGTCCAAAATCTTGATCATAATTTAATTATATCACTGTTCAAGGACTTTCCGCAGATACGGCCCGGTGACACTGCCGGATTTGCGGGCGACGGTTTCCGGGATGCCAAGAGCGACGATTTGGCCGCCGTTTTCGCCGCCTTCCGGGCCGAGGTCAATCAGCCAATCGGCGCATTTTATGACGTCCAGGTTGTGCTCTATGACCACCACCGTGTTTCCCCTGTCCACCAGGCGCTGGAGGACATCCAAAAGTTTCTGAACGTCGGCGAAGTGGAGGCCAGTCGTCGGTTCGTCCAGGAGGTAGAGTGTCCTCCGAGTATCGCGCTTACCTAATTCTGCCGCCAATTTCACCCGCTGGGCCTCGCCGCCGGAAAGCGTGGTTGCGGACTGGCCCAGTTCCAAGTAGCCCAAGCCGACCTCTTCCAGGATTTTCAAGCGGTCGTAGAGCCAAGGAATGTCTTCAAAAAATTTGGTCGCCTCTTCTATCGTCATCCGCAGAACGTCGTAGATATTTTTATGACGATACTCCACCTCCAGGGTCTCCCGGTCAAAGCGCTTGCCTTTGCAAATCTCGCACTCCACGTAGACCGTCGGCAGGAAGTGCATCTCGATCGCGATCGTGCCGTGGCCTTCGCAGTTCTCGCACCGCCCGCCGGGAACGTTGAAACTGAACCGGCCGGGCTTGTAGCCCCGGACACGGGCGTCCTCGGTCGCGGCGAAAAGGTCGCGGACGTAGGTCCAGGCGCCGACGTAGGTTGCGGGATTGGAGCGCGGCGTGCGCCCGATCGGCGACTGGTCAATGTTTATCACGCGATTTACGTACTCCGTCCCCAGGATCCCCTTGTGCGCGCCGACTTTATAATTTGCGCCATTGAATTTATTGGCCAGCGCCTTATAGAGTACCTCGTAAACCAAAGTGCTCTTGCCCGAGCCGGAGACGCCGGTCACCGCCACAAAGCGCCGCAGAGGGATGTCCACGTTCAGGTTCTGGAGGTTGTTTTCTGTGGCGCCGCGAATTTTCAAAAAGTCGTGGGTCGCCTGCCTGCCGTCAGGCATGGCCGGAACGGCCCGCCGCTTATTCGGAACTTCAATGAAGTTCTCGCCCCGAAGGTATTTCAGGGTAAGCGAGCCGTTCTTCGTGTCCTTTAGGATCTGCGGTATCGGCCCCTCCGCGATGATCTTACCGCCGTGGATTCCCGCCGCCGGGCCGATGTCCACGAGATAATCCGAGGAGCGGATGGTCTCTTCGTCGTGTTCCACCACGATGATGGTGTTCCCCAGATCCCGCAGGTCGTGGAGGGTCTGGATGAGTTTTGCGTTATCCCGCTGGTGGAGACCGATGGTCGGCTCGTCCAGGATGTACAAGGTGCCCACGAGGCGCGAGCCAACCTGGGAGGCAAGCCGTATGCGCTGGGCTTCCCCGCCGGATAAGGTTCCCGCTTTGCGCTCCAAAGTGAGATATTCCAATCCCACATCCACCATGAACTTCAGGCGGTTCTTGATCTCTTTGAGCGGCGCCTCGGCCACCTCCTTGAATCGCTTACTGCCAGAGGATTCCAGCTTACTTACGAACTTGTGCGCTTCGGCGATGGACATCTGGACCACAGCGGAGATGTTCTTGCCGTCTATGAGCACCGAGAGCGCCTCCGGCCGCAGGCGCTTGCCCGCGCAGGCGGGGCAAATTTTTTCGGACCAGATATCCTCCGTCCCCAAGCCATGGCAGGCCTGACACGCGCCGTAAGGACTGTTAAACGAAAATAGCCGCGGCTCTATTTCCGGGAAGGAAAAGCCGTCCTGCGGGCAGGTGAACTTGGCGGAAAGGGATGTCTCCCCTGTTCCGGTTATAACCGTCACCACGTCTTGACCGTACTTTAGGGCCGATTCCACAGCTTCCGCGAGCCGCAGGCGGCTGTCCTTTTCCCCAAAATCCGTGCCGTACGGAATCCGATCCACCACCAGTTCTATGGTGTGGATCTTATAGCGGGAAAGTTCAACACGCTCTCGGAGGTTGTGGAACTTGCCGTCTATCCGCGCCTCTCTGAACCCCGCGTTCAAAAAGTCGTAAAGCAATTGATAGTACTCCCCTTTCCGGCCGCGCACAATCGGCGCAAGGATGACTAGATTAGTCCTATTGGTCCAATCGGACTTATTGGACTTATCGTAGAGTTGAATTATCGCGTCCACGATCTCCTCGCTCGTCATCTTGCGGATCTCCTTGCCGCATTGCGGGCAATACGGCTTCCCCGTTCGGGCGAAAAGAACCCGGAGGTAGTCGTATATCTCGGTTATGGTTGCGACCGTGGAGCGCGGGTTCCCGGAATGGCTTTTCTGATCAATGGAAATCGCCGGCGAGAGGCCTTCTATCTCGTCCACGTCCGGCTTATCCAATTTGCCCAGGAACTGCCGGGCGTAGGCGGAGAGGGATTCAATATAGCGCCGCTGGCCCTCGGCGAAGATGGTATCAAACGCCAAACTGGACTTGCCGGAGCCGGAAAGCCCGGTGAAAACGATCATTTTGTCCCGGGGCAATTCCAAAGAGACGTTTTTCAAGTTGTGCTCCCGGGCGCCTTTGATAATGATTTTGTTTTGCATAAACGGGTGATTATACCGCTCTTTGCCCCAAAGAACAAGGCCCGAATCAAGATGATCCGGGCCTCAACGATGGGCAAGGCCGGAGTTAGAGCTTTCCCCCGCCGGCTTTCCGGCACGGCGCCGGTCAGCCGACGCCGCTTGAGTTCGCTAGCAAAACCCCAAGGGCAGACTTTCCCCAGCGCTGCCCAGCTCTGCGGGACCTCGCCCGGTTTGAATTTACCCCGTACCAACGCAAAAAGCCATAAGATGTTGCGCAAAGCCACGCCTGTAGCACGGCCGTAAGCACGTTGGTACGGGGTTTACCGTTTCTTTCTCAATACCGCAGTTTCGTCCCGTAAGATCGCCGCCAGTTCAAAATCCAGCTCCGCCGCCGCGGCCTTCATCTGCTTCTCTTTCTCCTTGAGAAGGGTTTCCATCCCTTTCTTGGACCTCGGAACCGGCTTCATTTCCAGTTTCAGAACCTCCTCCACGTTCGGCAAGATGTCCTTGATCTCTTTCTTTATCGTCTGGGGCGTGATGCCGTGCTTGCGGTTGTATTCCAGCTGCAGTTTCCGCCGCCTTTCCGTTTCCGTGACCGCCCTCTTCACCGAGCCGGTGATCTCGTCGGCGTATATCAAAACCTGGCCACGGACGTTGCGCGCCGCCCGGCCGATTGTTTGAATAAGCGAGGTCTCGCTTCGCAGGAAGCCCTCTTTGTCCGCGTCCAAAATTGCGACGAGCGAGACCTCCGGCAAGTCCAGGCCTTCGCGCAGGAGATTCACGCCCACAAGAACGTCAAAGCCGCCTTTCACTTCTCCGCCCTTTCTTAGGTTCGTCAAAATCCGTATCCGCTCCAGGGTTTTGACGTCGCTGTGCAAATATGCGACCTTCATCTTTTTTTCTTCCAGATACGCGCTCAAATCCTCCGCCATCTTTTTGGTCAAGGTGGTCACAAGCACCCTTTCTTTCCGGTCTACGCGCTCTGTGATGCGCGATATAAGGTCATCCACCTGCCCGCGCGCGGGACGGATGACTATCTCCGGGTCAACCAAGCCCGTCGGCCGGATGATCTGTTCCACTACCTGCTTGCTCTTTTTCCGTTCGTACGGGCCAGGAGTGGCGGAAGTATAAATAATCTGCCCTATCCGCTCCTCAAACTCGTGGAACTTAAGCGGCCGGTTGTCCGCAGCGGAAGGCAAACGGAAACCGTATTCCACGAGCGTTTTCTTGCGGGAAGCGTCGCCCTCGTACATTCCCTGTATCTGCGGCACGGTCACGTGGGATTCGTCTATTACCGTAAGGAAACCTTCTGGCCCGCCTCCGCCAAGGCTTCGGCGGGGAACGAAATAGTCCAAGAGCGTATCCGGCGGCTCGCCCGGCGCCCGGCCGGAAAGGTGCCGGGAATAGTTCTCAATCCCGTGGCAGTAGCCAACTTCCCGGATCATCGCAATATCCGCCTTGGTGCGGCGCTCCAAACGCTCCGCCTCCAAGTACTTGCCGTTCGCCTCGAAGTATTTCAGCCGCTCTTTTAATTCCTCCTGGATCGCCTTCATCGCCCGTTCCCGCTCCGAGGCCATAGTGATGAAGTGCTTGGCCGGAGCGATGAAGATTTCCGGCAAGGTCGGGGTTTTCCCGGGCCGGAAGCCCTCTACCGGATTTATTTCATAGATTTTCCTGATAGCGCCACCCGCGAGTTCAAAATTGTATACCACTTCCCGGTCCGGCGGCATTATTTCCCAGTTGTCTCCGCGCAGGCGGAAGGTGCCGCGCTTCAAGTCGGCGCTCGTCCGCCGGAACTGCAGTTCTATGAGTTTCCGGGAAAATTCCTTGCGGTCAATTTTGTCCCCCGCCTTGAAGTGGAAAATGTTCTGGGCGTATACCTCCGGCGCACCCAGGCCGTAGATGCAGGAGACGGAGGCGACCACGATAACGTCCCGCCGCGTCAGAAGCGCCGTCGTCGCCGCGTGGCGGAGCTTGTCTATCTCGTCGTTAATGAGCGCCTCCTTGCCGATGTAGGTGTCGGTCGCGGGCATGTAAGCCTCCGGCTGATAATAGTCGTAATAGGAAACGAAATAATGCACCGCATTGTGCGGGAAGAGTTCCCGAAATTCGTTGGTAAGCTGGGCCGCCAGGGTCTTATTGTGCGCGATGACTAAGGTCGGGCGGTTGACCTCCGCGATCACGTTTGCAACCGTAAACGTCTTGCCGGAACCAGTCACCCCCAAAAGCGTCTGGTGCCCGTAGCCCTTCTCCAACCCCGAAACTAGCGCCTTTATCGCCCCAGGTTGATCCCCTGCGGGTCTGTTTTTAGATACCAACTTGAACCCCTTATCCATCATACAGGCCGGATTTTAGCGGAAGAACGAGGATATTGCCACCTTCGCCAAATAATGTAGAATTTGACCAAGTGCTTTGACAATCCACAGGTGGTAGCTTGGGCAAGCATCTTGATCCTGTCGCACTACTTACGCGATACGCAGGCGAACTGCGGCGCGAAGCACTGATTCAGGCAACGTTTTTCGCAGAGAATTACAGGAATTTCCGCGTTGGAGCGGCGGTTCTGGTCACGAACGGCCATGATTTACGGATTTTCGGCGGCGCCAACATAATGAACGGCAAGGGCCGCCCCAAGATGTGCGCCGAACAACAGGCGCTGAAGTATGCGCATCTCGCGGACTACCGGAGGATCCTTGCGATCTCCGTTGTAGGTAAACCGCAGAAAGATAGTGAGAGCGGGCTCTTGTCGCCTACTCTCCACCCTTGCCCGGAGTGCCGGAAGCTCATGAGGGAAATGTATAGATTGGACGAAGACACCGCGATCTATATGCTCTCTTTTGAGGACAACGGCCCGAGCGAGCTATTCACTTTAGAGGAGCTGATTCGGCTCCACCAGTCCCACGTCCGGCCGCGACCATAGTGTCGCGGCTTTACATTTATGATCAACACGGCTGATCCGTTTCTCTAATATCTTCTTTGCAGGTTATTTCGCCACGGCCGGGGCAACGCCAGATATATTTGGCTATATCAACTCTGCGGCCATTCCTGCATTCCCAGTCGTTGCTCATTGACACGAGAACGCAATCCGGATAAGGAGGCTCTGAACATGGCTTTTTTCCACGCCGCTTCACCTTTATTCCGACCGCCTCTAACGCATCAAGCAGCCGATCAATAAACCATTGCCAGATGGACTTACCTTCTTTTTTGCCGTTATCTTTATTTTCGGAGTTGCCCATACACCTATATTTTAGCACACTGTGAAGTCTTTATATCCCTTCCGCTCGCCTTCTTGGACATCCACGCGTCCAACATGCGCGAAGGGCGGCCCCTCGCGGCACCACTCCACGAACGCCTTGAGCGCCGCCTCTTTCCCTTCCGCCTCAATATAGACAGAACCATCCGGCTCGTTCCGCGCGAAACCGGCAACGCCCAAGGCAAGTGCTTTTTCTCTTGCCCCGTACCGGAAATTCACTCCCTGCACCCCGCCGTAGATGTGAATATTCAGGTGTTTCACTTTATCTCGTTACCACGACATACCAACATTCTCAAGTATGTTGGTATGTCATCATGTCACTACATTTTCTGGAATGCTTCTAAGAAGCGAATAAATGTCTTTCCGTATGGCGACAGCTCGTGTTCAACAAACCTGCCCCTATACTTTTTATTAACTAGTCCTGCCTGGTGGAGACGCCTGGTATGCTCGCCAACAGTTTTCTGGTTGGCGCCGATGGACTTAACTATATCATCAAGAGTTATACCGGCATTTCCGGCAATGAGCAGCAAAATCTCAATCCGGTAGTGATTGGCTATCCCCTTCAAGTGCCGCTCCATCTGCTTCGCGGTCTTTAGTTTCATAGATTCTTATTATACATCTTCCGGCACACAACATACCAACAAACTCCAGTTTGTTGGTATGTTGTTATGGGGTTATCCTCGGAGAATTTCGGGGATCTTTTCCCGAGGCACGATTCGGACGTTCACTTTCCTTGCGCCTTGGATGTAGGCCTTCATCAGGCGGTGGAGGCCGTCCAGGATTAGCCACCTGCCCCTGTTTTCCATAATGTCTATCGGATGCGTGAGGTCCGCCCGCATCGTTCTTTCGTACTCCTCCCTATATTTCTCCGGATTATTGATGATTTCCGTTGAGGTTAGGCAGTACTTCCATCCCTCGTGCCGGTGAAAAGGTACGTCAAAATGCCAGGTCAATTCTCCTATATCCATTTCCGTCACCGGGACGTCCAGCTTCCAAACCTTCTCGTTGTCCCAGTCAAAATCAAATCCGACTTCTTTGATCATGTCGGGCAGGTCGTCGGGCATTTTCGTTATCAATAAAAGATAGTAGGAGTGCGATGATAGGGCAAAGAAACCTCAGATTTCTGACTTAGAACCCACAAAGTCCAATCGAGTTCCTGGCTTGTTAGATTCCTCCCCAGGTTCCGCAACTCTTCTACTAAAAGCTCACACGCCTGCACGGCACAGGCTCGAATCTCCACTTCTTTAGTCGAACCCGAGGGCAGTATCTCCTCACTTCTTATTTTTTGCAGGAGCTCGTCACTGTATTTAAGCACCCCCTCCGCCTGAAGCAACTGCGGCAACTTATAATCGGCGAAAATCGTAAGATCGCCCATATTCTTGAATTCTCTTAAACCCTGGCCACCTAAGGCGAACTGTATATCGTTCGGGAATATCTGCGCCCGTTTCCAGAAATAAACCTCCCGGCCATTGTAAACGGCTTTGTCGTCAAAACTAGGGAATTCCTCTGTGATCTTGTAGACCAGATTGTTGACGTCTTTTGCCGTCCTTCTCACCAAATTAGCTATCTGCCCGGCGTATTTTTCTCTCAAAATCCTAAAATTCTGTCTTAACACCTCGTGCCTTTGAGGCATTAGTTGCAACTTTCCCTTCCCCTCAAAAATTGCACAGAAATCCGAAAGGTTCAGTCCGTTCAAGTATTCCGCGTCCAAGTATTTCTTGTCCCGGAGGGCGGCCTGTTTTATGGCATAGGCGAATCCATAGTAGCCACTTAGCCAATCGCCGTCTTTTTTAAAAGCCCATCGCTCTTCCCCCTTCTCCGGCCAAAAGCAACCCTGAATGGAGTCAATGAAAAAGTAGTACTGTACTGTTTCCTCCTCATTGGAGAGCAACTGCAACTCATTATCCCAGGCCGGAATCTCCACGTCCTTGATCTTCCATGCCAAAGACCCTACCGCAGACAGGTTGATAGTCACATGTTTGCTGTGTTCAACCACAGGCCGAATGGAGCCAAGGATCTTCTCTTTGACGGTCATGAAATTATCTACTTATTCTACCACTGGGGCTGCCTTTCTAAATCCCAACCATATGGAAAATAAAATAGAGGCGCTCGCCAGGCAAATATAAAGAGGAAACGCGAGCAGGACGAAATTCAGGCGGCCGACGGCTACGGAGGCGAATAAGCCCCCTAAAAATGTAAGAACCCAGGAGCTTATCGTTTCTGTAGAGGGATGCTCGTATGTTTTAAGGACGGTCAGAACCGCGCCGATAGCGTCAATAAAGATAACTATAAACAAGGCCACGGCCGCTTCGCCGGTGAAACCCCAGAGAACCAAGCCGATTGACGCGCCGACAAGGCCGGCAATGTCCCTTTTCTGCAATCCGCCGAGGCCGTACTTTAAAGCCAGAAGGAAAACAAAAGCGTCCCCCACCGCCTGGGCGCCGGTCATAGTCAATGACCAAGTCGCTCCTTTGGCAAATTGAGAGAAGAAAGATATCAAGCCCAGTACGGTCCATATGAGCCACGAAGCCCTTTCCGGCTTCGTTTTATTCAAAAATATGTCCCTCACATAAGGGAGAAAGGAAAGTAGAATGGCTATGCCGGACAAGTATCCTGCTAGTTGTAGAGACATTACTTTCTTCTGGCTAAGTATTGGACGAACAAGCTTTTTTCTTTGTTGCCCGCTCCAAAGTCATAAAACATTTTCTCTATTTCAAAATCCTTATTTAGAATTTCTATCATGTCGTCCTGATAAATGGGGTAAAGATCCAGTTTGCTCCACGTCTTGCTCTCTTTGTCGTAATAATGAAGCACAACTACCGTATCGCTGATATAGGCCGGGAAAACGAGTACTTTTTTCTGGAAACCGTGGTAGTAAATTGAATAATCAAAAGTGAAGTTCTGAAAAATCTCCTCCGTAGGCAAATTCATAAGCGACTTGATATAGTCGTAATTGCGGGAATCTATAAAAATATAGCCACTCTTTTCAATAAGGCCGGCGAATTTAGTGACGATACTCTGTTGAGCTTTTTTAGTATATTCCCGCGTGCCGCCGCCGATATAAGTTAGGGAGTTACCCGTCAAGAAGCCGAAGTCAAAATTATGGGTGTAGGGCGGCGCGGCTTTCGGCAAATCAAGCCAATTTGCCTTGTGAATTAGAACATCTTGCCCTTCTTTTTTGAAAAACGCTGAAGCCATCTCTATAAAAGTATCATCTATCTCATTGGCTTCGGCACTCTCAAAAGGATATTTTTTCTCCTGAAGGGTTTTGACGATATTACTAAGCTCCAAACCGCCGCCGACACCGAAGTCAAGGATGTTTCTCAATCCCCTCTTAACAATCAAATCAACGAAGAAATCAATTTCTTCCTGTTTGACGCCTCCCTTAAATGCTGGATAGATGTCCGATTCCCAACCGACGAACTTATAATCCTTGAACTCTTCGATTGGATTGCTGATATAAGGAAGGGTGTTAACAAAAGCCATTTGATTAATTGTAGCAAAATCTTACTTCACAAATCTCATCCCGCTCACGAGCCGCCCGCATTTAGCGCAGTAGGGCATAGATTATTTCCTAGTCGGAACCAGAGTAGGCGTCAAGTACTTGTGTACTAGCTCTTCAAAGGAAGAATATACCTTTTTATCAATCTGCCAGTTTTTCTCATCCAAAAGCGGTTTGAGCAATAACTTGCCCTTGTTTATATGCGGCGGCTCGGAAATCTGAAAATAGGGCTGTTGCCAGCAGTTCACGATGACAAGTTTTGCGTTCCAATATTTATAGAGTTTCTCCAAGCGCTGGACATCGGATTTACTGTTCATTTCCGCTTTCCAGCGGAACTTAACCTCAACGAACTCCGGCTTGCCGGTTTTATCAATAACAATAAAATCCGGAATTGCCCGGATCCTCTCCGGCGCGGAAGCCCCGGCTCCAAGTAAGAAACTTAGATTGGATACTTCTGCTATTCTGCTGATTTTTTTAACTTCTTCTTTGTCCATAACACAAGAGTTAAACTTGCCTAAATTATAGGCACTCTAGAAATAAAGTTCAAAATCTACTCTGACCAGACAAATTATTTCTTACGACTCGCTTTCTTCACAATAGCGCCAGTCGGCCCCATCACGCCTATACCAGTTCCTTCTGTCGCTTTAATAGCGGCAGTTTTGAGTTGTTTGGGGACTGCAAGGTATCGGGCCTTCTGCGAGCGTTGGACCTGATCAATTCCTTGGCCCAGAGAGTTCTTTCTTGCCTCAACCTCAATCACCTTAGTTGGCATTACTACGTCAATACCCTTATCGGACTTGTATTCGGTACCGAATTTCCTAGCCAACCTTTTTGCAATTTTGTCGTGTATTGTGTCGGTCATACTTCTCTTTACTAGCAACTTTCGACCTTTCGATCCCGCAATTAAGTATATATTACCACTTACCGAAAGAAAACCGAAAGTTATCCACAGCCCCTTCTTGCTGTCCGAGTTATAATTATTACAAATGCTCACTCCTCCCCAAAAACAGATTTTTGACTATATCCAGAAATATAAACGTAAAAACGGCTATTCCCCTTCTCTTCCAGAAATTGCACGGCATTTCCGCCGATCGGTCTCTACTATCCATCAACACGTCAAGGCCCTGGAAAGTGGTGGCTATTTGGAACGCGAGCCGCACCGGAGGCGGAGTATGGAGATTCCCAAGACGGAAAAGATGGTCCGCATTCCCCTTTTGGGTACCATTGCGGCCGGGGAGCCGATTCACGTGTTTGAACAAGAAAGAGAAAGTATCGCAATTCCTGTTAGTAAAGTTCCCAGCCAGGGGAATTTATTTGCCTTGCGCGTCACGGGTGAAAGCATGGTTGAGGAAAATATCAACGACGGAGACGTGATTCTGGTTAAACAACAAAGTGTCGCCGATAATGGCCAAAAAATTGTTGCCTTAGTTGACGGTGACCAGGCGACGGTTAAAAAGTTCTACAAAGAACACGGGCAAGTACGACTGCAACCGGCAAATAAGAGCATGGAGCCGATTATCGTTAAAAAGGATCGGGATATAGTTATACGAGGGATTGTGCTTGATGTGGTCCACAACACAAGCGTGGCTGCTCCACCGACTGAGTCAAAGATAGAACCTCTCGTCGCAAAACAAAAAAGTGGCCTGCCAGAGCCTTACTACGAAAAACCGGGTTTCAAACTATACCATTCAAACTGCTTGGACATTCTTGCCCAGCTCCCTGAAAATTCAATTGACATGATATTCGCCGACCCGCCGTATAATCTCTCCAATGGCGGTTTCACCGTCCACGCCGGGAGAATGGTCAATGTCAATAAAGGAAGTTGGGATAAAAGCAGGGGGTTTAAAGATGACTACAACTTTCACTACAAATGGCTGGAAGCGTGTAAGCGAGTACTGAAACCGCACGGCACCCTTTGGGTAAGCGGTACATACCATTCCATATATCAGTGCGGTCATGCCCTGCAGGCCCTGGGATATCACATTCTTAATGACATTGCCTGGTTTAAGCCAAATGCTTCACCAAATCTAAGCTGCAGGTATTTTACGGCAAGCCATGAAACCCTGATCTGGGCTAGAAAAGAGAAAGGAGCGAAACACATTTTTAACTATAACTTGATGAAAAGCGGCCGCTGGCCGGAAGACACTCTGAAGAAAGCGGGTTCACAGATGCGTTCAGTTTGGGCAATCGGCACGCCAAAAGCAGTAGAAAAGAGGTTTGGCAAGCATCCCACGCAAAAACCAGAAGATTTACTGAAAAGGATTGTTCTAGCAAGCACAAACAAAGGCGATTTAGTGATAGATCCTTTCACCGGAAGCTCGACGACTGGATTAGCGGCACACATTTATGGTAGAAAGTTTATTGGTATAGACACTGAACGTAAATTTCTAGATCTGTCCATTAAAAGGTTTGAAGAACTAATCTATGAAAGAAAAAGGTAAGGGAGGCGGCAATACAATTACAGGCTTGAATTTCGAGAAAGAACGGGATGTTCTGGAAATTCTGAAAAAGGCCAAGGACTACTCCGTAAAAGGCAGTGTCATTTACTATCAAGGTAAAGAAGTTGCCCGTAGTTACCGCAAGCAGGGACTCTACAAACTTTTGACCGAGAGAAAGGTGAACTGGAAAAAGCTTATATCTAAACGGCTCTTCCCGGATGAAGCATTATATGTTCTTGTAAATAATACTCTATTTATCATCGAAATGAAGTTTCAAAAGGTTGCGGGCTCGGTGGACGAGAAGCTGCAAACTTGCGATTTCAAGAGAAAACAATATCAAAAGCTTATGGCCCCGCTGAATATAGAAATTGAATATATTTATATCCTCAACGACTGGTTCAAAAACCCTGTATATAAAGACACTCTTGATTACGTTATCTTTGTCGGTTGCCAATACTACTTTAACTATCTGCCCTTACAAAAACTTGGCCTGCCAGTGCCAAAATAAACAACGTTCTGCTACTGTTTCTTGTGATTAGGTGGCATAGCAGCTTGGAGTACCTCCATGTAATGCTTTTTGCCATCAATATAATCTCTTAGCGTCGATAAAAGATCCCGAAACATGTAGGCACCGGGGTTGATTTTTTCGTTCTTACAAAAAAGCTCAATTATGGCAGCGACATAATCAAGCGAGAAAGTAGGGGGTTGCTCCGGGTCGGGTTGCTCTAGGTTGGCGTAACGGCTAGTAATCTCTTTAACTGTTTCAAATTGGTAACTGTTCCTCTCTTGAATAGACGAGAAAGGTTCCGTGCGAGCATAGTAATCTATGTAATATTGTATAATCTCTCTCATTTCCCTTTTAAACTTGGGTATTTTAAATAACAGATCTACAACCCAAAACATATGAAGTGGCCTTATCGGTTTTTTGTCTACGCCAGGAACCAGGATTTTAACAACAAAATCGATATCTGGCCGAGCCCCCTTAACTCCCTGAAATAGACCTATTAATGTCCCTTCTTTGGTCTTATAAGTTTTAAAAGCTGTCGCACGCGGTTTCAGTTGAACTAAATTCGTACCATCATAATATTTTGAGTTGTAAGTAGGTGGCTGTTGTGACATACCCGTGACTACTTATGAAAAATCCTATCATCTATTCCTTGCAGGACTCTAAGAAGCCGAGGAAGTCCACCACCTCTTAATAAACGGCAGGGATAGGGTGGAGAGAACATAGCCGCCTGCGGAGACGAAGGCCTTTAGCCAGGGGTAGGTGTCGTTGATGAGGACAAGCCAGATGCCGGCGGTAACGTAGGTCGCGGCGCCGATAAAAAGGCGGCGGGTCCAGCTTACCTCCCAGGCCTTGTCCGCTTCCACGCGCCGGTTGCGCTCCTTGATGGTTCTCAATAATATTATCCCTCATCAGGAGAAAATTCTATCCCCTGCTCCTTGCATCGCTTCTATGACAAGCGCGATGTGCTCGTCTTCAGCCATACCGAGTTCCGCGATGCCTTGGGCGATCTCTTCCCGGTTCACTTTTTCGGCAAAGCGTTTGTTTTTTAAGTACTTTTTGACCTTGGCCGGGGTGAGGCCAGCCAAGCGTTCCGGGCGGATCCATCCCACCGCGGTCACGAAACCGCAAAGTTCGTCGCAGGCGAAAAGACACTTTGCCATTGGCGTTTCCCGCGGCGTGCCGGAGTAAACTGCGTGGCCCAAGATTGCTTGGATAATTTCCTCGGGATACCCTTTCTCCCGCAGAACCTTTATCGCCTCAAATGGATGGCCGGTTTTCACGGCCGCGTCCGGCTGGGGATATTTTTCGTAGTCCAAGTCGTGGAGCAGACCGGCGAGACCCCAGAGTTCCTCGTCTTCGCCGTATTTCCGGGCATAAGCCCGCATCGCCGCCTCCACCGCAAGCATATGCTTCCGCAGGGATTCGGAAGACACCCACTCGGTCAAAAGGTTCCAGGCATCGTCGCGACTCGGCATCGCACTAGGCACTAACACCAACTAACTTCTTCCGGCTCTTGAGCATTTCCAAATCCCTTTCCTTCAAGCTCTCCAAAATCTTCATATCCGGGTCCACCGCTATCGTCTTGCCCAGGTACTGGCCGGAAGTGAAGTGCGGCAGGAGGACATAGTCCGCCCCGCGGGAGTAAAGGATGCCGGCGTCCTTTTCCGTCTCCGCCCGGAGGATCACTTTCGGGCGATGGCCGAGTTTATTCAATTCTTCGAGAAGCGCCAAACTGTCTTCCAAGTCCGGGCTCGTGGAAATCACGAGTTTGGCCGATTCTAGATTGGCCTTGTCAAAGATTTCCTGGTCCACAATGTCCCCGAAAAGGCAATCCACCTTATGTTTGCGCAGGGACTCAATTATCTCCGGGTCAAAGTCGACGACGAGGAGGTCTTCCTTGGGCAGGTTCATCATTATGCTTTGGCCGGTGCGGTGCGCGCCGATAAGGACGATGGGCTTTATAAAACCCTCCGCCGGAGCGCCGTCTTCCTTCACCCGCTTGCGCTCAAATACGGACAAAGCCCATTTGAGCCGCCGGAAGATATGCTCGCCGTAGAGGATAAGGTAGGTGGAAAGAGTGATGGTGATGACACCGACTGCGGTCACGAGCGAGACCTCGGCAAGGGTGAGGTGGCCGAGTTTAAAGCCCAAAGCGGCGAGGACCAAGCTGAATTCCGAAATCTGCGCCACGGTAAGACCGGTCAAGAATGATGTGCGCTTGCGGTAGCCCATAACACCCATAAGGATAAGGACGATGAGCGGGTTCCCGATGAGCACGAAGAGCGAGAAGATAAGAACCGGCCAGCCGATGCCTGTGAAATCACTCGAAGCAAGAGACGCCCCCAAAAGAACGAAGAAAACCAAAATAAAGAAATCCCGCAAGGGCCGGATCTTGGAGGCGATCTGGAAGTGCTCGGAGGAGTTTGCGAGCGCGAGACCGGCCAGAAGCCCGGCTATCTCAATGGAGAAACCGATGCGGGCGACGAGCGTGACCAAAAGGAAGAGCCAAGCCAGGCTGATGAGGAAAAGAAGCTCCGGCGCGCGAGCGGCGCGGTCAAAAACGAAGGGCAGGATCTTGCGGCCGAGCCAGAGCACCACCGCGAAAACGGCGACGCCTTTCAATATGAAGAGCGCCGGGTCCCACCAGGCAAAGCCCCCGGTCCGCATTCCGGCAAGGCCGACGAGAATGAGGATCGCGATAAGGTCCTGGATCAGCAAGACGCCCACGCTCAACTTGCCGTACAAGCTGTGGAGGTCTTTCTTTTCCGAAAGAAGTTTTACGATTATGACCGTGCTGGAGAAAGTGAGCGCCACCGCGATGTAGAGCGAGGCGATGACGCCGAAGCCCAAAAACTGGGCCAGGAAGTAGCCGATGGCGGCGGTGAAGATCACCTGGCCCAAGCCGACGATGACCGAGGCCCGGCCGACGAGCCGCAAAGAAGTGTAGTTGATCTCCAGGCCGACGAGGAATAAGAGGAACATTATCCCTAGGTCGGCGAAAACCTGGAGCGTCTCCCGGTTGCCCAGGTTCATAAAGCCCAAATAACCGGCGAGTGCCCCGGTCGCAAGATACGCGAGTACGAGCGGCTGGCGCAAGAATCTGGCCAAAACCCCCAGGATCGCCGCGACAAGGACCACAACCGCAAGCTGGATTAGTTCCGCATTCATCCCGTTAGAGACAGGAAACTTTCGTTTCCGAAGGTTTTGCAAGCCGGTGCGACCACGGCTGTTTCTCCGCCCTGTGCACTATTACCCCACACACAAGCTTGCGGTCTCTAACGGGATTAAGCATCCACTTTATTATACCAATTGACTCTCCAAATCACCGCCCCTAAGGTGAGTGCGCTCACAAGAACCGGAAACCATACTCGTGAGAACCACGGCACGGGCAGGAGGAATAGAACGTCAAAGTCGAAAAGTGATGCGGGCCAGCCCAAAGTGAAGCGCAGAAAAACGTAATAAACGATGTCCCAGACCGCGAAAGACCAAAGAAACGCCGCCCAGCGCTCTTTTGCGCCTTTTGCCGTGAGAAACGCGACCGCGGCGAGCATAACTATGGTTGCAACTTCCCGCAGAAGCTCCACCCCATAGAGCGACGGCGGCAAGGAACCCAAAGCCATTGGATTGCTGAAAAGCGCTTTGGAAAACTTGGCCACTCCGGCCAAATCCGCCCCGAAACCCAGTAGCGAGGCCGTAACCGCCCGGAGATAGACCACGACTGCCCCCTCCACTACCCCGAAAGCCGCGGCCCAGACGGAGAGGGCTATAAGCTCCCGGCTGGATAGCCGGAGGCCGCCGCGCCAGAGCCAAAAGGCCAAAAACGGCACCAAAAGCAGTAGATTTACCCACCAAGGGGAGGCCATTGACTTATTTTACCCCATAGGTTAGAATAGGGGCAATAAATAGTACCCCGGCGAGGGGGCTTTTTATTTGGAAAAATGAGTAAAAACATAGGAAAAACGGCCCTCAAGGAGGTTTTCGTGTTTCTGTGTCGGTACGGCGTTCCCCACCTTAATGAGGCCAAATACGCAGTTGTAGGGGCATCGCTATTCATTGGTTTTCTCTATCCCCTCCCCGCAGGCATAATTCTCGCAGATTTTGAGGCGGAATTGCCGGTAAACGCCTTCTCCACGCCCCAAACGGCGCTCACGAGCGCCCCGGGCCTCAAGCCCGCCCCAGCAGCGGTCAAAAAGGTATATGTAACCGCCTATTCCAGCAGCCCCGAGGAAACCGACGACACGCCGTTCATAACCGCCTCCGGCAAGGAGGTCCGGGATGGCATCGTTGCCTCCAATTTCCTCACGATGGGCACCAAGGTCCGCATCCCGGCAATCTTCGGCAATAAGGTCTTCGTGGTGGAAGACCGGATGCATCCCCGGATGACGAACGTGGTGGATGTCTGGATGCCGAGCAAAAATGAAGCCAAACAATTCGGCCGCGTCTACGCGGAGATAGAAATACTGGAAACGTAAAACAAAACCCCGAAAAGGGGTTTTGTTTTGTGAGGACACGCAGCGAACTGGGGCGGGGAATATATGTGAAAAGAGCTGCCGCCCCAGTTCGCTAAGTGCCCGGATTTTCAACCGCCAAACTATAACCTATAAAATAGGTTTTGTCAATCCCCTCACCTGAAGCAGGTGCGGGGATCAAATCAAACTTGTCCCCAACCCTAAACGCTCTCTTCCGGCGGACTGCCGTCTTGTCTCCCGTGCTTGCCGTCCTCGCATTCGCATTCCCGCAGGGGCTGGTCGTAGCGCGGGCAACTCGGCGTTTGGCAAACGCCGGGGGTGTCGGAAACGCCGCCGCAGTTGCCGTCGCAAACGTAATGCTTGCCGTCCATCTTGAATTAGTTTTTAGGTTCCGCCCTTTAAATTGGCCTCTACCTGCTCCCAGTTGACTACGTTCCACCAAGCATCAACATACTCGGCTTTCCTGTTTTGCCTCAACAGGTAAAAGGCGTGTTCCCACATATCTATGCCGAGGATGGGAATATTTCCACTCATCAAGGGAGAGTCCTGGTTGGGCGCGGTCATAACTTTTAATTCTTTGCTCTGCGTTACTACGAGCCAGCCCCAACCGCTTCCGAATATACTTAATGCAACTTTACTGAATTCTTCTTTCAAATTCTCATACTTGCCGAAAGTGCTATTTATTACTTCTGCCAGTTGGCCGTCAGGTTGACCGCCAGCATTTGGCGCCATCATTTTCCAAAAGAGCGAATGGTTATAGTGTCCCCCGCCGTGGTTGCGAACCGCGGTGCGGATGTCCTCCGGGACGGAGTTCAAATCTTTGAGCAGATCCAAAAGCGGCTTGTCCGCAATCTCTGGGTGCTTCCCGAGCGCCTCGTTCAGTTTGTCCACATACGCTTGGTGATGCTTGGTGTGATGGATCTCCATTGTCCGCGCATCAATATAGGGCTCTAAAGCGTCGTAGGCGTAAGATAATTTGGGAAGTTCGTACTTCATCCCGTTAGAGACAGTCCCGTTAGAGACAGGTCGCCAGAGGCGACCACCCTCGCAAGCGAGGGGTCTCTAACGGGACGTAGAATATTAATGTCAGCCGGTGCGACTGCGACTGCTTTTTCTCGTTGCATAGCATAGCGGTGATACATAAGCTTGTGGTCTCTAACGGGATTCACACTTTACCGATTTTCGCCGCCATTATAAAGTCATTCTCCGAAAGGCCGCCGATCGCGTGCGTCCAGAGCTCAATTATGACCCGGCTGTAGAAAATGAAAATGTCCGGATGATGGCCCTCTTCTTCCGCCAGCTTCGCCACCTTCACCACGAAATCAATTGCTTCTTTGAAATCCTTGAACTTGAACTCTTTTCTTATCTTCTCCTCTTCTTCCATCACTTCCCAGCCGGACGGCACCTGCGCCAGGTATTCTTTAAGGGCATCGCCCCGGATGGGCGGCACTCCCCCCTCGCACGGCACGCACTTCTTTTGGGTCAAGTCCATATTTTTATTGTATCACACCTTGCGACTTTTCAACTTTATTTTGCCCGATTTTACCCGCTTGAAAAATTCAATCTGCCGTAAGCGCTTTTCCGCCTCCTCTTTGGTATCGTAGCTTCCAAAGCTCCTGCCAGTACGCTCCGACAAGACCACGTATTTACCCTTTATCTTTTTGATCATCTTTCTTCTTTAAATCCAGGCATACGGAGTTGATGCAATACCGCTTACCCGTAGGTCCAGGCCCATCGTCAAAAACGTGCCCCAAGTGAGAACCGCACTTCTTGCACGAAACCTCCGTCCGGACCATACCCTGACTCCTGTCTTCTTTAAGTTCAACGTTCTCCAAATTTGCCGGCTCGGTAAAGCTTGGCCAGCCGGTGCCGGAATCGAACTTAGTGTCGGAAGAAAAGAGTTCCGCGCCGCAGACCGCGCACTTGTACATTCCTTCCTCCTTGGACTTATAATATTTCCCGGTGAAGGGCGCTTCCGTCCCCTTCTCCCTAGCAACACGATACAACTCCGGCGGCAAATCTTTTCGCAACTCCTCTTCGCTTTTTTGAAAATTTGTCACGTCTTAATTATAGCAGAAGGCGAAACGCCCTCGTCGGCGAATTTCAAGTAGCGCAGAAACAGCCACGCCGCGGCGGTGAAAGCGGCGGAAACCCAGATGAGCGGCACGAGGCCGATTTTCGCAAAGAGATAACCGCCCAAGGCGCTTGAGCCCATAAGGCCAATGTTCCAAAAAGAGGTCAAAAGCGCAAAGGTGGTGCCCTCGCTGTACTTCGGCACCGCGAGAGCCGCGGCATTCATCATAACTAAGAATGTTGCGCTTCCGACCATTCCCAAGATTCCGGCGGTCGTAAGATATATCGTTCTCACCAGTTCCGGATTGCCGGAGACAAACTGCGTGAAGTATATGAGGTCGAAAAGAGTAGCGATGACGCTAATGATGATGGTGAACTTGACCAATCTCCGCGTTTTGAGCCGGGGATGGAACTTGCCGTAAAGGATCGCGCCCAAGGCGGCCGAGGCGGAGCCGGTTGCGGCGGCAATTCCAAGGAAGGATGCGTCAAACTTCAGATTGTCCACCGCATAGTAAAAGAACGGCGCGCCGAAGGACGGGCTGAACGTCCAGAAAAGAAGGAAAAACGCCAGGAGCCAAAGGGTCGGGTAGCGGAACGCCTCTTTGAGCGAGGCCCAACTCCTGCGCGCCTGCGCTTCCACCTCCAAAACCCTGTTTTCCCGGACGAAGAAGAGGACCGCGAAGAGGATGACGAGCGGGAAGACGGAATTCACGCTGAAAACCGTCTGGGGCGCAAGATTCTCCGCCGCCCAGCCCCCGGCCAGGCCGGTTATGACGGAGGCGGCGTAGACTGAGGTCCACTGGACCGACTGGAAGCGGCCGGTCAGGTTATGCGGTTTGCCCGTCTCCACCATCAGTGCGTCGCAGACGACGTCCATGAACGCATACGCCAAGGATGACATTATGAAAAGAACAAGGAGTATCTTCACCGTAAAATTGTCAATTTGGCCGAGATAAAGCCAGATGAGCGCCGCGGCAATGGCGGTGAGTATGAGATACGACTTGCGCCGGTAGCCGAAGACCGGCAGAGTGTCGGAAATGATGCCCCAGAGCGGCTTTATCGCCCAGCCCAAGATGGTTGCCGCGCCAAAGTAGGCCGCGGCGGTCGCGGTCATATGCAGAACATCTTTCAAAAGAAAGTTAACGGTTATGCCCGGCAGGGACGCCATACCGTTCGGCGAGAAAAAGTAGACGAGCGCGAAGACAACCGAGAGCTGGATTACTTTCCTCTGTGGGAGGGTTTGTTCCATAAAATTATTTTTAGGCGATTTCCACAACTTTATCCCTGGAGGTATGACCGGAGACAATGGACACGCTGGACCGCGGAACCCGGAAGTGCTCTGCGAGCGCCCGCACAATCGCGGCGTTGGCCTTGCCTTGCCGCGGCGGCTCTTTGACGCTCACATTAAAATGCGATTCATCAATTTTCCCTACGCTTTCTTCCCTCGAACCCGGCTTAACTTTTACGAAAATTTTCATTCGTGCAAATAATAACACGCGCAACCGTCCTTGACGAAATAGTAGATATGTTGTAGTATGTCGCCCAGTTAGGCGCGCCTCACTGCGCCGGAGGAGAGAGGAGAGATATATGAAATCAACGTGGGTAGCTCTCTGGCGGCTGCGGGAAGGGATCGCTCACATTCCGCTTGGGCCGCACGTGGACGTGGTGGAGGCGGCGAACCATGCCCGGGACGCGAAACCCTTGGGCACGCGGAGCGAGCCGGTCCTCTGTACCACAGAGGACGAGGAAGCGATCCTGGGCACGCTGGAGCGGAAGTACAAGCTCCAGCGCCTGCCGTGATGCGCCGCAAGAAACACGAAGGCCGCCGATTCCGAACGATTGGAACGGCGGCCTTTCACTATTCAGCGACGATTGTCACCGGAAACTCTACCTTGAGTACCTTGCCCGTCTTCCGATCCAGAACAACCCAGAGAACTCAACCGCACCGGTGGCACCGTATGTTCTTGCCACCGACCACTATCTCGTTGCGAGAGATGGTGCGAAGGTTCTCGCGCGGCAACAGTGCATCGCAAGCGGGGCAGTTCAGTTGGCCTCGCAACAGCAGCCGAAGCATACTACGCGCCATATGCACCTCCTCGCAGGATGACAACGGATTTCTGGGAACACAATATCACTTTTCGCCCACCTTGACAACCACCGCGCTCATATCGTCAGGATGCGCCCGGATGTTGCGTTCTTTGCTCTCCCGGCTGCGGGCGAGGGAATTCGCGGTCAACCTCGTTGCGGCTTCTCTGCTCCCGGAAGAAGAACTGCAGATCGCCTCTATTTCCTTGTCGGTCAGATTGTCGTGGATACCATCAGAGGTAAGAATAAGAATGTCTCCGGTTTTCACATCCAAAACCTGCACGTGCGGCGCAACCTGCACCCGTCCCAGACACTGACCAACCCTGTTTCTGGAAGCGAAGAGGTTGAATTCCTGTACACTCAAAGCGCGAAGACTGGAGGCGTTGTTCAACTTTTCCTGCACTTCCCGCGCCTGGCGTTCATCGTGGAACTGATCCCGAACCGGGCCATCGTCTAAGGTGATCTGTTCCAGCTTTCCTTCTGGCGACAGGCCTGCCTGCGCAGACAGGCGATACAACCGGCTGTCGCCGACGTAGCCGACGACAGCTTTGATCTCTTCCCCGCTTTTCAATAGTTTCACGAGGATCGCGGTCGCACCCATTCCCATATATTCCGGGCTTTTGCTCATCAAAAAAATCTCGTCGTTCGCATCCTCCAAAATCCGCGTTATAACGTCAACAGCTTCTTCCGTGCTCGTTTCCGGCGTGATCTCGTCCGCCCATTTTTCCACGAACTCCCTGGCCACGCGGGAAGCAACCTCTCCCGCGTTGTGCCCACCCAGGCCGTCAAAAACGCCGAAAAGCATGCGCTCCCGGTTTACAAGCACTGCGTCTTCATTTCTTTCCGGATGCCGCTCGTCGGGCAAACTTGCCTCTCCGACTTCTATCCTTTCCCGCAATTCAAGCCAAGGGTCCTTGCCGGGACCAAATGGGGTCTCTTTTTTCACGCCCGGTGCTACAACTGCGATTTCCCCATCGGCGACGGGGTTTTCGGCCTTTGCGGGTGCGGAAGTACAGCTTGAATTATTGGTAAAGTCATTGGCTATTTTATACCCGTCGCAGTTGTAGCACCGGGCACGCCCTAATTTTACGAGGAAACGTAAAACTCCGAAAGCGGATGGTTTTTATGGTCGTGCGGCCGGGCAGGGCAATACTTCCGGCCAAAATCTATGAAAAGGTATGTCACTTTGAACCAGTCATGTTTGGGAATAATCGCCATAAGATCGCGCTCAACTTTCACGGGGTCGGCGTGAGTCGTGAGCCCCAGTTTCTTGGCTAGGCGGCGGACGTGGGTATCAACCGCAATCCCCTCCACCACGCCGTAGGCATTCCCCAAAATCACGTTCGCCGACTTCCGGCCAATGCCGGGGATCTTTACCATCTCTGCCATCGTTTTGGGGAGTTTGCCGCCGAACTTTTCTTTGACCACTTTGGCCGCAGCCAGTATGTTCTTAGCTTTAGCCCGGTAAAAGCCAGTTGGCTTTATGTCCCGTTCGAACTCCTTGGGCTTGGCTTTCACGTAATCCTCCAGCTTGCGGTACTTTTTGAAAAGCTCCGCGGTCACTTCGTTCACCTTTTTGTCCGTGCACTGGGCGGACAACTGCACCGCCACCAGAAGTTCCCAGTTGTTGCGATATTTCAAAACAATCTTGGCATCCGGAAAAAGACGCTTCAGCGCCCGGATTATCTTTACCGCCCGCTTCCTTTTATCCATGGTTTTCATTTTACTATACGGTCGCCGCTTGTATGCCATGGCATACAAGCGGGAATTCTTCCAAAACTTCGTAATCCGCACCCTCACGGGAGAGATGCGCTTCCATCAACGCGAAAGAATCCACTCTGTCCCGCCAGAAAACCTCTTCATTCAATTTCTTAATGGGGAAGGAGGAAAACGTCTCCGGCCGGAAGCGGGCAACGGTCAGGTGAAGACGGAAGGGACGCTTTTCCGGTTCTTTGCCCAGCGCTTTTTCCACCCCGGATTTCAAAGCAATTAGTTCGTTCGGGACTTTGCCCTCCGCCCAGATGAGCCGCGGCCGACGCGGATCCGGCCCGAATTCCACTTTTTCGAACAAAACGTCGAATGCCTTCTCTTTGACCCGTCGGCATATTTCCTTCACATTTTCTGCATCTCTTTCACACCACGGCGGGACGAGGGTTATGTGCAGATTTTTGCCCGCGAGCCAACGAACCGAGAGGCGCTCGTACTTCGCCCGCCAGTTTTCTATCTCACCTTGAAGCGTTTCGGAAACCGGCAGCGACACGAACACTCTACGCATTAATTTCGTATATTACGTCCTTCCGTTCCACCACTACTTTCCAACCCCGGCGGTGCGCGATCTTATAGAGCGACATATTGGGATTGAAGCAGATAGGGGGTTTCCACCAAACCCAGGAAGCTCACGTCCGACTCCGTATCCCCCACCCCGACCGAGCCGCGCAAAGTCAGGTTCTCTTTTTCCACCGCCCGCCTCAGGATCTTGGCTTTATCCCAGATGAGATCCTCGTGCACCGTCCGGCCGGTGAACCGGCCGCTCTTGTCCAATTCCAAGAGCCGGCCGTAGACCTTGTGGAAACCCACCCGCTTGCCGAAGTCGCCGGCGACGTACTTAGGCGAATGGGTGATCGCCAAAACGTAATAGCCCTTCTTTCTCAAGTCCTTTATCAGGTCGCGGGTATAGCGGTAAACACGGTTCTCGTGGAAAGCCACGACCCGCTTTGCGACCCGGACGAGCTCCCGTTCCCGCACGCCCTTCAAATTCTTCTCGAACGCCCGGATCACCGCCAAAATGTACTTTTCGTAATCGCCCTTGCGGTCCAGCCACTTGCGGTAAGCCGAGGCGTAGATGCGGCGGGTAGACGCTGAGAAGATCTTCTCCGCGATCAGCATCTCCACCAGTTCTATGAGCAAACTGGAACGGAAAAGCGTCCCGTCGATGTCGAAAACGGCTACCTTACGTTTCCCTTCAACCTTCCGAGGCATTGAGATTTGAATTCTTGGAACCGTCCGGCGCGGATGGCTTCACGGATATTTTCCATCAAGTCATTGAAGAAGTAAACATTGTGCATAGTCGCGAGGCGCCCGGCCTGCGGGTTCTTGTTTTTGAAAAGCTCGTGCAGCTCCTCGCGGCTGACGCCTCCCGTGCAAACGGGGCAACCGCAGTCCGGGTCAACCGCCTCATCCGCTCCGCGGTTTACTCCTTTTTTGACGTCCAGCCGGCCGCTCTGCGTCCAAAGCCCGCCGTGCCGCGCCTCCCGGGTCGGGATCACACAATCGAAGACGTCTATGCCCTCTTCCACTCCGATGAACAAATCCTCTATGTCGCCGACTCCGAAAAGATGTCTGGGTTTATTCTCCGGCAAGTGCGGGATGGACCACCGGAGCATTTCCCTGGTTTTGGCCTTAGTGCTGCCGTAGGCGTCGCCGTAAGTGCTGCCGATGCCGAAACCGTCAAAGGATAGGTTGCCGATGAATCTGGCGCTCGCTTCCCGCAGATCTTTGAAGCCGCCGCCCTGGACCACGCCGTAGAGTGCCTGGTCGGATTCTTTTGCCGCAAGCGAGCGCTCCGCCCACTTGTGCGTCCGCAACATTGCAGCGCGGGTGTAGTTGTATTCCGCGGTCGGCGAGGTCGCCTCGTCAAACGCCACCGCGATATCTCCGCCCAACTGTTCCTGAATCTTCACGGATGTTTCCGCGTCTAGATACAGCTCTTCTTCGCTGTCTTCTGGCCGGAAATAAACTCCGGAGTCGGTTATCCGCGGCTCCAAACTGAACACCTGGAAGCCGCCGGAGTCGGTCATTATAATCCCCTGCCACTGCATGACCTCGTGAAGCCCGGGGAAATCGTGCAGGCCCTCATCCCCCAGATCCCGCCACATATGGTAGGTGTTCACGATCACTATCTGGGTTTTGGTCTTGGGCAGGTCTTCGGGCTCTAGCGCCCGGACCGCGGCGTTCGTCGCGACGATCACGTAGCCCGGCGTTTCCACCATCCTGTCCCTCACCGTAAGCCGGCCGGTGCGCGCGTGAGAATTCGGATCCCGAGCGTCGATTTTGAAATCCATTTCCTTATTTCACTCCGGAGCCAGGAGGAACCTCTTTTTCTGGAACGAGCACAACGGGCGAACCGGCCTCGTCGGACGCGGCAAGAAGCATCCCTTGGCTTTCCAGGCCCATCAGTTTCCGCGGTTCCAAGTTCGCGACTATCACGATGCTTTTGCCCACAAGTTCCTCCGGCGAATAAACCTTGCCGATGCCTGCGAGTATTTGGCGCTTTTCCGTTCCCAAGTTCACTTCCAAGCGAACAAGTTTTTCCGAACCCTCCACTCTTTCCGCTAAGAGAACCTTGGCTGTACGCAAGTCCGCCTTTTTGAATTCGTTGATGCTTATCAAGTCCATTACTTGAAAGTATTCTTTCTTTTCCTCATCGCCGCTTCCACCCGGCGCCGCGCAATTTCCATCGCCACCGCCCGCGGATTCTTCTTTCGCTTTAAGCTTTCCGAAACCACCGCCCGGGTCGCAGCTACGATCTTCTTCTCAACTAGTTCAAACATCTTCTTGGGAGAATAACCCTTGTATTCCGCGTAGGAAGAGATAACTCCCCCGGCATTGGCCACAAAATCCGGCACGAACATTACTCCCCGCCGGAAGAGCCAATCCTCCGTTTCTTCCCGCATCGGGATATTGCCGCCCTCCACGATGAGCTTCGCGCGAATGTGCCGCCGGTTCGTCTCATTTATGACGTCGGTGACCGAGGCAGGAATGAGAATATCCACCGGTATCTTCCAGAAATCCTCCGATTTTATTTTCTTCTTGCTGAGGAGCAAAGTCGCGCCGCTCTTCTCCGCGATCGCGACCACCTTAGCGCCCATTTGGGTGAGATATTTATAAGCGAAAGAACCAACGTTGCCGAAGCCGTGGATCGCGACCGTTGCGCCTTTGATAGGCAAACCGGTGAGCTCCGCCGCCGTCCGCGCGGAATGGGCCACGCCGAAACCGGTGGAGCCGAATTCGTGGGGAATGCCGCACTTCTCGCCAGAGGGCAGCACTAAGCAGTAATTTGCCGGCTTGCCGGTAGCAACAGCCCACTTGCCCACCGCTTCCGCGAACCACTTCATTTCTTTCTCGCCGGTATTCACGTCCGGCCCGGCGATGTACTTTTTTATCAAAAACGGCCGGATGGCGCGGGCAAAGCTCTGAATCAATGCTTTCTTTTTTGCCTCACTTCCACCCGTCCAAACGATCCCGCCCTTCGCGCCGCCAAAAGGAATTCCGGCCAGAGAATTTTTCCAGGTCATCGTCGCCGCCAAGCGGTAAACCTCTTCCTCGCTCACATCCGGCGTCATTCGGATGCCGCCCTTGCCCACCCCCAAGGCGGTATTATGGATCACCAAAAATCCCGTGAGGCCGATTTTCGGGTCGTGCACCTTGACTATATATTCCGGTCCATACTTATCCTGCATAGCAGCGCTCCCCATTCTAAACCAAATCGTTTGTAAAACAAACCCCGTCCCGACCATAGGTCGGGACGGGGTAAGTTCGTATCCCGAATTCGGGATTATCCGGCGTTGCCGAAGCCCCGGCGCATCGGGCGCTCCGCCATCGGGCGCGCCTCGTTCACCGTGAGCCGGCGACCGTCCAATTCCTTGCCGTTCCACATCTCTATCGCTTTGTCCGCATCTTCGTCGTTTACCATTTCAACGAAGCCGAAACCGCGGGAACGGCCGGTCATCTTGTCCATTACAATCGAGGCATCCTGAACCGCTCCGGCCTGGGCGAAAGCATCGCGCAGACCGTCCTGGGTGGTGCCGTAGGACAAGCCGCCGACATAAAGTCGTTTAGACATTTAGTCCTTTACTTAGTGCTCTTTGCGTGTAAGCCGACCATTTATTGTTTCTCTCCTCAGCTTCTACGCAAAAACCGCTAACCGGCTGCCGCAGAAACCCGAGAATCTTACCGCAAGCCGATTATACCAGATAGCCCCTTAGAGCGCAAATCCCCCGTTTTTGTAGACAATCTGTGTCTTCCCGCCTTTCAAGTGCGCCGCGACCGTCCGGGGCACGGTGGAGATAATATCGGTGTGCACCGAGGAGTCGTTGAAACCCAGTTTTGCCCAGTCCTTGGGCGTGAGTTTCGCCGGATCGCCGCTAAAACAATCGTGATAGGAGTTGCCGAGAGCGAGATGAGTGTTGCCGTTCGGCCCGCCGATATTCTCGTCAAAGAGGGTCTCGGCCATAAACTTGGTGATCCGGGAAAAGCGCCGGTCGGTCAAAGAATACTCCCCGATGCGGTCGGCGTTTTTGGTCATTATCATTTCTTTCAGGACCTTTTCGTTCTTTTTTGCCGTCGCCTTAACCACTCGCCCCTTCCGGAAGTGAAGCTCCACGCCTTTCACTAAAACGCCGTAGCGGTAAAGCGGCTGATTGAACCGGATCCAACCCTCCGTCCCGCGCCAATCGGGAGAGATGAAAAGTTCAAAAGACGGAACGTTCCTGCCGCTCCCGCCCATCCAGCGCCGCTTTTCTCCGAGCTTGATCCAAAGGTCGGCGTCCGGACCGGTGATGTGGAGTTTATCTATCGGCAAAGAGTTCAGTTTCGCGCGCGTTGTCTCCAGTTCGTGATAGAGCTTTTTCCAGGCGGCGATCGGGTCTTTCTTATCCAAAAGACACCCTTTGATGATCTGACGCCAGTAGCTTTTGAGCGACATCCCGGCTTCTTTCGCTTCCGCCTCGGTTGCCCAGAGCGCCAAAGTCCAGGTGTATTTTCCCCGATTTTCCTTGTCCCGCCGCCAGTCCATATACGGCTTCCAGGCAAGCCCGCGCTCCATGATCTTCTTCGGCGGTATGCCTTCCAACTCGTGCTTGTCCGTCTCGGATAAAATGAAGATCGTGTGATCTATTTGCTCCACGAGGCCTTTGGCGTACTTGCCCGGAAAGAAAGACAGCTGATGCGGCTTCGCATGGGTGAAGAAATCCCGGTCAAAGGGAAACCGGTCGCCGCTGTCCGGCCGGTAATCGCCGATCACGTGCCCACCTGCTTTCCAGATGGCGATCTTGAGCTCGCGGTAGAGGGGTTTGGCGGCTTCGTAGGCGATGAGATGCACCACCTCGCCCTTCTTTATTCCCTTCCCGCCGCCCAAGGCAAAATTCACCAGCAGGTCGGCGTAGCGCTCTAATATTTTCTTGGGAGGTATGTACATTTGCTTCCTATCTCTTCTCTTCCAATTTTAGCGGAGGAAATCGGCCTCCGGGAAGCTCTCGGAGGCGAAAAAGCTTGGTGTCGCCTTGGGCGACTTTTTCGCCGAGAGGGCAGCGGGCGCGAGCCGCTGGAGCGAGCGAACCGCGGTTCCCGGAGGCCGGTTTCCATAGCCGTTACTCGTACTCTATCGTCGCCGGCGGCTTTTGGGTGATATCGTAGAGAACGCGGTTCACACCGCGCACCTCGCCGACGATGCGGCTGGATATCTTCTCCAGAAGTTCCTGCGGCATCTTGTGCCAATCCGCGGTCATTCCGTCCACGGAATCCACCGCCCGCAGGGAAACGATGTACTCGTAGGTTCGCTCATCGCCCATCACTCCAACTGATCTCACCGGCAGGAGCGCAGCGAACGCTTGCCATATTCTATCGTATTCCCCGGACTTTTTCAGCTCCTCCACATAGATCGCGTCCGCCTCACGCAGAATTCTCAACCTGTCTTCGGTAATTTCGCCGACCACGCGGATCGCAAGCCCCGGCCCAGGAAAAGGATGCCGCCACAAAAGCTCGCGGGGTAAGCCGAGCTTTTCGCCCAGCGCCCGAACCTCGTCTTTGTACAAGTCCTTGAGCGGTTCAATTATCTCCAAGCCGAATTTATCCGGCAAAGTCAGGTTGTGATGACTTTTGATTTTGGACGCGTGCTTGGTCGGTTCCGCCGATTCTATCCGGTCGGGATATATCGTGCCCTGCATTAAAAAGCGCACAGGGTGCTTCTTTAGTTCCTTTTTGACCACTTGTTCAAAAACACGGATAAAAGTATGGCCGATGATCTTGCGCTTCGCTTCCGGATCGGAGACGCCGCGAAGCTTCCGGAGAAAAACGCTCCGAGCATCTATCAAGTGAAAAGTCTTGAAGCCCCGTTTCCTCACCGCGCGGGCAACCTCCCCGGCTTCGTCTTTCCGCAGGAGGCCATTGTCTATGAGAACCGCATGGAGCTGCTTGCCGATCGCGCGATGCAAAAGGGTCGCCGCGACCAGCGAATCCACTCCGCCGGAAATTCCGACGACGACGTGATCCCTGCCTATCCGGGCTTTGAGTAAAAGTACGATGTCCTTCGCAAGAGAACTCATCCGCCAGTCCCTCCTCGCCTTGCAGATCCCGAAGAGAAAGTTGGCGAGGAGCCTCCGACCGTGCTCGGTGTGGCTCACTTCCGGATGGAATTGAATGCCCCAAAGGCGCCCTTTTACGTCAACGATCCCGGCATGAGGACACCCGGGAGTTGAAGCGATCGTTCTGAATCCCTTGGGTAAACGCGCCACCTGATCCCCGTGGGAGAACCAAACCCTCTCCCGGAGGGCAAGCCCCCGGAAAAGGCCTACTTTTGAACGGAGAGCGAGAATCTCCCGCCCGTATTCCCGCTTGTGCCCACTCTTCACCCTGCCGCCGAGCATTGCGGCCATCACCTGCTCGCCGTAGCAGATGCCCAAAACCGGGATGTCTAATTTAAAAATCCCCGGCTGCGGCCTGGGGCTTCCCTTCGCCAAAACCGACGCCGGACTGCCGGAAAGAATTACGCCCGCGGGTTCAAGGGCGGCTATTTCGGATACTGGCGCGTTAAAAGGCAAAATCTCGGCCTTGACGCCGAGCTCCCGCACCCTTCGCGCAATGAGATGTGCAAACTGACTGCCAAAATTCAGAACAACGACCATACTCTATTGTATCAAATCACCGTGTTCACCTCGCCACGTTCGCGTCACCGTATTCGCTAACCGCATTTCATAAAATATCTTTGCCATCCCCCATCGCTATGACGCGTCATAGCGCCTCCGTTGCTTTCCGCCCCGCCTACTAACCCCTTACTACTTCGTGGCGTCGTACATCGCCTTGATCTCGGCGGCGGAGAGGGCGCGATTGTAAAGACGCACTTCGTCTATCAAACCCGAAAAGAAGTTTTCGGCCACTTGGCTCGCATTCGCGCCCGCACCAATCTTGAAATAGTAGGCGGAGCCGGCACCTACTGTACCTGAACCGGCGGTAGAGTAAACCTCCGCGCCGTCCAGATATACTTTCTCGGTTGCACCGTCATAGATGACCATCACATGATGCCAACTGCCATCACTCACCACTGCGGTCACATTATTTTTCCAGCCGGGGGCGGAAATGGAAGTGTTAAGGTAGGCATTAATGGCGCTCGACTCTTGCAATGCAAAGTTTGCCCCTCCACTCCATTCGTTCACGATCGCTTGGTAATTAGTCGTGGACGTTTTGAACCACGCCCCGTACGAAAGACCCTGCCATGCACTTGTGATCTGACTTCCCCTCGTCACATAATCATCCGTCCCATTGAACTGCCCGGCCCAGGTACCCACCTTGCCGGCCGCATAGTGGGTTCCGGTGCCGCTCCAGGTGCCGTTGTTGGCGTTGCCGGACTTGTCTTTGGCGGTCGTGCCGCTACCCTCCTCGAAGTCCCAGTAGCCCTGGAGGCCCTCTGACCTGGGGATAAGGGAGAGGTTGGAGCCCAGCTCGTATCTCCCTGGGTCGTAGCCGCCGTCATCTTTGGCCTTGGTTTGGAGGTATTTCTGGGATTCCAGGAGTGAGGTGAGGGCCC
>CAYPDQ010000006.1:0-46352 GCA_964409535.1 uncultured Candidatus Saccharibacteria bacterium | reverse complement strand
ACGTTCTACAGTGCACCGGCCGAGGCGGCACCTCGCCCCAATACCACCTGCCCCTCGGTGTCCTGCGGGTGTACCAGTTCACGGGCGGACAACTCAAGGAGGTGGCGCCGAGTCAGTAATTGAGCCCCACTTGCAGTATTTGGTAGTCGCCGATCTCAATTCTGGAATCCGTTCCCGCGATTTTTCCATCGGGTAGGATTATCGACGGCGGTTCTTTGCGGCCGTTCACGAGGATGGGAACTTTTAGCCAGACCGATTCTATCCGGCGGAGATTGTCCGTAAGCGTAAGATACTGATCCAGTCCCGGAATCGGCGCCCAAAGGTTGCTGGAAGTATCCAAGATGACGTTCGCGCCCAGAGCAACTCTTTTTCTCATCTCTGCCGGGTAGTGGATCTCAATGCAGATGGCAGGCGCGAACACAATGTCGCCTGCCTGCGCAGGCAGGCCGACTCGAACGGCCTTGGTCTCGCCGGAAGAGTAGTTGTTCTCCGGCTTGAAAATGGCATAGTCGAAGTATTCTTCGGGATTGGCTTTTAGAGCCCAGTTGAAGTAGAACGGCCGCCAGTTCCCGAAGGGCCAATACTCCCCGGTTATCGCAAGATATTTTTTGTAAAAAACATCGATCAACTCTCCGTTCCCGTTGAAGAAGAGGATGGAATTGTAGCGTTTATTGTCCGCGAAAACCACTGCGCTCGCGGCGAGGTTTTTACCCAAGCGCCGGGCGAGGTTTCTGTAGCCAGATATGATAACGCCGCTACTCGTGATGCGGAATTTGGAAAGCGCCTCCGCATCGGCGGTCGTGTCGTAGTCCACGTCGAACATTGAATCCGGCAGGACGAGGAGGTCAAAATCTTTCCCCTCCAAATTGTTTTTCACGTCGTCCAGAACTTCGTTCAGGCGTTGTTCCAGTTCAAGCGGATTGAGTTTCCGCCTTCGGAAGATATCGTCCACACTCTCCTTTTCGGAAATTAGAGCCACGCTTGCACTTCTTGTGCGCGCTTCGTAATTCTTCCGGTTCTCCCGGAGCGCGGCGAGGGATGTGAGCCAGCCCGCGGCGAGAAGTATGAGCGCGGCCGCCGCAGAGATCTGCGCCAGCTTTCTGTCGTGGCGTGAGTTTGTGAGAGCCAGGAAAATAAAAAGGTTCACAAGCAAGGCAAAAAAAGTGAGAGAAACGATCCCCCACAACGACGCGATACCGAGGAAAGGGGAATTGCCCAGGGCGTTTCCGGCAGTCATCACGAAGTTGGGCAGGGCGGTGTAGCGGGCGGAGAGGTAGTCCCAGAACGTCCAAGATATCGGCGTAATTAGGAATGCCAGTCTCTCGCCGGAGATTTTTTTCGTGAACCAGAAGGTCAGCGGAAAGCCGAGGAGGATCGCGGTCGAGGCGGTGAACATTATCGGATCAAAGACGAAATAGACGGTGCCCGTCATCGCGATCACGCGATAAGCGAAAAATCCGATAAGCGCCATCCACAATCGCTTTTCTTTTTCCAGAAAGAAGAGAAGAGGGACGGCGAAGACGAAAGCGAGGGGGTAAAGATTCAGCTGGGAAAGGGAAAAAATCTGAAGAGCGGCGGCGAGAATCACGAATGCGAATCGTTTATAGGACTCCATAGCCACCATTATAAAGAGCCCGGTGAAATAAGACCAAGCCGGGGAGGTTTCACCCGGTCAGTAATATTTCCTCTTGGAAACAAGAAGCCGGCTTGCAAATAGGCGGCTTCTTGCTATACTTTCTGCCGTGCCCCGGCAGGGGATTTATTTTCTGAAAGATGGCTGAAGAACTGACCCTACAAAAACAAGAGGAGTTGTCCGCAGACCCGGAGTTCAAGGAAATGATCGACGCCGGCGTTTTTTACGGCCGGAAAAAGTCCAAGACCCATCCTAAGATGAAGCAATTCATCCTGGGCAACCGGAACGGGATAGAGATAGTGAATCTCCTGAAAACCAAAGAGCTTTTGGAGAAGGCCTTGCAATTCCTCAAAGACAAGGCCGCGAGCGGCGCCGCGATGCTTTTTGTCGCAACCCAGCCGCCGGCGGGGGAAGCAGTGAAGGCGGCTGCGGAGCTGGGAATCCCGGTGGTAAACGCCCGTTGGCTCGGCGGGACGCTCACCAACTTCAAGATCATCCAGTCCCGGATAGAATATTTCCGCAAGCTCAAAAGCGACTGGGGAAAAGGCGCGTTTGAGAAGTATACTAAGAAGGAACGCTTGGGGATCGAGCGGGAGCTGAAGCGGCTGGAAGAACTTTTCTCCGGCGTGGAGAATATGACCGCGCTCCCGGAGGTGGTAATAATGATAGATGCGAACCTGCATCACACCGCCCTTAGAGAAGCCAAGCATATGAACATTCCTGTCGTGGCCTTGGTGAACACCGACAGCGACCCGACCGCGGTTGACTGGCCGGTCGTCGGGAATGCCAGGGCTAAGACCAGTATTGACTGGTTCGTGGGCAAAGTGAAAGAATGCTTGACCTCATCCAAAAACTTAGAGAAATAACCGGCGCGGGAGTGATGGAGTGCAAGAAAGCGCTCGCGGACGCACGGGGCGACTTTGACCGGGCGAAAGAGATGATTCACGAGCGCGGCTTGGCCAAAGTGGAGAAGCGCGCTGGCCGGGAAACCGGGGCCGGTCTTATAGAGACCTACGTCCACAACGAACGCATCGGGGTGATGCTTGACCTGCGCGCGGAGACGGATTTCGTGGTGCGCTCCGATCCGTTCCGGGAACTCGCGCGGGAGCTCGCGATGCAGATCGCGGCGATGGCGCCGGAGACGGCGGAAGAACTCCTGGAGCAGCCCTACATCCGGGACGAATCCAAGACCGTAGGCGACCTGGTCAAAGACGTGATCGCGAGGGTAGGGGAGAACGTGCGGGTGAACAAGTTCCACCGGATCGAGTTATAATAGGCAGACATGGTCCAGTTCATCTTTACCAATCTGCTGATGATCTCCTTGGGGGCGATATTGTATCTCGTCGTCCGTTCCCTGCCGCGCATCTCCGGAGAGGATGAGGACAGGAAGCCGAACCTTTGGGAGCGCTGGGTTATGTCCGATGTTCCGCACAAGCTGGACTTGGCAACGAAGGCCTACGCCGGAAAGTTTTTCCGTAAGCTCAAAGTGTACGTTATGCGAATTGATAATTTCCTGACCGCGAAATTGAAAAAAATGAACGGCAGCGAGAACAGCGGCCTAACCGGCCAGGCGAAGCCAAAGATTGACTTGAAGGACATTTCCAGCGGGAAAAGCGAAGCGGAAGCAGAAGAAGAGAAAAAGAGTTTGTTATAATTCGCTGTATCACAAGCGTGATGTTTCGTTTGACTTTCTGAAAGCCGTAGTTTATCTTTAGACCATGGCTAAGATTCCTATGCGTAAACTCGGGGAGGTAAAGAACTTGTACTACAACCGGCGGTTAAGTATGAGAGAAGTAGGCGAGGAATTGGGCGTTTCTTTGGATGCGGTTGTTCACTTTATGAGAAAGTACAACTTGCCGCGCAGGAGCTTCTCCGAAGTCAATGCGGACAGATTTGAAAAGAAACCTCTGTCTTTTTCACCTAAGAAGAACCTCTCTCGTCGTCAAGAAGAATTGGTCATAGCCGGGATTATGCTCTACTGGGCGGAGGGTTATAAATCCGATAATAGTTCTTTCGTAGATTTTGCAAATAGCGACCCAGCGATGGTAAAAGTTTTTATGAATTTCATTAGAGGCGCCTATAAGGTTAGCGAGGGCAAGTTCAGAGTTTTATTGTATTGTTATTCCGATCAAGATGTTAATAGCCTCGTTTCGTTTTGGAGCAAACTGACCGGCATTCCGCGCAGCAGGTTTGTAAAGCCGTACGTCAGACCTGATTTTAGAAAGGGTGGCAGAAAGATGGAGCATGGTTTGGTTCATATAAGGTATATAGACAAGAAGCTCTTGCTTGAAATCAAAAAATTGATTAATAATTACAAGGTCAAATTCGCGCAGGTAGTCCCGTAGGGGGCGGGAGCGGTCTGTAAAACCGTCGTCCATTGGGCCCCGTGAGTTCGACTCTCACCCTGCGCACCAGAAATAAGTTAGAATAGTTTTGTGCAGGAATACCTAAGCGAAGCCGTGGTTTTAGGCGTTTATCCGAACGGGGACATGGACAGCCGCATTTCGCTTTTCACCAAAAAGTTCGGCAAGCTCACCGCCAAGGCGAAAAGCGCAAGAAAGATAACTTCTAAATTGGCGGGCCATCTTCAGCCGGGGAACGTTGTGCAAGCGCGCTTGGTGGAGAAGGGCGGTCTCCAAGCGGTGGACGCCCTTAAGAGTTCGCGGCTGGACGCACCGCTTTCCAATCTGTTCTTTCTGGACCGATTACTCGCGGAAACGGAACCGGATTTGGAATTGTGGCAGGCGGTTACGGACGGCAAATGGGACTGGCGGAGAATTTTGAGGATTTTGGGCTGGGATGCGGCGGAGGCGTCCTGTGGGATTTGCGGCAAGAAGCCGGAATGTTTTTATCCCGAACAGCAGGAATTTTTCTGCCGCTCCTGCGCGGGGATTTCAAAAACCGACCCGGATGAGGTAATATTCCTGTCATAATGGCTCGCTTAGGGGTCTGGATACTGGTGGTGGCGATAGTCATAGCCGCGGGCGTAGCGGCCTACTACTTTTTCCTGGGACCGAAGGGCGCGGAGGTGTTTTTGGAATTCGTGAAGCCGAACGAGGTTCTCGTTGGCCAGCCGTTCAACCTTTCAGTTTCTTTTTCCAACACCTCCGACCGGATTTTAGAAGACGTGAAACTATCCCTCATTCTTCCGGCGGGCTTGGCTTTGATGGGGGAATCAAAGGACCAGCGCGTCTCGGAACAGCTGGTCGGCGACCTGGGGCCGGGCAGCTTGAACCAGGAATCGTTCAATCTCATCGCTCTGGACGGCGCGCAGTCCTTGAAAAGGGTGCAAGCCAAGTTGAGCTACCGCTTGGGCGGCGGCTCGGCGACGGTGTTTGAATCCTCCGCCGAGACGGACATCGCCGTCGGCCGGCCAACAGTGGATCTGTCTTTCACCCTGCCGGAGAAAGTGTTCAGCGGAGAGGATTTTGAAATGGCGCTCACCTACAAAAACAACGCCAACCAAGACCTGAAGAATTTTCGGCTCAAGGTGGATTACCCGCCGGTTTTCCAGTACAAGGGTTCCAGTTTGGAGCCGGCGAGCGGAAACAACACTTGGAACATAGTTTCTCTCGGCCGGGGGGAAGAAGGCGTGCTTGTGATCTCCGGGAACGCCGTTGGACCCGCCAACTCACTTTCCGGTTTCAAAGCGGAGATAGATACTGACGTTCAAGGCCAAAGATACATTCTGACCAGCCAGTCCGCGAATCTCGGCATTTCCTCGTCGCCGTTAAGTTTGGAGGTCAGAGTGAACGACAATCCGGAATATCTCGCGAGGCCGGGCGACGCCTTGAACTATTCTTTTATCTATCGCAACAATTCCAACGTTGCGATGGAGAACGTGAACATCCGAGCGACTCTGACCGGGGAGATGTTTGATTTCGCGGCGGTTCGGACGAACGCTGCGTTCAGCTCTCTGACCAATACTTTCACCTGGAATGCGGCCAATACCTCCGCGCTTCTCACTCTTCCGCCCGGCGGCGAGGGCAGGGTGGAGGCGTATCTGCAGGTGAAGAACGCCTATCCCATACGCCGGTTGAGCGACAAGAATTTTTCGCTGAAGGTTCAGGCGGAGATAGAATCCAAAACCGTGCCGCCCGGGACGATAGCCGCGAGCACCATTTCCGTCGCCCGCTTGGAAACCAAAGTGATAAGCAAGATGGAAGTTGACGCTCTGGCTTACTTCCGGGACGCGGCTTCGGGAATAGTGAACAGCGGCTCTTATCCTCCGCGGGTGAACCGCCCGACCCAATACACCGTTCACTGGGCGGTGAAAAACTACGCGAGCGATGTGACTGGCGCGAAAGTCAGAGCATATCTCCAGTCCGGAACCCGCTTTACCGGCGTGGTCAAGAGCAATACTGCGAGCGTGCCGGTGTATAATGCCGCCTCGGGGGAGGTGGTTTGGGATATAGGGAATATTGCGGCGACGAAGGGCGTGATAGACGCGCCGCTTGAGGCCATCTTCCAGATAGAGAACACCCCGGCGATAAACCAGCTGGGGCAGAAGGTGGCATTGATCGGGGAGACGCAGATCACCGCCCAGGACTCTTTCGCCGGAGTGGAGATTTCAGACACAGATTTTTCCATTACCACCGACCTCCCGGACGACAAAACCATCGGCCAGTCGGATAGAGCCGTACAACCGTAGAACGTGGAACGTAAAACGCGAAACATGAAGTGGCAGAGCGATCTAATGGATAAGATAGTGAGCTTGTGCAAACGGCGGGGGTTTATTTTTCCGGGTTCGGAAATTTACGGCGGAATAACCGGTTTTTGGGATTACGGGCCGCTGGGGGCGGAGTTGAAGCGCAACATCAAGAACGAATGGTGGAAAAGTAAGGTCTATTCCCGGGAGGATGTGGTCGGCCTGGACGCGGCGATAATAATGAACCCGGACGTATGGAAAGCGTCCGGCCACACAGAGTCCTTCAGCGACCCCTTGGTGGAATGCAAAGTATGCCACGAGCGCGTGCGGGCGGACCAGGAGGATAGGATAAAGGAGCACGAGACGGAGCATGCGAAAAAGAAGGAAAAAGTTTCCTGGACGGAGCCAAAAACCTTCAATCTCCTGACTGAAGTGTTTTTGGGCGTCACCGAGCCGAAACAGAAGGCGTATCTCCGCGGGGAGATAACCCAGGGGGTGTTCGTAAATTTCCAGAATGTCGTCTCTTCCTCCCGGGTGAAAATTCCCTTCGGCATTGCCCAGATCGGCAAGGCCTTCCGGAACGAGATTACTCCGGGCAACTTCACTTTCCGCAGCCGGGAGTTTGAACAGATGGAGTTGGAATATTTTGTCCGGCCGGACGAGAAGGAAAGCAAAAAAGTTTTTGAGTACTGGAAAGAGGAACGCCTGAACTGGTACGTGTCTTTGGGGATAAAGAAAAGCAATCTGCGCTTCCACGAGCACGCGCCAGAAGAAAGGGCGCATTATGCGCGCTTTGCGGAAGATATTGAGTACAATTCACCCTTTGGCTGGAAGGAATTTGAAGGCATCCATCACCGCGGCGATTGGGACCTCGGCCGGCACAAGCTTGCGTACCGTGACCCGGACACCGGTGAGGAGTACACGCCGTGGGTGATTGAGACCTCCGGTGGCGTAGACCGGGCGCTCCTATTCTTTTTGGTTGATGCCTACGCCGAGGATGGCGACAGGGTGATTTTGAAATTGCATCCCAAGCTCGCACCATACAAAGCCGCGGTTTTCCCGCTTTTGGCGAACAAACCCGAGTTGGTGAAACTGGCACGAAAAATCTATGACGATTTGCGCCAAAAATTCGTCGTCGCCTGGGACGAGCGGGGGAATATCGGCAAGCGTTATTACGCCCAAGACGAGATCGGCACGCCTTTCTGCATTACCGTGGACTTTGAAAGCTTAGAGAAGGGCGACGTCACTGTCCGCGACCGCGACACCGCCAAACAGGAAAGAGTTGATATAAAAGAACTTAAAACTTATCTCTCAAATGAGATATTTAAGCCGGACTGATCTGAAAAAGCTCCGTGGGACCGCGCTCTTGCGGCTGGATTTCAATACCGAGGACGAATGGCGGATGCGGGCGGTTTTGCCGACGATAAAGCTCCTTTTGAAGGCAAAGGCAAAAATTGTGGCGGTAAGCCATCGCGGCCGTCCGCGCCCTTCTCTAATTCGCGCGAATGGTGGAATAAGGAAAAGCGATAAGAGATTCAGCTTGAGGAAGGATGCCGCCGCTCTGGCGCGAATGCTCGGCAGGAAGGTGGTTTTCATTCCGCACTTTCGGTTCTCCGATATCAAAAGGCAAGTCGCCGGAGCAAAGCCCGGCACGGTTTTCCTTTTGGAAAACATCCGCTTTTTGCGCGGGGAAAACACCCCTGCGCCGGAGTTGGCTAAGCGTCTCGCCGGGTTGGCGGACTATTTCGTAAACGACGCTTTTGCGGTCTCCCATCGGGAGAGCGACTCCGTGGCCAAAGTGGAGCGGTTTTTGCCGAGCTATGCGGGGCTGGAATTGGAAAAGGAAATGGAAATTCTCTCCGGCGTGATGAAAAAACCGAAGCGGCCCGCCCGCATCGCTACGCGAAGCGTTGCGGGCGGGCCGCTTGTGGTCGTGATTGGTGGGGCAAAAGCGCACGACAAATTGGGGATAATCAAATTCTTCCGCAACAAGGCCGATGCATTCCTTTTAGGCGGGGCATCAGCCAATACTATGCTTCGTTTGAGAGGCATTGATGTTAAGAAGTCGCTTGTGGATAAGTCCGTCTCTGACCTGCCGGAGCTGAAACGGATATTGAAATATAAGAACCTCTTTTTGCCGATGGACTGGAGAATGGAGAAAAACGCGATTTTGGACATCGGCCCCAAAACCATCCGGCTCTATACGCGAAAGCTCAAAAACGCGAAAACGATAATCTGGGCCGGGCCGATGGGCTATATTGAAAAGAAGAAGTTCGCCCACGGGAACTTGGCGGTCGCGCGGGCGATCGCCCTAAACCGGCGGGCATTCTCCGTAACCGGCGGGGGAGAGACGGTGATGTTCTTGAAGAAGCACAAGCTGGACAAGAAATTCAGCTTCCTCTCCACCGGCGGCGGCGCGATGCTGGAATTCCTGGCGGGTAAAAAGCTGCCCGGCGTCGAGGCGCTTAAAAGGGGATGCTAATATGTACTGTTATGATATATCATAACACCTCAAAATAATGACCAGCGAGACACGACAGTGTCAGAATTGTAAACAGCCCTTCGTCATTGAGCCGGATGATTTTGGATTTTATGAGAGAATAGGTGTCCCTCCGCCTAGCCGTTGCCCAAAATGCAGGCAGCAGCGCCGGATGATCTTCCGCAACTTCAAAACGCTATATAGAAGAAATTCTGACCGTTCGCTGAAACCGATGATTTCGATGTACTCGCCCCAGGCGCCCTATAAGATATGGAGTCACGACGAATGGTGGCAGGACGATTGGGACCCGTTGTCTTTGGGACGGGATTTTGATTTTAGCCGCCCATTTTTTGAACAATTCCAGGAACTATTGCTTGCCGTCCCCAGATTCGGACTGATGAATTTCAACAGCGAGAACTGTCAGTATTCCAATTTCACCAACGGCAGTAAAAATTGCTATCTGGTCTTCGGCTGCGTGAACGACGAGGATTGTTCGTACGGCCACATAGTTTGGGAATCGAAGGATTCCTGGGACAATCTTTATCTCCACAAATCGGAGCTTTGTTATGAATGCGTAGATTGTCTGAATTCGTACAGATTGATGTATTCGCAGGAATGTGAGGATTGTAACAATAGTATCGGGCTTTTTGATTGCCGGGGCTGCACGGATTGCATTGGTTGTGTAGGACTAAGACAGAAATCCCGTTACATTTTTAACCAGCCGGTCGGTAAGGAGGAGTACGGCAAGTTTTTAGAGGAACACCCTTTTTGGGACGATAGGAGTGTGGAGATGATACTCAAAAATAGAGAAGAATTAAGGCGCGCCTCGCCCCAACGAAGCTTTTTCGGTTCTCACAATAGTGATGTTTCCGGCAACCATGTGTACAACGCTAAAAACGTTAAATATTCCTTTGATATTAAAGGAGGCGAAAACTCAAAATTCGTATATACCGCGCGCAATGTCAAAGACGATTACGATGTAGCTTTTTCTCCGGATATAGAACTATCCTACGAATCTCTGACCTGCATGGGTAGTAATCGGGTTAATTTCTGCCACGTTTGCGTAAATTCTTCGTTCGCTTTTTACTCCGACAGCTGTTTTGCTTGCAACAACATATTCGGCTGTGCCGGTTTAAAAAGCCAGGAGTATTGTATTTTCAACAAGAAGCATTCCAAAGAAGAGTATGAGTCCCTTAAAGAGCGCATCGTGGAGCATATGAAGAAGACTGGAGAATGGGGGGAGTTTTTCCCAATAAACCTTTCGCCTTTCAAGTATAATGAGTCAATTGCCCAAGAATATTATCCCTTAAAGAAGGAGGAAGCCGTTGCTATGGGTCTGGGGTGGCGCGATGATTTACCGCACACTATAGGCCAAGAAACTATTTCTAACGATAAATTGCCCAAAGACCCTAAGGATTTCAGCGCAGGTATTTGTAAGGAGACCCTAGCTTGCGATAATTGCAAGCGCAATTACAAGTTGATTGCAGGAGAGGTTTCTTTTTACAAACGTATGGGATTAGCTCTGCCGCGCAAATGTTTTAACTGCCGCCACGCGGATAGAATGGGTCGCAGGAATACCAGGGAATTGTGGCCTGGCAAATGCGCCAAGTGCGGGAGCGAATTTCAGACGTCTTACAATCCCGAACGACAGATGCAATATAAACTCTATTGTGAGGCCTGTTACAATGCCGAGGTGGTGTAGTTTTAGCCACTATACTAGGGTATAGTGCAGAAAATAGGACAAATTATGAAAACGGAAACGAGGACCTGCCAAAACTGCAAAAACAAGTTCACTATAGAGCCGGATGATTTCGCTTTCTACCTGCCCGCAATGCTACGCATAGCGTTGCAGGCGGGCGAGCGCATCGGAACATGACCAGGGAGTGTCAAAACTGCAACAAAGAGTTCTTGATAGAAGACGAGGACCTGACTTTCTACTGTAAAATCCAGGTCCCGCCGACGACGTGGTGCGTAGAATGCCGTGAGCAAAGAAGATTGGCGGTTCGGAACGAACGCTCTTTATACAAGCGCAACTGCGATCTCTGCGGGAAAAGTATCGTTTCCCGTTTTTCGCCGGATAAAACGCTTCCGGTCTATTGCCGCGATTGCTGGTGGTCGGACAAATGGAATGCCAAAGATTATGGAAGGGACTACGATTTCGGCAAGCCGTTTTTTGTCCAGTTTCGCGATTTGTTATTGAGCGTGCCGCACGTATCGCTCATAAGCGCCAATTCGGTAGATAGCGATTGGGTGAACCAGGAAACCGACGACAAAAACTGCTATCTGAACTTCGGCGGCCACTTCAACGAGAATTCCGCCTATAACATTTTTGAACTTTACGGCCGGGATTCTTTTGATAACTACTGGCTGCTGCGGAGCGAGCTCTGCTATGAGTGCATAAACTGCGAAAATTGCTATCGTACCGTTTTTTCCCAGGATTGTTTTGAATGCCAAGACGCGGCTTTTTCCGTGGACTGCAGGAATTGTTCCGATGTTTTTGGCTGCGCGGGCTTGCGGAATAAGAAATATTGCGTTTTCAACCGGCAATTAAGCAAGGAAGATTATGAAAAATTCGTGAAAGATAATCCGTTTACTCATAGCAGTCTGCCGAAACTGGAGGCGCAAGCCAAGGAGATATGGAGTGCGGTGCCGCGCAAGGATCGGCTTATGCTTAAAACAGTGAATTCCAGCGGCCATGTTCTTTACGAGTCCAAAAACGCCAAAAACTGCTGGTGGGGAGAGAAAGTTGAGGACTGCAAGAATGCGTATATATCCGCTGACATCAAAGACAGTCAGGACGTATCAATGCTCGGCTGGTCGGAGCTTTGCTACGAGGTCGGCCACGCGATGGGACTTTATAATTCCAAGTTTTCGGCTTACACCATAATGAGCGGCGAGGGGGGAAACTCTTCCAATTTGGAGTACTGCTTCGGTACCTGGAGCAGCAGCAATTGCTTCGGTTGCGTGAATCTGTCCAAGGCGGAGTACTGCATTTTGAACGAACAGTACACCAAGAAAGAATACGAAAAGTTGCGGGCGGAGATCGTTGAGCAAATGGAAAAAATGCCCTACGTGGATAAGGCTGGACGGGTTTACAAGTACGGAGAATTCTTTCCGCCGGAGATTTCTCCGTATGCCTATAACGAAACGGTAGCCCAGGATTGGTTTCCACTGACGAAACAGGAAGCCGAAAGGAAAGGATATGCTTGGCGGGAAGCGGACGATTCAGGACAACGTGCTTTTTCCGGTTACGTGATACCGGATGGCGTGAGCGAGGTAAAGGACGATATTCTTCAAAGAGCCCTGAAATGTGAAGTTTCCGGCCGGCCGTATCGCATCATCCCGATGGAACTCCAATTTTATCGGCGGTTAGGCCTCCCGATTCCGCGGCGCGCGCCGGATGAACGCTTGCGAGAGAAGATACAGCGTCTTTTACCGATGAAGCTTTTTAAGCGGGAATGCGGCTGTGGGGGCGAGAAATCGCGCAATGGAGGGTACGCGAATACAGTTTCTCATCTCCACGGCTTGGAGCCCTGCCCAAATGCAATTGAAACGCCATATGCCCCCGAGCGGCCGGAGATCGTGTACTGCGAGCAGTGTTACAATGCGGAAGTAGTGTAGAATTAGCTCAATGAGAACCATAGCGTTTATTGACGCTTCCAATCTTTTTTACGGCGGGGAGAAGAGCTTGGGGTGGAAGATAGATTACGAGAAACTCTTGGGGTACTTAAAAGACAAGTACAGCGTCTCTCGTGCGCTCTATTTCGGCGGCATAGAAATTCACGATTTTAAATATGATTATCAAGATAGCGACACCGTGCCGGTCAGGGAGGTAGAGCGGCATCTGGCCGGGATTATCAAGGAGCGGGGAAGCAAATTGAACGAGGCATATCTGCTTCTTTTAGACAGACATTTGCAGAGAATTAGATTTTACTTGAAGCTTCAGAAGTTTGGGTATGAGTTGTACCTGAAGCCAGTTAAGCTATACGAGCAAGAGGACGGCACGACGAAGAGAAAAGCCAACTGCGACGTGGAAATGGCTTTTTACTTGATGAAAGAAAAGGATAACTTTGACCGAGCAGTAATCCTCTCCGGCGACGGCGATTTCCTGCCGGTGTTGAAGCATTTGAAGAAACAGGGCAAAGAAGTGGTGATCCTTGCCAGGGGGCCGCGGACCGCAAGAGAAATCCGTCAGTTTGCCGGAAGCAATTTCAGGGGTTTTGAATATTTGAAGAATATTTTGCGTATGGAGGAAAAGTAAACGGGGCGGACTCATATAGAATCCGCCCCACGTTTAGTACTAAAATGATAGCAAGTTGTTAGTTTTTGTCAATGTGGAAAAAAGCGAGGTAAAACAATGCCAAGATTGCAAAAACCAGTTCACGATTGAGCCGGAGGATTTTGCGTTCTATGAGCGGGTAAAAGTCCCGCCGCCGACCTGGTGTCCGGAGTGCCGGCAGCAGCGGCGGTACGCTTGGCGGAATGAGCGGGTGCTCTATCGCCGGAACTGTGATCTCTGCGGCAAAAGCACTGTTAGATCTATTCTCCGAGTAAGCCGTTCAAGGTTTACTGCCCACCGTGTTTCTGGTCGGACAAGTGGAACGGCACGGACTACGCCCGGGATTTTGATTTTTCCCGACCGTTCTTTGAACAATTCCGGGAGTTGCAGCTCCAGGTTCCGCGCATCGCGCTTCTTACCAAAAACAATCTAAATTCCGAATACTCCAACCACTCTTCAGACGGCAAGAATGTGTATTTGAGTTTTGCGATAATCAACGCCGAGAACGTTCTTTATTCCACCAACGTTTTCAACTCCCGGGATTGCATGGATTGCTACTGGGCGGAGGACGGGAACGAACTGCACTATGAATGCATCAATATCTACAGGAGCTACAACTGCCAGTATGGGATATTCCTGCAGGATTGCACCGACTGCCTGTACTGCTACGACTGCCGGGGCTCTTCAAATTGTTTTATGTCCAGCAACCTGCGTAACAGGCAGTATTATTTCCGCAACCAACCCTGCTCCAAAGAAGAGTATGCACGCAAGTTGGAGGAACTTCGTCTGGACACCTGGAGCGGCCGCCAGGCGGTGTACAACGAATTCCTGAAGCTCATCCGGGAAAAAGCTTTACATAAATTCGCGCAGATAGAAAGATGCAATGACGTCTCCGGAAGCGTTGTTTACGATTCCAGAAATACCTTTCACGCCTTCGACTCTTCCAAAGTTGAAGACAGCAAGTACCAGGTTGTCGTTTTGAACATTAAGACCAGCATGGGCCTGTACCACGTCGGCTATTCGGAGCTGATGTACGAGTGCCACGGCATAGTCAGATCCTACGATGTCAAGTTCACTCATTTGAGCTATAACAACCGCTTTCTGGAATACTGCGACGACTGCCACAACAGCGAGAATATGTTCGGCTGCGTGGGCGTGAAACAGGGGCAGTATTGCATCTTGAACAAGCGCTACGGAGAAGCGGAATACAACGATCTAAAAAACCGTATAGTTGAGCATATGAAGAAAACGGGGGAGTACGGAGAATTTTTCCCTGTGGAACTGGCGCCGGTGAGCTACAACGAAACCCAGGCCGCCATATATATGCCGCTTTCGCGGGAAGAGGTTCTCGCCCGCGGTTGGAAGTGGGAGGACCAAGTGCCGGGTACTTTCGGTAAGGAGACCTTAAAACCGGACGAGATTCCGGAGAGCATTGACGACGTTCAGGACTCCATTCTTAAGGAAGTTTTGGCCTGTCTGGGTTGCGGCAAGAATTACAACATCGTGGAACCGGAACTGGTTTTTTGCAGACGCGGGAAAATTCCCATCCCGCGCCATTGTCCGGATTGCCGCTATAAAACCCGTTTGAAACTCCGCCCGCCGCGAAAACTGTGGCACGGCCGCTGCAAATGCAATCTTGCGAATCATTTCCATGCCGCGGCCCCGTGCCCGAATGAATTTGAGACGCCGTACGCCCAGGACCACAAAGAGATTGTCTATTGTGAGCAGTGCTATAACGCAGAGGTGGCTTAATCCTTCCCTTCGCACTGTTTCTCCAGGCGCTTGGCTTCCGGCCAGGCGATCTCAAAAATTTTTTTCATCGCGTCCGCGATCTCCGCGCTTTCAATGATAATGCCCAGCTTCTCCCGCCAAGAGGCGATCATCACCTTGTTGTCGTAAATGCAGATCTCCGGGGAAAAATAATATTTGTCTGTAGGCACAAGCGCGGTCTCGCGTAATTCTTCTTTGTTGTGCTTTACGCGTTCTATCGCAGCGGGCGTTCGTGGAATTATTCCGCGGGCGATTATGCCCTTAGCGGCCCGCCTTTTGTAATACGCCGGAAAGTAGTGGGGGAGAGCGCGGTGCATGTCTTCAATCGTGGCATAGGCGCGGATGGGTTCGCTGGAGGTAAGCGTATCTTCGTAAACCTGGATCAGTCCCTCTTCGCCTTCGTAGAACCGCACTTGCGGCCGGCCGCTTACGTTGTGAATTGATTTGAGTTGGGGGATGAGGCCGTCAGCGACCTTGAGCGATTCCTGTTCTTTTTGCACGCGGTTCTTTAAAATATCCCGGATCTTGTCCGGTGACTCCGCGATGTATTCCTGCTTCGGTTCTTTGCCGGAAATGCTCGCCAAGCCCTCGTTCACCAGGCCGTTCAATATGTCGTAACCGGTGGTGCGGTTGATATTGGCCTTACGGGCGATTTCCGAAACGGTGCCCTTGCCCATTTCCAAAATGGCCATATACACGTTCGCCTCTTTTTCTGAAAATCCTATCGCGGTGAGCGTTCTTTTAAGTTGAGTATTAAAATCCATACTTATAAAATATAGCTATAAATCATTTGTGTCAAACCGTTTCCACAAAATTTATCCCAAATATTGAACAAAAGTTATCCACATGACGGAGGGTATTGACATAATCCCGGTCGCATTAGAAAATTGAACAATGAATAAAAACCTAAAAATATTGGTCGGCGTTGCAGTCGTGATAGTTCTCATTTGGGTGGTCTGGTCGTTGCAGAAAGGTCAGCAGCCAGGAGGAGATACGGGTCCCATCACTCTCGGCTTCATCGGGCCTTTGACCGGAGACGCGGCGTCTATCGGCACGGCGAGCAGAGCAGCGGCGGAGATCGCGGCGGAAGAGGTGAACGCGGCCGGCGGCGTGAATGGCCGTACGCTTAACATTATCTACGAAGACGGTCAGTGCAATGCCAAAGCGGCCACAAACGCCGCGAACAAATTGATGAACGTGGACAAAGTGCCGGTCGTCGTCGGCGGCGCCTGCTCCACCGAAACGGCGGCTTTCGTTCCGGCGGCGATGCAGAACAAGACCGTCGTCTTCTCTTACTGCTCTTCCGCGCCGTCCTTAAGCCAGGCGGGCAAGTATTTCTTCCGCAGCTATCCTTCGGACGCTTTCCAGGGCAAATTCGGGGCGGAGTACGCCTACAATACTTTGGGCGCCCGGAAGGTGGCGATCCTCTACCATGTGAGCGAGTGGGGGACGGGCATAAAGGATGTGTTCAAGAAGCGGTTCACCGAACTGGGTGGAGAAATCCTTGCGGAGGAAGGCCTGCCGCAAGAAGCAAGGGATTACCGCACAGCCCTCTCCAAGATCAAGGCCTTGAACCCGGATCTCATTTACTCTCCAACCTACCCGGAGGGTGGTATCGTGGAGCTGAAGCAGGCGCAGGAACTCGGTATCAAGACACAGTTCTTGGGCGCGGACGGCTGGGGCGACCCGAAATTATGGAAAGAGGTGAGCGGCCGCGGCAAATTCCTCTTCACCAATCCCGCCGTTTTGCCGCCGGAGGGCTTCAAGCAGAAGCTTTTCGCAAAGACCGGCGGGAACGAGATACCCGTGTGCACCACGAACGCCTACGACAACGTGAAGATCATCGCCGAGGTTCTTAAGAAATCGGGAACTGCGAGCCCGGATGCGATAGCAGACGCCTTGCGCGCAACTAAATACAATGGCGTCTCCGGCTATGTTGAGTTTGACCAGAACGGCGACGTGACCTCGGCAAGCTACGTGGTGAATAAGATTGAAGGCGGCACTGCGGTTGAGGTAAAATAGGGATGTGTCCATCCTGCCGCAGCTCATTGCGAACAGCGTCATTGCTGGCGCAACCTACGTCCTCATAACCCTCGGGTTTAATCTGATCTACGGCGCAACCAAGTTCATAAACATAGCCCACGGCGTGATCGCCGCCGTGGGCGGCTACACCGTCTTTTTTCTCTCCCGCAGTTGGGGCGCCGGTTTTGCTTGGAGCGTCGTTGCGGGAGTAATTTTCGCCGGAATCATCGGCTATGGAATGAACCGGCTCATCTTCGTGCCTTTGCGGCGGAGGAAAGCGTCCAATCTGGTTTTATTCATCGCATCTTTGGGAGCGTTCACCGTCATTCAGGCAGTTCTGGCGATGCTTTTCACTGCCCAGTTCCAGATACTAAATCCTCCTCCTCTACTGGAAGGGGTTTATCAATTCGCCGGAGCTGCGATGAGCCGGGTTCAAGTTGCGATCATCCTTTCCGCCGCAATTTTATTTGCCGGCCTTGCCTTGGTCCTTAAATACACCGCTTTCGGGAAAGCGGTGCGGGCGATAAGCGATGATGAGGAAGTGGCCAAAATGGTGGGAGTGGATACGGATCGGGTGATCGGCCGGGTTTTTTTCGTTGGTTCCGCCATCGCGGGTCTCGCGGGAGTCCTTATCGGTTTTGACATCGGTCTCCAGCCGACGATGGGGCTCACAATTCTCCTCCAAGGAGCAGTTTCTTCCATCATTGGCGGCATCGGAAACATCTATGGCGGAGTATTGGGTTCTTTCGTTCTTGGGTTTGCGGAGAACTTTGGGATCTGGAAAATCGCGAGCGAGTGGAAGCCCGCCATCTCCTTCGGCATCCTCGCGCTCTTTTTGATCTTCAGGCCGGAAGGGATAATAAAGAAGTAAAAAATTAGGAAATGGAATATCTGATACATTTGGCAATCCTGTTCGCCATCTACGCCATTTTGGGGGTCAGCTTGAACCTGATAGCCGGCTACACCGGCCTCCTTTCCGTGACGCACGCGGCGTTTTTCGGCCTCGGCGCTTACGCCACGGCCATTCTTACCACGGATTTGGGAGTGAACTTTTTCCTCTCGCTTCTCGCGGGCGCGGCGCTTGCGGCGATGATAAGCTTTCTCGTGAGCGCGGTTCTCTCGCGTTTGAGCGGCGATTACTATGTCCTTGGCACGGTCGCGTTCAACTTCATTCTCTTTAGCATTTTTCTGAACTGGGATGGCCTAACCCGCGGACCATTGGGAATTCCGGGGGTGAGCCGGCCGGAGTTTTTCGGCTTCAGCTTCTCGTCCAATACCTCGTTCCTTCTTCTTGCACTCACGTTTTTGGCTGTCATCTACTTCCTTTCCCGGTTTCTCGCCGACTCTTCTTTTGGCAGGGTGCTTAAGGCCATCCGGGAAGACGAGAAGGCTATCCGGGTTTTCGGTTATCGCACCCTGTCTTACAAACTTGCGGTATCTGTGATTGCCGCTGGGATGGCCGCGGTCGCTGGTTCGCTATTTGCTTCCTATATAACCTTCATTGACCCGACCTCGTTCGTAGTGATGGAGTCGGTATTTATCCTTGCTATTGTGATTTTGGGCGGATTCGCGAGTTTACAGGGGTCGGTGTGGGGAGCGTTTCTCCTTATACTTATCCCGGAACTTCTCCGGTTCGTCGGTTTCCCGAACGAGATCGCCGCCCAGATGCGCCAGCTCTTGTATGGTTTATTCCTCGTTTTCCTTATGCTTTACCGTCCCCAAGGTCTTGTGGGTGAATATAGATTATAGATCATGACCGTGCGCGCCTTGGAAATAAGAAACTTGGAAAAACGCTTCGGCGGGGTGAGAGCCGTGGCTGGCTTATCTCTGGACGTAATGCCTGGCAAAATTACGGCCATCGTCGGTCCGAACGGTTCCGGCAAGAGCACGCTGGTCAATCTCCTTTCCGGAGTTCTCACCGCGGATAGCGGCGCGATTTCTGTCTCCGGCGCTCGGCTCGCACAGATAAAAGATGCGGAAATCTCGGCCTATGGCCTCACCCGCACTTTCCAGGAAGTGCGCCTGTTTGAGCAGATGACAGTTTTAGACAATACTCTCGTGGTTTTGACCAGCCGCAATCTTTTCGGTTCCATATTTGAACGCCATTCCGAATATCACCTGAAACAAGCGGAAGAGGTTCTCTCCCGGGTCGGGTTGTGGGAGAAGCGCAACCAGTTGGCGGTGAACCTGTCCTACGGACAGAGAAAACTTTTGGAAATCGCGCGGGCGCTCGCGATGCGCGCGGAAATTTATCTTTTTGACGAACCGTTCGCAGGACTTTTCCCGGAGATGGTCAAAGTCATAGTCGGGATACTCACAGAGTTGCGCCGGGAGGGGAAAACGATCGTGCTTATAGAGCACAATATGGAACTCATCCGTAAACTTTCCGATTGGGTTTTCGTTTTGGACGGCGGTGAGCTTTTGGCGGCGGGCAAGCCGGATGAGGTGTTGCGTAAAAGAGAAGTCGTTGAGGCCTACTTAGGAGAATAATGGAAAAACTTTTGCGGTTAGAGAATGTTTCGGTTCACTATGGCGGCGTTCGCGCCTTGGACGGCGTTTCGGTGGAGCTGGATGAAGGTGAGATCATAGCATTGATGGGGCCGAACGGCGCGGGCAAGTCCACCGTGCTCAAAGCGGCTTTCGGCATAGCGCCGACGACTTCCGGCAAAGTTAAGTGGCATGAGAAGGAAATTGAGCCGGTGCCGCACGAGATGGTCAAGAGGGGATTGTCTTTCGTTCCCCAGGGGCGGCGGGTATTTCAGCACCTTACGGTGGAAGAGAACTTGGAGATCGGCGGCTTTGTGATCCGCGACCGCAAGGAGGTGCATCGCCGGATAAGTGAGGCGCTGGACATTTTCCCGGCCCTAAAATCCAAACGTAAAATGAAGTCCAGCGCTCTTTCGGGCGGAGAGCAGCAGATGCTCGCTTTGGCGCGGGGACTTATGACCGACCCGAAAGTTCTTTTCCTGGATGAGCCGTCGCTTGGACTCGCGCCCAAAATAGTCAAAGAGGTTTTTGCAAAAATAAAAGAGATAAACGAGAGGCGCAAAACTGCAATAATGGTCGTGGAACACAACATCAAATCACTTTTGGAAATAGCGCACCGCGCTTACGTTTTAGACAAAGGCAAGATCGCATACGCCGGCGGCGCCAAGGAATTGGAGCACAACCGGATTTTGGAGAAGGTTCTTTTGGGAAATTAAGGGCTCCGCGGTTCGGCTTTCGGGAACCGCGGTTCGCTCGCTCCAGCGGCTCGCGCCCGCTGCTCTCTCGGCTCGCGAGTCGCCTTAGGCGACACCAAGCTCGCTTCGCCTCCGAGAGCTTCCCGAAAGCCGAACCGCTACGCCTTGGGCATATCTGTTAATAACTTGTGAATTGTTGATAGTTTTCTCCTTGTAAAATAAGGATTCCTGCCTGCCGGGGAGGCGGTTTTTTATTTTTGACACATCCGGCAAGTGGCTTAAAATGATAACGAAGTGGGGGATTGTGGATAATTCTGGGGATAACCGGCCACTTCTGGGGATATCCCATTGCGGGCCCGCGAGTGGAACGAGCGGTTGCCGCGGATGAGGACCCCGCCCTCTAAGCATGTATTACGTATATGCAATGCGAGATAAATACACCAAGCAACTCTACGTCGGCTACACCAATGATTTGAGACGAGAGAAAACTTAAACAATATGGCAGCGCGTGGCGAGGACTCAAAAAGAGAATCAGTGCGTAGAGGGCGGGGATGTAAATTTTTGTAACGCTCGTTGACTCGCTAACAAAAATCAACATGCTTCTCGGAGAATACAAGCACAATCTGGACACTAAAGGTCGGCTGGCAATACCGGTAAAATTCCGCGAGAAACTCGCCGGCGGGGCCATTATCACCCGGGGTTTGGACAACTGTCTTTTCGTCTTCGCGATGAAGGAATGGGAAGCGCTTGCGGCGAAGCTCACTGCGCTTCCGTTGGCGCAGGCGAACTCCCGCGCTTTCGCGCGCTTGATGCTTGCGGGCGCGTCCGACGTGGAATTGGACAGCCAGGGCAGGATCCTTGTCCCGGATTACTTGCGCAAATATGCGGGATTGGAAAAACAGGCGGTGGTTGCCGGTTTGTATAACCGGATAGAGATTTGGGATTCGGCGGAGTGGGAGAAATACAAGCAGAAGACGGAAAGCGCTTCGGATGAGATCGCGGAAAAGCTCGGCGAACTTGGCATATAGATTAGGTTTCAGGTGTTGGTTGTTAGGTTTTAGATATAAATCACTAAAAACTAAAACCTATAACCTAAAACCTCATGCACATTCCAGTTCTTTTAAATGAAGTCATACGATTGCTTAGTCCTCAAAGGGGAGAATTCTTTATTGACGGCACGTTCGGCAACGGTGGACACACAAAAGCGATCCTCCGGAAGATCGGTTCGCGGGGAAAACTTTTGACTGTCGACTGGGACGAAAAGGCGGGAGCCGACGTCATAGGCAATTATGCCGACTTGCCGGAGATCCTTCGGAAACTCCGATGCTCGCGAAGCGAGGTCGGAGTCCTGACCGGAGCGTCGGGAGCGGATGGATTGCTCTTGGACCTGGGTTTTTCTTCGGAACAACTCGCATCGGGACGCGGTTTCAGTTTCAGTCCGCCGACTGGCGGAGACGAGCCGCTCCTTATGACCTACTCCGAAGAAACACGCCCGCTCCGAGAGAGATTGCCACAGCTCACCGAGAAGGAGCTTGCGGACATCATCTATCGCTTCGGCGGTGAAAGATACGCAAGGCGCATCGCGAGGGCGGTAAAGGAAGCGGCGCGGAAGAGGCCGGTCCGCACAAGCGGCGAGCTTGCGGAAATAATCCGGCGCGCGGTCCCGAAAAATTACGAGCGCGGGAGGATCGATCCGGCCACGCGAACCTTCCAGGCGCTGCGCATTTGGGTGAACGATGAGCTAGGCAATCTGGAGAAAGTTTTGGGGGGATTGAGAGAAATTCTCCGGCCCGGCGGCAGGGTCGCGATCATCAGCTTCCATTCCCTGGAGGACAAACTGGTGAAAGACGCTTTCCGGCGCGGGGCGAAAGAGGGATGGCTTGAAGTTATCACCAAAAAACCGATTACACCGTCGGAGGAAGAGATCAAAATCAATCCTCGCAGCCGCTCCGCCAAACTTCGTGCCGCAAAAATAAAATGACCATAATTCAACCCGGAAACAAAAAAACATTCTTGAATAAGGTTATCGTCGGTTTGGTCCTCGGCGCTATTTTGGTGGCTTTTTTCTTGGTTTCGCTTTATACCCGCTTTGTTAATCTGAACTACGGCATCGCCGAGACTAAGAAGACGATAGAGGAAATGCAGACCGGAAACGCCGAACTCAAGGACCAGGTGTTTGCGCTTTTGGACCGGAGCCGGTTAGAATCTGTGGCAGTAGAGAGAAATTTGGTCAAAGAAAAGAATCCGCAGTACCTCCAAGTGTCCGGCGAACCGCTGGCCCTGTCGCGATAGATGTTCAACCGCCTTGCACTCCTCACCTTAGCGTTCAGTTTGGGATATTCCGCGCTGGTTTTTAATCTTTACGAATTGCAATTGAAGCAGGGGGAAAAATTTCTAGTGCGGGCGGAGTCGCAGTACACTGCGGCTAATTTTTTAAAAGCGGAACGGGGCAAGATCTATTTTACCGATAAGAACGGCAAGGAACTTCCGGCGGCGACGAATAAAAACTTCCCGCTGGTCTACTCGGTGCCCAAGGTAATAGACGATGCAAAGGAAACCGCCAACCGACTGGCATCGGTTTTGGAAGCGCTGCCGGAGGACCTGGAGAAAAAGTTTTCAAAGAAGAACGACACTTACGAGCTTTTGAAGAGGAAAGCGGATGCGGAATTAGCCGGACGGGTGGAGGAGATGGAGGTCAAGGGGGTATACGTTGACTATGTGCCGGAGAGATTCTATCCCTTCGGGAGAATGGCCGCGCATCTTTTGGGTTTCGTTTCCCCGAACGATACCGATGCCGGCGAGAGCGGGCGCTACGGAGCAGAGGAGTTCTACGAGAATACTTTAAGGGGTAAGACCGGCGAGATAGAGAACAGTAAGATCGTCCCATCCCAACCGGGAAGCGATTTAGCCCTCACCATAGACCCGAATGTACAGCGGGAAGCAGAGAGGATATTGGAGAACCTCATTAAAAATTACTCTGCGATAGGCGGAAGCGTGGTAGTTATGGAGCCGGAAAGCGGGAAAATTTTAACCATGGCGAGTTTCCCGAACTTTGACCCGAATTCTTACAGCGAGGCGGACATCCCGGATTTCGTAAATCCCGTGACCCAGAAGATCTACGAGCCCGGTTCGGTCTTCAAGGTGATAACCATGGCCGCCGGGATTGATGCCGGGAAAATTACGCCGGATACGACCTTTGAAGACACCGGCAAACTCGTGGTGAGCGGCAGGACGATACAGAACTGGGATCTTAAAGCCCACGGCCGGGTGACAATGACGAACGTAATAGAAGAATCCATAAACACCGGCGCCGCTTTTGCAGAGAGGAAGACCGGAAACGCCGTCTTCCGGGAGTATTTGGACAGATTCGGTTTCGGGGAAAAGACCGGAATTGACCTGCCCGCGGAACTCCGCGGCGATTTGCGGCGGCTCGTGCCCGGCGCGCCGGAGGTGACTTTCGCAACCGCGTCCTTCGGCCAGGGCGTGGCGGTGACACCGATAGAAATGTTGAACGCCATATCGGCCATCGCGAACGGCGGGAAACTGATGCGGCCATACCTTAACGCCGCAGAGGCGCCGCAGATGTTGCGCCGGGTGATCTCGGAAGAAACGGCGCGGCAGGTGTCGCAGATGATGATAAGCGCGGTAGATAAGGCGGGCGTGGCGAAGATCAAGGGCTATGCCATCGCCGGCAAGACCGGCACTGCCCAAGTCCCGGATTTCCAAAAGGGCGGCTACACCGACAAAGTAATAAACACCTACATCGGTTTCGGCCCGGCGGGCGATCCCAAATTCATAATCCTCATCAAGTTGAACGAGCCGGCAGGTGCGCCGCTTGCGGGACTCACCGTCGTGCCGGCTTTTCGGGATTTGGCGCAGTTCATTTTGAACTACTATAATGTTCCACCGGATAGGATAGAATAATGCAAAATGTAAATATCAAAGTTAAAAATTTAGAAACTGTTCGCATAGCGAACTCGTTGATTTTACATTTTGATTTTTAAATTTTTAACTAGAGTATAAACCAATGAAGTCCCTGTTGGTAAAATCTTTGAAATGGATACTTAAGTCGCTTGCGAGACTAACAATATGGCGCTACCGGCCGGGCATCGTGGGCATTACCGGGAGCGTCGGCAAGACCTCAACTAAGTTAGCCGTCGCCGCGGTTCTCGGCCGGGAACGCCGCTGCCGCTGGTCCAAAGGTAATCTGAATAACGACTTGGGTTTGCCGCTCACGATTTTGGGCGAGTGGCCGGAGGAAGAACTGAACCTCGTGAGCCGCCCGCCTTCGCTGGAGCTTCGGCGGGCAGGCGCTCAACTGGATAGAGCTATATTTTGGCTTAAGGTCATATTCGTTTCCGCGTTCCGATTGGTTTTCACTTCCGGCGCGGATTATCCGGAGATACTGGTTTTGGAATACGGCGCGGACAAGCCGGGGGATATGAAACGACTGTTGCAAATTGCCCGGCCGAACGTCGGGGTCTTGACGGCAGTAGGAGAAGTGCCGGTGCACGTGGAGTTCTACTCCGGGCCGGAAGAGGTCGCCCGGGAGAAAGCGCGTCTTCTGGAATGCCTGCCTTCGGCAAGCTTCGCGATCTTGAACGGCGATGACCAGCGGGTGATGAATGTCGCCGACCGCACCCGGGCGCACGTGATGACCTTCGGTTTCGAAAAGGACGCGGATATGGGGATTTCCGGTTTCAAGAACATGGCAAGCAAAGGCAGGCCCGCCCGCATCGCTACGCGAAGCGTTGCGGGCGGGCCGCTTGGCGCGACCTTCAAGCTGGAATACGGCGGCAATTCCGTTCCGGTGGAAATACATGGCGCCTTGGGCAAGTCCCAGGCCTACGCCGCGGCCGCGGCGGCAAGTGTGGGGGTAATTTTCGGAATAAATTTGGTGAAGATCGCGGAGGCGCTCCGGGAGTACGCTCCTGCCCACGGCCGGATGGAGCTCATCCCAGCGGTGAAGGGCGCTTATCTTATAGACGACAGCTACAACGCCAGTCCTTTGTCTATGAATTCCGCCCTGGAGACGCTCAAAGCGCTTCCGGCCAAAAGGAAGATCGCGGTTCTGGGAGATATGCTGGAACTCGGCAAGTATGCGATGGAAGAGCACGAAAAGCTCGGGAAGCTCGCGGCAATGGCTGCGGCGGTTTTAATAACGGTGGGGCCCAGGGCAAAGTTCATCGCCGAAGGCGCGAAGGCGGCGGGAATGAGCGAGAGGAGGATCCGGTCATTTGACCTCTCGGACCAGGCGCGCCTGCCGGTGCAGGACCTCTTGCGCAAGGGGGACTTGGTTTTGATCAAGGGCTCGCGCGCGATGCAGCTGGAGAAGGTGGTGGAGGAGATCAAAGCATTTTGAGCGCCCAGCTTTTTTGTATTTGACTTATATCTGTAACTGCAAGTAATATTAAACTGTAATGTCTATTATTGCAGTTCATAAAGAAAAGGTAGAAAAAGAGGCTGGGGTGGTAATCCTTCCACTCAAAGAATACCGTAAGCTTATTGCCCGTGCTGTGCCTGTGTACTATTTGGCCGGGAGGGAGGCGGCCAAATTGGATAAACTTGTTGGGTACGGCTTTAAGGAGTACAAAGCAGGCAAGGCGAGGAAAATCACCTCTTTGGCGGACTTGGACTGATCTATGGGTATCCGCGAGATTCGGGTAACCTCAAAATTTGAGCGCCAGTACAAAAAACTCGCTAAGAGCACTAAGCAACTTGCCTTAGAGAGAGAATCCATTTTCAGGAGAGATCCTTTCGATCCCCATCTTAATACGCATAAGCTCCACGGCAAGGAAAAAGAGGCCTGGGCGTTTTCTATTAATAAGTCCTACCGAATTAAGTTCATTTTCCTTAGAGAAGGAGCTGTTTTATTTTTGGAGGTCGGAGCGCATGATATCTATCAATGAAATTTGAGCAGATTCCCGCAGAGCGGGGGCCGAGCCCAGAGAAAGCGGAGCGGATGCTCGCGAAAGAGGAACAGGCACTTGCCGAGGTTGGGAAGTCGTCCAAATTAGCCGGGATATTCAAATTGATCTCGCGCCTGGTTGCGACGGGTCTGAATTTACTGAAGAAATGATCCCGTACGAAATCAATACTATATGTTTTACACTTACGTATTAAGGAGTCAGAAGAGTGGAAATTTTTATACTGGCTACACTGCCGACTTACGGAAACGCTTGAGAGAACATCTTGAAGGAAAATCCGGTTACACTAAGGGTAGAGGCCCTTATCGCTTGATTTACTATGAAGTGTGCCTTGATGAGGACGATGCCAAGGCAAGAGAATTATATTTGAAAACGGGTAGAGGTAAGAGCTACCTACGAGCTCGCCTCAAGCGTTTCCTATTTCGTACGGGATGAGAGACCCCCTTTTTGATGAAATTCTGCAGGAGTCGGACCTGGATGAGGACGAACAGGCGATAATCTGGAGGATAATTGGCCTCTCGGACGCCGCCACCCGCGAGAACCTGGCAAATCTTTTTGAATCTGACCGCTCCTCACTGCGGAAGCTCTTGGACAACTACAACGCCAAACTCCAGGCGCTCCAGACGGGGGACGAAACCGCCTGGGACAGCATCATCTCCGAGGAGATCGGCTACCTGAACGAGGATATGATATTCGTTGACTCCTGAGCGTGTGCTCCCATCGGGATTTGAACCCGAGTTTCCAGGATGAGAACCTGGCGTCCTAGGCCGGGCTAGACGATAGGAGCCGACTTTGCACGAAACATAATAACCGAAACATGGTAAAATTCAAACCAGATGTCTAAGCTGATCGTGGGTAACTGGAAGATGAATCCGGCCAGTGTTAAAGAAGCGGTGGCTCTTGCGCGGGCAAGCGATGCCAAAAACGTAGTTGTCTGTCCGCCATTCGTTTTTCTGGAAGGTATAGGCAAGATTTTGAAAAAGGCGGATCTCGGGGCACAGGACGTCTTTTGGGAAGAAAAGGGCGCTTATACCGGCGAAATTTCTCCGGCGATGCTCAAAAATTCCGGCGTGAAGTACGTCATCGTCGGCCACTCCGAACGCAGACAATGGCTCGGTGAAACCGATGAAATGGTGGGTAAAAAATGCGCAGCGGCTTTGCATGCGCTGATCACTCCCATTCTTTGCGTAGGCGAGCCCCTCGCGGTGCGAAAGAAGGGGACTGCGCGCGTACTCCGCTATGTGCGCAGGCAGCTTGCAGCAGCCGCGCGGCATATTCCAAAGAATTTTAGAAAGACGATTGTCGTTGCCTACGAGCCGATCTGGGCCATCGGTACCGGCGTTCCGTGCGATGCTTACGAGGCGGAGCGGATGGTTCGGGCCTGCGCCGCTTATCTCGCGATCAAGGAGAAGTTCAGGGACGTTATCGGTCTCTATGGCGGTTCGGTCAATGCGCGGAACGCAAAGTCGTATCTTGACGCAGAATACATCGATGGCCTCCTTGTCGGCGGCGCGAGCGTCAAAGCGGATGAATTCAGGGGGATAATTGCAGCAAGTCAGGGTTAGAGTTAGAATGTAACGGTCGTAAAAACAAATAATAAAATGCAAAACGAAAATAATCTTAAACAGTATTTCTGGCTGCTTTTGGACTTGTTTTTGGCGGCGGCGGTGGTCGGGCTTCTTTTCTTCGCGTTCCCGATAGCGGGCAAGTACAAAGATTCCTTGTATCCCACGCGGAGCATGACGGTCACGGCGGAGGGCAAAACCCTGGTCTCGCCGGACATCGCGACAACCTCTTTTTCTGTGGTTTCCCGAGGTCAGAATCCGGATGAATTAGCGAGCAGAAACAATGAATTGGTCTCACAGGCGATCGATTTCGTCAAATCTAAGGGCGTAGAGGCGAAGGATATCCGCACGACTGGCTACAATCTCCAGCCGAACTACGAGTACGACGAGGCGCGGCGTACCAGTTTTATCAGCGGCTATACCCTGACCCAGACGGTGACGTTGAAGGTCCGGGACCTGCCTAAAGTGGGCGAGATCCTGGGCGGTTTGCCGGAATTGGGCATTAACCAGATCGGAGGAGTGAGCTTCGGCGTGGATGAGCCGGAGAAGTATTTGGCGGAAGCGAGAGAGGAAGCGTTCCGGGTTGCGCGCGAGAAAGCGGAAGCGATGGCGCGAGCTGCCGGCGTGAAATTGGGCAGAGTTTTGAACGTTAACGAATATCAGGGCGGGCCGATCTACCCTTACTACGCTGCGGAGAAAGCGGTGGGAATGGGCGGCGGGGGCGTTGCCGTTCCGGCGCCGACGATAGAACCCGGCTCGGAGGAGATTACGGTCAACGTGACGGTAAGTTACGAGTTGCGGTAAATATGACAACGCGCAAAGATTTCATCTTGGCGGTCGTGATCGGCGCGGCGGTGGGGCTTTTGATCCAGCCGGTTTTGACGAACGTAGGATTAGTTCTGTCCGGTTTGGTACGGTCAGCGGTTTTTGTCTTCCTCACCGTGCTTGCGCCGGTTGCCTTGGGCGTGGCGGGCTTCATCGGCAAACGCTTGCCGGTGATCTATCAGTTCGCTAAGTTTGCAGCAGTGGGAACCTTGAATAGCTTCATTGATCTTGGAGTGCTCAACTTGGAGACGCTTCTCTCCGGGATACCCGCCGGAGAGATAAGCAACCTGACCTTCGGAACCTTCAAGACAGTGTCATTTCTGGCCGCCACGACCAACAGTTTCTTCTGGAACAAACTTTGGACGTTCGAGGACAGAAGCCGGCTGGAAGCGCGCACGGTGGCGAAGTTCTACGCGATAACCGTTTTAAACGCGCTTCTGAATGTCGGGGTTGCGACGGCGGTAAAGGCGCTGGGCCCCTGGGGTACCTCTCCGGAGTTGTGGGTGAACGTCATCGCGCCGGTTGCCGGCATCCTCGCCAGTTTTACGGGCAACTTCCTGGGCTATAAGTTCTTGGTATTCCGAAAGCCCTCTTCCGGCTTGCCTTTGGAATAAGAGTATGCTATAATCGCCGCGAATGAGTGTGTGATACCTTGCCGACGACGTCGAGCGAGGCATCTCCCCAAATCTGTTTGGCCAATGCCCCCGCAAGGGGGTTTTGGTTTATGTTAGAATTCTCGTACCCCCCTAAGGGGGCCGCGGGTAGAGCACTGCCGCGGAAGTTCCGCCTGCGGGCCGCGAGACGAGCACTCATTCACTACAAACAGAGAATTGGAGGTCACCGCTTGCGGCCCGCAGGCGGAGGTTCAAACAGAAATTGTCCCGCAACTGTCCGCGAGCGTAAGCGAGCGGCTACAGTTGGCGCGATCCCGTTATCTCCGAACCGGCCTTGGAACTTGGGCTTTTATCGCGGACAGACGGGATCCACGCAAATCTACCCTCCGGCTTCGCCATTCGGAGATTTGCGGGAGAGGTCACCTCCTGCGGCCCCTTTAGGGGGCTTTGCCAATTTTGTCCAAGAACGAAGCGATTAGCCGCAAAATTGAGCAACCGAGCACATAAATTCTGTTTATGTGCTCGGTTCTCGCCCGCGGCAGCCGCTCGCAAGCTCGCGGGCGCGCGGCGGAAGTTATCCACAGTTTTCTCTTTTCATTGCGCCGGATTGATTCATAATTAAATAGTAAGAAAGAAATAATTTTAAAGGTCGGACCCCAAATGGAAAATGTTGCGCGGGCGACGTTTTTCAAAAAATAAATGGCCAAGAAAAAGGCAGCTAAGAAGGCTAAGAAGGGCGGCAAAAAGCGCCGCAGATAGCAGGCCTTCCTACGATCCCGTCCCGCAGTAGCGGGACGGGATTTTTTTTGTTAGAATGGTTTGACTATGAGTCCCGTACGAAACCGCAAGCTTATGAAACACGTTTTAACGCCGAAAACACAACAAGCAGCCGCGGTCGCAGCTGCGCGAACAGTCCGCGGAAACGAAAGTTTCCTGTTTCGTACGGGATGCGAATCCTGATTAAGGCCACCGCGCTTGACTTGACCCCGGCGCTCAAGGTTTACATAGAGCGGAAGCTTGGGGCCGTCGGCAAACTTCTGCGCCCCTTTGAGAAAGAAGGCGAGACGGAGTTGCGAGTGGAGATCGCGAGGAACACCCGCCACCATCGAAGCGGCCCCGTTTTTATGGCGGAGGCAAACCTGCGTCTCCCGGGGAAAGTGCTCCGCGCCGTAGAGAACCACATTGACGCGCGGGCGGCGGTAGACAAAGTGGAGAATAAGCTGCGGTTGGAAGTGGAAAAGTACCGGACAAAAACAATTGAGCGTCCCCGGCGCGGCCAGCCTGCCGGCAAGGCAGGCAGACAAACTGGATGAGCGGCTTCTTGGAGAAATTATTCGGTTCTTCCGCCAGCGGCTTGAAGTCCGAGGTTGAGGCGGTGAACCGCTTGGAGGCGGAGACGGAAAAATTGTCCGACGCCGAACTCAAAGCGCGGAGTTTGGATTTGAAGAAATGCGTGTCGGGTGGCGAGTCGCTGGACTTGATTCTGCCGGATGCCTTCGCGCTTGCGCGCGAAGCGGCGAAGCGCACGCTCGGTCAGCGTCCGTTCGACGAACAGTTAATGGGCGGGATAGTTCTTCACCGCAAGGGGATCTCGGAGATGATGACCGGTGAAGGCAAGACGCTCGCGGCGGTCGCACCGGCGTACTTGAACGCGCTTACCGGAAAGGGAGTACACATTGTTACGGTGAACGAGTATCTCGCCCGGCGCGATGCGGTGTGGATGGGGCAGATCTACCAGGCGCTGGGGCTCTCGGTCGCTTGCCTCGTGCCGAATAACGCTTATCTCTACGATTCGGCCTATGTCGCGCAACGTGAAACGCATAACGTGGAACGTGGAGAAGAAAAAGAGAAAGGATTAGATAAGGAAAGAGACGAAAAAGGATCGTACCTGGTTCAGCAAGATTTTCTGCGGCCGATTTCCCGCCGGGAAGCGTATTTGGCGGACATTACCTATGGCACCAACCACGAGTTCGGCTTTGATTATCTCCGAGACAATCTGGCCCACTACCCGGAAGATCGGGTACAAAGGGAATACTGCTACGCGATCATTGACGAGGTTGACTCAATACTCATAGACGAAGCCCGCACCCCCCTTATAATCGCTGCGCCGGATGCCCAATCCAGCGAATTCTACAAGGTTTTTGCCCGGATCGCTTCCGGATTGGCCGAGGAGGAGGATTACACCGTGGACGAAAAGCACCGCTCCGCGGCGATAACCCCTGCCGGGATACAGAAGGTTGAAAAAATAATCGGCGTGCCCAATCTCTATGCGCCGGAGCATTTGCGCCTGGTGCATTTCTTGGAAGAGTCCCTGCGGGCCAAAGCGGTCTACAAGCGGGACAAGGACTATGTGGTCAAAGACGGCGAGGTGGTGATCGTGGACGAGTTCACCGGACGGTTGCTCCACGGCCGCCGTTACCAGAGCGGTTTGCACCAGGCGATAGAGGCGAAGGAGGGCGTGGCGGTCAAAGAAGAATCGCGCACTTACGCCAAAGTTTCCATCCAAAACTATTTCCGGATGTACGAGAAGCTTGCCGGTATGACTGGAACCGCCCAAACATCGGCGGAGGAATTCCACAAGGTCTACGGCTTGGAGGTCGTCTCCATCCCGACCCACAAACCGATGGTGCGCGAAGACCGGGCAGACGCGATCTACAAGGATCAGGCGGCCAAGTGGGCTGCGGTGGTGAAAGAGATAAAGGAATGCCACGAGCGCGGCCAGCCGGTTTTGGTCGGCACGACTTCAATACATAAGAACGAGATCGTCTCCGCACTATTGTCTAAAGAGGGGATTCCGCATGAGGTTTTGAACGCGAAGAACAACGAGCGCGAGGGTGCGATCATCGCCCAGGCCGGGAAGCCCAAAGCGGTGACGGTCGCGACCAATATGGCCGGCCGGGGGGTGGACATTATGCTTGGCGGCCCAGCGCCAAGCAAGTTCAAAGTCCAAAGCTCAAAAGTCAAAACTAATGAAGCAGATTTTGAATTAACCGAAGAATGGAAAGGGTGGGAAAAGGAGTATAAAAATGTAGTGGAGTTAGGAGGATTGCATGTAATTGGCACCGAGCGTCATGAAGCCCGGCGGATAGACAATCAGTTGCGCGGCCGCTCCGGCCGCCAGGGCGACCCGGGCTCTTCCCAATTCTTCTTGGCCTTAGACGACGATCTCCTGCGCATCTTCGGCGGCGACCGGATAAAGGGCCTGATGGAACGCTTTGACCTGCCGGAAGACCAGCCGATCCAGGTGGGCTTCGTGTCCAAAGCGGTGGCCCAGGCGCAAGCCAAGGTGGAGGGTGCGAACTTCGATCTGCGCAAGCACTTGTTGGAATACGACGACGTCCTGAACCGCCAGCGGAACGCGGTCTACAAAAGGCGGGGTGAGATAATGAACGCTCCCCGGGAGGGAAAACTCACAGGCATTATCTTCGAAGCCGTTGCCGATTTCGCAGATAAGCTATTTTCCGCGCGGAGCGAAGAGACGGGCGAAATTCTGATGGAAGACATCAAGAAAGCTTTTGCCGACGCCGGTGTTGTTGAGAAAGATTCGCCTCCGCCCGCCACCCTGGAAGGTGCGCGCGCGCTTCTAACCAAGCGCAGCGTGGAGGTGAGTGCGAATCCGGCGGCTTCCTCCCAGGTTTTGAGCGCGCTGGACTTCCTCTGGATGAACCATTTGGAGGACTTGGAAGCGCTCTCCGAGTCCGTCGGCCTCCGTGCCTATGGCCAGAAAGACCCACTTGTGGAGTACCGCCAGGAGGCCCGGCGGCTTTTCGCCGGTTTCTGGGACAACTGGAACGCCTTGGTTTTCAATAATGTGTTCAAATTAGTGAAAAGCGGCACGGGACAAGAGACAAGGACGGTTGCTCCTTTGCCTGCAGGAGTTTCAGGAAAGATAGGTCGCAACGACCCCTGCCCTTGCGGCTCGGGCAAAAAATATAAACGATGCCATGGGAAATAAAAAAATCTTGACATTGTGTTTGGTCCACCAGCATCCCCGTATACTTTTGGGGATGAAAAAGCGCGGTTTTGGGGCAGGGAGATGGAATGGCTTCGGCGGCAAAGTGGAAGACGGGGAGACGATAGAAGAAGCGGCGGCGCGCGAGATGAGGGAGGAGGCCGGCTTGGAAGCCGTGGCTATGGAGAAGAGCGGGGTGATCGACTTCGAGTTCGAGAACGATACAAAGGTGCTGGAAGTCCACATTTTCCGGGTGACGAAGTTCGGCGGCGAGCCGCTGGAGACCGAAGAAATGAAACCGCAATGGTTTCACATTGACGAAATACCTTTTGAACAAATGTGGCCAGACGACGCCTACTGGCTGCCGCTTCTTTTGGAAGGCAAGAAGTTCCAGGGCAGGTTCCTGTTTGACCGCCCCTCCGACGCCGAATACTCGGCAAAAATCCTAAACAGAGAGTTATATGAGGTTTAGAGTGGGAATATACGAACACTTCAAGGGCAGGCGTTACCGCGTACTTGGCTTGGCGAAGCACAGTGAGACGCTGGAAGATATGGTGGTTTATCAGGCGCTTCATAGCGATCATGAGCTTTGGCTCCGGCCGCTAAAGAATTTTTTGGAGAGAGTTGAAGTTAACGGAAAGAAAATTCCGAGGTTCAGATTTCTAGGAAAATGAGCGTATGATTTTCGATATTTTTAGAGATTTTCCGGAACTTGAGTACGGCATTTCCGAGAAGGAGGATGGCTTTATGAATATTAAGACCTCGGGCGATTCAGACAGGGAAAGAACTGCCGGATTTAACCGGGAACGCTTTCTGGGAAAGCGGGGTGTGAAGGGAAAGATATTTGTTCCGAATCTTGTTCACAGTAACGTAGTCAAGGTTGTTAACGAAGATAACTACGATAACAAAATAACCGGAGACGGTTTCGTAACGGCATCTCGCAACCTTTTCTTAATCGTGACCGTGGCGGATTGCTTCCCTCTGTATTTCTACGATCCTACGCAGAGAGTTATCGGCCTCGCTCATGCTGGCTGGCGTGGAGTGGGAAAGAATATCGTGAAGAGCGCCCTCCGGGTTTTCAAGGATTCATTCGGTTCTCAGCCAAAAAATATTCGTCTTGGCATCGGGCCGGGAATTCAGCAATGCCATTTCGTCGTTTATCGCGATAAAATCGGAGCACTGATGCCGCGGGAATCGGAAACGATAAACGGCCTATTTGCGCATAAGTCGTTTATAAAGGAATGCAACGAAAAAGGATTTGCGATCGATTTGCAGGGGATTATTGAGAATCAAGCAAGAAATGAGGGTATTGAACAAATTGAGTCCTCTGGAGTTTGCACCTACTGCGCGGAAGATACTTGTTTCTCCTATCGTCGTGAGGGTTCGCCGATTAGCGTTATGCTTGCGTATATCGGGCGGAAGAATTGAGTTGGAGCTCTCTTTTTAAGGTAAAATACAAAGGTGGAATTCAAGCCCAAGGACGGCCAGATTGATTACACCAGTGCCCGGTGGGCGCCGGTTATAAACTGCGTTGTTAAGCGCGGCGACAAGATTTTGCTCGTTAAGCTCAGCCCGGAACTGAATTTCTACCCCGGTTACTGGAACGGAATTTCCGGTTTTCTAGACGACAGCCGCAGTTTGGAGGAAAAAGTAAAAGACGAACTGAAAGAAGAAATCGGTATAGAAGAAAGGGATATATTGTCCATCAAACTCTGCGGCATCTTTCACCAGGAAGCGCCAGAGCACAAGAAAACCTGGATAGTCCACGCCGTTCTCGCGGAGGTGAAAACCGAGAAGGTGAAATTGGATTGGGAGAGTGAGGAATACCGCTGGGTAAGAATTGAGGAAGCTAAGCATTATAAACTCTTGCCTGGCTTTGAGAGGGTTTTAGAAGCCGTGTCCGCGGAGGCCAAAAGCAGGGTGAACAAACTACTGAATGTTCTTTTGGACATATCCGGCATCGGATTGGGAGTATTCCTGGTAATTCTGGGATTTTGGGCGTTGAGACAAGGTTTTAGTGGAGACCTGATTTGGTACATCGTGATCTTCTTGGGTGTTTGTGCATTTTTGATACATCTCTTCAGATACATCGGCCTGAAACCAATTCGTAAGTTTTTTGGAATATAACATGCCCGGTGCTACAACTGCGACTGGTGTAAAATAGCCAATGACTTTACCAATAATTCAAGCTGTGCCTCCGCACCCACAAAGGTTGAGAACCCCGATGCCGAGAGGGAAATCGCAGTTGTAGCACCGGGATGCCGTACGAAACTCTGAAACACACCGCCGACGTCCGCCTCCGGGTTTGTGGAAAAACAAAGGAGGAACTGTTTGAAGATGCCGCTTATGCGCTCCTCAAAACAATGCAGCCAGAAGTGGAAGACCATCACGTTGTGCCGATCAAGCGCCACCTCACGGTGGAGGCGGGAAATATAACCGAACTTTTAGTTGATTTCCTGAACCGGATTTTGACCTCCGCCCAAACCAACAAGGAAACCTATATAAAAGTCGGCGTTCACCATCTCCACGACACCGATTTGGAAGCGGAGCTTGATGCAGTGAAAGCGGATGAATTCGGCGAAGACGTAAAGGCCGTGACTTACCACGAAGCCGAGGTGAAACAGAATAAAGAAGGAAAATGGGAAACGTTATTGGTCTTGGACATTTGAATAAAGTCCACGACTGGCTGTGGGAGATTCCCAAGTCCTATCGTTCGGACATGCGCGTTCCAGCGCGGGTTTATGCGTCGGAAAAGATGTTCCAGGAAATTTTCCGGGACAGGTCTTTGGAGCAGCTTGTAAACGTGGCGACCCTGCCTGGGATACAAAAGTACGCCCTGGCGATGCCGGATATACATGAGGGCTATGGCTTCCCGGTGGGAGGAGTGGCGGCGTTTGACGCGGAGGAGGGGATAATTTCTCCCGGCGGCATTGGCTACGACATAAATTGCGGCGTGCGGCTTTTGAAGTCAGAGTTGCAATATAAGGATGTGGAACCGCATTTGGACGCCTTGGCCAAGGCCCTGTTCAAGGGGATTCCCTCCGGCGTGGGCAGAGGCGGGCAGCTGAAATTGAACGATGAGGACTTGGACGGGGTGCTCAAAGAGGGCGTCGGCTGGATGCTTGAAAACGGCTATGCAGAGAAAGGCGACGCGGAGCACATTGAGTCCGGGGGCGTTTTGCCGGAAGCAGACCCCGGCGCTGTTTCTTCGCAAGCCAAATCCCGCGGCCGGGACCAGTTGGGCACGATGGGCGCGGGCAATCACTTCGTGGAGGTGGACAGGGTGGAAGGAATTTTAGAGCCGGAAGCAGCAAGGAAGCTTGGTTTAGAAAAGGACCAGATCGTGATACTCATCCACTGCGGCTCCCGCGGCTTGGGCCACCAGGTGGCGACGGATTACATCCGGGTGATGTTAGGCGCAATGCCCAAATACAAAATAACCATGTCGGACCGGGAATTGGCTTGTGCGCCGTTTTCCTCGCCGGAGGGCAGGAAATATTTCTCCGCCATGGCGGCGGCGGCGAATTTCGCTTGGGCTAACCGGCAGCTCATCACTTGGGAAGCGCGCAAGGCGTGGCGACAGGTTTTCGGCGACGGCGGGAAATTGGATATCGTCTACGACGTCGCGCACAATATCGCCAAGATAGAAGAATACTTCGGGAGAAAGATGGTCATCCACCGCAAGGGCGCAACCCGCGCTTTTGACGGCCAGCCGGTTTTGATCCCGGGGAGCATGGGTACGGCGTCGTATGTTTTGGTCGGCACGAAAGAAAGCGTGAAAGAAGCCTTCGGCTCTTCCTGTCACGGCGCGGGGCGGCGGATGTCGCGGCACGCGGCAAAAAGCAAAGTGCGCGGAAGTGAACTTAGAACCCAGATGGAAAAAGAGGGGATACGCGTCGCCGCCGGTTCCTTCTCCGGTCTCGCGGAGGAGGCGCCCTTTGCCTACAAGGACGTGGATGAAGTGGTGGACGTTGTCCATCGCGCGGGCATCGCGAGGAAAGTCGCCCGCCTTAAACCAGTAGCGGTAGTCAAGGGATAGGGGGCGTAGAATGGATTTGATATAATTACTCCAAATGTTTAAGCGAGTACGAGAGAGAGAGAGAGTAAAACAAGCCCCCGGAACACCACTATGACATGTCATAGTGGGGGCAGTGGGCGCAGAGATTCGTTTACCCTCATCGAACTCCTCATAGTCATAGCCATAATCGCCGTCCTGGCGGTCGTCGTGGTACTCACCCTGAACCCAGCTGAACTCTTGAAGCAAGCAAGAGACAGTAACCGCCTCTCCGACCTCCAAACCCTCAATAAAGCCATCTCCATCTACGAAACCGACACCCTGGGCCAGGGCTCCCTGGGAATTGCCTCCACCACATACGTCTCTATCCCTGACCCCAATGCCACGACCACCGCAGGTACCAACTGCAGTGGTATGGGCCTGCCTACCCTGCCTTCCGGCTGGACCTACAAATGTGCCGCCTCCTCTACCTACCGCAAGGTGGACGGGACCGGGTGGATACCAGTGAACTTCACCCAGGTCTCGAGCGGCCCTCCTATAGGTCAGCTACCGGTAGATCCTACAAATACCACAAGCACGCGCCTCTACTACGCCTATACTCCCGGGGGAAGTTGGGAGTTGGCGGCCGCGATGGAGGCGGCTAAGAATAAAATGGGTGGAGCGGGCGATAAGGTTTCTGCTGACGGCGGCCAAAACGCAGGGTTGTACGAAATTGGTTCAAATCTTGCATTGCTGCCAATTGATTACAGCGACACCGCGCTCATTGGGTGGTGGAAGTTCGACGAGGGGACAGGAGTGAGCACAGCCGATGGAAGCGGCAGCAGCCGTACGGGCACACTAAACAATGGCGTGAGCTGGCTGACTGCGGGCTGTAAACGAAATAATTGCCTTTCTTTCGACGGCGTGGACGACAATGTGAGCTTCAGTGGAGTGAACCAGAATACGTTCACGCGAATTGCGTGGATATACCCGACGAATATTTTAAACTGCAACAGTGGAGAAGGCCGGTGTGCGTGGATGTATTTATATAGCGAAATCGGCAACACAAACAGGCTGGAACAGTATAACGATGGATGGTCCGGAGGGTGGATAAGCGGAGGAACAATCAATTTAAATACTTGGCAGCAAGTGGCCGTGACATATGACGGTTCCACCGCGGCCTTGTACGTAAACGGGTCGCAAGTCGCGAGTGCAACACGGATGCTTACCACGGGTAATCTGGCGAGCGGGATTATAGGGGCCAATTCAGTGAACAACCGTCCCTTCACCGGCCGGATTGACGATGTTCGGTTATATAGCCGTGGTTTAAGCGCCGCTGAAATCTCTGCCATCTACAACGCCCAGAAGTAACTACAAGGTTTAACCTTGGAAGTTGAAAATTGCGGCAGCAGACGCTAAAATTGAATTATCCCCCCCATAGCTTAGTGGCAAAGCAGCCGCCTTTTAAGCGGTAGATCTAGGTTCGATTCCTAGTGGGGGGACAAAAAGAATGCTTTTTGGCAAAAAAGAGGTTGACTGGCTCTTGCGGGATAAATATCCGCGGTTTTTGGCGGAGCCGAAAAAATATCTGCCGCAGATACGCCGGGATTTAAGGCGGCTAAAAAACGGCGAGCCCCTGGCTTACGTCATCGGTTGGGTGGATTTTCTGGGATGCAAAATTGACTTGTCGCATAGACCGCTAATCCCGCGGCCGGAGACGGAATTCTGGACAGAGCAAGCGATCAAGAGGATAAAAGCGCGATGCGAAACTACGAATGCACGCGAATGCCGCGAATTGAGAATTCTCGACGTTTTCGCCGGGTCGGGGTGTATCGGCATCGCGGTTTTGAAACACATCCCGGGTGCGGAGGTCTGGTTTACGGACAATGACCCGGCATGCTTGCGGCAAATCAGAAAGAACCTGGAACTGAATCCCGTTAGAAGTAAGAAATCTCGGATTTCTGCCGACGCTCGCGAAAGCGAGCGTCGGACTTCTAACGGGATGAACCGCATTCCACCACGCCGCTGTAAAATTAAACATTCTCACATTCTCAAGAATGTGAGAATGTCGTTTGACTACATTTTGGCCGACCCGCCGTATATTCCAAGCGGGAGAAAGTCAAAATTACCACTCTCTGTCCGGAAATACGAGAAGCCGCAGGCGCTTTTCGGGGGAAGGGACGGCCTCTTTTACATCCGGCGTCTCCTCAAAGAAGCGAAAAGTCGTCTTAAGCCCGGCGGCGAGTTGTGGCTGGAATTTGACTCTCCCCAAAAACGGCCGATCGCACATCTGGCGAAAAAAGAGGGCTACCGTGCTGCTTTTCATAAAGACCAGTTTAAGAAAAGTAGATATGTTATACTGGTAAAACGGTGAAGTTAAGCATCCTTCTTTTGCGCTTGGGACTGGGTTGGCTTTTTCTCTACGCTGGCATAAGCAAGATTTTAGATCCGGCATGGACTTCCGCCGGGTACCTCAAAGGCACAAAGACGTTTACCGGTCTTTATGCCTGGTTCGCGACGCCTGCGAATATCGGCTGGGTGGACTTTTTAAACGAATGGGGTCTTACCTTGATCGGCATATCCCTCATCCTCGGTATCGCGGTGCGCTGGTCATCCCTTGCCGGAATCGCGCTTATGGCTCTATACTACTTTCCGGTTTTGGAGTTTCCGTACGTGAGCGACCATTCCTATATCGTGGACGAACACATAATTTACATCCTCGCATTCCTCGTGCTTTATTTCGGGAAAGCCGGGGGATATTGGGGGTTGGATAAGTTCGTGAGATTCAAGAAATGAAAAGCAAGATTTTAACGACATCCTTGGTTCTAAGTTTCGTAGGTCTTGCGGTTTTCGGGTTCTTGCTGATGCACGGCAGTTTAAACAGCTACGCCGGGCTCTGTGTCGCGGCGCTCGACGGGGCGGCAGTTTGCCCGGACGGGGGTCTCACCGCGGCTAATTTCCACATGAACGCTTTCCGCAGTTTTTCCAGTGTACTGCCTGCGGTGCTGGTTATGCTTCTCTTGCTTATCGTTCCGCTGATTGCATCCAAACCGGGTATGGGTTTAGGAGAGCGTAAGACGGATCTACATTCTGCTTTTTGGATCGCTGCGATAAAAACGGCTTCTTTTTTTGCTTTAGCCGCGCCTCTGGGCAAGTGGCTTGCTTTGCGCGAGCGGGAAGCCGCCGCTTCCGCTATTTAACGATTTCCGCAGACCGCTTGTCGGTTTAGCGGGAGTTTTTGCGGTAGCGGTTTTTTAGTCGGTAAAAATCAATCATCAAATCAATGAGTAAAATAATCTTAGGTATAGGCAGCGGCCTTTTACTCCTTGGCCTCCTGGGATGGTTTTCCGCGGGAAGAGGGGAGTCGGCGGCCGTTGTGAGTTCCTTGGGCGGCGGCGAATTGGTTGCGGAGAACGGCAGTTTCGACTTCGGGGAAGTTAGAATGGCGAAAGGCGTAGTGAATACGACTTTCGCGGTGCAGAACTCGGGCTCCAAACCGGTTAGGATCACCAAGGTTTACACCTCCTGTATGTGCACCCAGGCGAGCTTGGCGCTTCCGGGAGGGAAACTTTTGGGGCCTTTCGGGATGCCCGGCCACGGTCTCATCCCGGCATTGAACGCGACCTTGGAGAGCGGCGAGGAGGCGACCGTGGAAGTTACCTTCGACCCGGCGGCTCACGGTCCGGCAGGAATCGGCAACATTTCCCGGATCGTTTACCTGGAAAACGACGGCGGCGCGCCGCTCACGCTCAATTTCACTGCCAAAGTCGTTCCTTAAGCCGCAATGGGTAAATTCAACGGAAAAGCCAAGATAATCCTTCTCGCCCTGGCGGCGGTGATTCTTTTGGGCGCGGCGGTCGCGTTCCGCTCCACCGGCTCGGCCGGAGCGGTCTCCTGGCTCACGAACGGCGGCGCCTGGCTCCTGCCGCTCGTTATAGTCGCCTCGCTCGTGGACAGCATCAATCCCTGTGCCTTCTCCGTCCTCCTCCTTACCATCGCTTTCCTCTTCAGCTTGGGCCGCTTGCGGAGCGACGTCTTGAAGATCGGCGGAGCGTACATTCTGGGAATCTTCCTGGTTTATATGCTCATCGGACTTGGGATACTCCAAGTTCTGCATCTCTTCAGCATCCCGCACTTCATGGCCAAACTTGCGGCGTGGCTCCTCATCGCTTTGGGGGCGATAAACATCTTGAACGAGTTTTTCCCGGCGTTCCCGATAAAGCTCAAGATTCCGCAAGCGAGCCATAGTAAAATGGCGGAACTGATGCAAAAGGCGTCTTTGCCGACCGCGTTCCTTTTGGGCGGCTTGGTGGGGCTGTGCGAGTTTCCCTGCACTGGCGGGCCGTATCTTCTGGTTCTGGGATTGCTCCACGACCAGGCGACCTACCTCCGCGGCTTCGGCTACCTCCTCTTGTACAACCTGATCTTCGTTCTGCCGCTTGCAGTGATTTTGGGGATCGCAAGCGACAGGATGCTCTTGGAGAAAGTGAAGGCATGGCAGAAGAGCGAGGTGAGGTCAATGCGTTTGGGCGGCGGCATCGCGATGATCCTCCTGGGGGTCATCATCTTCTTGCTTTAGGGGCCGAATTCGCTTAGAATGAACCGCGCAATGCCCGGTGCTACAACTGCGACGGGCATCGCAGTCAATCGCTTTAGTAAAGAACTAAACTATGCTCTCGCACGCGCAAAGGCCGGAAACCCCGACGCCGATGGGGAAATCGCAGTTGTAGCACCGGGCAATGCGACGCTATTCCGGTTTGCTTTTGGCGTTCATAATCCTCCTTGCTGTCCTGGGCGGTTTTTTTGTTTACCCTCAAAGCCCCATTGGCTCAAAATGGCTGCCGTGGCGCTTGGGGTCGGACTTGGCCGGCGGCACGGAGCTCACCTATCTTGTTGACCTCACCCAGGTAGGCGTGCAGGATCAGGAATCGGTTCTCCAAGGCCTCCGGGATGTGATCGAGCGGCGGGTCAATCTCTTCGGCGTAAGCGAACCAGAGGTTTTCGTCGCCCAAGGCGGCGGCCGTTCGGAGCTGCACGTGAAACTTGCGGGCGTCAAAGACGTAGACGAAGCAGTGAGACAGATCGGAGAGACGCCCTTTTTGGAGTTCAGCGAGGCCTTGCCCGCCAAAACGGAAGGAGGGGGGGCCGGTATGATCTTCACCGAAACCGAGCTCACCGGGCGGTACATAACCGGCGCTCGTCTGGACTTCGACGAATTCAAGCGGCCGCAGGTTGCGCTTACCTTCAATGGCGAAGGTGCGAAAATATTCGAAGGGTTGACCGGAAAGATCGCCGACTTGGCGAAGACCGAACCCGATCCGGGCTGTACCGAACGGGGCGTGGGCAGGCGCCTCGCGGTATTTTTGGACAAGGAGCCGATAACCGTTCCGTGCGTTTACGAGGCAATCGCCGGCGGGAACGCGGTCATAACCGGAAATTTCACTTTAGACGAAGCCAAGAAGCTCGTGGAGCGCTTTAACGCCGGAGCCCTGCCCGCGCCCATAACTCTTTCCGACGAGACGCGGACGAGTTCCACCCTTGGAATAGATTCTTTGAAAACCGCGATCTTGGCTGGGCTCATCGGCACCGCGCTCGTCGTTCTTTTCATGATCGGCTACTACCGCCTGCTTGGGATATTCGCGTCTCTTGCGCTCCTCATCTATATCGTTCTAACACTTTCGGTCTTCAAACTTCTGCCGCTTTTCACTCTCACCCTCGCTGGTCTCGCCGGATTCGTTTTGACCATCGGCATGGCGGTGGACGCGAACATCCTGATCTTTGAGCGAGTGAAAGAAGAGATCAAAAAGGGCCTCTCCCGCGCCTCCGCGCTTCAGGAGGGTTTCCGGCGGGCGTGGCCGTCCATCCGCGACTCCAACACTTCCACCATTATCACCGCGGTCATTCTTTATTTTTTCACCTCCGGCTTCGTTAAGGGCTTTGCGCTCACTCTCCTCATCGGCACTCTCATTTCCATGTTTTCTGCGATCACCACCACCAGGTTGTTCCTGCAAACGTTTATGAGAGATAAAACTCTAAACTCTAAACTCTAAACTCTATGGATATTATCGGCCGCAAAAATATATTTCTAAGCATTGCCGTCATCTTGGTCGGCGCGGCGCTCATCGCGATCCTCGTCTTCGGCTTCCGGCAGGGAACTGACCTAAGCGGCGGAGTGCTCGTAAGATTCTCCGTGAAGGACGGTGCGCCTTCCGTCTCGGCTGTGCAAGACGTGTTCCGCGGCTTGGGCACGGCGGATGCGAGGGTGAACTACGATCCGGCGAAGGGCATCTTCGTTGCCCGCTACCCCTCAACCGCCGGTTTGGATCACGCCAAGCTCGTTCAGGCGCTCACGGAAAAATATCCCTCCTGGGAAGAGTTGAGCTATCAAACGACAAGTCCCTCGGTGGGCAAGGAGCTGCGGCAGAAGTCGCTCATCGCCATCGCCTTGGTGCTCCTCGCTGTTTCCTTGTATATTGCTTTTGCCTTTCGGAAAGTGTACAAGCCAGTGAGTTCCTGGAAATACGGCATCGTGACCTTGATCACTTTATTCCATGACGTTGCGATCCCGGCAGGGCTTTTGGCGGCCCTCGGGAGATACCAAGGCGTGGAAATAGACGGCAACTTCGTGGTGGCGCTCCTTGTAGTCATGGGTTTCTCGGTCCACGACACCATCGTGGTCTTTGACCGCATCCGGGAGAACCTTTTCCTGGACCGGGGGAAGACGGGATTCGGCCAGGTGGTGAACGTGAGCGTGAATCAGACCATGGCCAGGTCAATTAACACTTCGCTTACCCTGATCCTTGTGCTCTTTGCGCTCTACTTTGCCGGCCCCGTGACCCTCAAATACTTTATCCTCACGCTTCTTGTAGGCGTCTCGGTCGGCGTGTATTCCTCCATCTTCGTGGCAAGCCCCTTGCTTTACGTATGGCAGAGGTGGAGCGCCAGGTCTTGACTTAGGAGCCCCCATACTTTATAATGTTTTTATACGAGTCCCAGCACCTTTAGAGGATCTGGGTTCGCGTAATCAAGAAAATGATAAAAGCAAAGGTCAGTTCAAATAATAGGATGACTGCCCAAGCCCCCTTTAGCCGGGAGGCTAAAAAGGCAATCCTCTAAAGGTGGGGGATGGTTCAATCTGTGAACAAGTTAATCGGTGCTCTCCTTGAGACGCTTAGCGACCGCCAGCGGGAAATTATTGTTGGCCGATACGGCTTGGAAAAAGGCAAGAAAGCCCAGACCCTGGCTGCGCTTGGCGCGCGGTATAAGATCACCCGAGAGCGCATCCGGCAGCTTGAAGCCGGAACCCTCGCATTTCTGAAGAAGGAAATGCTCCAGGACCCTGCCTGGTCCTCGGTCATCGTGAAGGGCAAAAAACTTTTGAAGGACTCCGGGGGCGTGATGAAAAGCGAAGCGTTCCTCACGGAAATGCAGCCCGCGGCGGCAGGTATTAATCTAAGCCAGCTTAATTTGATCGTGGAAGCAACCGGCGCTTTCAACTTTCGCCCGGAGGACAAAAGCTTCTACGCTTTCTTTTATCTGGACAAGCCGGATCTCAAATCCGCCGTCGGCTTTATAGACCAGTGGGCCGGTTTCTTGAAGGGCAAAAAAGAGGAGATCCTCGCCGGCAAGTACCCCGGTCTATTGGAAAGCTTCATAAAGCAGAAAGGCGTGAAGCCGGCTTGGGCGGCGAACTACCTGGGCATCTCCAAAAAGGTCAGCCGCAATCCCTACGGCGACCTGGGCCTCACGGAATGGGCGGAGATCGCGCCCAAGACCATCCGCGACCGGGTGTATCTGGTTCTTAAGAAGAAAAAGGCGCCTTTGCATTTCCGGGTGATCGCCCAGACGATAAACGAGGTTTTCACGAACCGCCACCGGGCTTCCGCGCCTACGGTTCACAACGAGCTCATAAAAGACGGGCGTTTTGTCCTGGTCGGCAGAGGAATGTACGCTTTGCGGGAGCACGGCTACGAGCCGGGAACCGCCCGGGAGGTGATAAAGCGGGTGCTCAAAAAGAACGGTCCGCTCCGGCCGCGGGAGGTCATACTCGCGGTTCAAAAGGAAAGGTTTTTCAAACCGAACACAGTTCTGGTAAACTTACAGAATAAGGCGCACTTCGTCCGTCAGGCGAACGGCACTTATCAAATCCGGGAAGCGTAGTAATAAAAAGGTTAGCCGGCAGGCACCGCGTGTCTGCCGGCACCACCCTACTTGCCCTTCTTGAGGAGGCAAAACTCCTCTTTAGCTCGATAAGCGGCCGATCTGCGTCGGAGAGAGGCGCTACTTCCCTCACGTGCGGCAGTGAACCAAGCGACACAGCCGATTGCTCCATAAGCCCTCCATTGATTGGTTCAAGTGCTGTAATCAATGAGTGCAATCAGCAAATGACATATCTTACAACCAAAAGGAGGTGTTGTTCAAAGCGATACGGCGCTATATAAAAACAAGCAGGGCACGTTCCCTTCTTGACATCGGTGCCGGCTCCGGAGTCCTAGCAATCCGCCTCGCAAAGCTTGTGCCAAACTACATAGCCGTTGAAAAAAACGCATGCTATGCCTCAAATCTCAAAAAAGCGGGCCTAAATGTCATACAAGGGAATTTTCCTATAAAAGTGCCTGGCGAGTTTGACCTCGTTCTCATTTCCCATTCTCTTCCTGAGAAAAGAATCTTTTACAGAAAGTTTTTGGAAGTAGCGTGGAGCAAGGTAAAGCCCGGCGGCACCCTTCTTAATCATCACTTTCAAGGGCGTTAAGGGCGGATTCGCAAAGCTCTATTCTACGTTAGGAAAAAATTTCAGAAGCGACCAAGAAATATATAAAAAATGACGACCGCGCTAAGGGGCCTGGGAAAAGTAAGAACCGAGACGGCATTGAGCAGGGTGAAGGCAAGAAAATTAAGCGTAATGACCGAATTCGTTCTGTCTCCCTTGGGCATAAAAGAGAAAGAGGGAGAAAAGCATGGTGCTAAACCGAGAGAAATTCTCCGAAAGAAATACAGAGGAGCGGCGGGCTACAGTTTCCCTACGCCCCATATTGTAATTTGTGTCAAGAAAGCGTAATGGTTCAATAGCTTGGAATAGTTTTGATGATGTCGGCCGGCGTTTGCTTATTGAGCGCCAAGTGGAGATGTTCGGTTTCTGGGGTATTCCAAGGTATTAAACCATCGCGATCAGTTGATAAGAAACTACCTTTCCAGGCAAAAACGGCTCATTATTTTGAGCCATTCTTACTGTAGTTGCTTTCGCCAATTCTAACTACGGCGCCACCTCCTTCAGCGCTCCGCCTCCGAACTGGTACACCCGCAGGACACCCAGGGGCAGGTGGTATTGGGGCGAGGTGCCGCCGCGGCCGGTGCACTGTAGAACGTAGTCGGTGGTCTTGCTTAGGGCAGGGGTTTGGGCGCTTCCAGATGCGGGCACCTGACCTATGTCCGGAGCGTCAGGGTTGTTGTCGGTGATCGTGC
>CAYPDQ010000005.1:0-46755 GCA_964409535.1 uncultured Candidatus Saccharibacteria bacterium | reverse complement strand
ACCCAGGGAGATACGAGCTGGGCTCCAACCTCTCCCTTATCCCCAGGTCAGAGGGGCTGGTTGTTTGGTGGAGGCTGAATGATTCCTCGGGCACCACCGCGGCGGATTCGAGCGGTAACGGCCGGAGTGGGACCTATCAGAATGGCGTCACCCTGAATCAGGCAGGAGCGACGAGTGATGGAGACAAAGCAGTGCGCTTGGCCGGCAATAGCTCCGCGCAGTACGTTTTGCGGACCGACGACTCGGCATTGCGTCCTACGAACGCAGTAACTCTGGCGGTCTGGTTTAAGACAGACGTCACGCCAACATCAACTATGTACGTCGGCGGTGCCGGAACGACAGGCTACGAAGGTTATTTAATGGATATGGAAGGAGGAGGACAGCTGGATTTTTATGCTCGTAACGGTGTTGATACGATACGCTATGCATACACCACCTCTTTTACTCCGACCTCCTGGAACTATGCGGTCGGAACGTACGACGGTTCCGCCGTCCGCCTCTACTTGAATGGAGTTTTAGCGGGAGGCCCGTCGGCTGCATTATCGGCTATCGGCTACGGCAGCACTAAAAATTTCACTATGGGCGTAGCGCCGAACTACATAGGTACAACCCGGGATTTTGCGGGCGTAATGGACGAGGTCCGGGTTTACAACCGCGCCCTCTCCGCCACGGAGATAAAAGCGATCTACGACGCCACCAAATAGTCACCCATTTTACGATCGTAGAATGGGCGACTACAATCAAGAGAGATAACGTGAAAGGGGATTTGTCTCTGAAGATATTGGAAGCAATCGAAGAGGTTCCGGCTGCGATCGGCGACCTTGGTTATATCTTCACTTTGCCGTACGGCACTTCTATGTCACGGATGCTGCGGGAGTTGGATAGACGCCGCTGGAGTAGGGAGGGTGCCAGAGCGGTAATGGGCTCGGAAAGAAGGCGGCAGTTTAACCTCCTGCTATATCGTTTAAAAAGGGATGGTTTAGTGAATCGCAAGACGAGCGTGGGAGGTGAGTGGCTCTCAATAACGAGCAGGGGATTAAAAGTACTGGAACGCTTGCGAAAGCGCAAGAATGTTTTTGCGGCTGAACCGGGTAAATATGAAAAAGCGAGCGACTCTGCGCTTAAAATAGTCGTCTTCGATGTATCGGAGAAACAAAGACAGAAGCGCGACTGGCTGCGCGCGGCTCTTGTGAACCTGGGTTTTAGGATGCTTCAGAAAAGCGTTTGGACGGGGAAAGTGAAATTGCCGGAAGATTTTCTGAGAGATTTGGAGAGGGCAAATATGCTTGACTGCGTGGAAATTTTTTCGGTAAGCAAGAGCGGAACCCTGCGTAAATTGGAGTAATTCATATGGCGGGATTGTCGCAAGCACGACTTCTTTTTCCTGCTTGATAATCGCCCATTCTACGATCGTAAGATAGGCGATTGGTCTGTTGGAAAGATTGCAAGAAAACTGTTGCAGTGATGGTGGGGCTGTGGATAACTTTGCAGTCAGGCGCCGTTTCAGGCGGCTTTTCAATCTGCAATTCATCCTGCAATCAATCTGCAATTTAATCTGCAACGCCGGGCAGGATCGTTGCAGTGTTTGGGGTGGATTACGATTAAGGGTTGATTTTGCTCAATTTCAATCTGCAATTCAGGACACAAATCAATCTGCAAGTCAATCTGCAACGCCGGTTGATCACCCACCTCTCTGAATTTAGCAAGAGACACTCCCTCCGGGGTGGTTTTGCTGTTGAAATCACAGAGGGTTTGCGCGGTAGAATTAATGTATGAACAAAAAATTCTTCATCTGGTTTGTAGCGATAATAATTGCGGTTGTGGCGGTTGTTTTCTTTTGGGATAACATCAGTTTGAGTTTGCGGCAGAAAAGAGTGGAACGGCTCGCGGAGGAGTTCAAGAAAATTGAGCGCGAGGACTACGAGCGTGCAATGGCCGACACCTACGGCGGCAAGACGCCGCAGGAGACGCTCCAGATGTACATTGATGCCGTGGAGAAAGGGGACTACGAGTTGGCGAGCAAGTATTTTGTGTTAGATAAACAGGAGGCAGAGCTACAAAGCTTTAGAGGCGCCAGTAATGTTTCAATAGAACAAGTCCAAAAGTACATCTCTGAATTGCGTAACGCACTGGGCTTAGGAGGGAAATACTCTTCGGATGGAAGCTACTTCAGTTTTGATGGAGATATTTTAATCTCGCTGATTAAGTATCCCAACGGCATCTGGAAAATTTTGGAAATCTGAATCTATGAAACGGATAATTTTAGTTAGTATAGTGTTTTTACTTCTGTCTGTGATTGGATTTTTGACTTGGCTGTATTTCTTTTCCTCAAAAAATTTGGGGGTCAGTTATGTTGCTAGCAACATAACTGACAAAGAAGATTTTTCTTGCACCGGTATACTAACCACTCGCGTTGACGGCGATCGCGATTTTATTTTTGGTTCAATGTACAAAGATCCAGCTAGCAAGGCCGAGGTTCAGTTAACAGATGATGGTAAGCGGCTTTCGTTGGAAATGACAAGCGAGTCTGGAGCGCGATGGAAAGGTGATGGCAGTATTTTAGAAAATGAATCAGGCAGAATCGTCGTCAATGATCTAGGCAACAGCGGTATTTATACGGGTGCTCGTTTCTGGCTAGACAAGGAGACTGGCTTGGGAGTTTGGCAGGGGTACTTTTATCCCTTAAAGGATGAAGAAACGGCAGTTGCAATGATAAAGTACTTCAGCTGCAAATAAATGAAAAGAGAGACAATTTTATTGTTGATTATTTTCGCGTTTGCTTTTTCTGTACAAAATTCTGCAGCGTATAGCGATAACACTACGCATCCAGCGCTCACGCAGGAGGTTGTTGAGTTTTACAACCTTTCTTTCCCGGACAAGCCGATAACCGATGAGCAGCGCGAGTGGATTATCCAAGGAAGCGCTTTGGAAGATACGCCGCCAAGGTGGATAAATCACTTTTATGACCCCGTGAATAAAGTCGGGTGGACCGGGGAAGAAGCGGGGAAGATATCCGCGGAAGCAGTAAGGAAAGCGTCCACGCTTCTTTCAATAGAAAAACCTCTTTCCGCAGTGGAATGGGTTAGAAACGACTTAGTACAGGAAGGTTATACGGGCTTAGGTGGAAATCGTAGTTGGCGAAGGGGTTTGGACTACTACCTGGATGGCGACGAGAAAGAATTCTATATCACGCTCGGTTATATCCTCCATCTTTTGGAGGATATGGGCGTGCCGGACCATACTAGGAATGATACACACGCGGAGCCAGTTCAAAAGATAACCGATGACCCCGGCTCTCCTTTGGAAAAATATGCAGCCAGATGGAACAGGGGTTCCATAAATGGATTAGAAATACCGCAAAAACTTGTTGCGAGCGGCACGCAAGTACCGATGAATAGCCGGATAGAGGATTACTTAATTTCGGTAGCGGAATATTCGAATAAATACTTCTTTTCTAAGGACACGATTAATAGTCCGAAATACCAGCTACCCAAGATTGTTAGAGAAGACAGTGATTTTGCCTACGGCATCGATGAGAAAGGTAATGAATTTCCCCTCTCGGAAGTAAAGAAGAAAGAAGTTTCCAAGTTTACTTTTGACAAGTATTATGCGCTGGAACAGACAGACGAACTAATTCTCAAGGCTTACTTCTCCCGTCTCTCCCGTCAGATAGTTCTAAACGGCGCTGGCGTAATTGCCCTTTATAAAAAGGAGGCGGAGGACGCAGTAGTTAATGAGGAGTACTACGTATACGATATCTTGCGAAACCGGACTGCAAGATCTATAGCCAGATTCCCGACTATTCCGAATTTTTCTTTATTCGGGACAGTTTCGAAGGATTGGGATACTGCTAAGTCAGCGATTGCTAAAGTTGGAGATGTACTGTCCAATGCGGCTGAGGTTGTTGCATTTCCAGTCCGGAACCTTGCTTCCCAGATTGGCGGACAGGCGGAGGTGCCGCCGGATGTGTTTCAGGCGCCGGTTGTTCCTCCAACAGAGACGGTGAGAGAAGTGGAAAGCGAGGAGGTGGAAGAAAGTCAGGGAGAAGATGAGGACGTTGCAGTTAGCGATGCGGAAACAAGTGAATTCGATGGAGGAGTGGTTTCGGAGGCAGCGCCAACAATAAACCAGCCGTCTCCGGCGGAACTGGCCGCGCTGCAGGCCCAAATCAGCGAAGCTGCGAGGCGGGTTGAGAATCTCCGCAAACAGGTGCAGGCGGTAGCACCGCAGGCGCAATTGGCGAGGAGTAACTCCGCCGCTTTTGAAGAACAGGAAGAAGAGGAAGAACTGGAGCCGGAGGTTGCAGAGGAACGTTTCTATGACGCGTCACAGAAGAGCACTGTGGTTGGTAGTAGTGGCGGTAGCGGCGGGGGTGGTACGGGCAGTGGCGGCGGTGCGGGCGGCGGGAGTGGCAGCAACAGCGGCAGCGGCGCGTCAACCGACACGACTGCGCCGGGCACAATTACCAACCTCGCCGTTTTGAGCATCGCTACTTCTTCGGCGACTTTATCCTGGACTGCTCCGGGCGACGATGGCGCGAGCGGCACTGCGACTTCTTATGTGATTCACTATTCCGCTGCAACCATCACGAACGCGAATTGGCTGTCTGCTGCAAATCTCGCCGATCCGCCGGCGCCGCTTGCGGCCGGGACAAATCAATCGGTATTTGTCGCCGGGCTTACGCCCAGTACAACTTATTACTTCGCAATAAAGACCAAAGACGAGGAAGACAACGAATCTGGATTGTCCAACGTTGCGACTGCAACCACTGACCTGCCTACTCCAGATGCATCGAACGTTAACCACGTTTTGATAAGCGAAGTTCAGGTTGCGGGTGTTGACGAGGGCGACGAGTTCATTGAGTTATACAATCCTACCGAGAGCGAAATAGACACATCCGGCTGGTCAATCCAATACTTGAGCGGCTCCGCTTCATCCACCGTGCAGGCAGTCAAGAAAAATTTTGAATCCGGAAACAAAATTGGTGCGAGAAGCTATTTTCTTGTTGCCCGCGGTTTGAACTCCTCCAGCACTGACGGATATGTCGGCGCGAGAACGCCCGATTTGTCGCACCGGACGTTCTCGCTTTCCGGCGCCGCAAACGGCGCGACGGTTTTCCTGGTGAAAGATCAGCAAGTTATCTCCGGCGGCAGCGACGCGGATATTGTTGACCGCCTTGCCTACGGTTCCGGCGCAGGACTCATTGCCGAAACAAACCCAGCACAGCTTCCGTCATCCAGCCAGAGCTTAGAGAGGAAAGCGTGGGTTTCCGGCGCTTGTGTTTCCGCGGGCGGCGCGAATGAGTATTCCGGAAACGGTTGCAACACCGGCAACAACTCCTCCGATTTTGAGATCCGCTCCGCACCTAATCCGCAAAATTTGGCCAATCTGCCCGAGCCGCGAGAGGCGCCTCCGCCGGTTTCCAGTTTTGACGCGAGCTACGACAAGGCAACTCTGAATATTGAACTCAGCTGGAGTGAACCGGAAGGTTACGAGGGTGCGACTTCCACTATCACTTACGAAATCAAGGAATATTCCAGTCCGGGCGTGGCTATATTTAACGGCACGAGCACAACGACGTTCTCCAAGAGGATTTACGAGATCGGGCGGGAGTACGAGTTTGGGATAGTAACCAAAGACCGCGACGGGCTACCCTCGGATGAAGTCCGCAGACAGATCAGTGTCCCGAGTTTTATAGACAACCTTTACTTTTACGAAGACGCCCGCTCCGGCGGAGATAGGTATCTCTTGGACGTCTACTATTCCGGTTTTCCTTACATACCGCATATCTTCACAGACCAAACCTCCGCGTGGCAGGGGTTGGTGTTTTACCTGAACCAGCCGGCCAATATGGAAAACAGTTCTCTGAATACTGACCTTGGTCATGCGCCGGCGGACACGGAAGGCGTTTTGGCTGTCACTTGGGGTACCTGCGCCGGCGGCGGCTTCGGTTTGCCCAAATACTCCCTGGTTTTCGCGGTAAGCGGCGAGTGGTGCACTGGCGTGGGCGGCGGACTGCACAATACAAGTTCCAGACTCGGGCAGTCGGAGGATATGCATTTCCTGCTTGCTACCGCCTCTACCACCAGCCAGGTTGTCTTTACCGACGAGGACTACGTAACAGTCGCTTTCTACGATTTTGAACAGTCGGGAGGGGGCAATCAGAAACTAGGTTTGGTGGCAATGGATGTTACGGAATACTACTTCAGTAGCGATCTTTCTCACCAGAAGCCCCCGGAGATGCAGGGAGGGATTGCCTTTGATTTTGACGGATTAGACAAGACGCTGACCGCAAGTTGGAAATCGGCAACTGACCCTGACACCGCGGATTCATTGCTAAGCTACGAGATAAACTTTTCTCCGCCTGGGGAGGCGCTGGACGAGAACTTATGGGAAGACCTCGGCGCGCTTAAATACGATTACGAGAAAAGTGTTGATTCTGGAGACGTTTTTCTCATCGGCGTCCGGGCGAAAGACGATTTTGGCAATACTTCCCAGCCCCTGACCGCGAAGTGGGAATTCCCGGCCGATTTCAACCTGTCGGACTGGGGCGGAATTTTGGAGCAGGAGTTCATCATTGGCTGTGGTTTCGGCAACTGCACAACCGACGGGGAACCCAAGTCAATGGAAGCCGCTCACGATCTTGGCGCGGCGATGAAAATTAATAAGATCATCGTTACGGCGCTTCTATCCCCCTCAGGCACTTTCCAGAATTGTAGTGGCAGTCGCAGATTCCGGGGAGTTATCCTCGACGCGGATGGAGAAATAATTGCGGAAACTGGCCCGAACGGCCAGGATATTTGCACGCAGGGGTTGGAGGTTGTGCAAACGCTGACGTTTCCCGGCGGCGTAGTCGCGGTTCCGCAACAGATTAAACTCCGTTTTGAAAACGCTGGCGGGATGGCACAGTATGCAGCTTATATCATTAAAGACGTTAAATTGTACCGGGTGAGAGAGTGAAATTCGCTACACCAGCTGGTAGCTTACTTCCTGCACCTCCTTTATTTTTTTGAGTTTCAGGATCAGCTTCTCTATCTTCTCCCGGTCGGTGGTGCCGATCTCAATTTTGTCTATCGGGAATTTGCCGCCGTGGGGGTTCTGGGCCTCAAAGCTCAAGATGTTCACGTGGGAGCGGGCGATGACGGTGGAGATGTCTTTAATGAGGCCCACCCGGTCTTTGACCACGACGCGCAGCTCCGCCTTGGTCGGGGAGTGCTTGTAGAAGCCGCCGTGCTTTTCTCTTAGCGAGGCCCGGATGTGGTCGCGGGCGACGGAGGTCTTCACGAACTTCAGCCAGTCCTCGGAAGGGCGCTTGCTCTTCTGGATGAGGATTTCCACCATATCGCCGGACTTCAATTTCTGGTCCAGCGGCGCGAACTGGTTGTTGACCTTGGCGCCGACGCAGGCGTTCCCAACCTGGGTGTGGATGTGGTAGGCGAAATCCACCGGCGTCGCGCCGATCGGCAAGTCGATCACGTCGCCCTTGGGAGTGATGGCGAAGATCCGGCCCTTGAAGAAATCAATTTTCATCGCCTGGATGAAGTCCTCGGAGTTCACGTCCGCGTAGCGGGACTGCCACTCCCGCAGCTGGCGCACCCAGCGCAGTTCCTCCGCGATCCTCTTGAATATCCCTTTTTCCGCCTTGCCGTTCTTCTTCTGCTCATACAGCCAATGGGCGGCGATGCCGTATTCGTTTTCCTCGTGCATTTGCTTGGTGCGGATCTGGATCTCCACGAACTTCTGTTCCGGGCCGATGACGGTGGTGTGAAGCGAGCGGTAGCCGTTCGGCTTGGGCATGGCGATGTAGTCCTTTATCCGGCCGGGCAGGGGCGGCCAGAGGTGGTGGATGACGCCCAGGACCGCGTAGCACTCCGAAACCGTATTTACGATGACCCGGACGGCAACAAGGTCGTATATCTTCTGGATGTCCATCTCGTGCCGCAGGAGCTTGTGGTACAAACTGCTCATCCGCTTGGCCCGGAAATCTATCGTCGTGGGAAATATGCCGTTTGCTTTGAGCGTCTTTTCCAGGACCGGTTTTATCCGCCGCAGGTATTTTTCCCGGTCGGAGTACGCCTCCCGCATCGCGCGCTTCAGCCACTCGTACTCTTTGGGATGGAGGTAGGGGAAAGCCAGGTCGCGGAGCTCCCCGGCCAGGTTCTGCATCCCCAAGCGATAGGCGACGGGCGCGTAGATGTCGTCGGTCTCGAGCGCCACCCGGCGCTGCTTCTGCGGCGGGAGGGCGGCGAGCGTCCGCATGTTGTGCAGACGGTCGGCGAGCTTCACGAAAACCACCCGCAGGTCCTCGGAGATGGCGAAGATCATCTTGCGCAGGTTTTCCACTTTCGCATTCCCGGTTTCGCCTCCTGTCTTCTCTTCTTCGCGATATTTTATCCGGCCGAGCTTGGTTACCCCGTCCACCAGGAATGCGATTTCCTCCCCGAACTCTTTCTTGAGATCGTCCATCTTGACCGGCGTGTCTTCCACCGTGTCGTGCAGGAGGCCGGCGGCGATGGAGGCCTCGTCCAGCTTCCAGGAAGCAAGGATATCCGCGGTCGCGGAGACGTGGCTCACATACGGGTCGCCGGTTTTGCGCTTTTGGCCGCTATGGGCTTTTTCCGCAAAGCGGTAAGCCCTGGCAACGAGCCCGTCCGGGCTGGATTTAATGAGGTCTTTTACGCTCACAATGTGGTAATATAGAACATAATAATAAGTAAGCAAGCACGGGATGGACCATCAATTCCAGAAGAAGATTTGGCTGGGGCTTGGGCTTATCGTCTCCGGCATAGTCGTTTTCGGGGCGCTGTCCTTTTGGCTTGCCCGGAAGATAGAGAGCGATGCGAACCGGGCCGCCGTTACCCAAGCGTCGGTCGCGAGCTACAGCCGGGCGGTTGCGATACTCGCGGAGCTCAAAAGCAAAGCTACGGAAGTGGAGACCTACGGCAACCGCCTGGACGCGCTCCTGCCGGCCAAAGGCGACCTCATCGAGCTGCCGAAATTCCTGGAAGATCGCGGCCGGATACACCAAGTGAGCGTCAAGTTCTCTTTCAAGGGCGGGCCGGCGACTGAACCCCAGGGAACGCAGCCCGGGAGCGTGGGTTTCTCTCTGGACGCCACTGGCTCCTCGGAACGGTTGCGGAATTTTATGAGCGACCTGGAGACCGGGTCCGCGAAGTTTATGTCCGTCTTGGATTCTCTGGATGTGAATTTGTCCGGGAACGAATACCGGGTAACCGCCCAGGGCCGGGCGTTCTTCAAGTAAAAAAATAAGCAATGGGTAAATTCTTCAAAAAATACCAGGATGCGATGCTCATACTCGCCGCGCTTGTTCTTTTCGGGCTCATCGCCGCCTACTACTTCTGGGGAATAGGACTTCTTGTGATCAATCTGAATACGGCCGCGAACCCGGAGAAGGGGGCGCTTACCCAGCAAACCCAGTTCAGCACAGAAGCGGCCAAGGAGGTTTTGAGGAAGCGCGGCCTTGCGGAATAGGCGGCTTTTAACTAACATCTTTGAGCAAGCGCGCATAGCTCAGTGGTAGAGCGTCACGTTGACATCGTGAAGGCCCCAAGTTCGATCCTTGGTGCGCGCACGGGCCGGGCGTGTAGTTTAGTGGTAAAACGCGGTCCTGATAAGACCGTGTCCCAAGTTCGATTCTTGGCACGCCCACAGTGCAAGAACCCAAAGCGATCTACGAAGACAAGAGTTTCCTGGCGGTGGATAAGCCCGCCGGGCTTATCGTTCACGAAGCACGAAGCGTGAAACGCGGAGTGTCAAGCAAAGAGCGGACGCTGGTTGACTGGCTCTTGAAACGTTATCCGGAGATAAAGACGGTCGGGGATGAACCGGAAACGAGACCGGGTATAGTCCATCGTTTGGACAGGGACACCTCCGGCGTTCTTCTTGTTGCGAGGAACCAAAGATACTTTGACTACCTGAAGTCACTCTTCCAAAGACGGGAAATTCAAAAAACATATCTCGCCCTTGTCTTTGGCGTGCCCAAAGAGAAGAGCGGCAGGATAACCAGCGCGATCGGGATAAAAAGCGGGACTACCAAAAGGAGTGTGCATTCGGAGAAAGACGTAAAGCAGGCGGTGACCGAATACAAGGTATTGAAAACTTTTGAGCGGGAAGTGGGAAAATATTCCCTCTTGGAGGTGAGGCCCAAAACCGGGCGGACCCACCAGATACGAGTGCATTTGGCTTCCGTCGGAAGCCCAGTTGTGGGCGACCCGCTCTATGGAAGGAAAAAACAGCCCGCTTGGGCGAAGCGCCTTATGCTCCATGCCTCGTCCCTGGAGTTCAACCTGGCGGATGGCAAGCGGATTCGCTTGGAGACAGAAACTCCATCAGAATTTGATTTCCAATGGAGCGAAGCAGGGTCTTGAGGAAGCTCTCGGAGGCGAAAAAGCTTGGTGTCGCCTAAGGCGACTTTTTCGCCGAGAGAGCAGCGGGCGCGAGCCGCTGGAGCGAGCGAACCGCGGTTCCGAAAGGCCCTGCCGAGCGAAGAGTAGTTATCCACACCCCCCCCTCTTGCGAGAGGGGGCTTTGATGTATAATTAGAGTCGATGAAACCCAGTGAGCAGAAGGGCTTTACTCTGATTGAGCTTCTTATAGTTATTGCGATAATCGCGGTCCTCGCGGTGGTCGTGGTCTTGACCTTGAACCCGGCGGAACTCTTGAAGCAGGCGCGGGATTCCAACCGCGTCTCCGATCTCTCTACTCTGAAGAGCGCAGTGTCCCTTTACCTCGCCGATGGCCAGAGCACTACCAGTGCACCGTGGAATACCGGTAACTGTTATGTGGATAATGCGTTAGCAAACTGCAGTGGAAGGTTTGACTCTATTGGGACGGCTCAGGCCAGCTCCAGCCGCACTGTGGACGGCACGGGGTGGATACCAATCAGTTTTACCAGTATTAGCTCCGGTTCGCCGATCGGCCAGTTGCCGGTTGACCCGACTAGGAACGCTAATCTTTATTATGCGTTTAAGGCGAGTTCAACCACCGGCTACTTTGAAATCAATGCAGACATGGAGAGTGCTCGTTACTCTTCTACTGGCAGCGGTAATGTGGAGAGCAATGACGGAGGTGATGTCAGCACACTCTTTGAAGTAGGAACAAATCTGACAGATTTATAGCTATTTCGTGAAGAGCGAAACAAAAAAGAGGCGGCAACGTCTCTTTTTTGTTATACTGGAAACAAATGCGTCTTCCGGTTCCGCCCCAACAGCTCAAAAAACGCCTGACCGAAGAAAATTTGATCGCTCCGGAGCGGTTCGACGCGTTCCTTATGGAAGCGGAGCGCAAGAACCAGGACCTCTTGGACATCCTGGTCTCGGAGAAGATAGTTAACCAGGATTATCTTTACGGCATCCTCTCCGAGATACTCGGGGTGGAGTTGGCCGCGCTCGGCGCGCGCCAGATGGACGAGGAAGCCCTGCGGCTCTTGCCGGAGGAGATCGCCCGCCAGCGGCAGGTCATCGTCTTCGGAAAAGAGCCGGATGGGACACTCGACGCCGCGATGCTCGACCCCGGCGACTTGGAGACGATCGAGTTTTTGAAGACCCGCCTGCAGGCGAAGATTCGGCCGTTTCTCGCGACCGCCGACGACCTGAACCGCGGTTTTTCCGTCTATGGCCTGCGCTCCACCACCGACTTCAAGCGGATCATGGAGGAGAACGTCCAGGCGTCCCTGCGCAGCCAGACCAAGTCCGCAGAAGAAGCGGCGGCGGACCTGCCGATCGTCGCGATCGTGGACAATATCATGTCCTATGCGCTTGCGATGCGCGCCTCCGATATCCACTTGGAGATATTGGAAGACGCGACCCTGATCCGCTACCGGATCGACGGCATACTCTACGAGATAATCCGCATTCCCCGGTCGGTGCACAACGCCTTGGTCGCGAGGATAAAGATCCTCTCCGGTCTGAAACTGGACGAGCACTTCAAGCCCCAGGACGGCCGCTTCCGCCACCAGATCGGCAGCCAGATAACCGACGTGCGGGTGGCGGTGATGCCGACTTATTACGGCGAGAAAATAGAAATGCGTCTTTTGGAGGCGACCCAGAAACCGCTCTCTTTGGAAGAGCTGGGGATGCTTGCGGAGACGAGGAAGCCGGTAGAAGAGAATTTGAAAAAGGCGTACGGGATGCTTTTGGTCTGCGGCCCGACCGGCTCGGGCAAAACCACCACTCTTTACGCTTTGATGAACATCCTGAACCGGCCGAACGTGAACATCGTCACGGTGGAAGACCCGATCGAGTACAATATGCGTTACGCGAATCAGACCCAGATCAACCCCCAAGCGGGCATCACTTTCGCTTCCGGCCTCCGTGCCATTCTGCGCCAGGATCCGAACATAATTATGGTCGGCGAAATTCGGGACAAGGAAACCGCCGGGATCGCGGTCCAAGCGGCCTTGACCGGCCACCTGCTTTTGTCTTCCCTCCATACGAACGACGCCCCCACCGCCATCCCGCGCCTCTTTGACTTGGGCGTGCCGCCCTTCCTCGCGGCCTCGGTCTTGAATGCGATCCTCGCCCAGCGCCTGGTGCGGCGGATATGCCCGACCTGCGTTTATTCCTACGACGCGGACGAAAGCGTGGTGAAGATTATAAAAGAGCAGTTCGCGGACCTCGGGGTCCCCACGGAGGAACAGAAACTGCCTAAGATATTCTTCCAGGGCAAGGGCTGCAGCGTCTGCGGCAATACCGGTTATCGCGGGCGCTTGGGCATCTTTGAAGTGGTAGACGTTGCTGATACAATTAAGAAGCTCATAGTTGCGCCGAAGTTCGACCTTGGCGACCTGCGGCGGGAGTCGCGCCGGGCCGGCGGCCGGACGATGTTTGAAGACGGCTTGAACAAGGTGCAGCTGGGACTGACTACCATAGAAGAAGTCCTGCGGGTTATTAGAGAGTAATATGCTCTATCACTATTTAGCCGCGGACAAGGACGAAAGAATAGTAGAAGGGGACTTTGACGCAGACAACCTGGAACAGGTTCTGCGGTTTTTGGGCAGCAAGGACCTGCGGCCGGTCTCGGTTAAGCCGGTCAAAGAAACGGTCTCCGGCGTCCAGGCGATTTTGGGCGGGATCAAGATCGCGGACAAGGTATTCCTCACGAAGTACCTGTCCCTGATGCTCAAGGTCGGGACCGACCTCCTTTCCGCGATAAACATTTTGATCGCGGACTTCGACAAGCCGGCGATGAAGAGCTTTCTTTTGGAGGTCCGGGAGAATCTGACCAAGGGCCAGCCGTTCTACACCGCCTTTGAGCGGCACCCCAAGGTTTTCTCCCCGGTTTTCGTTAACCTGGTCAAAGCCGCGGAGGCCTCGGGCAACCTGCAGCAGACGTTTGAGGACTTGAGCAGGTCCCTGCAGGAGGAGGCGGAGTTGAGGAACCGCGTCCGCGGCGCTTTGATCTACCCGATAATCCTTCTCATCACTTCGGTCTTGGTTTTCCTCTTCCTCGTCACTTTCGCTTTGCCCAAGATCGCGAAAGTATTTTTGGAAACCGGGCTCAACCCCCCGACCTTTTCCCGCATCGTCTTCGGCATCGGCCTCTTTGTGAACGACAACATCTGGTGGTTCGTGTCGTTCTTCATAATTCTTATCGGGCCGGGGACGTACTTCTTCTGGCGAACCCAGGTCGGGAGGCAGATGCTCTCAAGGGCCTTGGGTAAAATGCCTATCGTGAGGACTATCTACCGGGATCTCGCGGTCCAGCGCTTCTCCGCCACTTTCTCGGCTTTGATGAAAGCGGGACTCCCGATAATGCAGACCACCCAGCTCACCGCCGAAGTCGTCGGGTCGGAGGAATTCCGGGTGAGCTTGAACCGGATCGCGAACGAGGGCCTGGCCAAGGGACTCACCATCGGGGAAGCGTTCCGCCGGGAGACGATCTTCCCGCGGGTGGTGACGAATCTCGTGGCCATCTCCGAGCGCGCCGGCCACTTGGAAGAGGTCTTGAAAACACTCGCCGACTTCTACGCCTCCAAAGTGGATGGGAGCGTCAAGGCCCTGGTTTCTTTCCTGGAGCCGGCTCTTCTCCTCGTGATGGGCATAATGGTTGCGACCATCGCCCTTTCCATCATCATTCCTATTTATCAGTTGACCACTCAATTTTAAATGAGGCGGCGGGGGACAACTTTGTTTGAAGTGATCGTGGTCGTCGCTCTGATCGCGGCTTTCGGGGCGGTGGTCACCCTAAATCTCTTGGGTAAGAAGGGCACAAGCGAACTGGACGCGACCGCGAAGCAGATCGTTGCGATCTTAAGAGAAGCCCAGAGCCGCTCGGTTTCGCAATCGGATGGCGCCGGCTGGGGGATCCATTTTGAAAATAGCACCTCCACTGCGCCTTTCTACGCTCTTTTCCGTTCCAGCTACTCCCTCCAAAACCGCATCGGTTATTATCGTTTGCCCTCAACCGTCGGCTACGCCACATCCAGTATCGCCTCCGGCGCGTCGAAGGATGTAACTTTTTCCCAGATAACCGGCGTCGCGAACGCCTCCACTTCGGTCCAGATCCAGCTTTTGAACAATCTCTCGGTCTCCTCTACAATTTATGTAGCGTCATCGGGAGCAGTAAGATTTTAATGAGAAAGGGACAATCTTTAATTGAGGTTCTGGTGGCGGTGGTGATCGGGACGGTTCTGACCATCGTGGCCATCACGGTCATCTCCCCGGCTTTGAAGTCCTCGAGCGACGCCGCCAGGATCCAGACCGCTTCCGCCTTGGGCCGCGAGCTTCTGGACAACGTCAAGGTTTTCGCCGAAGCCGACTGGCATAATCTGACGAACCTCACGGCCGGCGCGAACAGCCACTATTATATAAACGCTTCCTCCTCGCCTTTCGTTGCGGTCGCGGGAGAGGAAACGGTTGCGGTCGCGACCTCAACTTACGAGCGCTACTTCTACTATGAGAACGTGAGCCGCGACAGCGGCGGCAGCATCGTCGCAAGCGGGGGAACTAACGACCCCTCCACCAAGAAAGTCACCGTCTCTTTCCGCTGGACCGGCGGGCCGTGGAACAGTTTTGCGAGTTACTTCACCCGTTACGGGAACAAAGTGTCCATCCAGAGCGACTGGTCGGCCGGCCCGACCGGCGAACCGGTGGTCGGCACGTCCACCATAGGGTTTGCCACTTCCACAAACGTTACCTACACCGCCGTCCCAGGATCGGTTCAGCTAACCGGTCTTACCACCACCTATGGGATCGACTCCACCTATCGCTACGCCTGGTCGGAAAACATCGGCTGGATCGATTTCTACTCCACCGGCACGGTTGAGGTGGGCGATACCCAGCTCAAGGGGTTTGCCCAGGCAGAAACCGTCGGCTACATCGCCCTGGACTGCGGCACGACCCCGAACGGCAATATCTGCGCGACCAGCAACTTCAAGGTCTCAAACGACGGGAACGGCGTACTTTCCGGCTGGGCTTGGAACGACGTCGTCGGCTGGATAAGCTTCAACTGTTCCGACCAGGGGGTTTGCGGCACGTCTAACTACAAGGTGACGATAGACCTGAACGGGTTCTTCACCGGCTGGGCCTGGTCGGAAAACATCGGCTGGATAAGCTTCAATTGCGCGGACGTCCCGGTCTGCGCCACTTCCAACTATAAGGTCAAGACCAACTGGGTGCCGTGAAATGTTATAATACGAACATGCGTCAAATCTTCACAGCCGCCTTCGTCGCAATACTTGCTTTCCTTGCCGTCTACGGAATGGCTCTTGCGGCGACGAACATAAGCGCGACCTCTACTGAACATTTCGCCTGGAACGACGTCATCGGCTGGATTGATTTTTACAGCACGAACACCGTTGAGGTTGGCGGCGCGAAGCTCTCGGGTTACGCGAGCTCCAGTGCCGGGGACGTCTCCCTGGATTGCGCGACCACCCGCTCGGGGAACATCTGCGGCACGAGCTACTACGTGGTTTTGAACGACGGCTTGGGCAACCTTTCCGGCTGGGCTTGGAACGACACCTACGGCTGGATAAGTTTCTGCGGCGGGCAGAACTCCAACGACTGTCCGGGCAGCACCGCTTACCGGGTGCTTATAAATCCCAATACCGGCGTCTTCAGCAATTATGCCTGGAACGACGTCGTCGGCTGGATAAGCTTCAACTGTTCCGACCCCGGTGTCTGCGGCACGTCGGATTACAAAGTGAAAACCAGTTGGATCGCCACTTCCACGAGCGGGACGGTGGAATCAAGCGTCTACGACACCGGTATTGCCGCCGGCGCCCAGTTGAACTCTTTCCTGTGGCACGGCAGCCAGCCGGCCGGGACGCGGGTGGAGTTCCAGTTCGCCTCGTCCAACGCCACGAGCGGCCCCTGGACCTTCATCGGTCCGGATGGGACTGCAAACAGTTACTACACGGTGGCGCCGAATACTTCCCAGAGCATCGGCCTCGGCTTGCACACCAACGTGCGCTATTTCCGGTATAAGGCGGTCCTTTATTCCGACCAGGCGCAGCGGTTGAGCCCGAGAGTGGATGACGTCATCGTAAACTGGAGCCCATAGGGGGCTCCGCCCCGCTTCCCTCAGAATCCGCTCCGGCGGCGAAAATGACAGTCGCTCGGCTCGATTTTACGGGGAAATTTGACAGTTCCCCTCGCAACCATCGGACCATCAAATTTCCTTACCGTAAAATCTTCACCTCCCTCCTTCATTTTGACGCCGCCTCCGCTTCAGGTTCCTGCGGGGAGCAGGGCTGCGCTGTGGGCAGGCATGGCTTGTAGGCCGCTCCTGATTTCGCTAAGCAGACCGTCTCGCAGGCCGAGCGGGCAAGGTTGGCCGAAGGCCAGAGCGAGGCCGAGAGCGAGCGCAAATTCCTCGCTGGGGAATTTGATAGCGTGTCTGCGTGCGGAACGAGGAGCGGCGGCCACTGACGCCGAGGGGCGGGCGGCGGAGCCCTTTTGGTATAATGTAATCGTGTTGCAGAACCACGTTCGTAGTCGCAATTCCGGGCAGGCGACGCTTGCGCTCGTCTTCCTGATCGGCGGGATAATCGTGGTCATCGGGGTTTCCCTGACCTTCATCGTTATAAGCTTCATAACCTCCGGCTACGGTTTCCAGTCGTCCAACCGGGCGCTCGCGGTCGCGGCGGCGGGGGTGGACGACGCAGTAATAAAGCTTGTCCGGAACAAGGACTTTTCCGCCGCCTCGCCCTACGACGTCCCCGTGGGAACTTATACCGCGAGCGTGACCGTCGCCCAGAACACGCCCGTTTCCGGCCAGGCGACGATCGTTTCCACTTCGGCGGTGGCGGCATATAAAAGGAAAATCCAAGCGGTGGTCGCGGTGGATGCAAATACCGGCCAAGTGCATCTTGTTTCCTGGGATCAATTGGCGCTGTAAGATAAAGAGATATGAAATTCAAGGACTCTTTCCGAAAATTTCTGCGCTTCCTGCGGGTCCGGCCGTCGGTCGGGGGTTTGGAGGTGTCGGATTTTGCCCTGCGCTTTGCGGAATGGTCGGGAGGAAAGTGGACGACCGCCAGTTTGCGTCTGCCGCCGGGCATCGTGGAAAACGGCAAAGTGAAGGAACGGGAACAGTTCATCGCCGCCCTGGGGGAACTGCATTCCCAGATCGCCGGTCCCCGGAAGGCGCGCAAGAAGATAGGCGCGGCGGTCTCCCTGGGTTCGGTTGACATCTACAGCCAGACCTTCAGCTTGCCGGTGATCGAAGGCGAGAATCTGGAAAGAGCCATCCAGCTCAATATCCAGATGGCCTCCCCGATCGCCGCAACCGAGACCTACTCCGGCTGGCAAATGGTCGGGGAAGACAAGGCCGCGGTGCGGCTGGAAGTGCTCTCCGCGTTCATTAACCGGGAGCTGGTTGACGGGATGATTTCCTGCCTAAGACAGGCGAACTTCGTGCCTCACTCCCTGGAGCCGCGGGGACTGTCTTTGACCCGGGTCATCCGGCAGTTGGGCGAGGGCTTCGACCCGGCGCGGCCGTACGTGGTCTTCGGCATGGACGAGAGCGGCCTGGAGCTTCTGGTCATACGCCAAGCGCAGCTTTACTTTCAGTACTTCACTCCTTGGGCGGACATTTACGGCGGCGAGCGGGAGGTGTCCCAGGAAGCGTTTGAGAATGCGGTCGTCCGTAGCTTGCACCAGGTTATGAACTTTTACCGTTCCCACTGGTCGGAGCCGCTGGGGGACATTTACCTTATCGCTCCCGCCCTCAAAGAGGAGGTGGCGAAGGTGATCGCCGCCAACTTTTCTTTGAATGTCTTGGAGCTGCAGTTAAAGGGCATTCCCGCGACGCCGGACTGGTTCGTGGCTTTGGGCGCGGCCTTGCGGGGGATGATCCCGCCGTCCAAAGACGCGGATATGAGTTTACTGGGGATAAGCGCCCGGGAGGAATTCCGGCGGGAACAGATACTGAACTTTTTGGAGTTCTGGCGGGTGCTTATGCCGGCGAGCCTGGGGATACTGTTTACAGCTTTCATTCTGGCGGAGACGTTTCTTGTCCGGCTCAACAATTCCCTGGACGCCCGCCAGGCGGAGATCGTGCAGAGTGACCGCTCCGCGGAGATAAAGGAGCTGCAGAACAGAGCGGAAGAGTTCAACCGCTCGGTAGCGCTCGTCCAAAACGCCTTGGCCGAATCCCGGCCGAGGTTTGAGGTTGCCGCGAAAGTGAACGATCTCTTAAAGGCGCGGGAGATAACCCTCCTGCGGTTCTGGGATCAGGGCTCGTCTCTGCCCATAACCGTAAACGGGAGAGCCGGGACGGAAGCGGACATCCGGCTTTTCGCCGCCGACTTGGAGAAAGACACCCGGTTCCAAAACATAAACTTGCCGCTTTCCGAGATCCGGCCGTCCGCGGACGGGGTTCAGTTTTCGGTTACTTTTAACTTCGTACCGTCCAACGCGGAGTAAAGCATTTTAAGTCCGGTGGCGGAAATTTTTGCAAGTACGAAATCCCCAGCCTTTGCCCTTCTTGCGCCGGTGGGCCGGATGCCCAGGCGCAAACGCCAAAAGTTTTTGGTTTTGAGCGCTTTTTGCACCGATTCTACTCCTTTGTGTCCGGCGGAACCCCGGCTAAGGACGAGTTTGCATTTGCCGAGCGGCAAGTCGGAGTCGTCGTGGATTACAAGCAATTTCTCCGGCGGGACTTTGAAATAGGCGAGCGCGCCCTTGACCGCCTCTCCAGAGCGGTTCATAAAGGTAAGCGGCCGGACGAGGACCGTCTCGCCCGTTTTCAGATATTCCCACTTGCCCGTCGAAGCTTTAGCGAAGGCGGGTTTGCCCACCGTCTTTCTTGCAAGATGTTCTAAAGCCAAGAAACCCGCATTGTGATAGGTCTTTTCGTATTCTTTACCGGGGTTGCCCAGGCCGATAATTATGCGGAACATTGATCCCGTTAGAAACAGTCTCGTTAGAGGCCCCTCGCTTGCGAGGGCAGTCGCCTCTGGCGACTTGCTTCTAACGAGATGTAGAACATTAATGTCTGCCGGTGCGACTGCGGCTGTTTTACTTGTTCTTGGATTATCAGAGCGTGGTTCATAAACGTGCGGTTTCTAACGGGATTGACTCCATTATATCCGGGGGCGTATAATAACGCACGATGCGTCCCGTTAGAAGCCGCTTCGCTTCGGAAACGCTATATAAACCATGCTAATCGTCGAAAATCAATTTATGCGACAGGATGCGTCTTCGCCGGAACCGCGAAGCGTTTCCTGCTCCTAACGGGATGCGCAAATTTTTTGCTTCTCTTTTGGAAGTGGTGGAGGTGACGGTGGTGGCTCTGGGTACGGTTTACCTCATCCGGACTTTTTTGGTACAGCCCTTTTTGGTTTCCGGCCAGAGCATGGCGCCGAATTTCTCGAGCGGCGACTACCTCTTGGTCGACCAGGTGACCTATCGCCTGCGGGAGCCGCAGAGAGGCGAGGTCGTGGTTTTCAAATACCCGAAGGACGAGTCCACTTATTTCATCAAGCGGATCATCGGCCTGCCCGGCGACCGGGTGGAAATAAAAGGCGGGAAGATAAGCGTTTATAATTCCGGGCGTCCCAACGGTTTCGCGCTTAACGAAACCTACTTGCCGGAAGGCGTCGCTACCGCTCTTCGTACGGGCGAGCAAGCTGATTTTACCCTGAACCCCGGGGAGTATCTGGTTTTGGGCGACAACCGCCAGTTCAGTTTTGATTCCCGCGATTGGGGCGTTTTGCCGGATAAGGATGTCATCGGCCTTGTGCGCTTGCGTCTCTGGCCGCCGAAAGGACTCACGGTTTTCGCCGCGCCTGCCTACTAACGACATCGCAAGTCGTAAGAATGAAAAAAACTAAACTTCAGGAAAGCAAGCTCTTCCGGACGCCGCGAGGGATGCACGACGTCCTGCCATCGGAGGCGCCCTGGTGGGAAAGGGTTTTGAGGGTTGCAAGGGAACTTGCCGATTTCTACGGCTTCGGGAGGATTGAGACGCCGGTTTTGGAGTTTGCCAAGCTCTACGAGAAAGGCACGGGCGAGGGCACGGACATTGTGGAGAAGGAAATGTATATCCTGAAGACGAAGGGCGGAGACGTTTTGGCGCTGCGGCCGGAGTTCACTCCCGGGGTTATGCGCGCTTACGTGGAACACGGTCTCTCCCGCCTCGGCCAGCCCCAGAAACTTTACTCCGCAGGTCCCGTCTTCCGGCACGAGGCGCCGCAGGCCGGGCGATTTCGTCAATTCAGTCAGCTGAACTTTGAGATAATCGGCGGAACGAGCGACCCGATCTACGATGCCCAGACGATCCTCATCGCCCAGCGCCTGTTGGAAGAACTCCGGATCAAGAATATCGTCTTGAAGTTGAACTCCATCGGCTGCAAGATCTGCCGGCCAATCTACAAGCGCCAGCTGCAGAATTACTACAAGAGCTTTGAGCGTAAGCTTTGCCCGGATTGCGTCAAGCGCTTAAAGACCAACCCTCTGCGGCTTTTGGACTGCAAAGACGAGCGTTGCGCGGAGTTCAAGGCCGGAGCGCCGAACATCCTGGACAGGCTGTGCGTGAACTGCAGTTCCCACCTCCGCTCGGTTCTGGAGTATCTGGACGAAATGGCCATCTCTTACACTCTGGACAACCAGCTGGTTCGGGGGCTGGATTATTACAGCCGCACCGTGTTTGAGGTGTCGGTGGAGGGGCCGGGTTCGGAATTCGGGGCGCTCCCGGCCGGCGGCCGGTATGACTATCTGATGGAAATGTTGGGCGGGAGGCCCGCTCCGGCAGTCGGCTTCGCGGCAGGGGTGGAGCGCCTGATAGGGGTTATGAAGGTCCAGGAGGTGAAGCTGCCGGCGAAGGCGGGCAAAAAAGTTTTCTTCGTCCACGTCGGCGACCTGGCGAAGAAGAAATCCCTCCGGATAATAGAGAATCTGCGCAAAGCGGGAATCCCGGTTTCCGAGGCGTTGGGGCGGGAGTCCCTCAAGGCCCAGCTCAAAACCGCGGACAAAGAGGGGTTTGAACTCGCGCTCATCTTCGGCCAGAGAGAGGTTTTTGAGGAAAGCATCATCGTCCGGGACTTGCGCAAGAGTTTGCAGGAGACGGTCTCTCTGTCTAAACTGACGGAGGAGGTTAAAAAGCGCCTCAAAAACGATAAAAATGAGTGATTGTCTTTTCTGCAAAATCGTGAACAAGGAAATCCCGGCGGAGACGATTTACGAGGATGCCCATACCCTGGCTTTCCTGGACATAATGCCCAAGGCGCCCGGCCACACGATGGTCATACCCAAGATCCACGCGGAGAACATTCTGGACCTGCCGGAGGGGGAGATCGGGCCGCTTTTCGCTTCCGTCCGGAAGCTGGCGGAGCGCCTGACCCGGGTTTTGAAAACGGACGGGCTTACCATAGGCGTGAACCAAGGTAAGGCGAGCGGCCAGACGGTAGAGCACCTGCATGTGCACTTGCTGCCGCGGTTCAAAAGCGATCGCGGCGGCTCCATACATTCGGTGGTAGAGAACCCGCCGAAGGAATCCGTCAAAGAGATTGCCAAGCGGCTCCGTTTGTGATAGATTCCTCCGGAAATGGCAATAGAAGTCAAGAAAAAAGAGGGCGAGGCGGCGAGCAGTTTATTTTTCCGCTTCAGCAAGAAAGTGCGCCAGAGCGGGGTGCTCGCCGAGGCGCGCAAGCGCCGCTTCACCGCAAGGGGCGGCAATCGCAGAAAGCGAAGGATTTCCGCCGTTTATCGCGCCGGGAAGCGCCGGGAAATAACGCGGCTAAAGAAGTTGGGTCTGCTTTGATAAACTCTAAACCCCAAACTCTAAACCCTAAGGAAACCCAAAACTCAAAGTTTTAAATCTTTAATCTTTAACCTTTGAATTTTTTTAGAGTTTAGGATTTAGAGTTTTGAGTTTTATGTCTCTACAGATTCGCATTACCGAAGATACGAAGACTGCCCAGAAGAAAGGCGACACAGTGCGCCTGTCCGTTCTGCGCATGCTCTCCGCCGCGCTCCACAACCGCGAAATAGAAAAATTCGGGAGCGGCGACAAAGATCCTTTGACCGACGCGGAAGTGATGCAGGTCCTTCAAAAGGAGGCCAAGAAGAGGAAAGAAGCGGCGGAGCTTTTTGGGAAAGGCGGGCGCAAGGATATGGCGGAGAAGGAAGAGAAGGAACTTGCGATCATAAATGGATATCTGCCGGCTGCCGCAACGAGAGATGAGATGGAGCGGGCGGTGGAGGAAGCGATAAAGGAAGGCGCGAAGGATATGGGCGGCGTTATGAAAAGCGCGCGGCAAAAGCTTCAGGGGCAGGTGGACGGCAAGGAATTGAGCGAGATAGTGAAACAAAAGCTGGGTTTGTAGATGAAGCGCCGCGCTGCCTTTCGGAACCGCGGTTCGCTCGCTCCAGCGGCAGGCACCCGCTGCCCTCTCGGCGAAAAAGTCCCGACCCAAGGTCGGGACACCAAGCTTTTTCGCCTCCGAGAGCTTCCTCAAAGCAACGCGGCGCTTCTTAATCTTCACGCTAAGCAGGTACTTTCCTATCTGGAGAAGAGAAAGTTGGTGAATAACGCCGAGCGGTACGAAGTCGGCGTTTTTTTGGTTCCGAACCGGGAGCTTGTGGCGATGAAGAAAAAGTTCCTGCGAAGGAACGTGAAAACCGTGGACGTCTTGGCTTTTCCCGGGTCCGGCCGGTTTCCCCATCCCGAGACCCGCAAAATCCCCCTGGGTGAGATCTACCTGAACCGGCGCCTGGTTCACGCCGACCCCAGGCGGGGGAAGTTCCTCCTGCGCCACGGACTTTTGCACCTTTTGGGATACCGCCACGACCGAAAAAGTGATACTATTAGAATGCAAATTTTGGAAAAAGAGCTGGATCGTAAATATGATACTGGGCTCGCAACTAATAACCGGCTTGGACATCGGCACCGCGTCCGTCAAGGTGGCCGTCGCGGAAAATCGCGGCGGCCGTCCGGCGCTTAAAGCGGTCTTCAAAGAGCCCTCCGCCGGCATGCGCAAGGGCGCGATCGTGGATTTGGGCGAGACCGCCTCCGCGGTCTCCCGGGCATTGAGTGAGGTGAAGAAGATCGCCCGCGGCGCGCTCAAGTCCATCTATGTAAACATCGGAACCCACCAGGTGAAAAGCCAGATTTCCCGGGGCATCGTCGCGGTCTCCAGGGCGGACAGCGAGATCTACGAGGACGACATTGAGCGGGTGATCAAAGCCAGCCAGGCGGTGAACCTCGCGCCCAACCGGATGATCATCCACAACGTCACCCGGGAGTTCATCGTGGACGGCGTGGGGGACATCGCCGACCCCTTGGGCCTTGCCGGCAACCGCCTGGAAGTATCGAGCGTCATCGTGGATGCCTTTTCGCCGCACGTGAAGAGCGTGATGCGGGTGGTGGAGATGGGCGGCGGCAGGATCGCCGGGATGGTTCTGGGGGTCTTGGCCGGCAGCCGCGCGGTTTTGACCAAGAAGCAAAGGAACCTCGGCTCGGTCCTCATAGACGTCGGCGCGGGCACGACGAGCATGGCGGTGTACGAAGAAAACAAGCTCCTGGGCGTCTCCGTATTTCCGGTCGGTGCCGGGAACGTGACAAGCGACCTCGCGGTCGGCTTGCGCATCCCGGTTGACGCCGCGGAAGAGGTGAAGTTGAACTACGGTTATGCCTTGGCCAAAGAAGTGAATTCCAAGGAGTCCATTGACCTTATGAAATTTTCGCCGGAAGCGAAGGGTATGGTTTCCCGCCGGTTCTTGTCGGAAATAATGGAACTCCGGCTTGCGGAAATATTGGAACTCGTGAATAATGAATTGAGATTGCTTGGCAAAAGCGGCGGCCTTGCCGGGGGCGCGGTCTTGACCGGCGGCGGAGCGAAAACGCCGGGGATGAACGAGCTTGCCAAGCAGGTTTTGAAACTTTCCACGCAGATCGGGGTGTCCCTGGGCGAAGAATGGTCCGAAGGCACCGCGGCCTTCTCCGATTCGTTTGAGGACCCGGAGTTCGTGAATGCCCTGGGGCTTGTGGTCTGGGGTGCGGAGAAGGAGGGTTGGCAGCGCCGCGGGCTTGCCTCCTGGAACAAAACCAAAGGTTTTTGGCGCTATTTCGCGCCATGATTTTTATCCTGTTAGAGACCATATGAAAAGGAGGCGCAAATCAGTAAAAAAGGGTAAATCCAAAGTGGGCGGCGGGCGGAAGATCGCCCTCGCGCCCATCGCCAACATTAAAGTTGTGGGCGTGGGCGGAGGCGGCGGCAATGCCATTTCCCGGATGAGCCGGAATTTCGTCCGGGGGGTGGAGTTCATCGCGATCAACACAGACCACCAGGACCTGGATCACTGCGGCGTCCGGCGGAAGATATACTTGGGCAGGAACCTCACTCGCGGCCTGGGCACGGGGATGAATCCGGAGATCGGCCGGCAGTCGGCAGAAGAGAACCGTTCCGAGATCGCAGAGTCCCTGCGCGGGGCGGATATCGTTTTCATCGCTTCCGGTTTCGGCGGCGGCACTGGCACCGGCGCCTCGCCGGTCGTGGCGGAGGTCGCAAAGCAGGCAGGGGCGCTCACCCTTGCTTTCATCACCAAGCCGTTTGCATTTGAGGGCAACCAGCGCATGCGCATCGCGGAGGAGGGCGTGGCCAAGATCCGGGACAAGGTGGATGCGCTCGTGGTCATCCCGAACGACCGGATATTTACCGTCATCGGCAAAGACACGCCGATAATGAAAGCGTTCGAGGCGATAGACGACGTGATGAAGAACGCCCTGCAGGGGATAGTGGAGATAATAGTCACCCCGGGAATAATCAACGTTGACTTCGCGGATGTGAAGAACGTCATCCAGGACTCCGGCTCGGCGATCGTCGGCATCGGCGTCGCTTCCGGCCAGGAGCGGGCGGTGCAAGCGGTGAACCAGGCGATGAACTCGCCCCTTTTGGAGGTGAGCGCCGAGGGCGCGCACGGAGTGCTTTTGGGCATCTCCGGCGGCCGGGATATGAGGATGACCGAGGTGAACGAAGCCGCGAAAATGGTGTCGCAAGCGGCGGATCCCGGAGCGAAGATCATTTTCGGCGCGTATTACGACCGGAACCTGAAGCCGAACCAGATAAAGATAACCCTCGTCGCCACCGGCTTGAACGGAATTTCTTCGTCCAATTCGCTTTTCAGCGGCTATTCCCGGGCGGACCTGCCGCTCAAAACCGAAGAGAGAATGAGGCCAGAGGCGAAAGGCAGGGCTCGCTTGGAAGAGGAAAGCGAAGCGAAACAGCCCTTACCCTCCGCGCCCGTCGCGGAATCCACGAAGGATAAGAAGAAAAAGACCGACACCGACGTTTGGGATATACCGACGTTCCTTCGGAGGAGAAAGCGTTAGAAGCCCGTTTACTCTTCCTCCGCAACCGACGCTTCCAAGAGTTTTGGTTCTATGCCCGCGGCCTCGCCGGTGATTTTCAATATATCCCTGTCTATCTTTTTGAATTCTACCGTTGATTTGTTGAACATGTTGACTGCGGTGCCAAGGTGCGTGCCCAGCTTTTGATGGTAATCTTCGTATTTTTGCAGATGCCGCATTAAGTCCTGCACCCGTTCCCCGATCTTTTTGGCTGCCTCCTCGATCCGCAGGGCGTTCAGCCCTTGCAGCACGGTTTGGAGATAAGCGAGAAAGGTAGTGGGGGAGACGACCATCACTTTTTTCTGTCCGGCGGCGTATTCCACAAGGTCGGCCCGGTTGGCGCCGATTTTATTTATGAGCAGGTCATAATAAACCGCTTCCGAAGGGATGAACATAAACGCAAAGTCCAGCGTGCCCTCCTCCGGCCGGATATATTTTGCGGTCTCATCGATCCGGATCTTCAAGTCGTTGTAAAACGCGTTTTCATAGCGCTCCCGCTCTTCCGCGGTCTTTGCCTCCAGCATCCGGTTGTAGTTCTCCAGCGAAAATTTTGAATCCACCGGTATGACGCCCGGTTTGGTTTTGACAACTGCATCCACCCTGGCGCCGTCCCGGAACTCGTACTGCAGTTCGTATGTTCCCGGCGGCAGGACGTTTTTCAGAACCGTCTCCAGGTAGTATTCCCCAAGAACGCCGCGCTGCTTCGGATTCTTCAAGATGTCCTGTAAGCTGCGCAGCTGGTCGGTTACGCTCATCACCTGCCTCTGGCCTTCGCTCACCCGGGTTAGCTCTTTGGTGATATCGCGGATAAGTTGGGCGCTCCGGCCCAGTTCGTCCCGCATCGCCTTGGCGGACTCGCCCATTTCGCCCTTCAGGGTCCGACTAAGTTCAGTTATCTGGTTTTGCAGCAAGAGAAGCGATTTGTCCTCTTTCGGCTCCTCCTTCGGGCGCGTCAATTTCCAGGCGAGCCAGATGTTGACCGCTAAAATCACAAGTATGCCCAGGACGAGGACTATTTCCATGGCTTGCTCTGTTCCAGGCGGCTTCGTTTCGGGGTATAGCGCGTTTTCAGCCGGGTTCTTGCGGTTTTAAGCGCCTGGCGTACCCGGAAAGAGGAGGGCGTCCGGTAGCCGGGCTTGCCCGGCTTACTCCCCGTTTTGGAATAGTTGCGCATCGCAGTGATTATACCGCGCCGAGCGATAACTTATCCACAATTGCCTGCGGTGCGGTGTGGTAAAATATACCTCGTTCACACTACGATGCAAACCGAATACCATTGTCCCAAGTGCAACGTTAAGTTCTCCGAGGCTAAACTCCCGAACATCAACAAGATCCACAAGACCTGCGGCAACGTCGCAAGGATCGTCCGTCACGTGTCCAAATACAAGGAAACCGACAAAGGTTAAACTCTACGACTGTATGCTCTTCAACTTCGCCTTCGCGTCACTTTATTTCGTTGCTGCGAATGCAAGGACGTAATATAAGTTGAGCGGCTCCAACCCAGGGGAAGAAGGAGGATGACTTGGCGACTGCTAAAACTTCGGCGGAGGAACGCGTCGGGCGTTTGGAACGGACGATTCGGCGGCTTCGGAAGCAGAACCGGCGGCTGCGGGAGGAAAACCGGGAACTTCGGAAGCACGTAAGCCGCGACCCGCTTACCGGTCTCTGGAACCGGATCGGCTTCTCCGATCTCCTCGTCCGCGACATTCTCTCCGCAATGAGGCGGAAGAAGAGTCGCCGGGTGGCCATTCTTTACCTGGATGTTGACAATTTCAAGAGTTTCAACAGCCGGTTCGGCCACTCCCTGGGCGACGGGGTACTGCGGTCGGTGGCGAGGAATCTCGCGGCCCAGGCGCGCGCGACGGACATCGTTGCCCGCTTCGGCGGCGACGAGTTCGTGATAGCATTTCTGGACGCAACTCCCCGCCAGCTTCTTCTGAAGTTTAGGCGGAAAAATGGCGCCGGAGCGTGTATCCCGGCGTTTGTATTGCGATCGGAGAGAGGGGAGGTGAAGATCACGCTTAGCGGCGGGATCGCGGCCTATCGCCGGCTTCCACCGCTCAAGGGAGAATGTCGGGCTGACACGATTCGGCGGTGCATTGAAGCGGCTATCGCCAATGCGGATCGGGCGCTCTACTCCGCGAAGAAGAGCGGCCGCAACCGCATTTGCGCGAGAGGGCTGACTGTTTTATTCTGATTCACATATTCCGGCGCCTGTCTGCCGACAGGTAGATAGCTCAATGGTACCTGCCTGCCGGCAGGCAGGGAGCGGGTCCCCATGAAGAACTACTTCGTCTATGCGATTCGTAGCCAGGTAGACAAGCGCATTTACATTGGTCTTAGCGAGAATCCCGAAATGCGTCTCGCGGGCCACAATAGAGGAGAAACTAAATCTACCCGAGGGTTCCGGCCGTGGGTTTTAATTTACAAGAAGCTTGTAGGTGAGCGATCTTTAGCAAGGAAAGAAGAAAAGAAGCTGAAGTCTGGTTATGGAAAGGAATTCTTGAAGAACCTTGAGAACCGCGATATGCTTTAATGGACATTCCGGCGTAGCTCAACGGTAGAGCGTCCGACTGTTAATCGGAGGGTTCCAGGTTCGAATCCTGGCGCCGGAGCCATAAAACTAGATACGAACTCATTTTTTGAGGATGAGGGTGTTCGCTCGCCCAGCCCCGCCAATGGCGGGGCTGGGCTTCGCTCCCCGACGGCTACGCCGTCGCTTTGGCAGGAAATGAAGCGGATTTTAATGCTTTCGGGGGAATAAAAGATGTTTGAAAGAAATCTTTTGGTGATTAGATTTCTTTCAATCCCTTTGGTGGTTTTGAGAGTATTGAGGAAAAATTTTAGAGTGTCCGAAATGCTTTCGGAGGAAAATTTAGAGCATCCGTCCGTTAGTTCGTATCCAGCGCGGTGTCCCGCTTGCAAATCGTTATTGAGGCGAAAAACAAGATTTTCAATATAATTTTTATCAACGGAAATGCGCTCTAAATTTTCCAAACAAAAATTTTCCAATCGTTCGGCGGACACCTGCTTTACCGAGCAAGCTTGCCAATCCTGCTTCATCGTGGCAGTGCAACGATAGTAATAATAGCGGTTTAATTTTCCGCCAATATATTTATTGGTAAAACAAGAAGTCATATTTGAACCGCACTCCTCGCATTTTATAAGTCCGCCGAAAAGAAAATTTTTGTACACTCTAAAATTTTTATGTTTTTCTTTATGGATTTTTTGAGCAAGGGCAAAAATTTCTTCCGAAATTATCGGTTCGTGGATTCCTTGATAAATTTCGCCGTTGTGCAAAACTTTGCCGATATAGATAACATTCCGCAAAATATGGCTGATGTTTGTTTTAGAGAAATTTTTGCCTAACTTATTTTTCACTCCACGCTCTTTTAACATTTGGTAAGTTTTGGCAGTTGAGCCAGTTTCAATATAAGTTTCAAAAATTGATTTTATTTCTTCCGATTCTTTCGGATGTGGGATAAGTTTCTTGTCTTGGCGCATATAGCCATATGGCGTTAGCCCGCCGTTTGCGAGCCCCTTTTTCGCGCGCTCTAACATTTTGTCTTTTGTCCTTTCGCTAGTTAGCTCTCGTTCAAACTGCGAAAAAGTGAGCATGATATTGCGAAGCAAACGGCCGGCGGGCGTAGAAGTGTCAAATCTTTCAGTGATGGAAATAAAATCAATTTTTGCTTGCTCAAAAAATTCTATCAGTTGGTAAAAATCTTTCGGCGAACGAGTGAGCCGATCAATTTTGTAGACCAAAACCACATCAATTTTTTCTTTTTTCAAATCCGCAAGTAATTCCTGCAAAGCAGGGCGTTGCAAAATTGCGCCAGAAAATCCTGCATCGTTGTAAACTTTGAAAACCTGCCAATCATTTTGGCTTGCGATAAACGACCTTATTTTCTGCTCTTGCGCTTCGCAAGATGAAAATTCTTTTTCCGCTTGGTTATCTGTTGAAACACGAGTATAGATGGCGCAATTTTTCATATTCATAAATTTATGTTGTTAGTTTTTAAAAAGAAAAAATTGAATTCCCCCGAAAGCATTAAAATCCGCTTCATTTCCTGCCAAAGCGACGGCGTAGCCGTCGGGGAGCGAAGCCCAGCCCCGCCATTGGCGGGGCTGGGCGAGCGAACACCCTCATCCTCAAAAAATGAGTTCGTATCTAGTTTTATGGCTCCCGAATTAAAACCTTCGCAAACTTTTGAAATCATCTTGCCAAATCTGATACACAAATCCAAGAAGCGAAATCTGAAATGATGCGCCCCGCCACAATTTTTCTGGGGATATGGAGGCGGGGCGATGGACTCGCCCGCGCGGAGGAGGGGTCTGGGGAGGAATCCGTGCGGGCTTCGGCTTTCTTTTTTCAAAAAATCGGCGGCTAAATTCATAAATAAATACATGGTGTATTTTAGTATAACATTGTCTGACAATATAACAAAATGATAAGATGTGAATATCTATGAACAATGTATTTATTTTCCACGGAACAGAGGGATACCCCGAAGAAAACTGGTTTCCGTGGCTAAAACAAGAATTAGAACAAAAAGGATATAGTGTTTTCGTCCCACAATTTCCTTCGCCTCCTGTCGTTCCTGCGAAAATAGCTGAATGGTTTGATGTCCTAAAAAACTACGAGCAAAACATAGACGAAAACACTATTCTTATCGGACATAGCTTGGGTGGTATTTTTACTTTGCGAATACTTGAAAAACTAACTCATCCAGTATACAGAGCAGAACGGGACAAGTGTCGCCTACAGCGGCACTTTTCTCTTTTAGCCCAATCTGCACACGATCTTGCGTTGCTCCATTCACTATGTTAATATTTGAACTGTAGCTTACCTTTAAGGTATTCTGCAGTATAAATATGGACAATAAACCCCAAAAAGGCGAATATTTGGACACCTTATTGAGATCCCCCCGAACCGTCTTCTCCACGAAAGATGTTGTTTTGTTGTGGGGCGAGGAAAGAGAAGACACGGTCAGTATTCGATTAAATAAGTATGTTAAATCAGGAAAGTTAATAAGAGTCCGCCGCGGCTTGTACGCTAAGGACAAAAACTACGACAAGTTTGAACTGGCTACTAAAATCTATACTCCCTCTTACATCAGCCTTGAGACTGTATTAACGCGTGCCGGCGTCAATTTCCAATATTACGATAGCATTTTTGTCGCGTCATATGTTACTCGAGAAATTAGTGTCGGTGACCAAAAAATATCCTTTATCCGGATGAAAAATTATGTTTTGAGCAATACGGCCGGTATCGAACATACCGAAGGATACTCAATTGCCAGCAAGGAGCGAGCTTTCTTGGATAGGGTTTATATTTCCAAAGATTATCATTTCGACCATTTGGATGTTTTAGATTGGGGTAAGGTATTTGAAATTTTACCCATCTATAACAATAAGAGAATGGGCAAAAGAGTCCAAGAATATTTTAAGCATTATAAAGAAACAAACATATGACATTGGATTATTCAAAACACAAAAACATATTACTTCAAATTTTGAAGGATATTTATTCCGATACCACGATTGCGCCCTATTTGGGATTTAAGGGCGGAACAGCTGCGCTTTTGTTTTACGGCCTAAGCAGAGATTCTGTTGACCTTGATTTTGATCTGTTGGACGAAACCAAAGAACAAACGGTATTTGAAAAAATCCATAAAATTGCGGCTAGCCATGGAAAAATTGTTGATTCTCGAATTAAAAGGTTCAATCTGGTAAATATCATTTCGGATACGAAGTCGCAAAACATTAAGATCGAAGTTAATCGCCGAAAATTCGGCTCCCACTATGATCTTAAAACCTTGCTTGGTATTTCCATGCTTGTGATGATTCGAGAAGATATGTTTGCCCATAAACTTATGGCTATGCATGAGCGGGTCGGCAAGACCAGCCGCGATGTCTATGATATATGGTTTTTCCTTAAGAACAACTGGCAGATAAATAAAGAAATTGTTGAACAACGCTCGGGCAAGTCCTTTAAAGAGATTTTACAAGCGACCGCCAATCAATTAGAAAAAATGGATAATCGCAACATTTTAGTCGGCTTAGGAGGTTTCTTAACTGAAAGCCAAAAAGATTGGGCAAGAGCTAAACTTCGCGAAGAAACAATTTTTTTATTGAAAGCGCGCTGGGAAAGCGAAAAATAATATGGCAACAAAATCAAAACCGAAAAAAGAAACCCATTACAAATGCACTCATTGCGGGGATGAGATTTACTGGAATACGCACAAAAGCATGACTTACTGCAAATGCGGGGCCCTCGGAGTCGATGGGTGCGAATTTTATCTACGGCTTATCGGCAACGAAGCCGACCGTGAAGAAGTTATGCGGGAGAGAAAATAGCCCAAAACATCAAAAATGAAAATCAAGGACTTGCCAAAATCGGATAGGCCGCGAGAAAAACTTGAGAAATACGGCCCCGAGCGGCTTTCGGATTCTGAACTTTTGGCAATTCTTTTACGGACCGGTAGTGAGGGCGTAAATGTAGTTGAGTTGGCGAATAAAATTCTCAAAAAATTCAGTGGCGATGGTCTCGCAAGGGCATCGGTAAAAGAGCTTAAAAACACTTTCGGATTAGGTTCGGCTAAGGCATGTGAGATTGTGGCTTGTTTTGAGCTGGGCCGCCGGCTTCTGCAGAATAAGCAATCAGTTTTATTGCTTTCGCCTCAAGATGTTTGGGAACAGCTCAGAGATATCCGCGACAATAAAAAAGAGCATTTTGTGATTTTCTTTTTGGATGCGCGGAATCAAGAAATAAAGCGTGAGATTATTTCGGTTGGTTCTCTCAATGCCAACCTCGTTCATCCTCGAGAAGTTTTTGAGCCGGCAGTTCGCCATTTAGCCGCGCAGGTTATTGTAGCTCACAATCACCCGTGAATGAACATTCCAACATTCTGCAGAATGTTGGAATGTTGTTGAAACCCAAAAACACCACGCACCATCGTTTCCCCGAACCATCGCCTACGGCGGGCTACGGGGCAGGCAAATTCTTAAACTATGGAAATAGAAAGCAAGGCGCAAATTTTACAAAGACGCATGGAAATTGAAAAAGAGCTTTTGGATATGCTTAAAGAAACCAAAAGCGATTTTGGGTTGGATGATATTAAGGAGATTATTTATAACGAGGACGGACAGGATAGCTTAACCGATATTATTGCCATGTTTGATACTGGTCAGGGAGCGGCGGAATTGCAAAATGTGCTTGAGCTTGTAAATGATGCTTGGAATTATTTTCCGCACAAAATCATTGGAGGCATTTCGCCGGCAGAGAAACTGCTTGAATATCGTGAAAAGCAGGACAAGGGGTGAAAAGCTCTGCCCCTGCGCCGAGCTTCGGTGGGCAGGCAATCAAACTTTCGAAAGTCATCAAGCAGGGCGAGCCATAAAACTAGATACGAACTCATTTTTTGAAAGTGAGGGTGTTCGCTCGCACAGCCCCGCCAATGGCGGGGGAGCACTTCGACAAGCTCGGTGTAGGCCAAGTTGACAAAGTGCCATAGAGGTGGCACCATCCTTTTAGCTCGGAAGGAGGGTGTATGGATATTCCGAAAGACAAGAACTATCCGGCCAGTGCAGTTCAGTGCGATGAGTGCGGCGGTTGGGGGTGCACCACCTGCCGCGACAAGGGCTGGCTCCCGGCGGGCCACCCCAAGGGCAGGAAGTGCGCGCGGGAAGAGTGCGGGAATCCCATCCCTCCGGCGCAAGTCGCGGTCTACTGCTCCAACGAGTGCGCCTACGCCGACGCGGATTAGGTCAAGCGGCCCTGCCAGAAAGGCAACACGCTTAGTACGGTGGGGCCTTTCTGCGTTAGCTGTTGTATAATGGTCTTGGTGAAAAAACAAAGACACATTGTCTACCGTTCGCGGCTGCACCTTTTGATAACCATCGGCGTGGTTTTTGCCCCCTTTCTTTTTTTCCTGCTCTTTTCGCGGTATGCCCAAATCAGCACCGCGGAACTCTTCGGCGATTTCGCCGTTTCTTTTTGGAGATTGCTTGTCGCGTACGCGATCGCGGCCGTGCTTGCCTGGGTAAGCGCGATATTGTTCTATCGAGGCCGGCGAGCCATCGTTGCGCTTCCTGTTTTTGACGTCTTGCAAAGCTTTCCGACCTTTGCGGCCCTGCCGCTTGCGGTCTACTTTTGGGGGGCGTCCGCGGGAACGGTCATCGTGTTTTTGGTCTTGACCGTCATCTGGCCGATCTTCTTTTCGCTCATAAGCTCCTTGAAACTGATGCGCAAGGACTGGGAAGAAGCGGCGGCCGTCGCCGGGCTCAAGGGATTTGATTATGTTCGCCGCTTTCTTTGGCCGATAAGTTTGCCCGGTCTTATCACCGGTTCGATCATCGGTCTCGGCGAGGGTTGGGAGGCGCTGGTCGCAACCGAAATAATTGTGGCAACCAAAACCGGTCTGGGCAGTTTTTTCTCTTTCTACTCCCAGAACGCTTTTATAACCGCCTTTGGAATAATCGGACTGCTTCTCTTCATATTCAGCGTCAATAAATTGATCTGGCTGCCGCTTCTGGAGCGGAGCCATCGCTTGATGGAAGAATGATATGAAGAAATTTAAACTTTGATATGGATCCGGTGCTCGCCTTAAAACACGTTTCCAAAACTTTTGACGAAGGCAGCGGCCGGGGATTTCATGCGCTGGGGAGCGTTGACTTGGAAGTGGCTGCGGGAGAATTTTTCGTGATCTTGGGGCCCTCCGGTTCCGGAAAGTCAACGCTCCTTCGCATCATGAGCGGCCTTGAGCCGGAATATGGCGGAAAAGTCGAATACGGCGGGGTTGCGCCGTCCGGCTTCGGTTTCGTATTCCAGCAATTCGCGCTTTTTCCGTGGCTTAGCGTATCCGAAAATATCGCGATCGGCCTCCGGGCGCGGCACGCGCCGGAAGAAACCGTAAGGGAACGGACGGAAAGAGAGCTTAAGCGGCTGGGCCTGGAGCGCTTCGCCAGCTCTTTTCCCAGGGAGCTCTCCGGAGGGATGAGACAGCGTGCGGGCATCGGCCGGGCACTGGCCACCGATCCCAAGGTCGTTTTTATGGACGAGCCGTTTTCCGAGATCGATTCCTTCACCGCGGAGGAGCTTCGCAAAGAATTTCTGCGCATCTGGAAAGAAACCCGTCAAACCATCGTTATGGTAACCCACCTTATTCAAGAAGCGTTAGAGCTTGCGGACAGGATCGCGGTACTCACGCCGCGGCCGGGGAGGATAGAGAAGATCTTAGTGAACCCGCTGCCTCGTCCGCGGAATAAACGCTCCCAAGAATTCTTCCGCCTGGAAGACGAACTTTATAAAATGATAAAGCCGTAGATCTATGGTGAACCGGAAGAAAACCATCCTTGCTGCAATAGTTATTTTGTTTTTAGGCGGAGCCGCCGCTTACTATTTGAACAGCCGAATTGCGGGAACTGCGTGCACCTTGGAAGCCAAACTCTGCCCGGACGGTTCCTACGTCGGGCGGACCGGGCCAAATTGCGAATTCGCGCTGTGCCCGGCGGTGACCGATCTTTGGGAAATTTTTACGGACGAGGAAAGAAAAATATCCTTCCGCTACCCGCGGGAACTCGCGGCAAAATATATTCAGGCCTGGGACTGGCCGCCGCAGATCCAGATCTTGAACGAGCCGTTTTCCTGCACCGAAGCGGGGGAGGAGTGGGCTCGGGCCGGGAAAACCGAGAAACGGACGGTGGAGGGGAGAATTTATTGCAGAACCAAAATAGTTGAGGGCGCGGCCGGGAGCATCTACACCCTCTACGCCTACGCTTTTCCGCGGGATGGAAAAACAGCCGTTTTCACTTTTAGCACCCGCGCGGTGCAGTGCGGCAACTACGGCGAGTCGCAGAAGACCGAGTGCGAAAAAGAACGCGAAGCATTTGACCTTGACGGCATTCTGGACCAGATTGCTTTGAGTTTGTTCGTGGGGGTAGAATAAAGCCAATGGAGAAATTCAAGGCGGGCGGAGAAAGAATAGGACCGGAATATCTGCCCCGGGACGAGAGAACCGAGCGTATGGTTGAGTTCTGGCGCAGGAAGCAGGCGGAAAAGGAAGAGGCCCTAAGGAAAGGGGATACAGATAAAGCGAACAAAGCGGCCAAGGAGTTGCAGGATTTTTTGGTTGAACTTGGTCTGCCGAATTCCGACCCGGAAACCCGCAACTTAGAAGACATCTTGCGGAAGGAGGCCCTGCGGGAGACGATCAAACTGAACCTGAAGCCGGACCGGGAGGCGCCGGATTTGGAAGTTAGAGAGGCGAGCGACGAGGAGACCGCGAAAATGGTAGAAGAGGTTTTGGAAAGCGAGGCGGAACGGGAAACTCGCGGTTTGCACCGGGGCAGGCCCGGACAGAATTAGGGCTTCTGGAAGTCGCGTTTCAGACGCTTTACGGCTTCTTCCGCCTGTTGTTCCCGCAGGCGGGCGGTGGCGGCCGCCATCCTTGCTTCCTCCGCTTTTACCGCCTCTTCCGGGTCGCGGCCTTCCGCTTCGGCTTTGCGCCGGATCTCGTCTTTCTCGCTTTCAGTCAAGGAATACTTGCCGTAGAACAATTCTTCCTTCGCGCTTTCGTTTTCCGCCGCCTCGTCCGGCACCGGGATTTGTTCAATTATCGCCATTTCCTACAGAATAGCAGAGTGCTATAATAAATTAAAGGGCGAAAGAAAAGAAAGCGGCGCCTAGAATATGATGAATCTTGGCTACGGGCCGATGATGGGCTGGACCGGCGGCGGCTGGGTCGGAGGTCTTGGCATCCTTACCTGGCTTGTGTGGCTCGCGGTGGGGGTGCTCCTCGTCATCTGGCTTTGGCAGAAAGTGAGCGGAAAGTAGAAGTTATTTTGGACAAAAAGAACGGCCGCCTCAAGCGACCGTTCTTTTATTATCCGTCTACATACATCGGCTGAAGCCGCAGTTCTTGCAACTCATGCAGCCCTCCGCCATCTGGAGCGGCGCGCCGCAATCGGGGCAGCCTGGCGCAAAGCCGAAGTCCGCAAGGGATTTCCTGCGCGCAACAACCGGCTGGTTCTTGGCCTCAAAGTCCGCAACTTCGCTTTTTGCTTCCGCGAGGAGGGGATTTACGCCGTTCGTCATCTCTACGTGCTCTTCCAAAATCCTTCCAATCGCGTCCGGGAGCGACAAGACCGTCCCCTTTTCGGTTATCATCGGCATCGGGCCGCGGATGCCCTTCAAGTTATCTATCACTTCTTCCACTTTAACTCCGGTGCGGAGGGCGAGAGAGATGAGCCGGCAGATGCCTTCGCTTTGCTCCTGGAAGAAGCCGCCGCTCTTGCCGATGGTCGCAAAGACCTCGAACGGCACTCCATTCTCATCGTTATTCACGGTCACGTACAAAGTTCCGTAGCCGGTCTTCACCTTATAGGTTCTCCCCGCCATAACTTCCGGCCGGCGTTTGGCCTCGTGCCGGCCGATGTCCACTGGCAGGTCCAGTTTCTTTTCTTCAGTTAAGGTGCCCGGCTTGCCGATCTCGGTCGGGGACTTGATGCCTTCGCCGGTGCCGATGTTCAATATCTGCACTTCCCGGCTGCCGTCGCGGTAGACGGTCGCGCTCTTGCACTTCAGTTTCCAGGCGTAGATGAATCCGTTCGCCACGTCCTCGGGGCTTGCGCTATTTGGGAAGTTGATCGTCTTGGAGATGGAGTTGTCCACGTGCCTCTGGAAGGCCGCCTGCATCTTCATATGGTCTTCCGCGGAGATGTCCATCGCCACCGTGAACGTCCGCCGCAGCTCCTCCGTGAGGTCGGAAAGCCCCTGGATGCTGCCGGTCTTCACGATCTCGTCCTTCACTTCCTTTATTTTGGCCTCCGGGAGCTGGGCGCGCGTGAGTGCACGCTCGAAATAACGATTGAAATAGTGGTACTGATGACCGTCTTTGTCTTGTTTTACGTAGGCCAGGGCAAAGTTCGGCTCAATGCCGGAGGAGCAGTCAAACATCATGGAAATTGAACCGGTCGGGGCGACGGTGGTGAGTGCTGCATTGCGCATTTTGGCCTTCGTTTTCTGGTAGACGCTCAAGGGGTAGTTCGGGAAAACGCCTTTTTCTTTGGCCAGTTCCTGGGACATCTCGTGAGCGGCGTCGGTCACGGCCTTCATCGCTTTTTCGCCGAGCTTCACGCCCGCCGGGGAGTTGTAGCCCACCCCAAGCTGGTAGAGCATATCCGCGAAGCCCATTATGCCCAGGCCGATGCGCCGGTTCTTGAGCGCGAGTTCCGTCACCTGCGGCACCGGAAAGTCAAAGAGATCGATCACGTTGTCCATCATCCGCACCGCGGTCTTCACCGCCCGGCGCAGCCCTGCCCAGTTCATCTCGCCGTCCTTGACGAAAACCGCGAGATTCACCGAGCCGAGGTTGCAGTTGTCATAGTGGTGCAGAAACTGTTCTCCGCACGGGTTGGAACAATCTATCGGCCCCAAGCCCGGCAGGGGATTGGTGCGATTGACTTCGTCTATAAAGACGATGCCCGGTTCGCCGTTCAGCCAGGCATAGTGCGTGAGTTCGTCGAAAATTTCTTTGGCGGTTATGTCCACCTCCTCCACGCCGGTGACCGAGCCGTTTTTCGCGCGCAGCACCCGGTGCGGCTTCATCTTCGTTCCGTTCCATTCGCAGTACCACTGTTCGTTCGGCCGCTCCATCACCTGGCGCATAAATTCGTCCGTCACTTTGACCGAGATGTTGAAGTTGCGGATCTCACCCTCCACTTCTTTGGAGCGGATGAAATCCAAGACGTCCGGATGATCCACCTGCATCATCGCCATGTTCGCGCCGTGGCGGCCCTGCTGCTTGATGATGCCGAATGCTTCATTGTATACCTTAAGGAAAGAAACCGGTCCGGAAGAAACGCCGCGGAACTTTTTGGTCGGGGTCATCGCCGGACGCAGATGGGAAAAATCAAAACCCAGTCCGGAACCGGCTTGCTGCAAGAGCGCCGCGTCCTTCAAGGTTTGGAAAATGCCCTCCATTGAATCCAAGACCGGGAGCACGATGCAGTTCGCGATGATCGGCGTCTCCGCGCCGGCGTTCGTCACCGTCCGGCCGGCGGGGGTGTATTCCTTCCGCGCCATTATTCCGAAGAATTCCCGCTCGGTTTTCGCGACGAATGCGTCGTCGTGGCCGTATTTTTTCTCAACCGCGGCCAAGGCGTGGGCGATGCGGTGGAGCATCTCTCCCGGCGACTCCTGATTGCCCCTATCGTCCGTCTGCAAGTAGCGTTTGCGCATCATTTTGAGAGCGTTTTCCGAGTAGGAGGCGTTCACTTTTTCAAATTCCGACTTAAGGGAAGTGCAGGCCGACGGGCTTTTCTTGGAGATGGACATTTTTTCTTTGACCCCGTTTATTTTTTGCGAGTGACGAGCTCGTCTTGGAGCCAGATTATTTTAACCCCAACCCCGTGGTCGGGGGAAAGGGGTAGTTGTCCACAAAAAACAGAATAAAGACATATTCTTTGGGAAATGCAAGCCGGGTGCCACAACTTGCGACGCTATGCGACGTAAATAAAATCGCAGTTGTGGCACCCGGCAAGTCCGGTGTCGCAAAAAGCGGCTACTCCAGGTGAATTTCCTGCTCGAACGCGGCGATTTTCTCCCGGAGTTCGGGATATTTTTTGAGCGCCGGGTCGGATCCCAGGATCTTTACCGCCGAAACCCTCGCCGCTTTCACCATTTCCATGTCCTGGAGACCTTTCATCGCCGTGTCCGGCAAGCCAGTTTGCTTCTGTCCTAAAAATTCTCCGGGTCCGCGGAGCTCTAGATCCTTTTCCGCGAGCTCAAAGCCGTTTTTTGCCTCCACGATCGCCTTTAAGCGGGCGGCGGTCGTCTTGGAACTGGATTCGGTGAAAAGAAAGCAAAAAGATTGATGCTCCCCGCGCCCAACCCGGCCGCGGAACTGGTAAAGCTGCGCAAGTCCGAAACGTTCTGCGCCTTCTATCATCATTATCGTCGCGTTCGGCACGTCCACGCCCACCTCTATAACGGAAGTGGAGACCAAGACGTCCGTTTTTCCCTCCCGGAATCTTTTCATCACCTCTTCTTTCGCCTTGGCCTTCATTTGGCCGTGAAGCATTTCCACCGCGAGGTCCGGGAAAATTTTTTGGGAGAGTTTTTCGAATTCTTCTTTCACCGATTTCACCTCCCACAGTTTCATTTGTTTTTGCCAGGCCGGTAGCCGGGCGTCGGCCGCCTCCGACGGTTCGATGCGCGGGCAGATGACGAACGCTTGCCGCCCTCTTTGTATCTGGGCGCGAATGAAGTCGTACGCCTTCGCGCGGTTTGTCGGCGCAACGATCTTGGTCAGGATCTTTTTTCTGCCGCCGGGCAGTTCGTCGATCGTGGAAATGTCCAGGTCGCCGAAGACGGTGAGCATGAGTGTTCGGGGGATCGGCGTCGCGGACATGCTCAAAAAGTGCGGGAGCATTTTCTGCGATCTCTGGCCAGCAAGCTCTGCGCGCTCACCTACGCCGAAGCGATGTTGCTCATCAATTACTGCAAGTCCCAAGTTGTGGAAAGTTATTCCTTTTGCAATGAGCGCGTGCGTGCCGATCACAATTTTCACTTCGCCTTTGCGGATGAGTTGGCGCAGGTTTTCTTTTTTCGTTTCCGCCATGAGATCGTTCGCATAGATTATCCTCGCACTGCTTGCAGTAAGAAGTCCTAATGGCGGCTGGCCGGACTCCATCCCCGAAAAAAGTTTCCGGAACGTCTCAAAGTGCTGGCGGGTGAGAACCTCGGTCGGCGCCATTATCGCGGTCTGATATCCGTTCTCGGCCGCGACCGTCGCGGCGAGCGCCGCGACTGCGGTCTTGCCGGAGCCGACCTCGCCTTGCAAGAGGCGATTCATCGGCCGCGACTTTTCCATATCCTTCAATATTTCCCAGAGAGAACGTTTTTGAGAAAGCGTCAGTTCAAAGGGCAGTTGCGCGAGTATCTTTTTCAGCCACTCAATATCCGTGGGGATCGCTGGCGCTTCTTCCCGGGCCAGTTTCAGTTTCTGCCTCAAGTTCAGAAGTTGGAGAAGAAAAAGGTCGTGAAAAGCGAAGCGCCGTTTGGCCTGGAGCGCGTCCTCTATTCGTTCCGGAAAATGGACGTTTTGGAGCGCCGCATTTATCTCCGGCAGGCGGTTTGTCCGCCTTACTTCCGGCGGGAGCCATTCTACAAGGGGGGCGAGGCGTTGGAGGAGGGGCTGGATGATGAAGCGTATCCCCTTGGAAGTAAGGCCGCGGGTCTCGGGGTAGATAGGCACGAGGCGCCCGGTGTGTTTGGTCATTTGCCGCTCGTCGCCAGCCGCCGGTTCATAGGTAGGGTGGCTCAAATAAATGTCTTCATCCGATGCCGCGACCTTGCCGGAAAGATTCACGAGTAGACCTGGTCGCAGGACGTTCTTGACGTAGGGCTGGTTGAACCACACCGCGCGCACCACTCCGGAATCATCGCGTATCTTTGCTTCCACGACCGTTATGTGCCGCCGGAAGCTGTGCCGCAGGTCAATGCCTTCTACAATGCCTTGGACGGTCGCCTGCTGGCCTGGTTCCAGGTCCGCGATCGGGTAAATTTGCGAGAAGTCCTCGTAGCGTGTCGGGAAGTGATGCAAAAGTTCGCCAACGGTCACGATGTTCAGCCGTTTGAGTTTTTGGGAAAAACGCGGCCCGACGCCGGGTATGTCTGCAAGGAGTGTGGAGGGAGTGAACATTGTCCGCCCGGAAGGACTTGAACCTTCAACCTTGGGATTAAGAGTCCCCTGCTCTGCCAATTGAGCTACGGGCGGGGCTGTGGATAAGTCGCACTACATTATATAAGAGTTCTACCCGGTTATCAATGCGCGACAAATGCATTCTGCGTCCCCGAGATACCTCGCCCTATAACAAGTTAAGTGGGGGTAAAATTTGAACCTTTGCGCCCCCAGACGGACTCGAACCGCCATCCCCGGTTCCGAAGACCGGTACTCTATCCATTGAGCTATGGGGGCACCGCCGTTTATGATATATTGTCCAAGATGAGTTTGCTACTCTTCTTATTTATATTGCTCATATTCCTTTTCTCGGTGGTGGTGCACGAGATCTCCCATGGCTACGTGGCGGAGCGGCTGGGCGACCCGACCGCGCGCCTCGCTGGGCGGCTGACCCTTAATCCCGTCACCCATCTTGATCCATTCGGCTCTATCATCCTGCCGCTCATTTTGGCCATCCCGGCGCTCTTCGGCCAGCCGACCATCATCTTCGGCTGGGCGAAGCCCGTGCCCTACGATCCGCGGAATCTAAAAAACCCCAAGGTCGGTGCCGGGATCATAGCTGCCGCCGGGCCGCTTTCCAACTTCTTGATTGCCGCCGTTTTCGGCTTGTTCCTGCGAATCTTGCCTGCGTCGGATGTCGCATTGGCTACGCCTTTTGCGCTAATCGTCTATGTGAACGTGCTCTTGGGCGTTTTCAATCTCGTGCCGATCCCGCCCCTGGACGGTTCCAAAGTGCTCTTCGCGCTTCTGCCGCCCCGGGAAAGTTCCCGGCGTCTGGCGTTCTTCCTGGAACGCTACGGCATGGTGATCCTCCTCCTCTTCATATTCTTCGGCTTCCAATTGATCACCCCGGTCATCCACACTCTCTCTTCCTGGTTCGCCGGTGGGGGCTTCGGAATCTAACATAGCGAGGCCTGGCGGTTCGGCGGGGTGTGTCGCAGGCCAAGCCGAGCTTGGTTCCGCCTAGGGCGGATCGGCTGGCCGAGACACAGGTGAGTTTTGCCGCTGGAGCAAAACAACACCGACCCCGACGAGCCGTTAGGCCGAGCTTCCTTTGACATCTCTGCATATCCGTTCTATTATTTTCACGCCTCGGGAGAGGCAAATTTTTGTGATATGCCTACCATCAGGCAACTCATCAAAAAGGGCAGGACCACGGCGCGCGCGAAGAGCAAGTCGCCGGCTTTGTCGTATTACTTCAACACCTTGAAAAACCGGCCGGTGGACTCGGCTTCGCCCTTCAAGCGCGGTGTCTGTCTCAAGGTTTTTACCCAGACCCCCAAGAAGCCGAACTCCGCCTTGCGCAAGGTGGCGCGGGTGCGGCTCACCAATGGAATGGAGATCACCGCCTACATTCCGGGGGAGAAGCACAATCTGCAGGAGCACTCCATCGTCCTCGTCCGCGGCGGGCGGGTGAAGGACTTGCCGGGCGTGCGCTATCACGTGGTTCGGGGAGTGCTGGACACCGGCGGAGTGGAAGGCAGGAAGCAGCAGCGCTCCAAGTACGGCGCGAAAAGACCCAAGCAATAATGAGAAAAAAGAGAGTTTATAAAAAGTACCGCCAGCCGGATTTTAAGCATAGCCGCGTTGATCTCGGCCGGTTTATGAACTATGTAATGCGCGACGGCAAAAAATCGGTCGCGGAGCGCGTCGTTTACGACGCCTTGACCTTGGTGGAAAAAGAGGCCAAGCAGGACTCGCTCGCGGTTTTTGAGAAGGCGATCCAGAACGCATCGCCGATGCTCGAAGTCGTGTCCAAACGCGTTGGCGGCGCCAACTATCAGGTGCCGCGGGAAGTGCGGCCGGAGCGGCGCTTCATTCTGGCTTCCCGCTGGATCATCGGCGCGGCGCGGTCGCGCAAGGGCAAGCCCTTGGCGGAGAAACTTGCGGAGGAACTCCTTGCCGCCTCAAAAAACGAGGGGGCAGCGATCAAAAAGAAACAAGACACTCACAAAATGGCAGAAGCTAACAGAGCATTTGCTCACTTCGCCAGTTAGCTACGAAATACGAAAATGGACGAAAGTACGAAATTTGTATATTCGTAGACATTCGTATTTAGTAGCCGATTTAACAATGCCCAGGCAGTACCCCATAGAAAAAGTTAGAAATATCGGTATCATTGCCCATATTGACGCAGGTAAGACGACCGTTTCCGAACGGGTGCTTTTCTACACCGGCGTTTCCCACAAGATCGGCGAGGTTCACGAGGGCACGACGGTGATGGACTGGATGGAGCAGGAGCGGGAGCGGGGAATTACCATAACCTCCGCCGCCACCACTGCTTTTTGGATACCGACCTACCACAAAGGCGACAAGGATTTCGAACACCGCATTAACCTCATAGACACCCCTGGCCACATCGACTTCACGGTGGAGGTCAAGCGCAGCTTGCGGGTTCTGGACGGCGCGGTGGTGGTCTTTGACGGCGTCGCCGGAGTGGAGCCGCAGTCCGAAACCAACTGGCACTACGCGGACGAATACAAAGTGCCGCGAATCTGCTTCATCAATAAACTGGACCGGATGGGCGCAAGCTTCGTCAATTCTTTGAGTTCCATTCACGAGCGTCTGACCCCGAACGCGGTCCCGGTCCAGTTGCCGATCGGGATAGAGGGCGGGTTCCAGGGAGTGGTGGATCTGCTCCAGATGAAGGCCTTCGAATTCCAGGGCGAGCGCGGCGAGCGGGTGGTGGAGATCCCGATCCCGGAAAATATGAAATCCGAAGTCGAGAAGGCCCGGCACACGCTCGTGGAAAGGATAGTAGAGCAGGACGACACTCTGATGCACAGATATTTGGAAGGCGGGGAGATCGGTTTGGGAGACCTGCGCCGCATTTTGCGCAAAGCGACGATCGAGAACAAGATCGTTCCGGTCTTTTGCGGCTCCGCGCTGAAGAACAAAGGAGTGCAACTGGTCTTGGACGCGGTAGTGGATCTTTTGCCCTCGCCTCTGGATTTGCCGCCGGTCAAAGGCGTGAACCCCAAGACCGGGGAAGAGATCTCCCGCGAACCCAAGGACGAGGAGCCGTTCTCGGCACTGGCTTTCAAGATCGCGGCTGACCCCTATGTCGGCAGTTTGACCTATTTCCGGAATTACTCCGGAGTGCTCCGGCGCGGTTCCTATATATTGAATACGGTAAAGGGCGAGCAGGAGCGTATCGGGCGCATCGTCCGGATGCATGCTAACCAGCGGGAGGAGGTGGAGGAGGTGTATGCCGGAGAGATCGCCGCGATCGTCGGTCTCAAAAACACCACGACCGGCGACACCTTGGCTGCACCGGAAGCACCGATAATCCTGGAGAAGATCGTTTTCCCGGAGCCGGTCATAGGCGTGCGTATTGAGCCCAAGACCAAGGCAGACCAGGAGAAAATGGGCGTGGCTCTGCGTCGTCTCGCGGAAGAGGACCCGACCTTCCGAGTGGGCGGGGATCCGGATACCGGCGAGACCATTATCCAGGGGATGGGTGAATTACACTTGGAGATAATCGTGGACCGGATGAAGCGGGAATTTGGGGTGGAAGCCAATGTCGGCCGGCCGCAGGTCGCCTATAAGGAAACGATAACTGCGGAAGCGGAGGCGGAGGGAAAATACATCCGGCAGTCCGGCGGCCGCGGCCAGTACGGCCATGTCTGGCTGCGGGTCACGCCCCGGGAACGGAGCGCGGGTTTTGAGTTCGTCGATGCGATCAGGGGCGGGATAATTCCGCAGGAGTTTGTCCCGGCGGTGGAGAAGGGCGTGAAAGAAGCGATGGACAAAGGCGTGATCGCCGGTTATCCGGTGGTGGACGCGGAAGTGACCGTATACGATGGCTCCTACCATGAAGTGGATTCCTCCGAAGCCGCGTTCAAGATCGCCGCATCCATCGCTTTCCAGGAGGCGGCCCGCCGGGCGAAGCCGGTGATTCTGGAACCGATAATGAAAGTTCAGGTTTTGATACCCCAGGACTTCTTGGGTGAGGTGACCGGCGACTTGAATTCCCGCCGCGGCAAGATCGAGGCCTTGTCCGACCGGGCGAACATAAAGGTGATCGACGCAAGCGTCCCGCTCGCGGAGATGTTCGGCTACGCAACGAGTTTGCGCAGCATGACCCAGGGCCGGGGCAGCTTCACTATGGAATTCGGCCGCTACGAGCCGGTGCCGAAGAACATTGAGGCGCTGATTGTGGAAGGGAAGCGGAAGTAGCTCCGCTGCCCGCCCCTCGGGAACCGGCGTCGGTTTTCGTAGAGCAGAAAACCGCGCCTGCATCCCTGCCTGCGCAGGCAGGTCGGCCAAATCGTCATACCCTCCTTATATCCTTTTCTATCCGGGGTGTTATGATATATCATAACACTGCTCGGAGTGCCGCTATGACGCGTCATAGCGGCAATTTGCGTTTTTATATGGATAGTGGTATAATACTTTTGTACCTTGAACTGGCCCGCTTTTGGTCCCGGCAATGAGGCCGGAGCTTGAAGTGAGTCGTAGAGTAGGAGAGAGCAATGACTGCAAAAGCCGTGACGACCGCGCAGGTTGAGCAGATGCGCAAGATGTCCGTGGACAAGGGTGTGTGCCGCGACGCCTTTCAGTTGGGACTGGACGGCGGCATCTTCGCCCGTGCCCTGGATGAGGCGAAGACGAGGTTCGCGAACGGCGGCCTCCTCGTCCCCGACGGCGGGCGTATCCATCTCCTCTCCGGCATTCTCGTCCGCGGGGACGAGGACTGGAAGGAGGCCCTGGAAGCGGCGGGTCCCCAGACGCCGGAGAACTACATCATCCGGCAGGTTGGCCACCTCTACCCCCCGTCCGGTAAGGGCGATGTCCGCAAGAACTTCGTCCTCCTGAACCGGCCCGGCTGGTCGCTCGACCAGTTCCTCGTCTGGGGGAAGGCGAACCAACTCAAGGGCACGACTGCCCGAGACGTATTCGCCGTCGGCCGGGAGAAGCCCGGCCTGAACGCCGAACTCCGGATGGACCCGATGTGGGTCCACGCGACGGATGCGAAGCCCTTCGGGGGCAGCCGCTGCGTGCCGGGCGTGTGGTGGGGCGGCGCGGGGCGCGGGGCGGGCCGCAGCTTGGTGGAGGGCGTCGGCGACGCGCTCGGCTGGTGCCTGCTCTCCCGCGAGTAGTCGGTGCTTGGGCCTGGGGATCTATGCAGTTTTGATCCCTGGGCCCTTGGAATTTTTGGATGCTCAAAAAGGTTGCGCGGAGCGTTATTCCGCGT
>CAYPDQ010000004.1:0-48273 GCA_964409535.1 uncultured Candidatus Saccharibacteria bacterium | reverse complement strand
GAAGGGATGCTTGTATTCGATCCGATCGCACCGATCCCGAAATCGATTGAATTAAAGATTACCGGCATAGCCGATGTAGTGAGAATTTTTACTTGGCAACTGAATTAAAACAACCAAATTTTTAACAAGAATGGCAAATAACCAAACGATCGCTCAAGAGCTGCTTTCCACGGCCGGCATAAAGATAAACGGCAGCGATCCGTGGGATATGCGCGTTCACGATGAGCGAACGTTTGATCGCGTGCTTCGCGACGGTTCTTTGGGGCTGGGCGAAGCGTATATGGACGGCTGGTGGGACTGCGAGCGGCTGGACGAGTTTTTCTACCGGATTTTGCGCTCCCGCCTGGACGAGAGGGTAAGGTTCAACTGGCCGTTAATCTCTCGCGCCGTGGCGTCCAAGATATTCAATCTTCAATCGCGAGACCGGGCTTTCGTCATCGGAGAAAAACATTACGATACGGGGAACGACCTGTTTGTCCAAATGCTGGGGAAAACAATGGCCTACTCCTGTGGCTACTGGCTGGGCGCCAAGAACTTGGACGAGGCACAGGAAGCGAAATTTGACCTGATCTGCAGAAAGCTCGGCCTCAAACCGGGGATGACGCTTTTGGATATCGGCTGCGGCTGGGGAACTTTGATGCGCTATGCCGCTCAAAAGTATAAAGTTGCCGCCACCGGCATCACCGTTTCAAGGGAACAAGCGGAACTGGCCAGAGAGTTGTGCAAGGGGCTGCCGGTAGAAGTCAAGTTAGAGGATTACCGGGAGACAAGCGGCAAGTTTGACCGCGTTGTCTCGGTGGGCATGATTGAGCACGTCGGCTCCCAAAACTATAAGACCTATATGCGGGTTGTTAATCGTTGTCTCAAAGACGAAGGCTTGTTCCTTTTGCATACCATCGGCCGGGATACGTCCACCACCACTACCGACCCCTGGGTGGCGAAATACATTTTCCCGGTCGGCCATCTGCCGTCGGTCAGGCAGATCGGAGCCGGGATCGAGAAAATTTTCGTTATGGAGGATTGGCATAATTTCGGCGCCGACTACGACAAGACCCTCACGGCCTGGCACGAGAATTTTGAGAAGAGCTGGCCGAAGTTGAAAGATAAGTACGACGAAAGATTCCGCAGGATGTGGAGATACTATTTGCTGTCCTGTGCCGGCTTGTTCCGCTCCCGAAGAGCCCAACTGTGGCAGATAGTTCTTTCCAAAAACGGCCTGGTCGGCGGCTGGGAACCGGTGCGTTAAAACCTGCTATGCAATACGCTTGGCTCGTCTGGAGCTTGATACTTATCGCGATCTGGCTCGTGATCTATTTTGCGCTGGATACCAAAGACAAAAAACGCGAGATGCTCGTTGTGAGCTTATGGACCTCGCTTGCCGGTTTGACCGAACCCTTTTTTGTGCCGGAATACTGGTCTCCGCCGTCCTTGTTCAACCTGGCGCTCCGGACCGGGTTTGACATTGAAAGTTTGATCTTCTCATTCGGCGCCGGCGGCATTGCGGCCGTGCTCTATGAGTGGATCTTCCGGAGCGGACACCGGACTATGTCCCCGCAAGAACGGCTAAGTCCGCGCCATCGGTACCACGTCTGGGCAATACTTTCTGCGCCGGTGATCTTCATTCTCTTACTCGTAGCGACTGACTTGAATCCCATATACTCGGCCGAGATCGCCATGGTTTTAGGGGGTCTTTTCGCCTGGTATTGCCGGCCGGACCTCAAAAAGAAAATGCTTATAGGCGCCCTTCTTTTTCTGGGGCTTTACTTTGCCTACTTTTTGACTTTGATCGCGCTCTACCCCGGCTACGTGGAACGGGTTTGGAATTTGGAAGTTATTTCGGGAATTTTGATTTTGGGCGTGCCGCTCGAAGAGCTGCTCTTCGGACTAAGCTTCGGGTTTTTGTGGTCAGGCATTTATGAGCACTTCGCGTGGCGAAAGATAAAAACTTGACCACACCCCCTTGACAGAATAGGGGATGGGGGTATATCCTATCTATAGAAGCCGGACAATGATAATCAATTTACGTAGTCATGGCTCAAAAAATACAAATTAATATTGAGGGAATGACATGCGTAAGCTGCGCGCGGAACATTGAAGGGTTCGTCAAAACGCTTCCCGGCGTAAAGTCCGGAGAGGTGAGTTTTCCGCTGGAAAAGGCTTTTATTGAAGTTGACGCAAGCGTTACCACAAGCGCGGAGTTGGCTCAAAAAATCACCACCCAGCTCGGCTACAAAGCTTTTGCCGAAGCGGAAGAATCCGCAGTAGATAAAGAAGCGAAAATTCATCAAGAAGAAGTAAGGCGCCAAAGAAACTACACCATCATCTCCTGGCTCATTGCCATTCCGGTGATGCTTGGCACCTTCCGGGAGTATTGGATTTTGAGTTCGTTTGTGCCGGAATTTTTTGCCAACAGCTATTTTCTTTGGCTCCTAACAACCCCGCTGATGTTCGGCCCAGGTTGGCAGTTTTTCCGCGGCACGTGGCGCGGATTAAAGCACGGTTTTACGGACATGAACTTATTGGTCGCCACCGGCACCGGCGCGGCCTATCTTTTGGGAATAACCAACACTCTCTTTCCCAAAGCCGGATTCGGCGGGCCGGAGGTGGCGTTTTTCGAGACCGCCGCGCTGCTTATCGCCTTTTTGGTTTTAGGACGCTATCTGGAGGCTTTGACTCGGGGAAGAGCTTCAGAAGCTATTAAAAAATTAATGGGGCTCAAGGCAAAAAACGCTAGAGTGATAAGAAACGGAAAGGAAGAAACCATTCCCATTGATTCCATCGTGGTTGGCGATATTGTGGTCGTTAAACCGGGTGAAAAAATACCGGTTGACGGTGTTATCCACGAAGGATATTCGGCCGTTGACGAGTCAATGATCACCGGCGAGAGCGTGCCGGTTGATAAAAAAGCCGGCGATCCCGTTATCGGCGCTACTATCAACAGAAGCGGCTTAATAAAATTCGAGGCGGTAAAGGTAGGGAAAGACACGATGCTTTCTCAGATCATTGCCTTTATTGAAGAAGCCCAGCTCGCCAAACCGAAGATCCAGAAACTGGCGGACAAGGTATCCGCGAACTTCATTCTTATCGTCCATATTCTCGCCCTCTTAGTGTTCCTTTTCTGGTTTTTTGTCGGCTACGACTACTTTTTCGCCGCCGGAAGCAAATTTTTGCTGTCGAGCATCGTGCTCACGTCCGTTCCTATCTCGGTATTCGCGATACTTTTAAGCATTACCGTTCTCATAATTTCCTGCCCGTGCGCCGTGGGTCTCGCAACGCCAAGCGCCATAATGGCCGGCACGGCTAACGGCGCGGATAACGGAATTTTGATCCGCGGAGGAGACGCCCTGGAACGGACATCAAAAATTGACACCATCGTTCTTGATAAAACCGGCACCCTAACCAAGGGCCGTCCATCCCTTACCGACGTTCATAGCGTTTCGGATTTACCGGAAACCGAAGTTTTGCGGCTGGCCGCCTCGGCGGAAAAAGGGTCGGAGCACCCGTTGGGCGAAGCAATCGTCAAGGCGGCGGAGGAGAAAAAATTGCCATTTGAAACCATCTCTGATTTCAAAGCGATTCCCGGCGAGGGTATTGAGGTGCGGCTTGGCGTAAAACGGGTTTACCTCGGCAATCGAAAATTGATGACGGATAAAAATATTTCTCTGCCGGAGGTCGATCTGGCAAAAATAGAAAAGTTTGAAGCAGAAGGCAAAACGGTGATGCTCCTCTCGATTGACGGAGCGGTTAAAGGATTTATCGGCGTGGCCGATACGCTCAAAGAAAATTCAGCGCAGGCGGTGATTAAGTTGAAAGAACTCGGCATGCGCGTCGTTATGCTCACTGGCGATAATTCGAGAACCGCGCGCGCCATCGCGGAGAAGGTCGGCATTTCTGAATTTTTGGCAGAAGTTCTGCCCGAGCATAAGGCGGATGAAATTAAAAAACTTCAGAAAGACGGCAAAAGGGTTGCTATGGTCGGCGACGGCATCAACGACGCGCCGGCCCTGACGCAGGCCGACGCCGGGATCGCCATCGGTTCGGGTTCGGATATTGCCAAGGAGGCCGGGCAGATAGTGCTGGTAAAAGATGACCTGCGCGACGTTATCCACTCTTTTGATTTAAGCAGGGCGACAATGAGAAAGATCAAGGAGAATCTTTTCTGGGCATTTGTGTACAACACGCTTGGCGTTCCCATCGCGGCCGGCATTCTTTATCCGAGTTTTAAACTTCTGGTGAGCCCGGAACTCGCGGCATTGTTCATGGCTTTAAGCTCTGTCTCGGTAACGCTGAATACATTACGTCTGAAACGATGGCAGCCGAAAACAATATAATATTCGTATTACCATGAAAATTGTAAATTCAATTATCATATCACTACTCGCTACCGGCCTCTTCGTTCTCGGCGCCCTGCTGAAACCGGGGAGCATACGGCTTGACGTCTATCTGGGAGCAATTTGGGTCTTTGTTCTCTCGCTTATTATCGTTTTTTCCCTTTCCCACGTTTTCGCGAAAAACGACGACGGGAATCGCGGTAAACATCACTAAGCATGAAGAAGGCGATAAAACCCCAAAAAACATTAAAGAGCAGGAGACGAGCCGCGCCCAGACGGAAGAAAAAAATCGATTCCGGGTTAGTCAAATTTACAGAAAACCCGATAATTTCGCCAAACCGAGAAAACGGTTGGGAAGCGTGGCAGACTTTTAATCCCGGAGTAATTTTGCTTAAAGATAAAATTCATTTTCTTTACAGGGCAATCGGCGAAGACGGGATTTCCCGTTTTGGATACGCGGCTTCGGAAGGCGGCTTTCATATTGATGAAAGGCTTCCTTATCCGATATATGAACACGAGGTAAAAATCCCGTCTTTTAACGTTTTTTCCTACTTTTCCGGCGGCAGTTTTGGCGGCGCCGAGGATCCGCGCATTGTGCGGGTCAATAAAGAAGATGTTTTGTATATGACGTATACCGCCTGCGACAGCGGACTGGGCATTGCCCTTACTTCAATTAAAGTTGCTGATTTTCTTAATAAAAAATGGGTGTGGAAACCGCCCAAATTGATTTCCAACCCCGGCGAAGTTCACAAAAACTGGGTTATCTTCCCGGAAAAAATAGGCGGCCGCTATGCAATTCTTCACAGCATTTGCCCTGAAGTAGCCATTGCTTTTCGCGACACACTTGAGTTCAAAGAAGGAGAATTTATAGAGAGTTATTATGAAGGCAACTTCCGGAGAAAAAATTGCTGGGATAACTGGATAAGGGGCGCGGGCGCGCCGCCGATTAAAACAACGGCAGGGTGGCTCTTATTTTACCAGGCGATGGATGAAAATGATCCTGGCAAATACAAAGCCGGGGTTATGCTCCTTGATTTAGACAATCCAACGAAAATTCTTCATCGATCTGAAGAGCCGGTTTTGGAGCCGGAGGAAAATTACGAAAACAGCGGGTTTAAAGCCGGTGTGGTGTATGTGACCGGAGCGGTTGTCAAAAACGGAGAACTTTTGGTTTACTATGGGGCATCGGATAGTTATGTTGGCGTCGCTTATGCCGGCCTAGAAGAATTTTTGAAATCACTCATGAAAGACGTCAGGCCGAAACTTAAAACAAAACCTTTGAAGCGAAGGTAGTTACTGAAAATTATCGAGACATGAAAATAATACGCAAAGTTAGTCGGATTGAAGTTAAACGCGCTTTTGTAACAGCTCAAAAGATGCGTTTGTCGCACAGGAAAAGACAAAGATATTTGCCAATACTAACTAGAAAGGAATTTTTGACAAAATTAAAACGATCAAAGAGAACAGTAAACGCGCTTAACGAAAGACAACTTGATAGAATTATTGCGAAAGAATACCTCAAAAGGGCCAATGCTTATAACAATTCGAAGTGGTATTTGGTAAGTATGTCCTCAAAGGAACTTGGGGTATGGAGACGTGCCGGAGGTCTCCCGCCCGAATGGACCTGTTGCAATCTCAATAAGACGGCGAGTTATGTAAAGAAGGGTTTAAAGATCAATAGCACCAGAATTCGCGCCCGTTCGAAAAGAGCAATCCCGAGAATTATGGAATTTTCAGACATCATTGTTAAAGAGAAGAGGCTGTTTCCGATTGTATTTACGAGTAACACCGGAACACGTGGGCGAAGTTTGTGCAGGACCAAAACAAGAGGAGATATAGACGATGGATGCATGCGGACAATTGCCCTAGCCATATGCGGCATTAAAAAGTTTAAGGTCTATTTTGGAAAGTCGAAGAAAAAAATAATATGATCGTTGAGCGATTTGAAAAAAATCCGATATTGACGCCGAATAAAGATCAATCCTGGGAAGCAGAGGCGGTTTTTAATGGTTGTCCGGTAAAAAAGGGAAGTAAAACATTTCTTCTATACCGCGCCGTTTCTCTGCCTCACTATCACAGTGTAGCGAAGACAAAACTTACGGTCTCCGATATTGGCATTGCCGAAAGCCGAGATGGCGCCAACTTCAGCAATCGCAGACGATTTATCGTGCCGGAGTACGAATGGGAAAGGTTTGGTTGTGAAGACCCGCGGATAACAAAACTGAACGGCAAGTATTTCATTTTTTACACCGCGCTCGGAAGTTGGCCTCCTCAAGCCGAAACCATTAGGGTTGGACTAGCCCTTAGCAAGGATCTGGATAAAATTGAGGAAAAGCATCTCGTTACTCCTTTCAACGCTAAGGCAATGGCGCTTTTCCCCGGGAAAATCGGCAAAAAAATATGGGCGGTTTTGACTGTGCACACCGATCAGCCGCCGGCCAAGATATGCCTGGCTTCTTTTGATAAAGAAGAAGATGTTTGGAGGGAAGCCTATTGGAAAAAATGGCATCAAGATTTTGAAAAGTATTCTTTGCCGCTTGAGCGCCGGCCGCAGGACCACATTGAAGTGGGAGCACCGCCGCTAAAAACAAAATACGGCTGGCTATTGCTTTATTCCTATATTAGAAACTACTTTTCAGCCCAAAGATCTTTTGGCGTTGAAGCGGCATTATTAGATTTAGACAATCCTCTTAAAATTGTAGCCAGAACCGATTTTCCCATTCTCTCTCCGGAAGAATACTATGAAAAACATGGGATGGTGCCGAACGTAATTTTTCCTGCGGGGGCAACTATAGACAAGGGTTGGATAAATCTTTACTACGGCGCGGCTGACACTACTTGCTGTTTAGCCAAGATAGAGCTTGGTTCATTTCTGAAACAACTGCTTGGGAAAGAAAAGAGAATTATAAATCTGGATAGGGCCAAGGAAAACCCGACAATCCAGCCTCTCAAAAACCATCCCTGGGAGGCAAAAGCCGCTTTTAATCCGGCGGCCATTTACCTCGACGGAAGAGTTCACCTTTTGTATCGGGCAATGTCTGAAGACAATACTTCGGTTTTCGGCTACGCGTCGAGCCAAAATGGCGCCCGCATAGATTATCGCTCTCCGGAACCGGCTTACGTTCCCCGAGAAAAGTTTGAACAAAAACTGCAGCCCGGCGGCAACTCTGGCGCGGAAGATCCGCGTCTTGTAAAAGTCGGTAACCGGATTTATCTGTTTTACACCGCCTTTGACGGACAAAATCCGCCACGCGTAGCTTTATCTTCCATTCAGGCGGAAGATTTTGTGAACCGCAAGTGGAATTGGGAGCGTCCTGTACTTATTTCTCCTCCCGACTTGGATGACAAGGACGCGGCTATGTTTCCGGAAAAAATAAACGGGAAATATCTTATTATTCACCGTAGCGGCGACGACATCGATCTCTCTTTTAATAAAACTCTGGGTTTTGACGGAACAAGTTGGCTTGAAGAATACCGGTGGATAAGACCGAGAAAAGGATGGTGGGACTCAAGAAAAGTAGGTACTGCCGCACCGCCGATCAAAACCGCCGAAGGCTGGGTCTTGCTCTATCATGGAGTTTCGGAAGAAGATGGTGTTTATCGCGTCGGAGCGATATTGGCCGATCTGCGCAATCCTCTCAAAGTTATCGGCCGAACCGATTACCCGATCTTTGAACCGGAAACTCCGTATGAAAAAGAGGGGATAGTTGCCAACGTGGTTTTTCCATGCGGCGCAGCGCTCGTCGGTAAAAAACTTTTCGTGTATTATGGAGGAGCTGACAAAGTAGTGGGGGCGGCAAGTTTAGAGCTCCAAAAACTTTTAGAAGTTCTTAAATTATGCCGATGCTGAATCATAAAGGTCGAAACCATTAACCAATAGTTAGTTGAACAGAACCATGAAAACCTGTGGTTGGATATGTATCGTTGCGGGTATTTGGTTGATTGTTGCCCCATTCGCTTTGGGGTATGCAGGCGTTGCCGGTGCTCTTTGGAACGACATCATCTTGGGGTTGGTTGTTCTGGCAACCGGAGGGTACGCCCTCTCAAAGAAATCAGCTTAATGCAAGTGCTTTCTCGGGGCGGGGTAAAACCCAGCCCCGAGAAAGCTAGGGCCGCAGTTATCAAATTATGCGAGCGTTAAAAGAATCTGAGAAAGTAAAGGTGGGCGTGAACGGCTACGGCGTTATCGGGAAACGGGTTGCGGATGCGGTGTCGCTGCAGGACGATATGGAGCTCGTCGGCGTTGCCGATGTCGGAACGGATTGGCGAATCCGCATGGCGTCGCGAAAAGGCTACGCCGTATATGGCTCGAATGCCGAGGCGCTTGCCAAGATGAAAGAAGCGGACATCCCTGCAATGGGTATCTTGGCAGATTTGCTTGGGAAGGTTGATGTTGTCGTGGACGCTACGCCCAAAGGAATCGGGGCCAAAAACAAACTTATCTACGACCAGGCGGGGATAAAGTCCATTTTCCAAGGCGGAGAAAAACATGAACTGACCAATCTATCCTTTGTCGCGCAAGCCAATTACCGGGAAGCACTTGGCAAAAATTCGGCACGGTGTGTTTCTTGCAATACGACCGGTCTAACGAGGATCATTCACGCGCTCCACAAAGAAAGATTGGTCAAGCGGGTGCGGGCGGTCCTGTTCAGGCGGGGAGCCGACCCTTGGGAGTCTCACAAAACCGGGATGATAAATACTGTCCTGCCGGAAAAAGACATCCCTTCCCATCAGGGGCCAGACGTCAAAACGATTCTGCCCGATGTGGATATTGTTACCGTCGCTTCTGCCGGCCCGTTCAACTTAAGCCATATGCACACGGTATTCATGGAGTTGACCCGGCGCGCGAGCAAAGAAGAAATCATCGAACTTTACCGCCGCACATCGCGGGTGATTCTTGTCAAAAACTCGGACGGTTTCGCCGGGCTTAATTCCGTAATCGAGTTGATGCGGGATTTGGGTCGGCCACGCAACGACATGTGGGAAGTGGCACTGTGGGAAGACATTTTGACCGTGGATGGGACGGAGCTAGTGTTCATCTACCAAGTTCACAACGAAGCCGTCGTCATTCCAGAAAACATAGATGCCATCCGTGCCCTGATGGGCAAAGAGTCAGACCCAGAAAAGTCAATTCGAAAAACCGACCGGTTGCTTGGGATTAAAACAAATTTTTAGAAGTTTAAGCATGCCAAGAACTCGCAAATCCGAAAAGGAAATCGTTGTTGCCGTGAGCTCGCACATCTCCGCCCCCGCATCTTTGCCAATGGCGGCGATCGCCATTTCCAAAATATACCGGAGGCCGCAACTTGCAATGAGATAGGGTGCAAAACGGTGTTCAACGTTGGGAGGGGTGGAAAAATTAATAAGTTTTAGCAAGGGTCAAAAAGTTATAAAATTAAGCTGGTATGAAAAAAACCATTATTGTCGCAGTAGTTATACTTGTAGTCGGCGGCGGGGTCGGATTCTATATCAAGCAGTCGGCCAATCCTCCCTACGAATTGGCGACGGTCCAAAGAGGCGACATCACCCAAGAAGTTTTTGCGAGCGGTAAAGTTGAAGCTCCTACCAGCATAGATCTGCGTTTCAAAACCAGCGGCAAGATGACCGTCCTGGGGGTAAAAGTTGGGAGGAAGGTTGAGGCGGGCCAAGTTTTGGCAAAGCAGGAGACCGGGACGCTGGATGCGGAGTTAGCCGCGATGCAGGCGGCCATTGACGTCCAAAGAGCACGACTGGCTCAACAGCGGGCAGGGGCTTCGCCGGAAGACATCGCGGTTGCCGAGACGGCAGTGGCAAACGCAGAACAGGCAGTAACCGATGCCAGGCAAAGTTTTGTCGATAAGCTTCAAGACGCATACCTCAAAGCCGACGACGCCGTAAGAGGCAAGGCGGATCAAATGTTCACCAATCCTTTGTCAACTAATCCGAAACTGATTTTCTCCGTAATCGATTCGGGTTTGCAAAACGACATTGAATGGAGCAGGTTGCTTATCGAGTACAATATTTTCCGCGCCTGGAAACCGTACGTTTACCAGCTCTCGGTTGACAGCGACCTCTCCGAGTATGCCGGCGCGACAAGGAGATACCTCGGCGATATTAACGCATTTTTAGATAAACTTGCGCTCGCGATCAACAATCCCAATAACACTTATGTGGTGAACGGGATATCTGCCGCTATGCCTTCTAATTGGAAAACCGACGTCTCAACCGCCAGAACAAATATAAACGCCGCCATCTCCAGCATTAGCGCAGCCGAAGAAAAGTTGAAAACATCCGAGTCCGCCCTCAAAACCGCCCAGGATAAATTGGCTCTCGTGAAAGCCCCTCTGCGTTCTACCGATATAGCAGTATTTGAGGCGCAGATCAGACAAGCCGAAGCCCAAATGCGGCAAGTGCAAGCGCAGATCCAAGATATGGAGATAATCGCCCCCATCTCCGGAATCATTACGGCGACGAACGGCAACGTCGGCGAAATAATCGATCCAAGCACCATAGTCGTCTCAATGATCTCCGACGGCGCCCTTCAGGTTAAGGTGAATCTCTCGGAAGACAATGTCGCAGGCGTCAAGGTCGGTGAGCCCGTGCGGATTACCGCCGATGCCCTCCAAAATGAATGGCCGGGCACGGTAACCGAAGTGGACCCTGCCGGCACGGTCGTGAGCGGCAGCGTTTACTACAAGACCACGATAACTTTCAACGAACCTAATGACCAAGTGAAAGCCGGGATGACTTCCGATGTCTGGATCAAAACCGGATCAGCCGCGAGTGCGCTTATCGTCCCGGCAAGCGCCGTTCAAAAGAATGGCTCGGTTAGTTTCGTCCAAATCTATAAGAATGGAGAAATAACCGATCAAAATGTAACGACCGGCTTAAAAGGCCAAGACGGGACGATAGAGATAGTGTCGGGACTTTCCGAGGGGGAACGGGTGGTGATCGGCGGCAAATAGTCGCCATGAGAGCCAACGATCTAAAAACCGCCGCTTTCATCGCCTACAAATCGATCGTGCGGGGGCATAAATCCACGCTTATTTTGATGATCCTTATCTTGTCCTTGTCATTCATCAATATGATGTTCATCGCCGGCATTTTGAAGGGATTGTCAGAGTTATTCCCGCAAGTGATCATAGAAAACTTGAGTTCCTACATTACTGTAAGTTCTCAAGAATCGCCGCGAGTCAAGGAATTTATTCCCAACCAGTCTGCCCTGCGCGCGGAGATCGCCACCATCCCCGGCATTTCGGGGACGGCCAGACGATACGTGCTCGCCGGCTCTCTTGCGTTCGACAAGGATCAAAGCGGGCAGTATAAGCGGCTTTCCTCAAGTATGATGGGCATTGATCCCGCGGAGGACGCGAAAATTATGGGTATTGATGAGCTTATAGAAGACGGTTCGTTTCTATCCGATACCGATACCGATCAGATCGTTTTAAGTTCCGCTCTGGCGGGCGGTTACGGGAATCTCGCGCCGAGCGATCTCGGCGGCGCGCGCGTGGGGGATAAGATCCTGGTAACGTACGGAAACGGCATTATCCGGACATATAAAGTGAAGGGGATCTACGGCGATCTCATGGGAATCTTTGAAAACTTTATAACCTCCAAAGAGGCCGAATCGGTGCTTGGCGTAAGCGACAGCGCCTCGCAAGTTTTAGTGACGCTTGATCCAAGCCGGCAGCCGCTCGAAAATTATCGGTCGCAGATCAGGGCGATCGCTCCCAATTTGAAGGTTCAAACCTACGAGGACTTTTTGGGCGCCTTTAGAGGGTTTCTGAACGCGCTGAATTTGATCGCGGTCATCGTAAGCGTTATTTCCATTGCTGTAGCGTCGGTCACCATTTTTGTTCTTATTTACGTAAATGCGATCAACAAGCGCAGGCAAATAGGAATCCTGCGCGCCATCGGTATCAAAAGGACGATCATCATCTTTTCCTACGTGTTTCAAGCTTTGTTCTATGTAATTGCCAGCCTTGCGGTCGGTTCCATCCTAACCTTCGCGGTTCTTTATCCCTTGTTCTTGCGTTATCCCATTGACGTTGAATTCGGCACGATCAGCTTATACTTCACCGCCGGATGGATCATCTTCGGAATTGCAAGCTTGATCGCAGCCGGTTTCCTATCCGGCTACCTGCCATCGCGGTTCGTTGCCCGGAAAGACATTCTCACGGCTATCTGGGGATAAATTTACTATTATGGTTAAAGTAGAAAATCTTGTAAAAACATATCCCGGAAAAGTTCCCACGCCGGCGCTCCGAGGCGTTTCCTTTGAAATCAAGGAAGGAGAATTCGTTGCGATCATGGGCCGGAGCGGCTCGGGCAAGTCAACACTGCTTCATCAGCTCGGTCTTATTGACACGCCGACGGAGGGGAAAATATTGATTGGCGATGCGGATGTCGGCAAACTTAACGACTCGGAGAAAACAAAATTCCGATTGGAAAAACTCGGTTATATTTTTCAGGAGTATGCCCTCATAACGGAGTTAACGGCGAGAGAAAACGTTTGGGTCCCGGCATTGGCCTACGGCAAAGAACCGGAGCACTGCTGGGAACACGCAGCCAAACTCTTGGATTTAGTGGGTCTCGGCCACCGCCTGGAACATTATCCAAACGAAATTTCCGGCGGCGAACAGCAGAGAGTCGCGATTGCGCGCGCTCTGGTTAATTCCCCGAAGGTCCTCTTCGCTGACGAGCCGACCGCCAACCTTGACTCTGCATCGGCGAAAACCGTACTCGAACTTTTCAGGAAATTGAACAAAGAACTGAAGCAAACTATTGTGATGGTGACGCACGAACCGGATGACAAACAATATGTCGATCGGGTCATTTGGTTATCGGACGGTTTGATCGAAAAAATTGAAAAGGTCGAAAAAAAATAAAAATCATTAATCAAACGTGGACACTTACGAAAAAATACTTTTAACGAGCTTGGGGCTTCTTGGTATTTCCGCAAAGGAAGTTCAAAAAACCCTGAAGACCGTTGCCGGGAAAAAGCCGTCAAAAAAAGAAATGGAGAAAACCTTGAACGCCTTGATAAAAGAAGGGCAATCGAGACGGAAAGAGGCAGAGAAAAAAGCGCGCGAGTTGGTTAAAAAAGTTCTCCAAGAACTTGATATCCCGACAAGAAGCGAGCTCAAGGCACTGGAAAAGAAGCTTTCGCGCCATGCCAAAAAATAGTCTATGTCATTGTTCAGCGTAAAAAGCAGGGCGAGCGATTTTTTGCGTCTCCAAAAAATTCTCACGGTTGTCTTCGACGCCGGCGGCGGAATTTTGGTCGAAAAAATCCGCCTAAGATATCTGGTACCGTGGTTATGCCGAATTCATTGCTTCTTCTCTCCGCGTTCGCCCGAGGAGTGCCTAATCCGGATGAGCGGCGAAAAACAGATCGTGTCCGCAGACGTCCTCCGTGAAGTGCTGGAAAAGCTTGGTCCGACATTCGTTAAGCTGGGGCAGGTACTAAGCTTGCGCGCTGATTTGGTTGGCGAGGAAATTTCGGAGGAACTTTCGAAATTGCAAGACAGCGTAACGCCGTTCTCCTACGAGGATGTCCGTCAAATCATCAAAGAAGAATTGAAGCAAGAGCCGGAAAAGATCTTTAAATCCATCGAGAAAGAACCGATCGCCGCTGCGTCGCTGGCTCAAGTGCACCGCGCGTATCTTAAAGACGGCACCGAAGCGGCGGTAAAGGTGCAAAGGCCAAATATCAGAAAAATCATAGAGCAAGACATTCATATCTTATTTTATCTTGCGCACCTTGCCGAACGTTTTGTCCCGGAATTGCGCCCGTTCCAGCCATTGCGCATCGTTAAAGAATTTGCTGACTGGACCCTTCGGGAACTGGACTTCAAAGCCGAGGGCAACAACGCCGAGCGTTTTCGTTTCGCGTTCAAGGACAACGAACATATAAAAATCCCTCTGATCTACTGGGATTACACCGCTCCGCGCGTCCTCACGATGGAATTCGTGTACGGAGCGAAAGCCGACGACCTGGCAGGCATCAAAAAGCTCGCGGTAAATCCCCGGCAACTTGCGCTTTACGGGGTGGGCGCCGTATTTCAGCAATTTTTAATTGACGGCTTTTTTCACGCTGATCCTCATCCCGGCAATTTTTTTGCCATGAAGGGCGATGTCCTTTGCCTGCATGATTTCGGAATGGTCGGCTATCTCACTCAAGAACAGCGCAAGGAATTGGTCAGTTGCTTCGTGGCGTTTGTGGACAAGGATATTGACGCTTTTTTCAAACATTTTATGCATCTTGCTGTCACTTCCGACAAAAGCGATGTCACCGGTTTTCAAAAAGATGTATCAAATATTTTGAGCGAATTTTTCTTTTCTCCGAACCAGCCGAGCGTGGCTTGGGCGTTTTTCAGGATCATAAACAAAGGCACAAGAAACTATATCAGCTTCCCGGCCGATCTGGCATTGTTCGGCAAGGCGATAATCACCACCGAAGCAATGGGGTTAAAACTTTACCCGGAATTTAATTTTAATAAAGAGATGCAGCCGTTCGTTGATAGGGCCCTGAAGTTTTACTTAGACCCGCGCCGGACGCTTCAATCTCTAAAAACTGACGTGTTTGATTATTTGGAGTTCTTAAAAACCCTTCCGGAGCGCACGCAGGCTCTTTTAGAGAAGCTTGAGAGCGGGGAGATAAGTATGAAATTTGACGCCGCGGAACTCCTGGAATTCAAAAAAGAACTTGATCGGCAGAATGATCTTCGTATACTGGGAACGGCGCTATCCGCCTTTTTGATCGTTACAGGCGGATTCTTTTATCTTGAGGGGGCGAGAACGATTTTAGGGATGAGATTAAGCACCGTCGGCATCGTTGCGTCGGCGACACTGTTTGTCTGGTTCGTCGCAAAGGCGCGGAAACAACCCTGATCAAGTCTATGAATAATTCTTCGGCGGATAAAGTTAAATTGCTCGGCTGGACGGGCATATTGGGCGCCGCGGCATTTTTTACTTCAATGTTGGCTTTGCAAATAATAGTGCCGGAGATAGATTTGTTTCACGGCTACGTCAGCAACTATGCAAACAGCCGGTACGGGCCGCTTTTTGCAGGGGGAATCATAATCCACGGGTTTGCCAATCTCGGAATTGCCTACGGCGTGGGCCTTGCGCTCCGCCCCTCGGCTCGTTCGGCTTGGACTCGCGCTGGATTGATACTTTTTGCGATTTCATCGATCGGAGCTATACTTGCCGGGTTCTTCCCGATTGACACGCCGGGCGTGAAAACCGCGGCCGGCACAGCGCATGTGCTTATCACCGCCGGCGGCTTCATCGTTGAGCTGATCGCCTTAGTTTTTCTTGCCTACGGATTTACCAAGGAGCCCTTGTGGCGATCCTATGCGCTTCCCACGGCGGCGTTTTTTGCCGCCGGCGCGGTAATTCTGGCGTGGTTGGCGGTATCTATTTACAGACACATCGCTCCTGGTATTGCCGAACGATCTGCTCTGGCAATCTTCCTGCTCTGGGAAGTTTTAACCGCCCGGCGGCTCGCCGTTTTTTCTTCGAAGACCCGCAACGCGCGCAGTATATAGAACCATGACTTTATCATCCGTAAAATCCATGACCATTGTACGCGTCGGCCTTGGCCTCGTGTTTTTGGCCAATTCCCTCGCTGCTTTCTCCGCGCCTGCGGAGTTCGTTGAACTCGTGGAAAAATCCTTCGTGGCCAACTTTCTGCCGATAAGCATTACGGCTTTCGTAACCATTGTCGGCATAAATGACGCCCTTGTCGCGACCCTCCTTTTTTCGGGCATCGGACGAAAATGGATAGCTTGGTGGGCGTCGTTATGGCTGATCGGCGTCTTGGTGGTAAGGGCCGCGCCCTTGGAAATTTTGGAGGAGTCGGGGTTTTTGTTTATGGCACTCGCGCTTATAATAAATAATATAAAACAACATGAATCATAATCACCGCGAAATGAACGCGCCGCCTGCCAGTGAAAGGGAGGTGATCTACACTTGTCCGATGCATCCAGAGGTGCGCCAAACAGTGCCCGGCCGCTGCCCCGGATGCGGAATGGAATTAGTAGAAGAAAAAAGGGGGAAAGAAACGGCAAAAGAGCATGGGACGCACGACGTCTCCAAGATGAACCATAAAGATCATGAGGCGGCGATGACCGATCCGAGGATCGCCAAGCAAATGGAATCCGACATGCGCCGGAGGTTTTTGATTTCGTTTATTTTGCTTATCCCGATCTTCCTTTATTCCCCGGTTGCCACCGAGTATTTCAAGCTGGAACTTCCGTCGCCGATCCCCGTTAATCTTTTGTTGTTTATTCTCACCACCCCGGTGGTATTTTGGACCGGTTCGATCTTCATCACCGGCACTTACTGGTCGCTCAAGGCCCGTAAGCTCAACATGGCGGTGCTTGTGGTAACCGGCGTTCTCGCAGCCTATCTCTTCAGTGTTTTGCTGACATTCGTGGAGCCTAACTCGCGGACATTCTACGAAGCCGCAGCGGCTTTGGTTACATTCGTGCTCTTTGGCCATTGGATGGAGATGCGCTCTCGCCGCGGCACGTCCGAGGCCTTGCGGGCGCTTTTTGACCTTGTTCCGCCGCAGGCGGCGGTCATCCGCGACGGCAAGGAAATTACCATCCCCAGCGCGGAGGTTGTAAAAGGCGATATCATAGTAATTCGTCCCGGCAATAAAATCCCGGTAGATGGAGAAGTCATTGAGGGCGAAACATATATTGACGAAGCCTTGGTAACCGGCGAATCCCTACCTGTTCATAAAAAGGTCGGCGGCCAAGTTGTCGGCGGCTCGATCAATCAACAGGGTTCGATCAAGTTCAGAGCCGTCAAAGTCGGCGGCGAAACCGTACTGGCGCAAATTATCAAGCTGGTGGAAACGGCGCAGAATTCCAAAGCGCCCGGTCAGCGTATCGCCGACAAAGCCGCCGGAGTGCTTGTTGTGGTAGCCATAAGTTCGGGACTCGCTGCCTTTTTGGGATGGTATTTTGTCGCGGGCGCGGGCTTGATCGCCGCGCTCACGTTTGCCGTTTCCACGGTCGTCATCGCCTGCCCGGACGCCTTGGGCCTTGCGACGCCGACAGCGGTTGCGGTCGGCACCGGCCTTGGCGCCAAGCATAATATTCTTATTAAAGACGCAACTACGCTTGAAAAAACCTCCAAAATCAATGCCATGATCCTGGATAAAACCGGAACCTTGACCCGCGGCGAGCCGACGGTCACGGATATAGTGTCGTTCATTGAGGCGAAGCGTCCGGAAATACGGGCGACTATTCTTCAAATCGCCGCTTCCATTGAAAAACATTCCGAACACCCCCTTGCAAAAACTATCGTTGATAAAGCCGCAAAGGATAAGGTGGAACTGTTTGGCGTGTCAAAGTTTGAGGCGGTTGCCGGGCACGGAGTGAAGGGTTTCATCGTTGGCCTTGCGGCCGGCTTGGGCGGGAAGTCCTCCCACCCCCTTGATACGGCTATCCAAAAGGAGGCGGAAACCTTGAAGGCCGACAAACCGGATGTTACGGCATTCAAGGTGGAACCCGGCTTTGGCTTGCAGGGGAAAGTGGCGAGTGATGGGCACCTCGTGCTTTTGGGGAATGAGCGGCTTATGGAGCTGCATCAAGTGCCGATCGGCGATGAAGTGCGAGGGAAGTTGGAACAACTGCAAAGCGAAGGAAAGACCGCCATGCTTTTAGCACTGGACAGGGAAGTGATCGGCGCGATCGCCGTGGCAGATACGCCGCGGGAAAATTCCAAACGGGCAGTCGCGGAACTTCGTAAAAACGGGATAGAGATCATTATGCTCACCGGCGACAACCAGCGCACCGCCGAAGCAATTGCCAAACAGCTTGGCGTGACCCGGGTGTTTGCCGATGTTTTGCCGGCGGATAAAGCCAAATGGGTCAAAAAACTTCAGGACGAGGGCAAATTCGTGGCGATGGTCGGCGACGGGATAAACGACGCCCCCGCGCTCGCGCAAGCGGATATAGGCATTGCCATCGGCGCCGGCACTGACGTTGCCATTGAAACCGGAAACATCGTGCTTATGAAATCCGACCCGTATGACATCGTAGCGGCCATCCGTTTGAGCAAGGCCACCGTTGTCAAAATGAAACAGAATCTTTTCTGGGCGGCGATCTATAATGTTCTCTCTATTCCCGTTGCCGCCGGGGTTTTCTACAGCTCTCTTGGCTGGTCCCTTCGCCCGGAGGTCTCCGCGCTCCTAATGTCCGCTTCTTCCATTATCGTCGCCACTAATGCGGTCTTGCTTAAACGGGTTGAGCCGAAGCTGAAAGTTTAGTAATCTATAGGGCATGCTTCTCTCCCGCGACCAGATTTTGAAGCACTTGAAGCAGGGAACGATCGTAATTGATCCCTTTGACGACAAACGGCTCAAGACCACGAGTTATGACGTGACTCTCGGGGAGTGGTACTGGAAGGAAAAATCCCCGGCCGGGCGGCACACTATTCATAATCTCTACGACGAGGAATCCACCGCCCGGGTTTGGGAGGGCCCGTTCGAGGCGGAGCCGGTCGCAGCGCTTTTGGAACGCTTGGATGTGGAATTCAAAAACGTTCCCAAGAACGCCAAGGCGATTCTCTTGGGGCCGCAGGAGACGATCCTTGCCCACACCCAGGAGTTCGTCGGCGGCCGGGATATCTGCGTCGCCAAAATGTACGCCCGTTCTTCTCTCGGCCGGAATTTCGTGGAAGTGTGCAAGGATGCCGGCTGGGGCGACGTCGGCTACTTCAATCGCTGGACGATGGAAGTGACCAACAACTCCCAGCATTACACCATTCCTTTGGTCGTCGGCCGTCGCATCGCCCAGATGGTTTTCTACGAGGTCGCTCCGTTAGAAAAGAAAAGCATTGATTACGTCGGCGAGGGCGGCAAGTACCAGCGCTCCCAGGAACTCGCAGAATTGAAACACACCTGGAGCCCGGTGATGATGCTGCCGCAGATGCACAGGGATTGGGAGATCGCGGCGGGTATATAAAAAATTGTTCCCCGACAGTCAGTTGACTGTCGGGGTCCACGTCACTTCCCGGTAGACCCCATCTATGATCTCGGGGTCGTTCAGGTAGATCGGCCACTCGCTCTCCGGCGTGAAGAAGAGCACGCGCCAGAGGAGATTCCGGAACTCGCCGTGGAGGAAGCAGGAGAGCTCCAGCTGGGGGCCGGGGAGATTGACCACGCCTTGCTCGCGCCGGGCGGCAAGGACGAACGCGCGGATCGTTTCGATCTTCTCGTTAGTGCTCATCGCCGCCCTCCTGATTGTCAAAAGTGCCAGTGTGAAGTAAATTTACTCCAATGAACTTGCAAGCGCAAGACCCGGAAATACATTCGCTAACAGAGAAAGAAAAGACCCGTGAGAAGGAAGGGTTGGAGCTCATCGCTTCCGAGAACTATGTCTCCCGCGCGGTTTTGGAAGCGATGGGCTCGGTTTTCACAAACAAATACTCCGAGGGCTACCCGGGCAAGCGCTATTATGGCGGGAATGAAGTCGTGGACGAAGTGGAGTCGCTCGCGATAGAGCGGGTGAAGCGTCTTTTCGGGGCGGAGCATGTGAACGTCCAGCCCTTGTCCGGCAGCCCTGCCAATCTCGCGGTTTATATGGCGCTTTTGAATCCCGGCGACAAAGTCCTCGGGTTTTCTTTGGACCAGGGCGGGCATCTTTCCCACGGCCACCCGCTCAATTTTTCCGGGAAACTTTACACGATCATCCCTTATACGGTGCGGCGGGACACGGAGGTCATTGATATGGACGAGGTGGAGGAGATCGCTCTTCGGGAAAAGCCGAAGATGATCCTCGCCGGTTTTTCCGCTTACAGCCGGAGCATGGATTGGAAAAGGTTCAAGGAAATCGCGGACAAGATCGGAGCGTTCACCTTCGCCGATGTCGCGCACATCGCCGGCCTCATTGCCGGGAAGCAGTTGGAGAATCCGGTGCCGTACTTTGATGTCGTCTCCACCACCACCCACAAGACCCTGCGCGGCCCCCGGGGCGCGATCATAATGTGCAAGGAAAAGTTCGCCAAGGACATCGACCGTGCGGTTTTCCCGGGCGTCCAGGGCGGTCCGCACGACCATATAACCGCGGCCAAGGCAGTTGCGTTCGGAGAAGCGTTGAAGCCGGAGTTCCAGGAATATTCCCGGCAAGTCATCGCGAATGCGCGGGCGTTCGCGGCGGTGCTTGCGGCGCGCGGCTACCGGATTGTCTCCCACGGCACGGACAATCACATCGTCCTCGTGGATATGTTCGGGAGCAAGGGGATCACCGGCAAAGAGGCGGAACACGCGTTGGAAAAGGTGAATATCTCCATCAATAAAAATATGATCCCCTACGACTCCCGGAAACCGCTTGATCCTTCCGGCGTGCGCCTGGGTACTCCTGCAATGACGACCCGGGGGCTTAAGGAAACGGATATGGAAACCGTCGCCGGATTCATTGATGGGGCGCTACGGGGCAAAGACGACGCAAGCCGTCTGCAGGAAATTGAAGTCCGGGTTAGGGAGTTCGCCCTAAAGTTCCCCGTACCCGGAATCGATTTTTGATATGGTGATCGACGGCCGAAAGATCGCTGTGGAAATACTATCCGGTTTGAAGGCCGAGCCGAAACCGGAGAAATTCCTGGGAGCGGTTTTGGTCGGCGACGACCCGGCCTCGCTTAATTTTTTGAAGCAAAAAGAAAAAGTCGCCAAAGAATTAGGCGTTGACTTCCGTCTGTATCAGCTCCCGGCGGATATGAAGACGGACGATCTGCGGCGGGAGATCGTCCGCTTGGCCGGCGCCAAAACCTGCGGCGGCTTCATCGTTCAGCTGCCGTTGCCGCAGGGCATAAACAGACACTATGTCTTGAACGCGATTCCCGCGGCGAAAGACCCGGATATTCTAAGCGAGGCGGCGCTGGGTGCGTTCTACACCGGCCGTTCCGGTTTGGTTCCGCCGGCAGTGGAGGCCGTGAAAGAGATCGTTGCCCGGGAAAAACGCGACCTGCGCGCGGAGAACGTGGTCTTGATCGGAGCGGGATTTTTGATCGGCAGACCGATCGGCTACTGGCTTTTGGATAAAGTAGCGCAGCTCACAGTTCTGGATTCCAAATCCGCGGGTTTGCGCCCGAAGCTCAAAGAGGCGGATGTGGTGATAAGCGGCGTCGGGCGGGTGGACGTCGTAGCCCCGGCTGATCTCAAAAGCGGCGCTTTAGTGGTTGACTTCGGCTCCAGCAAGAAGGACGGTAAGATAGTCGGCGACTTCAGCTCCGAAGGCGCGGAAGAGAAAAACATATCCTATACCCCCACTCCCGGCGGCACCGGGCCGATACTTGTAGCAAAGCTTTTTGAAAATTTTTACGCACTTAACTCTTGAGATAAGAAAAGTGGCCCTGCGGTGCAGGGCCACTACGGGAGGGGACTAAGACGCCGACACGTCCCGGCGAATGTTGCCTCGCGCGGGCTCAGGATTTTCGCGTTTCTCCTCTGCGTCAGGGTCTTTCTCCTCCGGATCGCGAACGGGCCGCGGATTTTTCTTCTTGGACACTCCTCTCCTCTCCTTAGTCGCGGCGCGAGTGCCGTACCTATTTAAAAATAAAACACGCCGACGAACGGCGCAATGAAAAGGTCCTACCCTTCGCTGGATTCTCCCTCTCCGCTCTTGAACAAATTGGTGTCCGCAGCAGCGAACCCTCGGGCTCGCGTTTTTCGCTATATTGGACCCTAATAGGTTAATGTTCTTACTTGACCGGAGGTTCCTCCACCAAGAGTAAGACCAATTATAGATTCGCACTTCTCCGGAAAAAGTCAATGCGAAAACAGGCATATCCGGTGAATAAGCCGTGTAAAAATGTGGATAAGAGTTGAATAACCGGTTTAGTGCGCGCGGAGGGGATCGAACCCCCGGCCTACTCGGTGTAAACGAGTCGCTCTGCCACTGAGCTACGCGCGCGACCCGCGTTGATTCTAAAGGAATAATCGGCTAATGTGAAGACAACGGGCCTTCGCCTCGTCGTAGCGAGGCTATGGCCTCGCGAAGACGGGCCGTAGTGTAACGGCAGCACGAATCCTTTGGGAGGATTTAGTCCCGGTTCAAATCCGGGCGGCCCGACCGGGACGATATTGTCCCCATAGTTCAACGGATAGAACAGCTCCCTTCTAAGGAGCAGATCCGGGTTCGATTCCTGGTGGGGACGCATGGATGCGAACGAGGAATATCAAAAGCTCGTAGGACGGCATGCTTCTACTTACGATGCTCTTGCCGATGAATACGAGAAAAGAACGGACTCCCTGACTGCGGTTACTCGGGAAGCGGTTGACTGGATGTCGCAGTATCTCCGCCCCAAAGGAGATGTGTTAGACATCGGCTGCGGGGTAGGGTTGGAAACGCTATTATTTGTGGAAAAGGGGTTCAGGGTGACTTGCATTGATATTTCTCCTAAGATGATTGCTTTTGCCAAGAAGAGGAACCTGAACGCAAATTTTCTTCAGGGAGATTTTCTGACAACAGATTTTGGGATGAAGTTTGACGGAGTATTCGCATTTACTTTCATTCACTTATTTCCGAAGGATATTGCGCTTAGGATTCTGGCTAAGATTAAGGGGCTTTTGAATGCGGACGGGGTCGCATATATTAGCAGTACGAGGTCAGAGGAGAGTAAAGAGGGGTGGGAGATAAAGAAAGATTACAGCGGACAATATGAGCGGTACAGAAAGCACTGGACGGAAGCCGAACTGAAAAGCGCTCTGGCTGACGCGGATTTTAAAATTATTGACTCAAAGATTTATGCTGATCCCTTCAGCAAAACTTGGATGGATTTCATAGTAAAGATTTGACCGCCGCTTAGCGGCGGCTGGCGGCAGGGCGGGTCAGTTTTCCCGTTCAAAGAAGGTTCGCACAAAGCGCATAATTACAGCGCAAAATCCGGGTTCCCTGCCCGCCAGCAGACAGAGAACCCTGGTGGGGATGCAGGGATATCCAGCCGCCTTTAATTTCAGAAGCCCGGCTGTCAGTCGCGCCGGGCTTCTTGGTCACTAAGATACTCAACGAGATACCTCGTTACCCGGTCGGGGTGAACGTTTTTGCCTCTCATCTCGAACGACGAGGTTCCGCGTGCCGGAGGACAACCGCCGACGCTGTTATGCCAGATCTCCACCGACAGTGCTTTCCGGGAAGAGTCGGGTAAGCCGGCGTCGGAGGAGGCCTCGTAAACAGCCCACGCTATTACATCGAGAGCCCGCCAGCCTTTAGACGAGCGGCTAACGTTGAAACATACATAAAACTGATTCTTCGGGGCCTGGCACTCGTTGGGGTCAGAGTGCCCCCCGCAACTTGAGTAGGTCCACACCCCCTTGAGCCGGTTCAGCGCCTCCACGAGATTTCTCACTTTCTTGTCAATGTCTTGGTCTTGACGAGTTTTTGTCACGCTCCACCTCCGTTTCAGTTATAAGCTCAAGATATTGAATTAGTCAAGCAAGGATTTTGTCCGGCAGCGACAACGCGCCGCAGATCATTGACGAGCAGGGATTTAATATGTAGTGCAAATGACAAGGTTAAACCTTATAGAGTTGTAGAACCTTGCGGAGAAGGAAATGAGTGGAGCGCGGCTTGCCGCGCTCCATGGTTAGAGCTCCGATAACTCCCGGAGTCGGAGGCCGTGGGGGTGAACCGCGAGGTCAATCGTGCTAAAATTTGCGTAGTGGCACATTATGCTTTAAAGCACAAAGTTAAGATTGGGTGGTCTTCGAATTTCGCTTACGCTATCGGTTTGATTGCCTCAGACGGCTACCTACATCCGGATGGCCGACATATTTTCTTTTGTTCCAAGGACTTGGAGATGATGGAAAACTTTAAAAGAACTCTTGGTATCAGCGAACGCGTGAAAAGATATGCAAGGGGTGGAGAAATTTTAAAGAAGTACTTCTTTGTGAGTTTTAGCGATAAGGCTTTTCATCAGTACCTTAACTCAATTGGCTTGACCGCTTCTAAGTCAAAAACGATACAGTTAGTTGCAGTTCCGGATACTTACTTCGGGGATTTTCTCCGCGGCTTGTTTGACGGCGATGGAAGTTTTTACACATTTTGGGATAGACGATGGCCTAACAGTTTGGGATTTAAGCTATCTTTTGCTTCTGCAAGTCCAACCTTCCTTACGTGGCTTAGAGAGAAACTCACTGGCCTACATGGTACTAAAGGATACTTTCACCGGGGAAGTGGCGTGGTAAATTTGGAATATACGAAAGGAGACACCCGCAAACTATTTGAAGTTATGTACCACAGCGGGGACATATTGTTTTTTAGGCAGAAATACTTTAAATTGAAAACCGCGTTGGAGCAGGACAAGTTGTACGGTATGCCCCAACTGCAGAAACAACGCCGCGGTAGCTCAGTGGTAGAGCTTTCGCCTGAAGAGCGAAGAGTCGGGTGTTCGATTCACCCCCGCGGCACAAAATAGAAAACCGCCCCGGATGGGGCGGTTTTCTATTTCTTCAGTTTGAGCGCTATCCGTTTCTCTTCCGGTTTTACCGATTCGATCGTGAATTCGAGTTCTTTGCCGACGGGCGCAGCTTTCTTCATCTCTTCCAAGTCGCCGAATTCGGACACGTGAAGCATCCCCTGGAGGCCGTGAGCCAGGTCCACCGTCGCACCGAAGGGATTGAACTTGTAGATCTTTCCCCGGACGACGTCGCCGTCTTTGAAATAGTCGGAAACTTTTTCCCACGGGTTGGCCTTGAGCGCCTTCAGGGACAGGAACACCCGGTTCTCCTTGATGTCTATTATCTTCACCTTCACTGCCTCACCGATGTTCACTATTTCTTTGGGATTGTCTATCACCCGATGGTCGATCTCGGAGATGTGCACCAGGCCTTCGATCTGGGGGTTGTCCGCGAACTTGATGAATATCCCGAAGTCCGCAAGGCCGGAGACGATGCCGTCCACCGTCTGGCCAACCTCGTATTGGGCAAGAAGCTCCTTCACGTTCGTGCCCACCGTTTCCCGCTCGGAAACGATGAGTTTGTTGCTCCGCGGGTTCACGTTTATCACCTTGACCTGAAGCTCCTCGCCGATGAACTTTTTGAGTTCCTCTACGCTCTTCTGCCGGTCTCCGTCCGCTACGACCTGGGTGTAATGTTCATTGGAAAGCTGGGATGCGGGGAGGAACGCTTTAAGGTCAAAGAGGTTGCCCAAAAGACCGCCGGCGTTCGCACCGACTATCTTCATCTTCGCTATTTCGCCGGACTCCTGGAGTTCCTGGGCCTGTTGCCACAGGCGCTGGCGGCCCGCTTCCGCAAGGGAAAGCTCGGTGTAGCCGGTCTCGCCATCCAAGTCGGTCACTTTCGCGGGCAGAGCGCTTCCGGGCGCGAGATTCCGGACGATATCCCTGGCGTTCAAAAGTTCCAGGCCGTAGACGATGCCGGTGCCGAATTTGCCCAGGTCAAAGAAGAGCCCGCGCGGGGTTTTCTTCAAGAGTCGCGCTTCCACCACATCGCCTTCCTTGAGGCGGCTGCCGGCGGCTTCGTTCTTCAATATCTGGGAAAGAAGCGCACTGGATTTTACGCTTTGGCCTTCAGAAAACATCGTTTCCGGATTATAGCGGCTTTTTCGTATTCCGCAAGGGGCTCCGGCCTTCGCCCTCGGAGGCAACGGCGTGGGTTTCGTAGAGCAGAAAACCGCGCCTGCATCTCGGCCAAATCGTTCCTACTCTTCCTGTAGGGATAGATATTCAATTGTGGACGATAGCCCCTTCTGCCAAAGTCATATCTGACGTCACAACCAACGTAGATTTGGCCTCCGATAGCGCCTCCTCCGGGCGAAGGCCTGCGCGTTGGGTAAGCGAGGCCTGGCGGTTCGGCGGGGTGTGTCGCAGGCCGAGTCGGGCTTGGTCCCCAAGTTCGGCGAGGGGCCGACCGGCCGAGACACAGGTGGGTTTTGCCGCTGGAGCAAAACCACACCGACCCCGACGAGCCGCCAGGCCGAGCCCTCGTCAATAGTCAAATTCTGTGTTAAAATGTTTCGGCGATGCCCGGTGCTACAACTGCGACGGGCATGATAGTCAATGACTTTCCTGATTAACCAAGATATGTTTTACCGCACGCAAAGGCCGAAAACCCCGCCACCGAGGGGGGAATCGCAGTTGTAGCACCGGGGATGATCATCCAGTACTTCGGCGAGGGCTGTTTTCGGCTGCAGAGCGGGGAACTCGCCCTCCTCCTCAATCCCTCGAACAACCGCCTGAAGGCGGATGTTATTTTGAGAACGCTCGTTGCGACGGATACCCTGCCGTCTCCAGGGGAAATAAATTTTCCCGGGGAGTACGAGGTGAAAGGGATAGAGATACAGGGGTGGCAGGTGAACGGCGAATCCACCGGCAAGTTCATAAAGACCGTTTACCTTGTGGTTTGGGAGGAGATGCACTTCGTTTTTCTGGGGCACATCTCGGGCTCTCTCCCCGCAGACGTCCTGGAAGAGCTGGTTGAGGCGGACGTGGTTTTCGTTCCGACCGGCGACTCCCACTTCCTCTCTGCCCCGGAAGCGGTGAGGCTCGTGAAACAACTTGAACCGAAGATCGTGATACCGGCTTCCTATAAGAAGAACTCGGACGAGCTCGCTAAGGCGTTGGGCCTCAAGCCCGAAAACATGGAAAAATTTGTATTTCGCAAGAAAGATTTAGGTGCGGAAAAAATGAGGCTGGTTGTACTAAAACCTAACAGCTAAAACCTAAAACCTCATGTTCCGGGATTTCTTAGAAAAACTTCAGAATTCGGACGAATCGGTGAAGAAGCGCTGGCTCATTGTTTTGAGCGCGATCTCTATGCTCATCATAATCATTGTTTGGTTGAAGTACTTTGCATTCATCACCCGGCCGGCGGGCAATCTCAGCCCCGACGCGGGCCGGGGGGAGGAATTCTCCTTTTGGGAAACGATGAAAACCGGCGCGTCGGTATTGTGGGGTAAATTTCTCGGCGCGCTACAGGGTCTCGGCCGGATATTTGGGACGTCAAGAAATTACATAATTAAACCGTGAACAAGAGACAAGGAATACGGAGATAAGAAACATGGCAGAGATTCACAAAAGAGAAATAACCGAGGAACTCACGGAGTCCTACTTGGACTATGCGATGTCGGTCATCGTCGCCCGGGCGCTGCCGGACATCCGGGACGGTTTGAAGCCGGTTCACCGCCGGATTCTCTGGGCGATGTGGGACTCGGGCCTCACCGCCCAGGCCAAGTTCCGCAAGTCCGCGAACGTGGTCGGCGAAACCTTGGGCCGCTACCATCCCCACGGCGACGTTGCGGTCTACGACGCCTTGGTGCGCATGGCCCAGGATTTTTCCCTGCGCTACCCCTTGGTGCAGGGCCAGGGCAATTTCGGATGCTTTACAAAGGACGTCAAAGTTAAGTTGACGGATGGCCGGAGTTTAAGCTTTGAAGAGTTGGTGCAAGAGCGTTCTGCGGGTAAAACCAACTATACCTACACTGTGAGCGGCTTGGGTCTCATTGCCGTTGCCAAGATTGAAAACCCCCGAAAAACCAGAATCAACGCACCCATAGTCAAAGTGACTTTAGACAATGGACAGATCATACGCTGCACGCCGGATCATCGCTTCTTGCTCAAGGACGGAACTTATAAAGAGGCCAGGTACCTCACGCCGGAAAATTCTCTGATGCCTGTCTACACCAAGCTTTCTGAAAAAACCGACCGGCTTAACCGTGAGGGCTATCTGCTTATTTATCAACCTAGAAAGGAGGAGTGGGTGCCGGCCCACCACTTGGCGGATAACTACAACCTAACCCGCGGCCGTTACCGCAAGAGTGACGGTCGGGTTAGACACCACGTTGATTTCAACAAGCTGAACAACAGCCCGGACAACATCCAGCGTTTACATTGGGGCAAACATTGGAAAATCCATTATGAGCACGCTGCTAAACAACATCTGGACGCGGGTTATCGTGAAAAAATAGCCGCGGGCAGGGACGCTTATTGGTCGCGGGCGGAGAACCGACTCAAAAAGGCAGGCGAGACCTCTTTGCGTAATAGGGAAAATTGGAAATCTCCGGAATATCGGGAGAAAATGCGGCGGTTTTTAAGTGAAGTCAATAAGCAATATATCGTAGAGCATCCGGAGAAGAGAAAAGAGCTTTCGGAGCGAGCAACCCGGACGCTCAAAAGATTGTGGCAGGACCCGGCTTACCGCGCTCTGCTTCATGAGAAGATAGTCAAGGGCAACAAGAATCATACTACCAATAAAACCGGAAAGTTGAAGTTTTTAAACATAGCCAGAGCCGCTCTGCAGGAGTTCAAGATTTTAAATAGGGGAACGTACGAAAAGGCCCGCAGTCGGGTGTATACCTACGGTCGCGCGCCCCTTTGGGGAACCGGGTTGAGAAAGTATTTTGCGGGCCAGCCGGAGCTGGTCAGGCAGGAATTGAGTAAAAACCACCGCGTAGTTCGCGTTGAGGATGCGGGCAGGGAAGATGTTTATGATTTGACGATAGAGGGCACCCATAACTTCGCTTTGGATGCGGGAGTTTTTGTGCACAACTCAATAGACGGCGACTCCCCTGCGGCAATGAGATATACGGAAACGCGCCTAGCCAGAATTTCCGACGAGATGCTTTCGGATATCGAGAAGGAAACCGTGGATTGGGCTCCGAACTACGACGCTACCCGGACGGAGCCCCGAGTTCTCCCGGCAAAACTCCCGAACTTGCTTCTGAACGGCAGCTTGGGCATCGCGGTCGGCATGGCGACCTCCATCCCGCCGCACAATCTGCGGGAAGTGGCGGACGCGATCCTGCATCTTGCGGAGAACCCCGGCGCGACGCACGACGACCTGATGCGTTTTGTGAACGGCCCGGACTTCCCGACCGGCGGGATAATTTTCAATCAGAAGGCCATCGGCGAAGCGTACGCCGCTGGCCGCGGAGCGATAATGTGCCGGGCGAAGGCGGAAATAGAGGAACGCAAAAACCGCCAATTCGACATCGTGGTCACGGAGATCCCCTACCAGGTGAACAAGGCGGAACTCATAAAGAAGATCGCGGAACTGGTCCAGAACAAGAAAATAGAGGGCATCCGGGACGTCCGGGACGAATCCGACCGGGAAGGCCTGCGAGTCGTCGTAGAGCTCAAAAGCGATGTGCCGCCGCAGAAGATACTGAACCAGCTCTACCAGCACACCGATCTGCAGAAAGATTTCCACTTGAACATGATCGCCCTCACGGAAGGCCTCACGCCGCGGCTCCTCTCTTTGAAAGAGATCCTCCATGCGTATCTGGATTACCGCAAGGAGGTCGTCCGCCGCCGGACGGAGTTCGATTTGAAGAGGGCCAGGGAACGGGCGCACATCCTGGAGGGTTTGGTCAAAGCGCTCGCGAACATCGACAAGGTCATCGCGCTCATCAAAAAGTCCAAGAGCCGGGAAGATGCACACAAGAATTTGCGCGCCCAGTTCAAGTTGTCCGACTTGCAGGCGGCGGCTATCCTGGACATGCGCCTCGCGGCACTCGCGGCCCTGGAGCGGCAGAAAGTGGAAGACGAACTCAAAGAGAAACTCGCGCTCATTAAGGATTTGGAGCTGATCCTGAAAAGCCCGGCCAAAATCCTGAAGATCATAAAAGATGAGGTTTTGGAACTGAAACAAAAATACGGCGACGACCGCCGGACCCAGGTGGTCCCGACCGGAGTCGGGGAGTTTAAAGAAGAAGACCTCGTCCCGCAGGAGAACGTGGTCATCGCCCTTTCCGCCGGCGGCTACATCAAGCGCCTGCCCCCGGGTTCCTTCCGCAGCCAGAAGCGCGGCGGCAAGGGGCTCGTGGCCTCGGACGTGGCGGAGGAGGATTTCATCAGCCACTTTGCGGCGGCGGACACGCACGACAACATCCTTTTCTTCACCGACAAGGGGCGAGTTTTCCAGACCAAGGTGTGGGAGATTCCGGCGGCGAGCCGCACCTCCAAGGGCCGGGCGATACATAACTTCCTGGAACTGCCGGCGGACGAGAACGTGAGCGCGATAGTGAACTATAAAGAGGAAAAAGAGACAAGAGACAAGGAAAAAGGAGGGCGCTACTTGGTGATGGTGACCAAAAACGGCCTCATTAAGCGGACGCCGCTTAAGGATTTTGAGAACATCCGCCGGACTGGGATAATCGCGATCGCTCTTAAAAAAGGCGACGCCTTGAAAGACGTGCGTCTCTCCGACGGCAAAAGCCAGGTAATTCTCACGACCGCGGGCGCGCAGTCCATCCGGTTCAAGGAGTCGCAAGTGCGGACGATGGGCAGGAACGCGGCCGGTGTGAGCGGTATAAGATTAAAGAAAGGCGATGAACTCGCGGGGTTTGATATAATTAAAGAGGCAAGCGACAAGGGACAGGGAGCAAAGTTGCTTGTCGTGATGGTGAACGGTTTCGCCAAGCAGACGCCGCTTAAGGAATACAAGCTCCAGAACCGCGGCGGCTCCGGGATACGTACCGCAAACGTTACCCCGAAAACCGGGCGTCTCGTTGCCGCAAGAGTGGTTGCCGAGGAGAGCGACATCCTGGCTCTCTCCGCCAAAGGCCAGATCATCCGCACCGCCTTGAAAAGCGTGCGCGCGACCGGCCGGGCGGCCCAGGGCGTGAGGATAATGAATCTCAAGTCCGGCGACCGCTTGGCGGGGGTGGTAGTAATTTAGCTACGAAATACGAATTTATACGAAAATGCGAAAACAAGAAATGTCGCCAACGTCGTCTAAATCCTTTCGTACATTCGTAGATTTTCGTATTTCGTAGCGGATATGCAGTTCAATCAAAAGCAAATCGTGATTCTTGGCGGGATAGGGCTCCTGGTGGTGCTGGTGCTTGTTTTGATCTTCACCAACCTGCGCTCGTCGGAGACCCCGCCCAGTGTGACCCTGAAGGTTTGGGGAACGGTGCCGAGCGACACCGTCAACAAGTTCAAGGATGAGTACAAAAAAACCAGGAAAAACGTAGAAGTAGATTACCGGGCCTTGCCGGAATCGGGATATGAAGAAGCGGTCGTCTCGGCCTTGGCCGCGGGCGAGGGTCCGGACGTTTTCATGATCCCGGCGAAGTCGCTTTCCCGCGAGAAGAGCAAGCTCTACCCGGTGCCCGCGGCGCAGTTCAGTTTGGCGCAATTGCGGGGTGAGTTCCCGACGGTGGTGGAGCAGGACTTTGTTGATGGGGGCGAGGTGTATGCCCTGCCCTTGTATCTGGACACGCTGGCTCTTTTCTACAATCGCGGGCTCTTGGACAAAGCGTCTCTCGTGCGCCCGCCGCAAACCTGGGAGGAGCTGCGGACATATATCCCTTATCTTCGTACGCTTGACCAGGGCGGGCAAATTACACAGGCCGCCGCTGCGATAGGCGGCTCGGAGAGGAACACCCCTCACGCGCCGGATATATTGATGAACCTGATGCTCCAGAACGGACTTTTCGCGACCGGCCAGGCCTCGGACTACTACGGCATCGCCTCCGAGGCGGGCCTGCGGGCGATGAACTCCTACATCCAGTTCGCCAACTCCGCCGCTTCGGAATACACCTGGAATGACGCCCAGCCGGACGCCTACGAGAGCTTCGGCGGCGGCAAAGTTGCAATGGTCTTTGGCTATCGCAAGGACGCTTTAGAGCTGAAACGCAAATACCCGTTCCTGGATATGGGCGTCGCGGCCACACCCCAATCCGGCGCGAGCCCGGTCGCCTACGCCGATTACTGGGGGCTTGCGGTGTCGCGCCAAAGCAAGGTTCCGGAGTGGGCGTGGGATTTTATTTTGAACTTCACAGCCAGCCCTCAAAATGCGACTATGTATGTGCAGGCGAGCGGTTTACCCCCGGCCCTGCGATCGGTTATCGGGAGCTTCTTGAACGACGCCGAGTTGGGCGTTTTCGCGAGGCAGGCCTTGACCGCCCGTTCCTCACGAGAGCCGGACGAGAGGAGAGTAAGCGAATATCTGAATGAGGCGATTTCCGGCATCCTCGCCGGCAGGTTCAACTCCTATCAGGCCCTGCAGCAGGCGCAGAACAAGATAAACCAGCTGATCACAAATTAAAAAGTGAAAATGAAAAAGGGAAAACGACAATCCGTCATTGCGACCGCGAGGCAAAGCCGCAGCGGGAAGCAATCCCTATCGTCAAGAGATCGCTTCGTCGTTTCGCTCCTCGCGATGACGGCCTTGCTGTCTTTAATTATTCTTCTTGCGCCATCCATCGCATCGGCTCACAATATCGGTATTCCTTACTGGGGCGGCGGAGACAACCCGATCCTCTCCTGCACCGGCCAGTATCTGGCCCCGGATGTTCCGGCGGAGAAAAAGTGCACCAGCGTCTGCGACATAATTCACACTCTCCAGCACACGATCTATTTCGGTATAACCCTGGTTCTTTTCGCGCTTGCCCCGATAATGTTCATCGCGGGCGGCATTATGGTCGTCCTGGGCGGCGCGAATCCGGCGATCATCAGCACGGGCAGAACCATTCTTTGGCGGACGGTAATCGGCGTCGCGATCGCTTTGGGGTCGTTCCTCATAGTCGCGACTTTCCTGTGGCTTGTTGGGAACAAAGGCACAGGCGGCGTCGCCTGGCCGCAGATAAATTGTGCTAACCCCCCGGGTTATCAAGTTGACCCGACTAAATTTCAAAGCGGCTATACGCCGACCGCTCCACCATCCACCAAAGGACAGACCCAGAGATGCACTCTTATTTGCTATGACCCCAACACGGAGTGTCGTATTGTAAACGGGCTGCAAGCGTGCGTCAAAAAAGATGCGCCGCAGCAACCCGCGCCACAGGCGTGCGATCCGATAAAACCAGCTGGCCAGCAAGGTTGTCCGGCTGGAAAAAGCTGCGTGCATGATATAAACACAGGTCAAACTTCGTGTAAGTGAGTGCATGATGTACAATTGAAAAGAACTAAGCATGGAACCGGTTCTATCTAACATACTGGGATTTATAGTAAATACGGCCTACGCCCAAGCGCAGGTTTACCTGGGTCCCACCATCCAGGCGGTTACCGAGCAGTCCAAGCCGGGAGAGATAATCGTGAATATCTACAACTTCGCCCTGATGCTCGGCGGCATCTTGGCTTTCGGAATGATCGTCTACGGCGCGGTCAGGTACACCATGTCCGGCGGCAATCCCTCCGGCCAGTCGGACGCGCGGGATGCCATCACCCAAGCGCTTCTGGGGTTGCTTCTCCTTATGGGCGCTTTCGTCGTCCTCAATCTCGTGAACCCCGAACTTACCGGACTGGGATTGCCGAAGCTTGGGAAAATTAAGCCTATAAGCGAAGGACAAGCCGGCCCGCTTGCTGTGAGCGAGAGCGCGGCGAGAGCCCAGCTTCAAAGCGCCGGAGTTGTTATTGCGACGAACACTGTAGCCAACTTGAGGCAGGAGACGATTAACGAGACGATAAGGCTAAAGCGGGCGTGTGGTTGCGAAGTGGTCGTAACTTCGGCTACGGGAGGGCAGCACGAGGTAGGCACGTATAGCCATGCCGGGGGCTATAAAATCGATCTGCGCTCTAGGGATCCCAACACGGAGCAGGAAGTGGCTTTGACTAAGTACATTGAGAGTTCCCCGGACTTCGATAAAATCGGGCCGCGAAGTGACGATGGCGCCATACAGTATCGGTTGAAAGGTACCCCGGCGACGCAGGAGATAATCTACGCGAAGGAAGATGACCATTGGGATGTAGTTGTTAGGCCGCGGGACGTGGAATTACGGTGATGTTTGTTTCGAGCGGAATTGATATAATTACAACGATATGAAACTTTTAACCGTTGCCCTGCTTTCTGCGTTCGCCATAATCAGTTTCAGCGGTTTGGTTCTTGCTCAAGGGCCGACGCCACCCGGTCCCGGGGGTCCGACGCCTCCGGCTCCAGCCGGTGGAGGTAGGAGCACAGTAAACCTACCCAACCCTCTCTCATGCGACAAAATCTCATGCGTTGCCCAGAACATCGTGAGCGGCCTTTTCTACATAGCCACCCCGATCGTAGTGATTATGATTTTGATCGGCGCTTTCCAGATACTTACCGCCGGCGGCAGTCCGGAAAAAGTCACTAAGGGCAGAAACACGATTTTCTACGCGGTCGTCGGCTACGCCGTAGTCCTCGTGGCGCAGGGGCTGGTATTTCTTATCCAGAACGTTCTTAGCCCGTAGTTGAAAACACCGGCAATTTTGATATAATGGTTCCAAATACAGAAAGGTCGACCCGCTTGCGGAAGCCGCAACGGGAATACCCCGTAAGAAGTAAAAGGTAGTAATATGCGAGCAGTTAACCCTGTAAACGCTTTTCCGGTAATTTCTTACGGGGAATAAGAAAAGACAAACGGACAAATGACGAGAAATACAAAATTGGCTCTTCTCCTTGTGGCGGTCTTGCTTCTCCCGGCCGTTGCCGTTTTCGCCCAGTATCCGAACCCGATCCAGCCTCCGTCAACGGAGCCGCCGGTGAGGTCGGGACAGGGCGTGATTGATTTCCTGAACCAGGTTTTGACCTGGGTCGCCTACATCTTCTGGATTTTGGCGGCGATCTTCGTCTTCTGGGCGGCCTTTCTCTATCTCACCGCTTCCGGAGACCCGGAAAAGATCAAGAAAGCCAATCATCAATTGCGCTACGCGGTGATCGCCATAGTCGTCGGCATCTTCGCTTACGGCTTGCCGCGGTTGGTCTTGAACATCCTGCAGAGGACGTAGCCAGCTTGCAGCTTTTAGTTAAGAGCTCTTAGTTGCAGAAATCCACAGCCCCGCTGCCTTGCGCACCGGGGCTTTGTGGTATAATAATGTCATTGCGAGGCCGAAGGCCGAAGCAATCTCATAAATAAATATGAAAAAGACAATAATCCCTGCACTTGCTGTTTTCCTTCTCACTGCCCCGCTCTTGGTCTCGGCGCAGGGTAGTCCGATCCAGAATATTTCAGATGTCCAGAAAGTGCTCATTAGGATTGCAGAAATAATCGGTTATATATTCTGGATAGCCGCGACCGTCTCGGCTTTCTATTCCGGATTTTTGTACCTGACGGCTGGGGGTGAAACTGAGAAATTAAGCAAAGCAAGGAGGCAGATTTGGTACACTGTGATAGCGGTTGCGATAGCGCTTATGGCCACCGGTATCCCGGCCCTCATACGGGATCTTCTAACCCCGAAATAAAAAATGAGAAGATTACTTGCGGTTGTGTCAGTTGCAGTCATATCTCTTTTTCCGCTTTACACTCTCGCCCAAGGTGCACCGCAGATTAACATACCTGTTCCCACTGATCCTAACGCACCGCTCAAGCAGGGGGAGGATATATACCTCCTCGTGGGCAAGTATGCGCGATACATCGCCATCATTTTCTGGATACTTGCAGTGATGTCCGCTTTCTACTCCGGTTATCTCTATCTCGTTGCTTCTGGTAACCCCGAAATTCTCAAGAAGGCGCAGAAACAGATTTGGTACACGGTAATCGCAATAGTCGTAGGCCTTATGGCCTGGGGCTTGCCGATCTTTGTGAAGAACATCATTACTCCGGGAACCCCTTAACTCGCACTCTATAAAGTGATTCACCCCGTTGCACGCTGTGCAACGGGGTGTTTTTACTCTTTTCTGCCGGTTTTGACGGACCGGTGCCGTTGGGATTCTATCTCGAACTCTCATACGCCTGCATCGTCGCGGGTTCCACGGTGATGCCCACCCGGACGATTTTATTACCGCAGGCGCGGAGGTAGAGGATGGAGTTGGGAATGTCCCGGATTCCCTCCACCTGCTCGCCTTCCTTGCAGCCCCCGGCGTGCCGGACGATGGTGTCGTCCGGCTTCCAGAGGAACTCGTCCCCGTTCGCGGTGCGAACGACGACGGGCGCCTCCGTGTTGATGTCGAACCAGTGGAGATACGGCAGCTTCACCGCCCTCTCCCGGTCCGACACAGCCCGGACGACTTTCCACTCGCCGCCTGCGCCGGTGTCGGGGAGTATGGCGCCGAGGGCGCCTTTCTCCTTGATGCGGGATTCAAGCTTGGCGTCCCACATCGCACCCTCCGCACTCACTGCAGATGCGCTCTTGGGGAAGCGCACCTGCAAGCTGGTGACGAGGAACGCGATGACGAAGACCGCCATCACGAGCTTGCCGCCCTTGCCGCGCACCCACAGAGCTACCAGTCCTCCCGCCACGATAGCAAAGAGGATCTCCCAGAGGATGACGTTGGAAACGTCAGCCCCGAAGAGCGTCCAGTAGAGACCGCCGGAGTCCTCGAGCTTCTGATAGGTAGCCGCGAGCGGCAGGCCGAGGAGGGAGGTGGCGATGAGGCGCAGAGCGAGAAATGCTACCACGCCCAGGATGGCGTTGCCCATGAACTTTAGCCACCCTTTCGCCGTGTCGAGGCCGGGTCTCATCTCCGTGGCGACTACCTGGGCAAGGTAGATGATGCCCAGGGCCACGAAGCTGGTCATGAGAGGGATTGCGAACCCGATCTTGAGGAGGATCGCGAGCGCGATGCTCGCGAGAATCGTTCTGATCCAGTTCGGATTTTGCATTGTGTCCTCCTACGCGGCTCTGCGGTAGTTCCGCCAGATGGATGAGAAGAGTTTTGCGAGCAACTCCATGCCCGCCTCGCCGATGACTTCCGCCTTCAGGAGATCACCGAAAGTGATCTTCTCCGGCTCTGGGGCCACCGGTACGACTGGCGGCGGAGGACCCCTTCTTCCTCTCTGTCGGTGTTCTTCCCGGGTTTTCGCTTCAGCCGCTTTGGTAGCAGCTGCGGCACGCTCCTCGGCTAGGCGCTCGCGGTGTCTCCGCCAGACCGCCCCTGCTGCCCTCATTGCCTCCTCCAACTCGTCGTAGAACGAGACGGGGATCAGGATGAAGAGGATCAGCCAGTAGAGAAGAGCCGCTTTCCAGAAGAACCAGGTTCCCCCCGCCCACGGCAGGCTATTCACCGGATCAACTGGTTTTGCGGTCTTGCCGAAGAGAATGTGATTACCCACGTCCTTGACCTTGGTCAGCGTCTCCGCTCTCGGCCAGTCGCTCGGCAGGAGCAGTGCTGGTCCCCACACGAACCAGGCAGTGACGGAAGTGGCTATCGCCATCCCCAGCACCGCGAAGAACCATGTGTTGTTGTCTGCCGCGATATCTGCGGCATCGCAGTCCCATCTCCTGGCAAGAATCGTGATGATTCCTGCTGCGATTGCAAGGTATCCGAGGGTCAGGAGAACGAACTGTCCCCAAAACCCCAGAGACCAAGCAAACCACGCGAAGAGAGCGGCTGCGCCAACCGCGGCGAGCAGTCGCCACGGAACTCTGCGCAGTGTGTCGCCGACCTCGTCCCAGGGAATTGCACTGAAGATGGCCCGGACGACCCTTGCGAGTCCCCAGAGGACGAAAAGCGCAAGAACCGCCGTCACTATCCCGAGGGCTACCCCGAGAGCTATACCGACGATGCGACTTGAGACAATCCCGGAGGCGGCATTCCACGCCGTCCCGAGAAGTCCCACGAGACGATTGAGCCAATCCATTGTTGCTCCTCCATCGCGCCGTGCGGCGCGGCTTGGGCGCCTTTGGCGCGCGGTTAAGTGGAAACTGTGTCCAATCTATGTATAAAGCCGTACGGCGTTATGAATGAGCTTAGGCCAGCATTTAAGCATAAATCATCAAAAAAGTCAAGTTTAATGCGTAACTGGCTAGAAACAAGCAGCCGGTTCCACATTATCTGGAACCGGCTTTGCGGGCCGCAACTCTTTATTAGGATTTACTGCTTAGGGTCGCGGCGATTTGCGAAACCACCTCCTTCCAGATTTCGAGCGCTTTGTTATAAGCGTCTATTTTGGCTTGGGCAGACGCACCCTTCGCTCTGATCTCGACGAGAGCAGGGTGATCGGGCGTGCCTTGGTATCCCCATCTTTCCTGTTTTCGATGTTCCTCCAGATCTTTAGTGTCGGCTTCCCATTCGATGCCGAAGTCCTCGGGTTTTGGCATCGGAGGGATATTGATAATGAAGTTCGCCACTGTACACCTCCTGCTGGCAATGAATTTAAGGACAAAACTCGCATAAGTCAAACAAACTCTGCAAGTAGTTGCAATAGTAGCACGATTCGGTTTTTATTACTTTGTAGTAGGGCAGGTGGCGAAATGGCAGTTATATGCCGAGGTGGCGGAACTGGTAGACGCGGCGGCCCTAGGAGCCGCTGGGAGCAATCCCGTGGGAGTTCGACCCTCCCCCTCGGCACAATGTTTCAGGTTTACATACTGAAAAGCTTAAAGGATAATCGTACTTATGTCGGTCACACATCCAACCTTGACGAACGGATTCAAGAGCACAACTTGGGCAAAGTTAAAGCAACCTGCAACCGCAGACCGTTTGTGGTTCTCTTTGCTGAGGATCTTCCAAGTCTTGACATAGCTAAAAAGCGAGAGGGCTACTGGAAAAGTGGTGCGGGCCGGAGAAGATTGAGAGAGTACTTTCGAGAAGGGTTCCCGCCCAGCCGCGCTGGGCGAGGCTCGCCCAAATGATAATTTGGGCGGCAAGTCCCACCCTGCCCACGACAGAATAGCAACAACTTTGCGCCTATCTCGGTTTGCTATTATAACTCACGATCGTGAGTTATAATAGCAATTGCCCACAGTCCTTATTTTCTCCTCCGGCCGTGGAAGGTTTTGTGAATTTCGCGCAGTTCTTTGTTGGTGAGGTGGGTATAGATCTGGGTGGTCGCGATGTTCGCATGGCCGAGCATTTCCTGGACGGAGCGCAAATCAGCGCCGTTCATCAGAAGGTCGGTGGCGAAGAGATGACGGAGTTGATGCGGGTGAACGTGTTTAGGGATACCGGCTTCGCGGGCACGCTGGTTGATTAGCCGCTGCACCGCCCGCGGCGTGATTTTGCCTAAAACCTTGGGCGGCTGCGGCGAATCCTTGGCGACTTTGGACAAACTAACGAATAGCGCCTGCTCTGTGTCGGTCCTTTTATCCAAGTAATCCTTGATCGCCTTCTTTGCGCGGTCGGAGAGGAAGACCACCCGCAGTTTCTCGCCTTTGCCCCGGACGGTTAGTTCCCCGCGGGTGAAATCCTCGTAGCGGCCCAGATTGCACAGTTCCGAAAGCCGCAGGCCAGTGGAGAAAAGCGTTTCCAGTATCGCTCGATCGCGGAGGGAGCGGAGATCATTGCCCTTCGGCGCGGAGAGTAGGCGCTCCATCTCACCATATTCCGGGATTTCTATCTGCCGCCGGGAGATTTTGGGGAGTTCTATTTTTTCCGCGGCGAGCGAAGGGATGTCGCGCTTGGCGAGGTATTTTAGGAAGTTCCGCAGGGCAATGATGTAGTAGCTTTGGGTTATCTTTTTGATATTTCGGTGCGCCAAAGCAAGGCGGAAATTGCGGACGACGTCGTCGGTTACGTCCGAGGGTGAGGAGATTTTTGTCGTCGCCAGAAATTCTTTAAGATAGCGCTCGTAATTATCCACCGTCTTGAGGGATCGGTTCTTTTCTATTGTGAGGTAATTCAGGTAATCTTTTAGGAGGTCGTGGATTCGGGCCATGCCAATATTGTACGACGGGTGTTGCGGCGGCGCACTACCCCTCGGAACCGCGGTTCGCTCGCTCCAGCGGCTCGCGCCCGTTGCTCTCTCGGCGAAAAACTTCGACCCAGGGTCGGAGACCAAGCTTTTTCGCCTCCGAGAGCTTCCTCGGGATAGCGCGCCGCCTTACTGATATGTCTCGTATCGTCATCCAAAAAAATGTTCCCCTTGCACCCCTCACCACAATTGGGGTGGGTGGTAACGCTAAGTATTTCATTGAGGTTAAAAGCGAAGACGAAGCGCGGGAGGCGCTCCAATTTGCGCGCGGCAAGGATCTGCCAGTTTTTGTTTTAGGCGGCGGGAGCAATATCATAGTGAACGATGAAGGATTTCCGGGGCTTGTGATATACAATAAAATTCCCGGATTTGAGAGCCTGCCTGCGCAGGCAGGCGAAGCGGCGGGCGGAAAAGTTAAGATTCGGGTAGGCGCCGGCGAGGATTGGGATGAAACCGTGCGGCGCACGGTGGAAGCGGGTTGGGCGGGGTTAGAAAATCTCTCCGGCATTCCAGGTACAGTCGGGGCCGCGCCGGTGCAGAACATCGGCGCTTATGGCGCGAGCGTGGACGGAGTACTCACCGAAGTGCGAGGTATAGATACGGAAACGTTGAAAGAGAGAACGCTAAACAACAAAGAATGTGAATTCGCTTACCGGGACAGTATCTTCAAGCGGAGGCCGGGAAAGTTTTTCATTACAGGGGCGACTTTTGAGCTTGTCCCCGGCGGCGTGGCGGACGCATCCGCCTATCCGGACGTGCAACTCTATTTTCGCGACAAGTTAGAGCCGCCGACCATCGCGGAGATGCGCCGGGCAATAATAGAGATAAGAAGCCGGAAGGGGATGGTAATCCTCCCGGGCTACGAGAAATTTCAAAGCGCCGGGTCGTTTTTCAAGAACCCGGTGGTTGCGCGCGAGGCCGTAGAGCGCATAGAGGTTAGTTGCTCTAATCCCTGGTTCTGGGAGGGAAAGGACGGGAAAGCGAAGATATCCGCTGCCTGTCTCATAGAACAAAGCGGTTTCCCGAGGGGCTATGCCGACGGCAAAGTTGGCATCTCGCCCAAACAGCCGCTTGCGCTCATAAACCTCGGGGGTGCCTCCGCCTGTGAGGTGGCCGCTTTCGCCGAAAAGATAAAAGCGGCAGTCAAAGATAAGTTCGGAATAGAACTGGAAGAGGAAACGCAGTTCGTCGGCTGATTTGCCTTCCGCCGTTTTTCCTGTTATGATGGGCGGCGATGGCATTAACAAGACGCGTTAAGTCCAAGATCGTCGGCGAATTTGCGAAGCACGAGAAAGACACCGGCTCGGCGGAGGTGCAAGTTGCGCTTCTCTCCCGCCAGATAGACGAACTCGCCGCGCACTTGAAGAAAAATCCCAAAGACAACCATTCCCGCCGGGGGCTTTTAAAAATGGTCAGCCGCCGCCGCAAGCTTTTGGAATATCTGCGCAAAAAGGAACCCCAGCTTTACGCAAAAATTATAAAGAAGCTGGAACTTAAGAAGTAGGATTAATTTTAATGGGAGAAAAATACGAGAATCAACGGATAGGTATTTTCATTGACGTAGCCAATCTTTACCACTCCGCGAAAAATTTATATCACGGCCGGGTCAATTACCAGGAATTGATCAAACACTTGGTCGCCGGGCGCCAACTCATCCGGGCGATCGCCTATGTTGTCAAAAGCGACACCGCCGTCGGGGAAGCCGCTTTTTTTGAGGCATTGGAAAAGGCGGGGCTGGAGTTGAGGATGAAGGAGCTGCAGGTCTACGGCGACGGCCTCAAAAAGGGCGACTGGGACGTGGGTCTTTCGGTTGACGCCATCCGGATGTCGGACTTCCTGGATGTGGTGATACTCGTGACCGGCGACGGCGACTACCTGCCGCTCGTGGACTACCTGAAGTGGGGCAAGGGACGCTTGGTGGAGGTGGCGGCGTTCCACCGCAGCGCCTCGGCCAAATTGCAGGAAGCGGCGGACAAGTTCATAAACATAGAGTCCATTCCGAAAATCATATTAAGAAAATAGCTACTAAATACGAATTTTTTACGAAAATACGAAATTTCGTATTTAGTAGCCAAAACGAACATGGCAATAGATAGGAAAAAATACTCGGTTGAAGTCGGGAGTAAAACTTTAACACTGGAAGTATCCAGTTTGGCGGAGCAGGCGAATGCGGCGGTCCTTGCCAAGTACGGCGACACCGCGGTTTTGGTCACCGCAGTGATGGGCTCCTCCGATGCCCCATTGGACTACCTGCCGCTCAAGGTGGACTACGAGGAGCGCTTCTACGCCGCCGGGAAGATTATCGGCAGCCGGTTCATCCGCCGGGAGGGACGGCCGTCGGAAGAGGCGACGCTCGCCGGGCGCCTGGTGGACCGGACCATCCGGCCGCTTTTTGACCATCGCATCCGCCGGGAGATCCAGGTGGTAACGACGGTTTTGGCCTATGACGAAGAGAACGAGCCGGAGTTTTTGGGGCTTATGGCCACCTCCCTCGCCTTGGGCATCTCCGACATCCCCTGGAACGGGCCGGTTGCCGGAGTGCGGGTTGCAAAGATCGGAGGGGAATTTGTAGTAAATCCAAATAATTCTGAATTAAGAAAGCCGGACCCGCCCGACCGAACGGGTTCGGCCGTTCGGGCGGGATGGAAGTTTGATGCTTTCGTTTCCGGTCCTAAAGGCAGGATAAATATGGTGGAGCTTGCCGGAGATGAGGCCAAAGAGACAGACGTTCTCGCCGCCTTTGAACTTGCGCAGAAAGAAATTGACCGGCTCACAGAATTTGAGAACCAGATCGTGAAAGAGATCGGCAAGTCCAAAGTGCAGGTGAAGCTCTCCGAGCCGGAGCCGGAACTCAAAGCGGCAGTGGAGGAATTCCTTAAAGATAAACTTCAAGACGCTCTCTACGGCGAGAACAAGATGGAGAGGGCGGCGAAGCAAGCTGCCTTGAAAGAAGCGCTCCTCGCGCACCTCGCCGCGATGGTGGAAAAAGTTGATGTGAAGGCAGTGAACTTTCTGTGGGACGACGCGGTTGACCGCCTGGTCCACGAGAACATTTTGGGGAGCGACCGCCGTCCCGATGGCCGCGGCCTTGCGGAGTTGCGCAAGCTGGACGGCGAGATAGGGCTTTTTAACCGCACTCACGGCTCGGCGCTTTTCGTGCGCGGCAATACCCAGGCCTTGGCGGTCACGACCCTTGCTGCGCCGGGAGCGGAACAACTCATAGAGACGATGGAGACGACCGGCAAGCGCCGCTTTATGCTCCACTACAACTTTCCGCCGTACTCCGTGGGCGAGATCGGTTTTTTCCGCGGTCCCGGCCGCCGCGAGATCGGCCACGGCTCGCTTGCGGAAAAAGCCCTTCGCCCCTTGATCCCGCCGGTGGACAAATTCCCGTACACCATCCGGGTGGTTTCGGAGATACTTTCTTCGAACGGCTCTTCTTCCATGGCGACGGTCTCGGCGAGCTCGATGGCCTTGATGGACGCGGGCGTGCCCATTAGGAAACCCGCGGCGGGCATCGCTATGGGTTTAATGATGGACGATGGGGACAACTTCAAGGTTTTGACCGACATCCAGGGGCCGGAGGATCACTACGGAGATATGGACTTCAAGATCGCCGGCACGGACGAAGGCGTGAACTCGGTCCAGCTGGACGTGAAGATCCACGGGCTCACTATGCCGATGATCCAAAAGACCCTGGAGCAGGCAAGGGAAGCGCGGCTCCAAATTTTGGAGTTTATGAGAACGCTTATCGCCGCGCCCCGGGAAGAGGTTTCCAAGTATGCGCCGTACATCGTCCAGTTGAAGATCAATCCCGCGAAGATAGGCCTCGTCATCGGCCCCGGCGGCAAGATGATAAACGGCTTGATCCGCGATCTGGGGCTCGCGACCATAGACATTGAGGAAGACGGCAGCGTTTTCATCGCCGCGACGGACAGGTCCAAGGCGGACGAGGCGGCAAGCCAGATAAAAGCGCTCACCCGTGAGTTCGCGGTGGGCGAGATGGTCCAGGGCCGGGTGATAAAGACGCTGGACTTCGGCGCGATAGTGGACTTGGGCGGCGGCCAGGACGGGATGATCCACGTCTCCGAGCTCAAGAACGGCTTTGTGAAGAACGTTTCTGACGTCTTGAATGTCGGCAACTTTGTGACCGCGAAAGTCATCCGGGTGGAAGAGAACGGCAAGATTGCGTTATCATTAAAGCAAGCCGAAAAGGACAAATCCTGACGGCTGAGCATGAAGACCGGAACGGAAATCATTACTGGCATCAGGCCTACCGGCGCGCTTACAGTTGCGAATTATCTGGGTGCGGTAAAGCCGATAGTTGAACTTCAAAACCAGGGCCGCCGGGCCTTGGTTTTCGTCGCGGATCTGCACGCGCTCACGGATCACGAGCCGGAAGTGGTCACGCGCTTTACTGAAGAAGTGGTCGCGGACTACATCGCTTTGGGGCTGGACCCGCATCGCACGCCGATCTTCGTCCAGTCCGAGATTGGCCGGGAAATCGGACTGCTTACCTTGCTTTTGGCGCGGCACACAACTGCGGCGGAACTTTTGCGTCAGCCGACGCTTAAGGACAAACTTAAAGCTGGCGCGAGACCGGAGACGGCTTCGGCCCTGCTCCTTATGTATCCGGTTATGATGGCGGCGGATATTTTGATCCAGCGGGCAAAGGAAGTGCCGGTGGGCGAGGATCAACTGGCGCATTTGGAGATCGCCCGGGAGCTGGCGCGGCGCTTCAACAAACGCTACGCCCGGGTGTTTCCAATACCCAAGGCATATCAGCTCAAGTCCTATCGAATTCTTTCTTTACAGGGCGAAGGCAAGATGAGCAAATCCCTTCCGGCGGGAGCGATATTCTTGACCGACTCTCCAGCAGAGGCGGCGGCGAAGATCAAAAAAGCCCAAACCGCGATTGAGGGCGTTGTGAGCGAAAAGCTTGAAAGCCATGCGCTCCTCGTGAAAGAGCTCTCCGGGCGGGAGGATGTATCCCGGCGGGTGGACGAGCTTTTAAGACTACATATGAAGGGCGAGCAGGTCATGAGCGAGTTCAAGGTGCTGATGACGGAGGCGGTGGGTAAATTTTTGGAAGATTTTCAGACGCGACGAGCGGAGATAGACCGCAAGCCGGGTTTCATCCGGCGCGTTCTCAAAGAGGGCGCGGCGGTCGCTAAGGCGGGGGCGGAAGAAACTCTTGCTCTAATCGAAAAAGCGCTCAAGTTTAAATCTTAAACGGCAATGGCCATATTCAGCGGTTCTCCTTACAGTGGCGGCGGCGCGCCGCCGCCGGAACCGGCGGATACCGATAAAGACATACCGGCGGTTCCTCCGCCTCCCCCGACTTCAATGGAAGTCGGAGTCCGGACGATGCAGTCGGACTTGGAGCATATGGGCCGCAGCTTGGAAGAAGCGATTTTACCTCCGTCTTTGCCTTCCATTCTGGACGGCGAGAGGCCAAGTACGCCAGTAAACCGGACGAAGTTGTTCATTTGGGGAACAGCAGTCGCGGTCGGGGTGGTGGTATTTTTCTTCATCGGCTATTTCTTTCTGCCGCTTGTTTTTAAAGAGAAAGCGGCAGAACAAGCGCCGCCTGCGGCGACCTCTACCCCGACTGGATTGTCGGCTGCAGAGTCCACATCTACCACTCCGGTGTTTTTGGGGCATCAGTCCTTTCTGCGCAACCCTGCGGACGAGACGCTCGATCTGCGATTCGGGAATCCGGCCAATCCCGCTTACTACAACATTTACCTGAACAGCTTGAACACAGTCCTTTCCCGCGCCGGGAGCGGGTCCAGGTTCGTGGAGATAACGCTCACACGGAGCGACGGCCAGGCATTCGCCTGGACTCAAATGCTGGGACTTCTGGGTATGAGCGCAGTGGAGGAGGATTTCTGGTTGAATCGCTTTGAACAGGATTTCACTTTTTTCGCTTATCGTGAGGGCAATGCTTGGTACCCGGGATATATCCTTAAGTTGAAGACCAGCCAGAGCCCGCTTATTCTCCAGCCGGCGGTTTTGAAGATGGAATCCGACGTGAATATCAAGAACTTTTTCCTGACCTCACCGGCCCTGCCTGCCCTGCCTGCGCAGGCAGGGCAGGCAGGGCAGGCAGGGCAGGCCGGGGGCGGCTTCCGCGATTATCAGATCTCCAGCCAGCCGGTGCGGATAGAGAACTGGAATGAGTCCGGCTCGGCGCTTGTCTACGGCTGGCTCTACAACCAATACCTCGTCATCTCCGCCTCCGAAGCCGGCTTCCGGGAAGCGATGCTGCGTCTTTAATCCCAATTCGGGTACGACTGGATTTTTTTAGCGTTTTGTGGTATAGTGGGCATAAACTGGGGCCATGATGCCCCGCGTATATTGACGCTTCCAAATACGGGGAGAAAGAGGTGAGTCATGAGAAGATTTTTTGCAGCGTTCGTCGTCGTTTTCCTCGCAGGTGCGTTGAGCGCTCATGCCCAGCAGGCGATCACCAACACCGACGTGGTGAAGATGGTGAAGGCCGGACTTGGCGCGGAGATCGTCGTCGCGACTATCCGCAGCGCGCCGGCGAAGAACTTTGACACGTCGCCCGACGCGCTCGTCCAGCTGAAGACGGGCGGCGTGCCGGAAGCGGTCATCGCGGCGATGCTCGCAGAGCCAAGGCCGGCGGTTGAGGAACCCGCTCCGCCCCAGCAACCGTATCTTCTCCTCTTGCGCGACGGCCAGAAGAAAGTTGTGGCGGCGTCGCAAGCGCAGATCGTACAGGTCAAAGGTGAGCACATGGCCAAGGACTTGGGAACGCTCGCGCTCGACGGAGCAGTCATGGCCGCAATCCTCAGCGCTGGAACACAAGCGGTAGCCAGTATTGGCACGACAGTTGGCGGAGTCCTTATCGGCGGTATCGCTGGTGGGATGGTCGGGACTGCTTCTCTTCTCCGGGGCGCGCCCAAGTACACCCAACTTCTGGCGTTGCCGGGAACGGCATCCAAGAACGTGGTGGACGGTCTGGAATTTGTGGCAGAACTCTTCTACGGCGAGATTCCGGGAATTGACCCGGACGCCTACGAGCCACGGCTTCTGCGAGTCGCCCCGACGAAGAGCAATACCCGCCTGGTCAAAGCCCAAGTGGTGAAACTCCAGCGGAACGGTACGTTCGAGGCGACTGACAAATCCTTGCAGGAAACTGTGCCGGTGGCGGTTACGATGAAAAGCCGGGGCAACGCGACTCTCGCGGCTACAGGGCTCACACCCGGGGAGTACGCGGTTATCCTTCAGGGCAAGGCCGGGACCGGAGGGGGTATCTATCCCGGCGGGAGCATCCAGCAGGCAGCGGTAAACGTCGCGGTCGCCGCCTGGGACTTCACGGTTCGCGGCGGAGAAACATCTGCGAGAAGATGAATATCTCGCGGGGTGGTAGTAATCACCGGCCCAGTCCAGCAAGGGACTGCGGCCGGTTTCGCTTTAGAGTAGAAATGGTATAATTGTTGTGATAATGCCTGATCCCGCTTCCCAAAAAGCCAAAAGAAACCTCGCCGTCATCGGCGCGGCAGTTATTCTGTTTCTTCTTATCGTCTGGCTGGGCTGGAGACGGTTCGCCGCCCCGCCGCCCGTTCTCGTCGCCGAGTATTCCATAAACGGCACCGTAGCCGCAGTGGAGGCAGACGGCGCGCAAATAACCCTGAAGGTCCCAACCCTGGAAGCCGCTCCCTCCGGCGGCTCAATAAAGTATGCGGAGAAGACGATTTTGATCTCCGGGGAGACGTCCTTTTCCATAAGCGAACTAGTAAACGGCAAAATAGTTTTCTTTCCTGCCACGGTTCGGGATGCAACTACGGGTACGCAACTGATCGTCTATACCTCCGCCGACCCCGGAAAAAGCTCCCAGGTTCCGGCAAAGAGGATAGAGATTATCAAGTAATCCGGGTTGTGAAATCCAAGGTGTTGAACCGTTACGGCCGGTTGATTTTTTTCGTGATTTATGGTATAAGAGAAACAATAGTGTGGGATTCCCTCGCGCTGGCGTACCTCTACAACATCTGGCCTTAAATAGGGCCAGCGCTCTCAAGGAGGGAGCGACATATGAGCAAGAAATGGATGCTCTCTGCCCTCGCGGCGCTGGCCTTCTTGGCCTCCGCCTGCTCTGGGCTCGGCCCCACCGAGCCCACCCCTGTGCCGCCCGGGACGCCATCGAGCGGCCCGATCAATATCGTCTACCAGCGGCCGGCAGGGATGACCTGCCTGTCGGCGGGGAAGAAGTATGATTTCTGTACCGGCCACGTGGCTGTGACTGGCGATGGCAATGGCTTGGCCAGCGGCTGGCCGGACAGGCCGTCAGGCCTCTACATGGAGGTATCCGGAGGCGCTTTCACAGCGACCGCCGCCGCGCCGACCACACCGCCGCCGGCCCAGTTGGGGGTCTACGTGATCGACCCCTGGCTGTGCCCGCCGCAGTGGGGATGCACGGT
>CAYPDQ010000003.1:23731-54408 GCA_964409535.1 uncultured Candidatus Saccharibacteria bacterium | reverse complement strand
CGGTGGGGCCGAGCCCAGAGCAGGCGGAGGCCAAGAAGGCCAGCGCCGCGAGGGCGGCGAACGCAAGGAACTTCCGCATATTGCCCTCCTTTCAGGGCTGGCCTGATGTTTACAATCTCTCGTCTCTCTTCTCCCCAGGCCAGGGAGGGAGAGGGGGTGCGAGAGAGTTCTCGCACTGGCTACTTGCTCTTATACCATAAAATCATGGGAAAATCAAGCCCACCGTATAAGACGGGTACCTTGGCAACATTTTGATGTATTTCGCCTCGTAGTTTATCGGGGGCACGTAGCCCAGAGCCTGATGCGGTCTCCGGAAGTTGTATTCCACCAGCCAGTCGGTGAGGCGGGCGTTCAAGGGGGCGGGGACGCGTACACCCTATTGACATCCGACCAGTCAAGGGATAGGATGGCATTGTTATGAACTTTAGCCGGAACTGGTGGTGGAAGATTGAAAGACCCACGTAAAGTCCAGTTTTTGGCACCCTAAAAGCCTTTGACCAAAGACCCTCCGGACTTTACGGAGGGTCTTCTGTTTCGTGCTGACGACTCGACGCTTCAGTGCCAAGTCGCCAGCACAAAGACAGATTTTGCTCTTTGAGATCGTGGTCGGGAAGCTGGACCGATCACAAGACAGGAGGATTGAAGTGTTGTACTTTCTGCGGCACGGCAAGCTGGATCTTCCTTACTCCAGCCACGACGTCATGCCCTTCGAGGTTCTGGCGGATCTTGCCTCCGGGCAAATGGATCCGCCGGTGGATGAGAAGGCGACGCGCGAATTCGTGCGGCAGACCTTCGAACCTCTGGGCAATCTCGGGGTCACCGCGATCTACAGCGGACCTTCACGAAGAAGCCGCGAGACCGCCGCGCTAATCAAGCAGTGCCTCGAAGAAAACGGGGGCGGAGAGATCGCGACCGCGGTCCTATCCGCTCTGCGCGAGATCGACTTCGACCTGCGCCGGATCTACAAGGTCTTGCCGAGCAAGATCGACATCACCGATGTGAACCGCAAGGTTTTCGAGGCGATGGTCAGTGGTGAAGGGGCAGAAGTCATTGGTGGCGCGGGTCTGCGAGTCCAGGAAATCTTCCGGACGACGGGGGATCTCGGTACAAACGCGGTCCTCGTGACTCACGATTTCTTGGTGCGCGTAATCGAACTCTACATCAGAAGGGCTGGCGCATTGGGAGCGGTGAGTTGTGATGATCTGCTGGGCACACGGCGCAATCTGTATCTGCAAGGTTTCGCAACGGAAAACCCGCCGAGCGCTCTGGTCTTTGTACCGAGCGACAGATTGAGATGAGGAGAAGCGAATGACAACGATCTCACGAATCAAGCTCACCGGCGACAAGGGAGGGAAACAAGAAACCCGCGAGTTGTTGGCCAGGAACTCCGGCTACGGCGGCAACCGCAAACTGGGGACCCGCTGGCTCGAACTGCTCGCACAGACTCCTCTCGCCCAGCTGGATCGCAAGATCAAGCAACGTGAGGATCTGACCTTCGAAGAGGCGTTCTGCGGCTTCTGCTACGTGCTCGCCGCGACGAACATTCCCTTTTTCGAAGCACACCGCGCTGTCTTTCAGAAAGCCTGCCACAACCAGGACTTCACACACAACCAGGACTTCACGGAAGAACGCGCGCTCGCAAGTGGCGTCGCCTTCGCGCAACTCATGGCCGCCAAGGAATCCTTCCAGGCGCTTACGCCGGAAGAGGTGGCAGGAATCGTAGCGGCGGCAATGCTCGATCCAGTCGTGACTCTGGACTTCGGTCCGGTCATTGAAACGAGCGGTATGGGTGGCGACGTCGGCTTCAAGAGAAACAGCGCCGAACGCGACAAAGTGAAAACCATCAACGCTTCCACCCTGAGCGCAGTCGTCCTCGCGGCGCTGGGATATCCGTCAGTCAAGCACGGCTCGTACAAGAACACATCGGCGGTCGGCAGCACCGAAGTGGTCGAACGGTTCGGGGCGCGCACGGATTTCGAGAGCGAAGCGGAAGCGCGTCGCGTATACGCGGCCAGCAACTTCCACTTCACCGACGCCCACGGCGTGAAGACCATTCATGATCTGTCGCACTTGATCATGATGGAGACGATCAACCACGTCGTCGGTCCCATGACTGCGCCGCTCCACCCAGAACGGCGCTTGACCAAGGTCATGGGCGTGAACGAGAAGGTGCATCCCAAGATCATCGCGCAGGCGTACACGCTCCTGCACGAGCGTGGCATCCGTACGATGGGTGGCGTAGCGATCGTTGCCGGCCTTGGACCAGAGGGAATGACACTCGACCCAGACCAAGCGGAAGCGGTCAGACCGCACGTCATCCTGGACGAAGTGTCGCCCTACGCGTCAGTGATCGCGTTAGCCTATGGCGATCGGTTCCTTGGCAACTTCCGCGTGACGCCGGAAGACTTCGGCGCCAAGTTCGACGTGGAGCGCATCCAAACCCCAAACGAGGAGTCAGCAATCCACGCGGCTAACGTGCGGGCGCTATGTGGACAGGATCACGATCTCGCGAGCTATCTCGCGACGAACGCGGCAGTTGCCCTGTTCGCGGAACGCTGCCTCGAAAGGTCGGATGCTATCACGGGAAAGCGTCTAAACCTTGCCTACCTGCAGGAATGCTACGAAGCCTGTTACGAGGTCATTCGCTCCGGAAGACCGTGGCAAGTCCTCCAGGCGTACGTCGAAGCGACCCGGGAGTAAGCTCGGCTAACCAATCCCTGCCGGACCGGACAAGACACCCGGTCCGGCAGGAACAATCTCGAGGAGGAGCGATGGGTAGGCTGTGGGTGTTCGACAATGACGGCACGCTTTACGACGACGGTGCCGCGCACCAGCAGTTCCGTAAGCTCCTCGCCGAGTACGTGGCCAGCAAGCTGGCGCGTTCCTGGGAAGAAGCCGAGGAGCTCCTAGCGCGGATCAAAGCGGAGGTCGGGAAGGGTTCCGTCGTGCTGGCTCTGATGCGCGAGTTCGGTATTGACTTCGACGACCTCGTGCAGAACGTGTATCTGCGTATTGAGTTCGCGGGCTGCATCACCTTGGTTCCAGGCCTGCGCAAGCATTTGCTCGCGGTCCCGGAGCCGAAGGTGGTCCTCACGAACAACCCCTCCGAATACGCCTGCAAGGTCCTGCAACACCTGGGCATTGCGGATTGCTTCGAACGGATCTTCGGCATGCGGGAGGTGGGTTTCAGCCTGAAGCCCGACCCGCAAGCGTTCGGGACCGTGCGACAGCAGTTTCCGGAAGCGGAAGAGTTTGTACTCTGCGACGATCGCGTGGATCACTTGGACGAAGCGCGTCGTCAAGGCTGGCGGACGATCTGGTACCGGCCGTCGAATAGCACTTTAGGATCGGAAACATGCGACCATCAGATCATCTCTAGTTTTGAAGAGATACGATGGTTGCGCTAGGATACAGGGAGCGCCGTGCGCTCCCTGTAAACATTTTTAGACATGAAATTAAAGGATATTTTCGGCAAAGAACACAATTTGGTCATCGGGGTCATCCATCTGCCCCCGTTGCCGGGCTATAAAGAATGGCCCGGTTTCGATACGGCGCGCAAGAACGCTTTGGCAGATCTGAAAGCTCTGATCAAGGGCGGAGTGGATGGCGTTATTTTTGAAAACAATTACGACATACCCCACAAGGAATTTATCGACCCGAAGGCCGTTTCGGCCATGAGAACGCTGGGCAGGGAGATCAGGCGTTCCACCTCCCGGCCGGTCGGCGTCAGCGTACTGTGGAACGACAACGTCGCGGCCCTGAATCTGGCTAAGGAGTTGAAACTGCAGTTCGTTCGCATACCCGTGTTCGTGGACAGGGTTCGGACCGATTACGGGGTGATACAAGGCCACCCGAAGGCCGTCACTTCTTTTCGTTCGAAGATCAGCGCGAAACGAGTGGCGCTTTTCACCGACATCCACGTCAAACATTCCGTCCTGCTATCCAAGATGAGCCTCCTTCAATCCGCCAGAGCGGCGATCCGCAGCGGTTCGGATGCGCTTATTTTGACCGGGAACTGGACCGGCCAGGCTCCGGACCTCGCCCAGTTGAGGTCGCTGCGGAAAGGAATAGGCAAATTCCCCATTCTGATCGGCAGCGGTGCGGACAAGGGTAACGTTCGAGAACTCCTCCGATATGCGAACGGCGTTATCGTGAGCACTTCTCTTAAAAAGGGTTCTTCCCACCGCACGGAAGTGAACTTGAAGCGCTACGGCCAGCGCTTGGACGCCCGAAAAACCGCGGCCCTGGTCCGGGCCGCCGTCGTCTGATCCTATGCAGTGGGTCTTTGACCTGGACGACACCTTGTATGCGCCGGCGGAGCGGATCAAGAATATGGTCGTCCCGAAGATAAAGGAACTGGTCCTTGCCGCGACCGGCATACCGGAGGCGGACTACGAAAGAGAAAGGGCGCGCTTGCGGCACGAAGTGTTCCTGACCAACGACACATTGCTCGCTTTCTCCTTGGCTTACGATCTGCCTTACGAAGAAATGGTCAAGTTGGCGTACCTAAATATGCCCTGGGATCGATTGGCGGTCGAGCTACGCCCCGGAGTAAAAGAGATACGGAATATTCCTGGCGAGAAGACCATTCTGACGAACGCTCCCAGGTTGTATGCGGAAGAGGTTCTTTCTCATTTCGGTCTGAGGGATGCATTCACGGATGTATTGGCTTCGGCGCGCGAGGTCAGGATACACAAGCCGGATGCAACCGCTTTTGACCTGGTACGGGCGGAGGGACCGGTCACTATCGTGGATAATCGGCCGGAGAACCTGAAAGCTCCGTCCGAACGGGGCTGGACGACGATATTGTTCCCGGACAAAGAAGTCGGCGAGATACCCCCTTGGGTTCAAAGAGCGATCCACTCGCTCGCGGAACTTAAGTAGAACGCTCCTCTATCGTTTTCAGGATCTCGAGGACGCCGGCCGTGAGAGGCCGCTTGGCAACGCGATCGGCGATTCTTTTTAATACGGGGGTCGCGTTGCTCACGGCATATAGTTCGTCTATCCCCTGCCGCAGGTCCACGTCCCCTTCTCCGTCTCCGATCGCGATCAAACGATGACCGGGATAGATCCTATTTATCTGGCGGAGGCCTTCTTTTTTGCTGATCCCGCGCGGGCTTACGGTAACGGTGCTGCCGTGCCGGTTGGCGGTCGCCTGAAGCGCATAGCTCCGGGCCGCGAGAGACGAGTTCAGCGCGCGCGCGAGTTTTTGGGCAAAGGCAAAGTCGTGCCGGCCGCTTATTCGATGGTGGACGCTGGCCGAGAATTTGCGGCGGTTGTTCGCGTAAAGAATGGTCCCCTTCTGCCATTTCCCTTTCTTGATCAGGCGCACCGTATCCGCATAGACCAACTTTAACCCGGGCATTTGGGCCGCGGCTTGTTCGAGCGCCTGGCGGATGCGGTCCGCCGTGTCGGGCCGGATCTTTTTGTTCAGTATTTTCTTACCGCCCGGCCGGGGCAGAACATAAGCGCCGTTCTCCAGGACAAAAGGCCCGGTCAAATGGAATCTGCGTATGATCGGCAGGACGTCTTCCAGGGCCCGGTTCGAGTTCAATCCGAACCGGAAACCCTTCTTGGTCAGATGCAGAATGGCGGCGGGCAGGCCGGCCGCGTTGGTGCGTTGGTTCTCGGCCAAAATAGTGCCGTCTATGTCCAGAAAGATCAGTGTGCGGGCCGGGTTTATCTTTGACAACTTTGTCATTTTATAGCATTATGCAGGCAGCTATTCCCATCGATACTAGCATATTGTTTACCAGGAGGGACAGAGATGCCTATCCAGCTCGACGCGATCTTCGAACACCTTTCGAAGACTCGCCGAGTTGATTGCGGCGAGCCTTTGACCCTTGGAAACGTCGTGTCCACAGTCTTTCGCGCCGATCGTCACGGAGAAAGCCTGGTCGTAAAGATCGGCTTATCCGAACGGGCGGCAACGGAGGTCAGGATGAACTGCGCGGGCTATGAAGCCCTGCAGCGGATCGGCGCCAGCAGCTTGGTCCCCGATCCTCTCGAGTATGTCGAATTCCAAGACATACCGATCCTGATTATGGAAGATTGCGGCCCTGACTTCTGGCACGCGGTGCGTGCCTCCAAGGATCCGGCACCGCTCTATGGGCGCCTGTTCTGGGCCATGGAGCCGGTCTACGCCAAGACCAGGCAGCGCGGCGGCGGCGAGGCTTATCTGGAGTCGCTCCGGAGAAGGCTTTTGCGCCAGTACCAGGTCCACTTGCGGGGCCTCGTCCCGCCGCGGCCGGTCTCACGGCTGGCTGACGCCGACCTGCACGATCTGAACCCGCCGGTGCTTTGTTTCGCGAGCTTCGATTTTACTCCCGAGGACGTGTTCCTAACGGACAAGGGGGCGAGATTCGCAGATCCGCTGAACGAAGTTATCGGGGTTCCGATCGTAGATCTGGCCTGCTTCGGAGGCGTGGCCAGGGACGCTTACGGCCTGCCAGGCTCGGACGAGGGTTATCGCGATCTTGAAACTCTCGCGCTAAGCGCCCTCCCCTGGCTATTGGAGCTAAGCGGCGAACAAGCCGGACGATTCTTCGCGCTGGGACGCGCCTTGCAGTGCGCCATCTCCGCCAGATTCCGGCTAAACACCGACCCGGACCGGGCGGAAGAATTGGCTCACCGGAGCGAATCTTTCCTAACCGAGTTCCTGGCGAAGTGAATCAGTAACGACCCGAGCGAGATTACATTCCTCCTCGGGCCGTTTTAGTTTTAATAACTGGAAAGGCGTACCGCGATCGCGATACGCCCCTCTCGGACTAATACTGGACTAACGCCGATTGCGGAAGGCGGCCGGCACCAGTTCTGCCAGCAGGCTATCAATGGCCTCGGCGAGCGGTACGCGATCCATCGCCCTCGGATACCGTGGATCGCTACGGTCGTTGATCCACGGTGCGTCCCAACCGACGGTGGTGAGCACGAACTCCCGCGCAAACGACTCTCCGAACGAGAAGCATCCGGTCAACGCCACGTCGGCGTACGACTGGATGATGGGATTTTCTTCCGAGGGTGTTTGGAGCTCGAGCAGCTCTGCGACATACATCCAAAAAACTCCTTCGCGGTCCGCGCTCTCGAGGTGGATGATGCGGCTTTTATCGAGAGAAACCCTTCGATAGCCACCATCTTTTTCCCTTTGATCGAAAGTGGCCAGTTCCGATTCCTCGACAGGAATGATGACGCCGTTGCAAGTCAGACCAGCTTGCTCTCTTGCTCCTAATACCGTAGCCCGGGCATGAGAGACAACCTGATTCCACCCGCGTTGTACGCCCATTACCCGAACAGGCGTGGCTTCGCCAGACTTCCCTGTTTTTTTCCTGCTCTCAGGATTGATCAGGCTGCCGTAACCGAACAGATAATTCTGGGTCATAATATCCTTTCAATTAGAAAAGCTCACTAAGCGCATTATTAAAAAATCAACCTCGACTGTCAACGAAAAAGAAAGGGGCGTGTCGCGCAAATTGATTGCGACACACCCCGATGGGTGGCACCCGCGGAGGGATTTGAACCCCCGACACCCGGTTTTGGAGACCGGTGTTCTACCGGACTGAACTACGCGGGCACAACCTGTTACACGGCGGTCCGGAGCTGATGCCGCTCCCGAAGCTCGCCGATGAATTCGTCGATCCGATCCCGGGTCACGTGGGGCATAGCCACAAACCTGAAGACCGGCACCGTTCTGCGGACGAGATTACCGTCCCAGTCGGGGTCCGTCAAGTCCTCCGGGAAGAGGTCGCTCGGGATGCAGAACTTCCCACGCAATCCGTGGTTCTCTCCCTCGGTCAACGCCAGACGCAGGTCGTCCGACAACCAGACCGTCTGGATGTTCAGGCGACCGGGATAGAAGCGCACGCATTCCGTCCCGTCAGCGTTGAACTCGGAAAGCCTTGCACGGAGGTATGCCAGATTCTCCATGCAGGCGCGGACCTTCGACGCGTATCCGTCCCGGCCCAGGGTGTGCATCGCGGTCCAGCAGGCGGCCGCAATGGCTCCCGAGCGTGAACCGCTCACCGTCGAGTCGGCGTGGCTTCGGAGATACTCGGCCGGCGTTTCCGTATGCCGTAGGAACCCCTTCCGGCAAAGGAAGAGACCGGCGGAATACGGCGCGTACCCCATCTTGTGCATGTCTACGACCATGGATGATACAAGATCGTTCTCGAAGCCGAAACGGCAGGTGGGCGCGAGAAAGGGCAGGACCATGCCCCCGAAGGCGGCGTCCACGTGCACGTACACGCCAAAGCCGTCCCGTCCTTCGAATTCCTCTCGAAGCGACTGGAGCATGGCGCACACGTCCGACACGGGATCGACGCTCCCCAGGTTCGTGGTCCCTGCGTGCAGAACGACGATGAAGCGGCGGTAGCCGGCCCGATAGTAGCTCCGGATCATCCGCTCCAGAACCTGCGGTTCCACCTCGCCGTTCCGGTCCGTAGGCACTTCCTGGAACACGTTCGCGTCCGCCGCGCTGCCCGGCTCGTTGGCGAAAAGCCGGGCAAAGTGCTTCAGAAAGCTGTAGTGTCCCAAAAACGAGGTCAAGACGACGATGCCCTGCCTGCCGTGATACACGGGTTGCTTATGCCAGAGCCGATTACGACCCAGCCACAGCCCGTGATCGTTGCCCTCAGTCCCGCCGAAGCAGATGTAACCGTCGATCTGCCGTTCGGGGTCGCTGGCGCCGAGCAGGCTGGCGGCGGAGTAGACGAACTCGCGCTCGAGTTCCTGGGTGCCCAGAAATCCGAACTCTGTCTGATGCGCACCGGTGTGGCAACCGATGTTGTTCGCCTGTTCGACCGCGAACAAGCGGTGGGCGTCCATGGCTTCGATGAGCGGAGTCGTACCCGGGAACCCGACGACGGACTGGCCGCGGTAGCTGATGTTACGTTTGGCCGCTTCCGCCAGCCTTGGTTCGAGTTCCGAGAACGGCACGCCCCGCTCCGGCCAGATCCAGATGCGATCGTTCTCTTTCTTCATGACTCACCTCAGGTTTCCACTTTCCACGCGACCGGCGTCTCGCACTGGGGGCAGACCACCGGTCCGTTGTCAGTCGCCGTGAAGCTCACCCGGCACGGGATACACAGATACTCGTCCGTGCCGATCTGGATGATCGGCAGCGGCTGCGGGTACCGGCACACCGGACAGGTGACCGTGTTGTTGTCGACCACGTACCCGAATTTGGTCTTGCAGCTCGGGCACACGGCGTTTACGGAACGGATCTCCGGGATGTGCACCATCGTGTCCTCCTCTACCTGCGACCGACGCCCATGCGTTCCCGCACGAAGTCGATCGTCTCGTTGAACCGAACTTCTGCCGCCGCCTTGCCCGCCGCAAGAACCTGCCGGAGCACGTCCGGCCGGTCCATGAGCTCACGCCGCCGTTCCCGAAACTCCGCGAGGAGCCCGTTCACGTTCTCGGCGAGCTTGCTCTTGCAGTCGGTGCAACCGATCGCCGCCGTCTGGCAGCCCTGCTGGCTCCAGACGATGGTTTCACCGTCGCTCGCAAACCGGTGCAGAGCGAAGATGGCGCAGTGCTCCGGATTGCCCGGATCGCTGCGGCGCACCCGCTGCGGGTCGGTCGGAGACACCATAATCTTCTCCTTCGTGGTCTCCGGCGAATCCGCCAGGTTCAGAGTGTTGCCTTCGCTCTTCCCCATCTTCGGGAAACCGCCGCGGTCGTCCATCATGCCCAGGCCGGGCACGAGAACCATTTCCTGTTTCAGCGCGTTCGGCACCGGGAAGTAACCGCCGTAGAGGCGGTTGAACCGCCGGGCGAGGTCTGAAGCCAGTTCGAGGTGGGACTCCTGGTCCTTGCCGACCGGTACGAGGTCGGCGCGCGGGCCGAGAATATCGGCGGCCATCAGGACTGGGTAGTTGAGGAGTCCGGCATTCACGTCCTCGGGCTGCTTGGAGGCCTTGTCCTTGAAAGTGGGCATCCGCTGCAGGTCACCGACGGGCGTGAGGCAGGACAGGTACCAGGCGAGCTCCGCGACTTGCGGGATGCTCGACTGGATGTAGATCGACGCGCGGTTCGGATCCACGCCGGCCGCCAGATAGTCGAGCACGATCTCAGGCACGTCGGCCTTGATCTGCTCGGCTTCTTTGAGCGTGGTCAGCGTGTGCATGTCGGCGACGAAGAAAAAGCATCGATACCTTTCGTCGCGCGACATTCGAGCGAAGCGTTCCAGCGCGCCCAGATAGTTGCCCAAATGCAACTTCCCGGTCGCCCGGATCCCAGAGAGAACGATCTGCGTGGACATCTAACGAGCCCTCCTTCTGTGTGACGAGTTGACGCGAGAGTTCTTCCGTTAACGCTATTTCCCGTATTAAGTTTTCAAGAATTGCATGGCTTCCTTTTACTCCAAAGCCGCCCAGATTGCAATCAAGCATACGCGTCCACCACATTTGGCACTCTCGCGCAGGTAATTTGTTGCAAATATAGCGCAAGGACGGAATCTGGCCAAGAACCGCATACGGCCGTATAAATTTGAGAATGTTCCGCCTCCTGGTAAAGCGTCCGAGCGTGCGAACTCCGGCGGTGAAACCCGTTTGATAATCTTCACTCCCAAGTTACTTCACTATCTCTATCTTCTTTGCGGCAACTTGGCTGTTTTTTCCGGGGTCGGCGGAGGTATAGACGATCAGTTGCGTACCCATAGTTGCATCCCGAACCGTGGCAGGAAAGAAAACTATTTTGCCGTTTACTAGTTCGCTTATGGAAAAGGACGTCTCCCCGGAGATCAAAATCGTCTTCTCCGCATACTTTATTGAGCCGCCGGAGGGAGCGGCTTCCAGGGTTGGGACCTTCAGGGTTATTTGCGCGCCGTCTGCCTCCACTGCGGCTACGGTGCCGTTTATGGAATACTCGGCGACGAGAACGGGCGGCGGGGCGGCGAACCGTCTCCAGCCCAGCCAGACGATAAGAAGAAACAGAATAACTGCCGCAGTCATTAAAACGACATTCTTCTTGGCTTTTTGGGCATGAGGTTCGGGTAATGTCATCCTGGCATTAAGTATTATGCCATAAATTATACCACAAAGGGGTATCTACGGCCGCCACTTGAAGAAGTGGTCTTCCAGAACAATTTCAAAGCTGCCGGCGCCGCGGGTAGTCCAAGAAACGCGCGCAACCATCCGGAGTTCGTTGTCGGATACGCGGCTTAAGGTTACGGCGCGCCTAAAGGGCATCGGGGCGTGTCAGCGATAATTTTCGGAGTTCAGACCTGAATGGCTTTATCCATTTCGCCCTTGTTTTTTTCATTTCTTCCAACCCCTTTTTGGCCCAAAACGAGGCTTCTCTTGTCGAACCCGCATCTCTGAAGGTAAGGGTTATATTTACGATTGCCGGCAATTTCGTTTCTTTGTATCCGAGTGCCTTTTTATAGTGCGCGATAGCCCGCCGGTACATTTTTATAGCCCTTCTCACATTTCCCAAGGAAATTTGGGCGGATGGGTCTTTCGGCACAATCTTGGCCGCCTTCTGGAAAAACTTCAAAGCGCCCTTTAGGTTGTTGCGGTGCAGGTTCAGCGTCCCCAAGCCGAGATACGCGTCCTTTTCTTTGCCACCATAGCGGGAAAGTTTTCTAAAAATCACTTCGGCTTCTTGCCTTAATTTCCTGGCAGTAGCAGGCGACTTAGCTTTCAGGGCCAGCTGATCCAAAGAAAACCCATAAAGTTTTATTTCTTCGGGGCTGTTCAGACACTTCTCTTCTATAAGTTTCCTGCCTAAAGCCACTGCCCGCTTGAAGTCCCTCTTTCGCATCCACCCGCTTATAGTTCTTGGCATTTTATAAAAGCTTGCGAGAGGGAGGCGTCTTACAACCTCCCTCTTAGCAACATACTCGCGATCTCGTCGGCTATCGGCAGGCCAGTAAGCTTCTCTACCCATAGCCATTGGCCGTTCGGGTTTATCTCCAAAAATACGTACTCACCCTGAGGCGTCAGCACGAGATCTATCGCGCCGTAGGCAAGTCCGTAGTGCCGCACCAGCTCGACGCAACGTTCCCCAACTTCGGAGGGAAGGGCGTGCGGGAGATATGGTGTATTTGGGAAGTCGTACTTCCGCCAGTCGTCCCTTGTCCGCTCGCTGGCTTGCGAGTGGATCTCGGCGGCGAAGACCTTCTGGCCCACCACAGTCACCCGGACCTCGACCTTCTTCTCTACGTACTCCTGAAATACGCAGGGTAGGAGGGAGATGGAGTCCGGACGTTTCAGGTCGTCTTCGGTGAGACGATGGGTGTAGAGCCCAAGGCTTTTACCGTTGCTCTTTACGACTCCCTTGGCGAGGACTTTATTCACAACCTGACCTCCGCACTCGCGGTAGAACTCCAGTGCAGCGGCAGGGTCTGTAGTGATGAGCGTCTTGGGAATTGCGAAGCCCAAGGACGGCGCGATCCTCAGCTGATCAATCTTGGACTCTGCCCTCCGTATGGCTGATGGGCGACTGACCCAAAAACAAGGTAAACCTTCCCAAAGCCACAACTGGAAAGCGTTTCTTTCCCCCTCTACGACTTCCCTGCTCGCAGGATCAAGTTCCAGGGCGGAGCTGCGCAGGGGACGACGGAAAAATACGCTCTTCAGATCACGCAGGTTCAGTTTGCGGAGGGAAGAGTGGATTTCTCCTGATAAACCGCACTGCTCTATGCGAAGTGTTGCACCGATTTCAGTACAGAAGTCCTCTGTGTTGAAACGGAAGACCGAACCTCCCTTGCTTTCTATCTTGCGCACTACCTCGTCGCACGGAAAGTCAGTCTTATTGGTCACAATCAGTACATCCACGTTTTACCTCCAAGTGAAGCGGGGGCTGGCATCCGGTAATTCTCGTTACCAGCCCCCGGACATACCGCAGTTCCGCTACTCGTCCGTGTCCGTGTCCGTGTCGCCGTGGCCGCCGGTAGCCGTCTCGTAGGTGGTGAGACCAACCAGCGCCCCATCCAGCCCGGACGTTTGGGTGGATGGATCGTAGGCCGCAATCGGCAACTCACCGACGCCAATCGACTCGGCAAACAACAGAGGCAATGGAACCGCCGCGCGAGTGCTCATCGGAACCCCCTCGATTGAAGTTGACTGCAGCTTCAAAGCAGTTGCCAGTGCATGCAGCCCCGCAAAGGCAACTGAAGACAGCGCTACCCGCTATCACTAAGAATATTCCACATCATAATCAACTAAAAATCAAGCCAGCGTAATGGTTCAATAGCTTGTAATCACCCCAGGCCTCAATAACACTATGTATATGGCGTATTCCACCAATCCCAACCTGCCCCAGATACGGATGCAGGCAGTCCGGCTCCTGCAGTCCGACCACGGGGCGGAGTTCTCCAGGGGTTTTACCAAGGGGGTGCTCCGCCTGGGCATAGCCCACCGCCATTCCCGGGTGAGGCAGCCGAACGACAACGCCCACCTGGAGAGGTGGAACCGCACCCTGCAGGAAGAGTGTCTTATACGCTTGCCCAGGAAACTGGCTGTATGGCACAGAGAAATCCCGGAGTACCTGCGCTATTACAACAGCCAAAGGCCGCATCTGGATCTCAACATGAAAACGCCGGAGGAAAAGATCGCCGAAGTGATTACAAGGTATTGGTTAGAAAACGGCAAATGGCAAGCCTCCGCGCCACTACGGGCGCCACTTGAAGAAGTGGTCTTCTAAAACTATCTCAAAGCTGCCGGCGCCGCGGGTAGTCCAAGTGGTCCGGGCGACGACCCGGAGCTCGCTCCCGGAGACATGGGTGATGGTTACCGTGCGCTTGAAAGGAGTTTGCTGACTGCCGCCGTAGCTGTAAAGATTCGTCGCGGGGTCATAGCGCAAAAAGCGGTCTTGATTGCTCATCAAGCTGGTGCTCGTATAGACAACCTCGTAAGTGCCGTCGTTTAAGCCGCTGTCCCACGCCCGGCCCTGGATCTGGTTCATATCTATGATGCTTTTCACCACCTCTATCCCCTCGGTTGCGAGATAGGTAGCGGCATAGTTATCGGAGACGGAACGGTTCAAGCCCAGGGATTGGGAAAGAAGAGTAATGATGCCCAAGAGACCTACGACCAGCACGCTCAAGGCGACGATGGACTCAACCAGAGCTTGGCCGCGAAGCGTGGAGCGTGGAGCGTGGAGCGTTTCTAAAGTCATTTTTGACCAATTTTTGAAATTATACCCCAGAGCATCTTTCCAATCCTGTCGGCCAACCCAACTAGCAATTCGTAGTCCGCTTTTGACAGATAACTCTCTACCATTGAAAAGTGCAACAGGTAATTAGATTCTTTTAAGGAACCGTATGACATCTCCAGAAAGTTTTTATATACCGCTTTCTTACCTCGCGCGTAGCCCTCTAAATAATTCAATATCACCGATAAAGCGGCTCTGCGCAATTGGGATGTTGCGCCATACAACTCCTCTCGGGGGAAACTTTTAGTTACCCTGTAAACCCCGTGTACATATCGATCCATCAGCTCCTTAAGAGCATCGTGGTAACGTTCCACGTTATGCGCTTCACGTTCCATGTCAAAACGTTACTTGGCCGGCGGGATTTACCGTCACCGTGCGCGAGGCGCCTCCACTGGTCAAGAGATATACCTTGCCGGAGGTGCCCACGGGCAGAAGCACCCCGCCCGCGAAAAGGTAAACCTTGGGGTCGGGCGGGATGAAGACCACGTCGTCAATATGATCTGCGCCTTCTTGCCAGACAAGCCCAGTCCCCAGATCAAAATTGTTGAGCGGCGCCGAGGACGCGATACCGCTGACACTATCGCAGCTGGGCGAGGTGCGGTAGCTGCGGATGGAATACTTCTTCGCGGGATAATCGAAATGCACTCCAAAGCCGCAGGGCGAAGACGGATCCGCATAGGTCGCAACCGCCAAGGCCTTCGCCCGGGAAATCGCCTGGACGATCTTGATCGATTCGGTGGAGAGCGTTATCTGTTCCCGCCCGGCGCCGCCGTAGAGGACCACCATTCCCGAAAGCAGACCGGCGATGCCGATGACGACGATAAGTTCAATCAGGGTATAGCCCGCACGCATCCCTTTTAGTTTAACGAGAATAGGCGGAAATAGAAATCCACCGCCTGATAGCCCCAGAAGAAAACGAAAATTGCGGCGGCGGCGAGGAACGGCCCGAAAGGCACGAAGCTTTTGAGGGTCTTCTGCTTAAGAAGTATCGCGGCAAGGCCGACCACGGAACCGAAGATGAAACCGAAGACGAGGATCAAAAGTATCTCCGGCCAGCCGAAGAGCGCTCCCAGGGCGAAGCCGAGCTTCACGTCTCCCAAGCCCATTCCCCGTCCCTTGGTGATAAGTACGAGAAAGCCGGGGAAGGCGGCGCCCAAAGCGGCGGCGGCGAGGCGGTTCAGCCAAATGTTTTCCCGCAAACCGAACAGGAACGAATAGGACTTGATGAAAGAAATGCTCTCCCCGCTCCAGTACGGCGCAAGGAGGAAAGCGATGGAGGCACCCAAGAGGACGAGGAGTGCGTTCAACTCGTCCGGAATAAGACGAAGACGGAAATCAATAAGCGACGCGAGAAGCAAAATAAGAAAAGCGGCCGTCCAAAGAGTAATGAGTAAGTAGTAGGTGGTAGGTGGCAGGTAAAAAGATGGAAGCAAAGAAAAATATCCGTCCAAGCCCCGGGGCACGAAGGCGAATATCAAGCCGGAGAGGACCTCAACCAAGGGGTATTGCAAGCTCAAGTGTGCTTTACAGCCGCGGCACCTGCCGGCCTGGATCGCAAAACTTAGTACCGGCAAAAGCTCAAACCAAGCGAGTACTTTGCCGCAGTGCGGACAGCGGGAGCGGCCGCGCAAACTCCCTTTCAAGACGAATCTGTCCGGATCGTAGCGCAAAGCGACGACGTTAATGAAACTCCCAAAAGCGGCTCCCAGGATGAACAGGAGTACAGAAATCATGAGACAAGGAGTAAATGGCTACAACTGGATGCAGTAAACCGGATCCTCGCAGTTCACGCCGTAAACGTTCGGACCGTCAATGTCCTGACGCAAGGCGGCGTTCCCGGAATCTTCCAAGGTCCCGCCCAGAACGTAGCCATTGCCGGTGCCGCTCGTGCCGTAGAAGTAATTCCGCCCGGCAGAGGGATCGTTCGGCACCTGGGAGACGCCGATCGCGCTCTGGGTGATAGAGTTCGTAAGGTCGCTCCAGGTGCTGATCTGGGAGAAACCGGTGCAGCCGCCGCCGGCGGAGCCGCCGGGGTAGTAGCCGCATTTGTTGAAGTAAAGCTCCAAACCGTTCTGCACCTGGCGCAGGTCGGCGATGCGCCGGGAATCCCGGCCTCCGCGCTGCACCGGCCCGAGGCCGACCAAAACCACGCCGGCGAGTATCCCGATTATCGCGACCACGATGAGCATTTCTATCAGGGTGAATCCTTTGCGCTTTATCATTGTTTTTTCATTATAACACAATTTCCAAACGCAACCTCCACTTATCCACACCCTTACTGGAACGCCGAGGTCAGGCGATAGAGCGGCAGGAGGATCGCGGCGAAAAGAAGCCCGACCATGGCGCCGATGCCGATCATAAGCACCGGCTGAATGAGATCCACCAGGTTGTTGACCACGGAATCCGCCTCCCGGGAGTAGAAGTTCGCGATACGCATAAGGACCTCGTTCATCTGTCCGGTCGTCTCGCCCACTGCGAGCATCTGGGGCACGAGCGGCGGAAAATAATCCGGGTGCTTCCCGATGGCGTCGGATAAGGGGATTCCCTGCCGGACGTCGTCGGAGATCTCGTGGAGAATGTCCCGGTACAGGACATTGTCCACCGTTTCGCCCACGATCTCCATCGCCTGCGCCACCGGCACGCCGCCCTTGGAAAGCATAGCCGCCGCGTTCGCAAAGCGGCTCACCGTGACCGGCAGATATACCTTGCGCACCAGGGGGAACCTGACCTTCAAGTCGTCCGTAAGCGCTTTGCCCTCGGGGGTGCGCATATAATCCAAAAGCATGACCACGAGCACTCCAAGGATTATGAGAATCAAAAGCCAAAAACGGGAAAGAAAAGCGCCGGAATTGATGAGAACCGAGGAAAGGAGGGGGAGCTCCACCCCGGATTGCTCGAATATGGGCGCGATCTGCGGGAAAACCACGGTTATCATTATTATCGCCACGACGACGAAGAGGCCGATGATTATGAGCGGGTAGATCATCGCCGACCTGGCCTTGGTGATAAGGTTCGCTTCCCGTTCGGTGTAGTCCGCAAGGAAACCAGCCACCTGATCCAGATTGCCGGTGATCTCCGCGGAGCGCACCATGCTAACGAAGAACTCGGAGAATATCCCGCCCTGCCGCTCCAGCGCCTGGGAAAAAGAGAGGCCGCTGTCCACGTCCTGGGCAACCTGGAAGACCACGTCTTTGAGCACCGGATTCTCCGTCTGCTCCTGAAGCGTCTGCAACGCCCGGTTCAAAGACAGCCGCGCCTCCAAGAGGGTCGCGAGCTGGCGGGTGAAGATCACCATATCCTGGCGCTTGACCCCGGTCCAGTAACCGCTCAAGCGGTCGTACCAGCGGGTTTTCTCCGTTTCCTCCAGCTTGAGAAGGAAAAGATTGTGGCCGGAGAGGATGTTCACCGCCGAATCCCGGTCCGCGGCCTCCACATATCCCACCTGGGTCTCGCCTTCTTTGGTTTTGGCCTGATAACGGAACTTCATTTATTAAATGCGTTCCAAAAGTATCCTCAGCTCCGCCGGGTTAATGGAGTAGAGCTCCGCGTTCTCCAAAGACACTTCCTTGTTTTTGACGAGGTTCGCCAAAGAGCGGTTCAAGGTGATCATTCCTTCCTGCAAGCTGGTCTCGATCACCAGATCTATCTGGTAGGACTTCCGCTCTCGGATGAGATTGCGGATGGCGGGGTTCATGATCATTATCTCCGCCGCCGGGATGCGCCCGCCGGAGGTCCGGGGCAGGAGACGCAAGGAGATGATCGCGACCAAAGTCGCTGCGAGCTGGGAGATGACCTGGCCCTGCTGCTCCGCCGGGAAGGAGTCAATGATCCGGTCAATGGTCTGGGAGGCGGAGTTGGTGTGGAGGGTACTGAACACTAAATGGCCGGTCTCGGCGGAAGTCATCGCGGTCGCGATGGAGATGGGATCGCGCATTTCGCCTATCATTATCACATCCGGGTCCTGACGCAGAATGGTGCGCAACCCGGCGTGGAAAGTCGGGACATCTGCGCCGACCTCCCGCTGGGAAATGATGCCCCGATCCTGGGTGAAGAGATACTCGATCGGGTCTTCAATGGTGATGATGTGGTCCGGGCGGGTATGGTTCACCTCATCCAGGATCGCCGCGAGCGCGGTGGACTTGCCGTGGCCGGCTGGGCCGACCACGAGCACGAATCCCTGGGAGAGTTTGGCGAGATCGTGGAGGATCGGCGGCAGATTCAGCTCTTCCACCGTCCGTATCCTCGCGGGAATGAGCCGCAGAGCCGCGGCGATGTAGCCGCGTTGATAGTAGGCATTCACCCGGAAACGGGCTTTGTCTTCAAAACTGTACGCCAGGTCTACCTGCCGGTTCTTCAGGAATTTATCTTTCTGCTCCGGCGTGAACATCGCGTTTGTGAGCCCCTCCGCCGCCTCCGGCGTCAAAACCGGTTCTTTTTGAAGCGGAACCAAAACGCCGTCCACCCGCAAAGTCGGGCGCCGCCCGACCGCGATGTGCAAGTCGGAGGCGTTTTCCTTGGCGGTGGTTATGAGGAGATTCTTCAGTTGCTCGGAGTAGTCGGGCATAGCTAAAGCTTATCACACTTCTTCCGTGCTCCTCAAAACCTCCTCCATCGACACCAGGCCCTGCAGGGCCTTCACCACTCCATCCTGGCGCAAGTCGACCATTCCCTGCTCCTTGGCTTCCTTCAAAAGTTTCTGCAAAGTCGGCCCGGTCTCTATCGCTTCCGCCACCCCTGGGGTCATTTCCAAAACCTCAAAGACGGCGATCCTGCCGATCACTCCCCGGCCCTTGCACTTGGGGCAGCCGGGGGCGTGGTAGATCTGGTACGGTTTCTTGTACTGGGACACAACTTCCGCAGGCAGATTTTGGAGTGCCTGTTCAATGAGTTTGACCATCGCCGCCGGCGCTTCCTCCGGTTTCTTGCAGTTGTCGCACAGGAGCCCGACCAGGCGCTGGGAGACCATGAGGTTAAGCGATACCGGCAGGAGAAAGGGCTCCACTTTCATATCCAGGAGCCGCGGAATGACACCGATGGAGTTGTTGGTGTGGAGGGTGGAGAGAACGATGTGTCCGGTCAAAGCCGCCTGCACCGCGAGCGAGGCGGTTTCGTTATCTCTTATTTCGCCCACCATTATCACGTCCGGGTCTTGGCGCAGGATCTGGCGCAGGCCGGAGGCGAAGTCGTAGCCGATCTCCGGCCGGACGTGGGACTGGTTCACGCCGCTTATGAAATATTCCACCGGGTCTTCCAAGCTAACGATGTTCACGTCCTCTTTGTTGAGCTTCTGCATCAAGGCATACAAGGTCGTGGTCTTACCGGAACCGGTGGGGCCGGTGATGAGGATCATGCCGTAGGGCTTGTCTAAGCCCGTCTCCACGGTTTGGAGGTTGCGGCCGGTGAGGCCCAGATCGTCCAAACTTTTGAGGCCGGTCGATGAATCCAAAACCCGCACTGCCACTTTTTCCCCGAGCGGGGTGGGGAAAGTTGACACCCGGAAGTCGATCTCCCGGTTGAATATCCGGGAGCGGAAGCGGCCGTCCTGGGGAATGCGAACTTCGTCCAGTTTCAGGTTGGAGAGCACCTTCACCCGGGAGACGACCGGCTGGGCGAGCTCCAAGGGAAGTGAGGCGGCTTCTTTTAGGTCGCCGTCGACCCGGAAGCGGATGCGCAAGTAATTCTCCTGCGGCTCGAAGTGGACGTCGGACGCCCGGGTCTGTACCGCCTCGGTGAAGGTGTCGGAGACGATCTTTATTACCGGCGCCTCTTCCTCGCCCTTGGCCATAGCTTCTTCCAAGGCCACGATGCGACGGCCGGTGGGGAGCGAGCCGGGTTTGAGTTTGAGCGCGCGCACCGCCGCCTCTACGCTCGACTTGTACGGAGAATAACGCCGCAGAACTTCTTGCCAGTCGCCCCAGGAGATGAGATACACTCCCAGGTTCAGACGGCTTTGGTTAGCTATGAACTTGAGCGCCTCCTGGGCCTTCACGTCGTCCGGATGGAGCATGCCCACGACCAGGAGTTCGCCTTGCTTCGCGAGGGGCGCCACCCCGTAGGTCCGGACGGTCTCTTCCGGGACGAGATCGGTCACGCTCTGGTCAAACGCGTTGAAATCCACCTTCTGGTACGGAATGTTCAAGAGGCGGCTTTTGAGTTCCGCGATCTTCGCGTCCTCAACCAGGCGCTTCTCAAACAGAAGTTCTTCCAGTGTCCGGCCGGAAAGCAAAACCTCCCGCTTCAGTTTGGTTGCGACATCCGAACCAAGAAGTCCTTTATTCTGAAGCTCTTTTAGAAGCTCGTCGTCTTGCACGGTGTTATCTCGGAGCTGCCGCGCTCCCTAAAAAGGGATTCGCCTTGCCGAAAGCCGTCGCTTCCGACGGGGTGATATAGGAACGCAGGGACTTGAACTTGGGATTGTCCAGAACTTCCTGCGGGTTCAAACGGATCTTGGAAATCCTCTGGGCCTCTTCAAATCCTTCCGGGGTCGGGACGGAGATGAGTTCCGGTTTTTTGAAGAACACGTAATAGGCGCCGGCGACGACGATTGTTATGAGAAGCAGCCAGATGACAAAGGCGATAACCCCTCCCCGATTCCTTTTTGTTTCAACGACAATAGCCATGTTTCAAGTTCGCGCTATTGGTGATATTGATAGTAGGTTGCGACCGTTAAGTCGTAGGAATAGAGATCCTGCCCCGGCTGGCCCGCCGGCTGGATGTTTATCGCTTTCACGTCAAACACCCGGACGTTCGTCTCCAGCTGGGTGAGAAATCTTTTGAAATCCCCGTAACTGCCGGAGAGGCGGAGGTTAAAAGATATCGGGCTCGTGGGCTGGACGACGATGCTTTCCGTCCCGAGTTGGCGCCGGGCCTCCTCCGAAAGGACCGGTTCCGAAACCGCAGAGAGGCCGTAGGACTGGGCGCTAAGGTTATTGTTCACCACCAGGCCGTTCACCTGCGCCACCGCTTCCGCAAGGGACGGATCCAGGGGCAAGGCCAGGGACACCGTATCCCGCACCTCCTGGGACTCGTTGTAGGCGCCGATCAAGGCCTGGATGTCCTTCAAGGCCGCAGCCTGCTCGGTCTTGAAGGTCTCTAAGCTCGTGAGCTGGCCTTTCAAGGCCACCACTTCCTGGTATGCCGGCTGGACGAAATAAAAGAACGCCACGAACGCCCCGACGAGGAGCAAGAGGGAAACTATCGTGCTTATGAATCTTTTAGCGGATTGTTTCATCCCGTACGAAACAGGAAATGCCTACGGCATTTCCGCGTATTTGTGCGCTGTCCCGACCTTGGTGAACTGTTCTGTTTTTGGCATAAGAGGTTAATTTATAAGCTTGCGGTTTCGTACGGGATCATCGTTTCGGAGTGGAAGTTGGAGTCGAGGTCGCGGTGCTTGTCGGCGCAGCCGCCCCGCCTGCCTGCGCAGGCAGGCCACTCGCGCTTACTGAACTCAAGAAGTCGGGAGCAAGGCCAAGGGTCACGTCGAACTGCCAGCCGCTTCCGGTATTATTTATGTTCCCCAGGGAAATTTTCTCAATCTCCGTCCGGCCCTGGAAAATTTTCACCTGTTCGGTGACGTCCGCAACCGAAGTCGCCATACCGGTCAGGATCGCTTCATCCTTCTCGGAGTTGAACGCCAAGCGGGTGTAGTAGACATTGCGGTGAGTGGTCGTCTCCAAAAGATTAAAGAAAGAAGATGCTGCCACGTGGTTGTCCAAAATAAGGCGCAGGTTGCTCAACTGGGAAAAGAAAGCGACGATCGCGCCTCTTTCTTCCTCCGGTATCTGCTGGCTCTGGCTTTTGATCTCGCGGTCCACATCCCGTATCTGGCCGTCAAGATATTTGGAATAACCGAGGGTGAGGCCGAAGTAGCCGACCAGATTCAAAATGAAAAGCGTGGCCGCGAACATCATAAGCCGACCGGACCAGCCCGGCGTCTGCGCCGGCTCCCGGGCCAGTTGCTCTATTACTTTTGGAGGTAAGGCCATATAATTCAAAATTTAAAAATCAAAGTTAAAAGTTAACGAGTTCGCTTCGCGAACGATTCCTAAATTTTGCATTTTGATTTTTGCGCTTTGCATTATACAAATTCCCGGAGCACCACGCCCAAGGCGACCGAGAGGAGCGGATTCAGCTCGTTCACGAGCGGCTCCAGAACGGACGGATACTCAAAGCCGGTTAATGGACTCGCTTTGACCGCCGGCCGGCCCAACTCCTGGCTCAAGTATTTCTCAATTCCCAGGAGGTTCGCTCCCCCGCCCGTGAGGAGTATTCGTTCAATCTTTGCCGCCGCCGGAAACTGGGACCCGTAGTTGAACTCCACCCTCTTCACCTCACTTATTATAGCATCCAGAAAAGGCAGCATTATTGTGGATAACTCGTAATCCGGGCCGGTTCCGCTTATGCCCTTTTCCCGCTTCAATTCTTCCGCGCGCAAGGGATTGATGTTCAAGCTGCCCGCCACCGCCTGGGTGAGGGAAGCACCCGCGAAATCGCTCTGGCCGACGTACTTCAACTGGCCCTTTTCCGCGATCGCGATCGCGGAGGAGCGGTTGCCGATGTCCAAGATCAAGGTCGGCGTTGGGTCGGCGCCGGACGCAGCCCGGACCGTGGAGAGCGGCTCTATTTCCAGCGCCTGGAGAGTTAGGCCCGCTTGCTTGAAGATGCCCTGATATTTTTTTATCTCCGCCTGCGGCACGGAGATGAGGAGTATCTGCTGCTGCTTCGCGCCCTTCTCGTCTTCGTACTCCCCCACCCGCAGCCAGTCCAGAGCGACTTCCGAGATCGGCAAGGGAACGTACTGTTTCGCCTGGTAGACCAAATTCTTTTGAAGCTCCGCGTCGCTCATCGCCGGCAGGGTTACAACCGTGGTGAAAGCGGAGAAGACCGGAAGGGACGCCACCGCGTCCGTGGTTTTGGGTTTCATTTTCCCGACCGCGGTCCGGAGGAGGTTCACCGCATCGTCCTCAAAAAGTTTCAAACTGCTCGTCTGCAACGCGAGGTTGCTTCTGCCCAAAGAACTCTGGCCCTCCAATATCGCATAGTTCAAAAGCCGGGGCAGACGCTCGCCCTGATCCGCTTCCACTATCTTTATGGAAGTCGTACCGATGTCCACGCCCAAAAAGCGCGGCACCACCTGGCGCTTCAACGCCTGAAACGGGTTGCCGATCCTCAAGTTGAATGACTTGAAAGGATTCTTCATTGGCTTATTCATTATAATGTAAACATGCTTTCATTCATATCGTCGCTATTGGATATTGTTTTCCCGCCGCTCTGCCTCCACTGCGGCGTTTACGTCGAATCCGGGGAAACGATATGCGATGCCTGTTTCTCGGCGATACCACTCCACGCAACTCTCTTCTGCGGCGCCTGTAAGGCGCGAATCCCTCCCGCCATGTCATCGCGAGCGAGCGAAGCGAGCGCGGCGATCTCCGGGAGAGATTGCTTCGCCCCTACGGGGCTCGCAATGACACCACTCCCCAGAAGGAGCGTGTGTCACCCCTCTTTCCCATACCTCCTCGGCGCCGCCACCGACTACGACGACCCGAGAGTTAAGAATCTGATCCACGCTTTGAAGTTCAACGGCGTAAAGCGTGCGGCGGCGCCCCTTGCGCGGCTCCTAATGCAATACGCGGAAACCGCTGACTTCATTTCTGGATACCAAGTCGTGACTCCAATACCTTTGGGAAAAACGCGAGAGCGTACTCGGGGCTACAACCAAGCCGCGGAAATCGCCCGTCCTTTCGCGGAACAATTCCAGCTGTCGTTCGAATACAAGTGCTTTGTCCGGACAAAAAACACCAAGCCCCAGACGGAGATGGATTCCTCCCGAAAACGTGCGGAGAACGTCAAAGATTGCTTCGCGGTAAAAGACGCGGAGAAGATCAGGGGCAAGCGAGTGGTATTAATAGATGATGTCACCACCTCCGGCGCGACTTTCCTCGCCGCCGCAGAGGCGCTAAAAGCCGCAGGTGCGAGAAGCGTTCTTGCGCTCGCGGCCGCAAGGGCATGATAAACGGATAATACAAGATTAAACCTTGTAGCTGCTCCTTGACACTTTTTCTCTTGAGCTTGTTGGTGAAAAAGATTGAGTTTTATTAAGAACATGCTATCATAAACTTATGAGTTATAAGAAGGGATTTTCCCAGCTTGTAATACTAATCATTGGCGTTATCGCTATTGCCGTTCTTGGAGGAGGATATTGGTATTATCGGCAAGCGGCACAACAAGGTGCGCCCGCACAAGTTGTTCAGGAAACGCCTCCACCAGTTACAGAAACGGAAACGCAGCCAAATCCCGAAACAACAGAGGTGCCCGAAGTAACTATCCCGCCGGCCGCCTCCAAAGAAACCGCAAAAGAGCAGCCGAAGACCCCCATAATCGTTACTCCGCCGCCACCTCCGCCCGCAGCAACCGCTCCCACTTGCAATCCACCTCTTTTCCAAAGGCAGTTCAGCAACACTCCTTACTATACCGGCCAGCTTTTTGACGCCCACTTCCATATGCCGCAATTTTTCAAGATTCCCAACCATCCCGAAGCGCCGGTGCTCGATCAGGATATCTCAAAAAAAGACGTTGCGTGCCTCTTCGGTGACCAAAACAGAATAAAAGGCGCCTTCGCGTTTTATGGAATACCTTCGAACTTGAAGACAACGGCGCTGCAATCAATCAAATCCATTGAACAGCAATTCCCCGGCACAATCTCCCATTTTCTTGAATACGTGGTATTTCCGGGCTATTCCGTAGTCCCGTCGGAGATTGAAAATATTCTCGCCGGAAACAAGGGGCTATTCAAAGGATACGGAGAAATCTCGCTTTATCTTCCGCATTATTCGAGTGTGAAGCCGAATGACCCGGCGATGCGCGAACTTTACGGAATTGCGGGGCAGTACGGCCTGCCGGTATACATTCACCCGATCGAGGGACAACAGCAAGCCATAGAGGAAGTGCTGCGCGATTATCCCAATACCCAGTTTATCTTTCACGGCGCGGAAACGCTCTCTTCGGCAAATCTTTTCTACGATACGTTCTTGGACAAGTATCCCAACGCCCACTATGGTGTGGACATAGTGCTCTACGGCGAGGATGCTATTGGAAGGCCTCTGTTGGATGACCAGAACGGCAAGCAGGACTTCATCGCCAAATTCAAGCAAAATTGGCAAAGCACGCTGGACAGTAAGGTTGCCTTCTGGAAAAGCAAGATTGAAAGGCACCCCAATCAATTCTTGTGGGGGACCGATCGCGGGTCGTACCGGTGGCACTACGATGAGGATATCAACGCTTTGCTTGAAGAATATTCACGGGCCTTTGTCGGACAGCTGGACTCGGCGGTACAGGAAAAATACGCATATAAAAACGCCGAGACATTGCTTCAACGAAGGTAGGGTAGTGGAGCGGGCGAGGAGAATCGAACTCCCGTCTCCAGAATGGCAATCTGGTGTACTACCACTGTACTACGCCCGCGCATTCAACAAATTCAGCTTACATTTTATGGTTTTTAGACAAAAGGTCAATCCAAACAAGCACTTTCTCCTTTAATTCCCGGCTGTTAACTATAACGACGCATATGCCATTCTTTAACCTCTTTGTTGGATGATATCCCCGAATGTATTGCGTCTTGATAAAGTTAGTGAGCCTCAAACTAGTAACGCGCGTCCAAAATCTTCTACAACGCATATCGTTAAGGTCTGGATAAAGAATCAGGGCTAGGCGGATTTTATTCACTGGTACATCAAGGACATTTTTGAGGAACCTACTGTAAAGCCGTATCATCCGCGGATCAGTATTTGACATACGCAGAGGATTGCCTGGCTTATTATCACCTTCGCCCCAATAGATTGCTATACCGGAAACAAAGAGAGGGTTCTTTATAAATTCGGGAAAGGATCTCTTTGCGTCTTTCCTGGCCGCAGCCCGCCAGGCACCCCAACGTTTCTGCGCTGCGGCGGCAATTCTCCGCATACGCTTCCGATTGCGAGCGTTATTCTTGCGCGTCAGAAGTTCCTTAACGGATTGCGATTCCTTGTTCGCCGCAAGCCAGTAAGAGACTGTACTCTTTGATACGTCAAGGATATCCGCTATCTCCCGATAGCTTTTATGTCTGCGTCGCAACTCAAAGATACGCTCCCGCAGCAAGACGCTTATCGAACTCCTGTTCACGACTTATATTGTACCACAATGTCGGTACAGTTCGGAACCGGTTAATACCGCGGCGGGGGTTCGGAGGGGCCGGTGACGGACGGGCTGCCGGTCGGGCCAATGAACTGCGGCGCCGGAGCGCCGTTCTCGTATCGAGACAAGAATGGATCCAGAAAAAAAGAAGCGATGACCAGCCCGGCCAATATTGCGAGAAGAATCACAAAAGCGAATTTTATCCTGGGACTTAAATCCATCTTCTTGTGCCCCCGCGAGGAATCGAACCCCGATTACGAGCTCCGCAAGCTCGCGTCCTATCCGTTGAACGACGAGGGCAAGGCCCTATCCCCATCTCAAAATCTCAAGAACCTTTCCAGCGAATCTATCACCGACTCTTCCCGCTCCACCTCCGGCAGCTTCTCCGCAAACGCTCCTCTGGTCTCCGCGAACTTCTCTTTCGGAACAAGTATCCGGACGTTCGGGCGGAGACGACCCTTGAAGTTCAGAACTATGTCGCCGTGCTCCAATTCTCCGGGCTCGTCTGCGCTCCAATTCTCTATTTCGCTCCAAGCATAGAATTTTTTCCCGTCCACGGTCAATCCCTTGCCGGAAACGGAAAAATGAACTTCCCGCGGTTCGCGGTTCCCCCAAACGAGGAGAAGAACCTCCGCAACCACCACGAAAAATCCGAAAAGAAAATTCTTCTGCCAGACCGCGAGCGCGAGGATCAACACCGCGACAATTATTGTGAGCCAGAACCAGGAGACGCTTTTCGGGCGGTATTCGTACTCCGGTGCGGACCAATTTATCCCGTTAGAAGTCCGATGCGCTTGCGCATCGGCATAAACCTCCGGTTTATTACTTCTAACGGGATTTATCTCCATCTTCCGTATTTTAACATAAAATGCTACAATATTTTAAAGGCGTAACTTGTAGGTACGCCTTTCGTTTTCTATGTTAGATGGCGAAGACAAGATTATCGTAAGCGCCGTCAAGGGCGAGGCCTCGGCTTTCGGCCTGCTTTATGATCATTACCAGCCGCAAATATACCGGTTCGTAATGCTCAAAACCGGCCGGCGTGAGGAAGCCGAGGACCTCACCCACCAGGTGTTTCTCCACGCCCTGAAGCACATCAAAAACTACAAGGATCTGGGCCACCCCTTTTCCTCCTGGCTGTACCAGATAGCCAGGAACCAGATCATTGACTACTACCGCACGCGGAAGAGCAACCTGCCTCTCCAAGAAGCGGAAGAGGACGTGATCGCCCGTGAAAATCCGGAGGCGGAAGCGGGCGGGAAACTGGAGCTGGAAAAGCTCCAGGCGGCGATCAAGGAACTTAAGCCGGGATATCAGGACGTGATCATTCTGCGGTTCGTGGAGGAGCTGGCGATAAAAGAAGTTGCGGGCACATTGGGCAAATCGGAAGGCGCGGTAAAATTGCTCCAGCATCGCGCACTGAAACAACTGAAGAAATTCCTGGAACGTGAAGCGTGAAGCACGGAACGAAACATGGAAGATAAAATTATTCAAAAACTTAAGCGCCTACAGAGCATAACCCCGGACTCGGGTTATACCCGGCGTTCCCGGAGCTTGCTCGTCACGGCGCCGATAACCCAAAAACCACTTAGCCCCTGGCGGGTACTGGTCACAAGTTTCCAATTCGGCTCGGCGATAGCGCTTACCGCCGTACTTTTAATAGTCATTATCGGCGGCTTTTCCGCCTGGAAACTCATCTCGCCTTTCCGCCTGGGCAGTTTGGACCCGGCAAGCTTGCAGGCGGAGGCGGAAGCGGTTGACATTCAGATACAATTGACCAATTTGGCTTATCCGGAGAAAGCCCCCGGCGCCGCGGCGGAGAGCACGGTGAGGGCAATCCGAGCCCCGGAAACCACGGCAACCGAGGCCACTTCCACCGAAGAGAAAGTAGGCGTGGACGAAGCCCTGGACATACTCGCGGAATAAACCCTACCTTAAACCTTTAACCTTTGAATTTTTTAGAGTTTAGAATTTAGAGTTTTGAGTTTTTGTCTATGACTTACGCCAAAACAACCCTTTTACTGATCGCTTTTTTTGTTTTCTCGCCCATCGCGGCTCGCGCTGCGGGGTGCGACTTAAGCGCAAGCGCAAACAAGCTCGCGGAAATCCAAGCTGTTCCAGCTTTGGATTACCTGGAAAATCTGCGGATGGAGTTGCAAGCCCGGAAAGAATTGCTCAACTCCGCCATTGATTGCGTCATAACCGAGACGGATGAACTGAAAGCCGGAGTGGAGGGCCTGCCGAACAGGGCGGATGCGGCAGGAGTGAAACAAGAAGTGATTTCCAACATTCAAAACGCGCGCGGCTACCTGGAGCGGCAGAAGGGCCAGATCCAAAACCTGGGCATCCAGGGCACGAAGAATACGGCGCGGGAACTGAAGAATTGGAAAGATAACGCCTACGCGCAGGTAGAAGATGAGGCGAACAACTTGAAGATCTGGAACGGGAACCAAACTCTCTTTGAGACCGCCGGCAAACGCCTGGAAGAAATAACCAAGACGGTGCGGCTCCTCAAGCTTTTGGAAAACGACGATATCCGAAGCATGTACGAAAAAAGCGAAGCGAGTTTAAGGAACGCGGGTGATCTTCATCGCCGTGCGCTCCAGGATATAAAGAACTATCGCCCGCAGGAGGAGATCGCTTCTTCGCTTAAAATCTCGCTGGAAGCGCTCTCCCAAACATACAAGAACTTCCTGGACTTGAGCCAGGCGGTCAAGAAGATCCTGCCCTTGTAGCGCTCCGGCCTTCGCCCTCGGAGGCCCGGCGTCGGTTTTCGTAGAGCAGAAAACCGCGCCTGCATCTCGGCCAAATCATCTTACTCTCCTTGGCGCGGTTGCTATCCTGCTTCTCGTGCAGTCCCACGATCCCTGATTTCCCCATATCACAAACCAATGTAGATTTGGCCTCCGATAGCGCCTCCTCCGGGCGAAGGCCTGCGCGTTGGGTAAGCGAGGCCTGGCGGTTCGGCGGGGTGTGTCGCAGGCCGAGTCGGGCTTGGTTCCGCCTAGGGCGGATCGGCTGGCCGAGACACAGGTGAGTTTTGCCGCTGGAGCAAAACCACACCGACCCCGACGAACCGTCAGGGCGAGCAATACCAAAAATCCTCCGAGCGACTCGGAGGACTTTTGGTTTGGTCTAGACCTGCCTGCCGGCAGGCCAATTTACAATACCGCTTCCTTCAAGGACTTGCCTGCGCGGAACTTGGGTTTAACCGATGCCGGGATCTGGATCTTCTCTCCGGTCTTGGGGTTTCTGCCTTCCCGAGCCGCCCGCTTCGCAACCCTGAAGGTGCCGAAACCGGTAATCGCGACATCCTCGCCCCGGGACATGGTCTTCTGAATGGTGTCAAAAACCGCTTCCACTGCCCGGCCCGCTGCCGCTTTGGTTTCCATTCCCGCGGCCTTCATTACCGCCTCAACCAATCCGTCTTTGGTCATTTTGTTGTTCTCCCTGGAATTACCTCGACCTTTTGTGGGTTATTGGCCATATTGTAGCAAAAACGGGGGGTAAACGCAAAATCACGGCTCCAGTCCCAAATCCCGGAGTATCGGGAGAAGCAGCTCGTAGGCCGGACTCTTTTTAAGATCCTCTTTTTGCATCACCTTCATAATTTCCTCTTTGGCCAATTCCCGCCTGCCGCTCATATAGTAAACCAGGCCGAGCTTCAAGCGCGCTTCGTTGTCGGATGGCTCCTTGGTTATGGCGATCTTGTACCAGAAAACGGATCTTTCCCAATCCTGCGCGTCGCCGTAGTAGTTCGCGACGATGCGCGCTTCCTCCGCTGTCTCCGGAAGCCGCCCAAGTTCTTCCGCGGTCTTCAACTCCGCAAATCCCTTTTGCGCGTCGCCAACCTCAAACAGGGTCAAGGCGTAGTAGAAGCGCGGATCGCCGATCTGCGGATCCAACGCTACCGCCTTATCCATCGCCGCGACTGCTTCTTTGTCCTCGTTCAGGATGAGATGCAGCTTAGCTTTGACGTAATAATTCTGCTGGCGGTTGGACAACTCTATCGCTTTATCTATCGCCGCCTGGCCGACGGAGAGGAGCTGGCGCGGATTCAATTCGTAGAAATTGACCGTCATATCCGCGAGCGTCAGGTACAAGTAGTAATCGTTCGGGTCGTCGCCGATCGCTTTGTCCACTTCGCCGACCGCCCAGGGGAGATTTTTCTCCGGCTCCGGAAGTTTTTTCTTCACGTACATCTGGGTGACGAGGTCTCCGAAATCCCGGCGGGTGGCGTTCACGTAGGGGTTGAATGGAGCGTTGAGCGATCTGCGGAAGGATTGGAGCGCCTCTTCCGGCAGGTCGTTCACAAAATAGTTCGCGCCCCAGTAGTGGCGGTTGTTGGCGTAGAG
>CAYPDQ010000003.1:0-23631 GCA_964409535.1 uncultured Candidatus Saccharibacteria bacterium | reverse complement strand
GCAGGTCGTTCACAAAATAGTTCGCGCCCCAGTAGTGGCGGTTGTTGGCGTAGAGAATATTAACGTTCCACGCAATAAGTGTAAGCGCGGCGAGAACTATCGCCGCTGGTAAAATTTTTGTCGTCGCGAGCTGCCTCACAGTGTCATTGCGAGGAGGTGAAACCGACGAAGCAATCTCAAGAGATTGCTTCCCGCCACGGCTCTGCCTCGCGGTCGCAATGACACTGCCCCCCTGCCTCGCAATGACAGGCCACCGCAAGGCAAGCGGTGGCGCAACCGAATCCGCGGCGGCGAGGACGACGAATAACATCAGATAACTCCCGAAGGTATCAAAGACAAACGCATTGGAGACGAGATGCGCCGCAAGCGCGGCGGCGAAGAAAACGCCGTAGGGCAAAAGCCGGACGGAGCGGAAAGCCGTCCAAAAAAGCCATAGGAACGCCGCGATGCCCAGAACGCCGCCTGCCACCAGATATTCCAGAAAAATGTTGTGCGGCTTGTCCCAGTAGGTCTCCCCGAAACCGTAGCGGAAAAGGGGCGGCGCAAAATTCCTGTCCATCGCGTACTTGAAGTTCTCAAAACCCCAGCCGGAGAGGGGCCGATCTAGGAATGATTTCCAGGCAACCTGCCAGGATAAAATACGCGGCCCGACGTCCCAGTTCCCGGATGCAAGCGAGGCAATCCGGCTCACGCCAGGTATCTCCTGCCACACGGACGCCGTGCGGGTGAACCAGAAGACCGCGGCGAAGAGAAGTACGAGCACAAGCAAAACGCGTGCTGTCATCGCGAGCCGACGCCCAACGTCGTTGCGAGGAGGTGAAACCGACGAAGCAATCTCTTGAGATTGCTTCGCTTCGCTCGCAATGACAGTCCTTTTAGAAAAGGCAAACCACGCCAGGAGGAAAAGCACGCCTGCGCCCAAGCCGACGATCGCGCCCCGGGTCTGGGTGAGAAACACGATTATCGCCGAGTTAATGATCGCGAGGCCGAGCCACAGCGCCTTGCCTCTGAATTGCGCCGCGCGAGCCGCGAACCAGAGTGCAATGAAAACCTGAAGCAGGAGGTAGCTTGCGAGATAAGTCGGGTTGCCGAGGAAACTTCCGGCGCGGGAGCTTCCGGACGAAAAGAGGAATGTCTGCGGCCAAAACACTTCCCAAACCGCGCCCGCAGCGAGGCCCAGCCCTGCAATAAGAGCGACTTTGAGATACGATTCCAGGTTCACAAACCCGCGCCGGATGAAATCCGAAAGGACCAAAAACAAGGCGCCGAAATGCAGGAGGGAGAAAACGCCTATCCCCCGTTCCTGGGTGGACCAGAAACTGCGGGAAAAGTTCACGCCGGTTGCGGCGGTTATGAGAAGCACTGCAAGGAGTGCAAGAACCGCGAGGGAAACGCGGGTCAGCGCGAAGCTACGGTTTTTGTCGTTGCGAGCCCCGGCGTCTTGCCGGGGCGAAGCAACCTCTTGAGATTGCTTCGTCGCTCCGCTCCTCGCAATGACGTACAAAAGCCACGCCGCGAAGATGAGCTCAACGAGTATGTTAAATCCGAATACCTTGAGAGTGACCATCGGGAACATAAACGGCCGGGCGAAGATGAACGGCGTGAAGAGCGCGGCGTATAGTCCCCAACGAACAACTTTGATTAAGAAATTACCGGAAGACATCCCGCCGATTATAGCCGAATTCCCCTTAAAATCCAAAACCGCCCCGAGGGGCGGTTTTAGATTCCTAGAGCAACCTCAAGTATTACTCGTAGGACACGTTCACGACGGTGAACGGAACCACGGTCGCCTCCAGGTTGAAGCTGGTCGTGCCGTCGCTCCAGGTGAGGTCGCCTTCCGAATTCACTATGACGGAGAGCGATTGCGAGCCCTGGGTAGAGGCATCGAAGAAGCCGGAGGAGTCAACCCGGACTTTGACGCTCTTGGACGCGCCGGCGCTCAAGACATAGTTCGGGAAGAAGCTGACCGATTTGGAGTTGCCCGCGCCGCCGGTAACCGTACCGGAGGCCGCGGACGAACCCCAGGTGGCATTCGTATCCGCGTCAATCAAGCTCGCGGAGAACGAGGTGCCGTTAGACACCGCGAGACCGGAGAACTTCAAGGTCACCGTGCTCACCGTGGCCTGGTAGCCAGCGTCAGCGGTGAAGGTCATGGTTGCGATGTCGTCAACCGCGGCCCGGGTCCTGTTCGAGGACGAGCCCAGAAGGGCCGAGGCCAAGGTCAGTTTGGTCCGCGCGACGGTGGACGTGTTGGAGTTCGGCGTGCCAGAGACGGTCACAGAACCGTTGGAGTCCTTGCCCAAAGCGACAACCGAAGCGGTGGTCGGGATGCCAAGGTTATGCACGGAACCGGAAACCGCACCGGCTTCATACGTCGGAATGTTGCCACGAAGCTCGATCGTCTTAGACGTGCTCTTCGTGACGACTATCGGCGTGGAGAAGCTGAAGGTTACGGTGCCAGTCGTCGCGCCGGAAGCAACCGTGAGGGGCAAAGGACCGCCCACTCTCGTGCCGCTGTCGTAGAGTTCCAAGTTACTCAAGGACGCGATGCCGCCGGTCGAAGTGAAGGTGTCACGGAAGGTTATGTCCGTGATCTTGACGTCCTCCACGTTGTCCGCGGTCAAACGCACCTTGAAGAGCGAATTGCCGGAAGAGCTCATCACGACGAACTTGGACGGAGAGGTGGCGGAGTCCTGCGCCACGGTAAGGGTCCGGGTGGACGCAAGCGCCACGTTCTGACCGGTGGCCGCCAAGCCGCCGACCGTAAGGGCGCTGTTGGACGTCGCCCCCGTTGCGGTCACACTGCCGGTAGCCAAACTGGTCCAGTTCGTGCCGCTGTCAGTCGAGCCGTTGATGATGTCCGCGTAGACATCAACCGTGAGCGACTGACCAGCAGCGACGGTAAGCGGGCTGGAACCGGAGAATTGGACAACCGCATCACTCGAGTTGCCCGTGTTCACCGTCGCCCGGGTGGTGCCGAACTGGGTGGAACCGACCATCAGTTTCAGGTTCTGGATCTTCGCGTCTATCGCGTCCGGAACCGTAACGCTTACCGCCGAGATCTTTGCGCCTTCCGCCGAAGAAGCGGTAAAGACGTAGGAACCGATCTTGGCTCCGGTCTGACCGGCGACCAGGGTCGGGGACGTGTAGGCGCTGTTCACCGCAACCGAGAGCGGCTGGGATACTACCGTGAGAGTTGAACCCTGCGCCGGGCCGGAGGTGGCGGTCTGGAAGGAAATCTGGCCTTCCAAATTGTCCGCGACAGTCGTGCCATCCGAGGTCTTGCTATGCAACCCGCCCAAGATAGACGAGAGGTCAGAACCGCTCTGGATGTCCACCTTTAGGGACAAGACCCGGGTCGTGTTCGCCGGAACTACATAGTTGATCGGCGAAGACGAAGTGCCGAAGTCAATGGTCGAAGTTGCATTGGAGGTTGTGCTCCAAGTGCCGCTGGGCGTAGAGACGGTGTTACCCACCTGATTGCCCGCATCGTCGGTGATCCTGATATTTCTCAAGTCATCGGAGATGGCGTTGACTGAGCCGCCCATCGACGCGGTCAGCTGAACCGGAAGGAATTTAACCTTAACCGCTTCGCCCGAGGCGTAGATGGTGAATTTCGCCAACGTCACGCCGGAGACGCCGACAGCGACGTTCCCGGTCGGAGTGTCGGACGCGAGCTGAACCGTGATCTGGCCCTTGTTGATGCTGATGGAGCCAGAAGTGGTGTCGGCGAAGCTCGGGGAGATACCGGTGTTGTACTGGGTATCAACCAGGTACACGTCGTACGGCCGCAGGACCGTCCAGTCCATCGTCCGGTTCGGACTGCCCATAATGTCGGCCGACACCTGCAGGGTGTTGTTGCCGGTGGGCATTCTCGCCGGAGAGGCGGACATATCGAAGACAACCGCACCCGAGGAGTTCGGAGCGGAAACGGTGGAGCCGATCTGCGTGCCGTTCAAAGACAGCTTGATGTTCCGCAGATCAGCCACGTTCGCCGAACCGACCACAGTGTACTTGATGCTTCGGAGATCAACTGCGCTCTGCTGGACGTTCACAGTCGCGTTGGACACGAGGGCTGCGGAAGTGCCCGCATCTATCGTGTTGCCGACGGACTGGAAGTCAAATTTCGCAGACGCGATTTCCGGGTTGGTGACGGTCGTGACGGTCAGGGTGTTGGACGAAACCGGAAGGCCGGTAACGGTCGCAGAACCCGCGGTCACGCCGCCGGAGGCCAACTGCCAGGCTATGCTGTTGCCAGGGTTAGCGGCCTTAGCGATGTCCATCCGCAGAGTGTAGGCCTTGGTCATCCCGGCCGAAATGTCCAAAGACAAACCGGAGAATGTGCCTATGCCGTTGGAGAGGGACGAGTACTGCGCGATGACCGAGCCGTCTTCACCCGCCAGGTAGAGGTTATTGATCAAGGTGTCGCTAACCACACCGACTTTGGTGAATTTAAGTTCGGTCACGGTCGCAGAACCGGAGGTGCCGGCGGTCAAGCGGAACTTCATTGCGTTCACCTGACCCGCACCGGCGACAACGCTGCCAGTGGGAGAATCCGGAGCCAAAGATACTGCAAGGCCGGAAGCCGGAGCTGGAACCTGCGTGCCACCCGTCTGGGTGCCGCCGGTGCCGCCAGCTAGAGATGTGTACTTAGCCCGAGAGATCGGACCGAAGTAACCGGACGCCGGAGAAACGCCGCTCGCGGACTGCCACTTGGTCAAAGCCGCTTTAGTGGCGGGGCCAAAGGTGGTCGTCTCGCTGCCGGGAGAACCGGCGCCGCTCGCGGACACCTGGTAGCCAGCGCCGTTCAGGTACTGCTGCAGACACTTCACGTCATTGCCCGTAGAACCCACGGTGAGGTCGCGAGTAAAGGAGCATGCCGCAGAAGCGCCGCCGCCCGTTTGGGCGTTAAGCTGCGCCTGAAGAGCAGTTATCTGGGCCAAGAGAGCCGCGATTTGCGCTTGCAGATCAGCCACGGATTGAGCACCAGCAGGAGTTGCAACGAACGCCACCGCCATTACGGCAGAAAGCGCCGCTGCAGCGAATTTCTTTCTGTTACTCATTGTGTCTGAATTACTGTTTTGCTGTGTTGTTTTTTTGACTTTTTTTCTGGGAAGATCCTTTGCTAACTATCGACCCGCCTTCCGGTTGAGTGAGGTTCGACCGGTAGGGCAGTTCAGCAACAAGACCCTTGGTATCTATTTTGAATAACGCATCTCTAACATCCTGATTTTCGACTCCAAAATTCCTATCCGGTTTCCATAGTCCTCCAAAACGTCTTTCTCGATCTTTGCGACCCTCTGTTCCAGGAGAAACAATCTCTTCTCAATAGCATCTAAACGTTTCTCGATAGCGTCAAAGCGCTTGTCCATAGCGGCGAAGCCGCGCCCCACCATAAGCGCTAAATCGTTCAATGTAACTTCTTTCTTTTTTGCCATTGGCGTTAAAAAACTCGCTCTTGGGAGCGAGGCGGCAAAATAACGTCGTTCGGCCTCACTCCGAACCTATGTCTATTTTACTCAAAAGTCCTATGGACTCAATGTGGATAACGCGGGAGGGGTGGCAAGGTTACGCCTGGGTTACGCTTTAGCGCGGTAATAGGTATAGGCGCCCCCGGGGCCATATTTTTCAATGACCCCCCGCCCTATAAGCTCCTGAAGGTCATATCTCACCGTCCTCTCTCCCAGCTCATCAAACCTACCCCCTAAACCGTCAAATATGTCCTTGAACCTGCAACCTGTCGGGCCGGATTGCAGGATGAATTGCAGGATGGATTCTTGCCGCTCCTCCCCGTCTTCGCCGCTATTTTCCTCAATTATTACCTCACTCTCTGTGCCGTAGTCCGCAATTGCAGATTGACTTGCAGATTGAATTGTGGTCTGAATTGCAGATTGAAGCTCATTTTGCAGATTGACTTGCAGATTGAATTGTTGTGTGGCTATGGCCGCTTCCAGGCCGGCAAGTTCATTCACCACGACATCCACATGGCCGGGATTCAAAATCCCGGAGTCCCCGCCCAGGCGGAGGAGGTATTCCAAAACCCTGGCGTCCTTGGAAACGGCCGTAGTGTCGTCCCTCACTGCCGCCTGGAGCATTTGGGTGGCATTTGCTTCCAGGGCGCTTCGCAGTTCCGACTTCGCATCCAGCCGTCCGGAGAGACGAAAAACGGCGTAGCTTACTTCGTAGGACTTCTTGGCCAGGAATTCCTGGAACGACTGCGGGGTCATATGGGGAAAATATTAGTAAAAGCAGTTGGGAATGTCAAAAATTGAGATTGCTTCGGCCTTCGGCCTCGCAATGACAACAAAAGGAGTGTCGTTGCGAGCCCCGACATTTTGTCGGGGCGTGGCAACCTCTAGAGATTGCTTCTAGAGATTGCTTCGGTCGCTACGCTCCCTCGCAATGACACGGAGTCATCGCGACCGCGAGGCGAAACCGTGGCGGGCGGCGATCTCAAACGTCGTCGCGAGTGAAGCGTGGCGATCTCAAATTGTTTCGTACAAATCGCTGAACCCAGGGTTCACGCTTTTAATAAGAGCCAATTTCTTTGCGCGGGAACCTGCCTTTATCTGTTTTTCTCGCTGGATAGCGTTGTACGGAGTATCGTACACCTCATAGTAAACGAGCTTCGTAACGTTGTATCTGCTGGTGAAACCCGGAACAAGCTTATGCTTGTGCTCATAGATTCTCTTTTTCAAGTTATTGGTAACACCAATGTACAACACTGTGTTTGTCTTGTTCGTCATAATGTAGACGCAGTACTGGCGGGGCACAACTTCATTATACGTCATTGCGAGGGGACGAAGTCCCCGAAGCAATCCCACGGAGAGATTGCCGCGGCGCTCCGCACCTCGCAATGACAACTCACTTGCTCCCTCGCAATGATATCCACTCCTCCGCCGCTTTTAGCCCCGTGAGCGTCCCGCAATCCAACCGCTTGCCGTCAAATTCCCAGCCGTAGACCCCGTTAGAAGTAGCCGCGCCAGCGGTCCCAGAGGGACTCATGCCGAAGGCATGAGCGCAACTTCTAACGGGGTAGACCGGCTTCTTCAGCATCTCTACTATCGGGTCGGTGAGGAGCAAGGAGTCGTTTTCCCGGCGCATGTTCTTCTCCAGACGCTTCAAGCCGGACATCACTTCCGGGGTGAGCGCGTAGCCGCCGATGACTATAAGATCGGATGGCGCCTCCTCCGGCTTGGGCTTTTCCACAAAATCGCTGATCCGGAAAATTTTGGGGTTGGTTTGGATCTCTTCGGCTTTGACCACTCCGTAGCGGCCGACTTCGCTTTTCGGAACCCGCTCTAGGAGGACGACTGGCGCACTACGCTCTTCAAAAATCCGGATCAAAGTTCTTATCACAGGATTTCCTCCGACGATGATGTCGTCGCAGAAACGCACAAGGAACGGCTCATCGTCTACCACGTCCGCCGCCTGCAAAACCGCGTGGCCGTGGCCCCACGGCTTCTCCTGAACCCGGATATGGAAATTAAGCTGCGGGTATTTCTGTCTCGCCGAGACAAGATACTCCTCATATTGCGCTTTATGCTCCGGACTGATCACCAGAACGACCTCTTTTATACCAGCCGGGACCGCCTCATCCAGGGCGTATTCCAAAAGCGGCTTACCTGCGACCGGGATAAGGTTCTTGGGAGTAGTGAGAGTTAAGGGGCGCAGGCGCGTTCCCAGGCCCGCCACCGGCAAAACCAACTTTGAAATTCTAAGGTCTTGCGATGACCTTAAATTTTCCATGGGTTGGCAGCCAGTATCACTGCGACCACGGCAAAGAAAACCGAGAAGTAAGTGAGTATTTTCCTCTTTTCCAAGGAATTGCTCGCGTAGGCAAAAAGGAGTTCCGCAATGACCACTCCTCCCAGGAACACGAGCGCCGTCTGGTAAAAACGGTTCATCGGCAAGAAGAGAATCGCGAGGAGCCACTGCCAAATAATGATTCCAGCGAGGCCGACGAGGACAAATTTCTCCCGGCGGGCCAAAGCCAGAAATTCCGGAGAAAAATGCAAAAGATTCTTCAAAAGCAGTGCAAAGATCAAAGCCACGGCTGTGGAAGTTAGGAATATCTGGCCCGACGGGCTTTCAAGGCGGCTGAAGAAACCGAGGACTGTGAGGAAGAAGAAAACAAAGAAGAGCGTCTCGTATGCGGCGGCGCGGTTAATTAGCACCAGATTTTTGATCCCTAAGATAAGAAAGAATACAAGCGCGGCCGCGAGTGCGAAGTAGATCGTATGAGGCAGGATTGCGGCAAAAATAAGAAAGAGCCCGAAGGGCAAGAGGAGCCGTCGCGGCTCAAAGAACGGAACGAAATAAAAACCAAGAGCTAAGAGGAGAAATAACCAGTAAGGCAGGGCGAGCCAAACGGCGGCAAGAGCCAGCGCCTTAACCAGTAAAGACCAGGGAATTGTTCTTGAAGTTAACTTTAACTTTGCCGCCATCTTTTAGTTCCCCGCGGATTATCCTATCGGCCAGTTTGTCCAGAATAACTTTTTGCATCAGGCGCTTCAAGGGGCGTGCGCCGAACTCCGCGTCAAATCCCTCCCGCGCCAGGAACTTCCTCGCCGCCGGGTCTATTGCGATCTGGATGCGGTGTTCCGTGAGCCGCTTTTCAATGAGTCCGAGCTGGATGTCCACGATCTTCTCAATGTCTGCCTCTTTCAAAGGGTTGAACACGGTTATCTCGTCTATCCGGTTCAGGAATTCCGGCCGGAAACTCTTGCGCAAGGCCTCCATCACCTTGTCCTTGTAGCCCTCTTCTTCCGCTTTCCCGCCCTCTTCTGCGGAGAAACCCAGGCGGGCGGTGGAGCGCAAATACTGACTGCCGACGTTGGAGGTCATTATAATGATGCAGTTCCGGAAGTTCACGGTTTTGCCCTTGCCGTCGGTCAGCCGCCCGTTGTCCAAAATTTGGAGCAAAAGATTGAACACCTCCGGGTGCGCCTTCTCTATCTCGTCAAAAAGGATGAGAGAATACGGCCGGTGGCGCACAACCTCGGTCAGCTGCCCGCCCTCTTCGTAGCCGACGTATCCCGGCGGCGAGCCGATGAGCCGGGAAGTGGCGTGCCGCTCCATATATTCCGACATATCTATCCGCACCAGCGCCTTCTCGTCGTTGAACATAAATTCCGAAAGCGCCCGGGCAAGTTCGGTCTTACCCACGCCGGTGGGACCGAGGAACATAAAGGAACCCAGGGGTTTCTGGGGATCGGAGAGCCCCGCCCGCGCCCGGCGCAAGGCGGACGCTACCGCCTTGATCGCTTCGCCCTGCCCCACTACCCGCGAGGTCAAGACATTTTCTATCTTCGTGAGTTTCTCGCTCTCCGACTCCAGCATCCGGACGAGCGGTATGCCGGTCCAGCCGGAGACGATCGCCGCGACGTCTTCCTCGCCCACCGACTCTTTCAAGAACCTTGTCTCTTGCCCCTTGTCTCTTGCCCCATTTTTGAAATGGCGTCTCTCATATTGTTCGTACTCCTTCTCGGCCTTCGGCAGGATGCCGTAGACGATCTCCGCCACCCGTTCCAGGTTACCCTCCCGTTCCGCAACTTCCACTTCCCGCTTCAGGTTTTCCACTTTCTGCCGGAACTGGTGCAGGGTCTCAAACTTCATTTTCTCTTCACTCCAGCGCGAAGAAAGTTCATCGTTTTCCTCCTTGAGCTCCGCTAATTTCTTGTCTATCTCTCCGATCCGGAGAATGGTCTTCTCCTTTTTATTATCCTTCGCAAGCGCCTGGCGTTCCACCTCCAAACGGGTGATCTCTTTGCGCAGGCGTCCGATCTCCGCCGGCAAACTTTCCGACTCCAGCCGCCGGGCGGCCGCCGCCTCGTCGATCAGGTCCACCGCCTTGTCCGGCAAGTATCTATCGGTGATATAGCGCGCGGAGAGGTTCACCGCCGCGACGATCGCTTCATCCGAGATCCGCAGGCCATGGTGGATCTCGTACTTTTCTTTAAGGCCGCGGAGGATGGCGACGGAATCCTCAATGGACGGCTCCTCTACCACGATCGGCTGGAACCGGCGCTCCAGAGCCGGATCTTTCTCTATGTAGCGCTGGTATTCCCTTATCGTTGTCGCGCCGATTGCGTGCAGCTCGCCCCGGGCAAGAGCGGGTTTCAATAGGTTGGACGCATCCACCGCGCCTTCCGCCGCACCCGCGCCGACGATAGTATGTATCTCGTCAATAAAGAGGATAAGCCGGCCGGCGGCGTTCTTAACCTCTTTGATAAAGGCCTTCAAGCGATCCTCAAATTCGCCCCGGAACTTGGTGCCGGCGATGAGCGACCCCAAATCCAGCATCAAGACCTGCTTGTCTTTCAAGGGTTCGGGTACGTCGCCGGAGATTATCTTTTGCGCGAGACCTTCCACGATCGCAGTCTTGCCCACGCCGGGCTCGCCGATCAAAACGGGATTGTTCTTGGTCCGACGCGAGAGAACCTGGATCATCCGCCGCAGTTCGTCCTCCCGGCCGACGACCGGGTCCAGCTCGCCCGCCCGCGCCTTGTCGGTGAGGTTCACCGCATACTTTTCTAAAACCTGGAATTTGGTCTCCGGGGTCTCGTCGGTCACCCGCACCGAGCCCCGCAACTGGGCGAGCGCCCGGATGGCGGAGTCCCGGCGCAGGCCGAACTCCGCGAGGATCCTCTGGGCGGCGGAAGGCACATCCAATAGCCCCAAAAGCAGGTGCTCGCAGGAAATGAATTCGTCTTTCTGACCGGCGGCGATCTTGGCCGACTGATCCAAAACCCGCATCAGTTCCTGGGACAAGTACAGTTGGCCGACATTGGAACCAGCGACGATCTTGGGCAGGCGGCTCATCTGGCTTTCCACTTCCTGGTGGAGCTTTTCCAAGTTGATCCCACTGTGGCTTAAAACCGGCTGAACCAGGGACTGATCGTCCTGGATGAGAGAGAAAAGCAGGTGCAAGGCCTTGAGTTCCCCGTGGTTTTTCTGCGCCGCGTAGTCCTGCGCGGCCTGGAGGGCCTCCTGGGCCTTGACGGTAAAGCGATGGAAGTTAGGCATAGTCGGCTACAAAATACGAAGTAAATATAGCACACAACTGCCGATTAGCAAACCATATCCTGGACTGCTAATCGGGTTATTCCGCTGGCCTTTTGGCCAGAGTCGCGGTCAAAGTAAGTGTCTCCGCGCCGCGCAGGACCTTCATAGACACCGTCTCGCCCACCCTGTGTTTCGCGATCATGCTCGCTAAGGGATTGTTCTCGTCAATCTTCTGTCCTCCGAACTCCAGGATTGTGTCTCCGCTTTTGAGTCCCGCCGCCTCCGCCGGCGAGCCGGGAGATACGGCCGGCTCACCGCCGCTACTCTGAAGCAGCGCGCCTTGGTCGGTCATCGCGTAGCGCACGCCCAAAAACGGCAGCTGGATCTCGCCGGTTGACTTCACGGATTCAATGTCGCGCTTGGCATCGTTTATCGGGATCGCGAAGCCGATGTTCTCCGCGCCGGAGGCGATCGCGGTGTTTATCCCCACGACCTCGCCGCGCAGGTTCAAAAGCGGCCCGCCGGAGTTGCCCGGGTTTATCGCCGCGTCCGTTTGGATCACGCCGTAGATCGTCTCGGAAAATCCCCCGCCGCCGGAAGCGGTCACCTTCCGGGACAAGCCGGAGATAACCCCGACCGAAACCGTGTTCCGGAACTCGCCCAGAGCATTGCCGATCGCGATCGCGGTCTGGCCAAGTTCCACCCCGTTGGAGTCGCCGAGTTCCACGACCGGCAAACCGGAGGCGGTGATCTTCACGACCGCCAAGTCCTGGACAGGATCCCGAGCAAGCACTGTTGCGTCAAATTTCCTGCCGTCGTTCAAAAGCACGGTGTAGGACGCCTTAGCGTCCACGACCACGTGCTTATTGGTCAGAATGAGGCCGTCCTCCGAAATGATGAAGCCGCTGCCGCCGCCAACCTCCTTGAGCTCCGTTTTTCCGCGCTCGCAGGGCACGTAGAATTGCGATCCGTCACCGCTGAAAAACTGTCTGAACTCCGGCGGCAAGTCGGAAAACGGATCGTAAGGGCATTGCTCAATGACCGGGACGTTCTTGGAAATGGTGATGGAAACGACCGCCGGGGAGGATTTCTTCACCGCCGTGACCACCGCGTTTTCGTAATCAATAACTGGCTTGTAGAGCGGAGCTGTTTCCTGGGGGGACGCTTCACCCGAGCTTGAAGCGGGCGCCCTCTCCCGGGAAAACGGCGCAAGGAAACCGTTCCAGAGATCCTGCAGTAAATTGGCCTCTGCTGGACGGACGTACGCGAAAAGAACCACGCCCAAAGCGGCAAGTGCAACGGCAAAAACAACTTTTTTGTTTCTATTGGACATATCAGTCCTATCGGACTTATCTAACCAATTTTCTAACGCATCTCAAGAAGATGTCAATCTCGCCCTTCGTCGTCGGCCGACCGAAGCTTATCCGGATGCTGTGTTTCGCGCGCGTCTCCGAAAAGCTGAGTGCGCGGAGGACGTGCGACGCTTCCGGCGCGCGAGAAGCACACGCCGAACCGGTCCCAACCGCGATCCCAAACATATCCAGCCGGGCCGCAAGTTCATCCGCCGGGTAACCCGGGAAATACAGGTTTAAGATATTATACAGCCCAGGCGGGCTGTTTATTTCAAACTTGGTGCCCGTCTTGCACAAACCTCGCAGGAAGTAGTTGCGCAACCCTAAAATCCTCCTTGTCTCTTTTTCCTTTACCATTTTTGCCATTGTCATTGCCTCTGCCATCCCGACGATGAGCGGGACGTTCTCGGTTCCGGAGCGGAGGCCGAACTCCTGCCCGCCGCCAATTATTATAGGACTTATTGGACCAATCGGACTTATCGGTCTTATATAAAGTGCCCCGATGCCTTTCGGGCCGTAGATCTTGTGGCCGGAGAGGGTCATCAAGTCCACACCTAAATTACTCACGTCGCAATCCAGATATTGGAACGCTTGGACGGCATCGGTGTGAAACAGGGGGTAAGTAGTAGGTAGTAGGTGGTAGGTGGTAGAAACTGACTTTTTGAAGTCGGATATGATTTGTGCGATTTCTCGGATCGGCTGTATTGCTCCAATCTCGTTGTTGGCATACATCACCGAGACCAGAACGGTGCGCTCATTGAGCGCCTGCTTCAACTTGTCCACGCGCACTCTGCCGCTTCTGTCCACCGGCAGACGAACGACCTCTATGCCGCTTCGTTCAAGGTCTTTTACCGTCTCCAAGATGGATTCGTGTTCCACAGCAGAAACAATTATCCTATAAGTCCGATTGGACTTATTAGTCCTATCGATCCTATGGGCCTGAATCACTCCGCGAAGTGCCATGTTGTTCGCTTCCGTCGCGGAGCCGGTGAAAATTATCTCTCTGAAATCTGCGCCCAAAAGACCCGCGACCTTCTCCCGCGCCTCGTCCACCGCCCGAATCGCTTCCTGGCCGAAGGAGTGAAGCGACGACGGATTGCCGAATTTGCCGCCAAAGAACGGCAGCATTGCTTTCAACACCCGCGCGTCCACAGGCGTCGTCGCCGCGTAATCAAAGTATATCTTCATTACTAAGCGAAAATCTTCGCGGGCCTTGCGAATTCCACCCTGACCTCTTCCCCTCCCCGCCCGGGGATCAGAAGATACTTCTTATCCCGGTACTGCTCAAAGAGCCGCCTAGTGATCTCCACGTCCTGAAGGCAGTAGTTCTTAAGCTCTTCCATTCTCCCCTGGCGGTAGAGTTCAATCGCCCGTGCGCCGTGGCCGGTTTTGCCCATACCGAGATTCGCCTGCGCCAATTTCTCCAAGCTAATCCGGCGGCCGACGACCATCTCCACCTCGTCCAGAAGATCCAAGCGGTTCTTGTCAAAAAGATTGACCGGCGGGCGGGTTCGCGCAAGATACCGGTTCAGGACCGGCACATCATAGCGGTTCATGGAAAAGCCGACGAGAAGTTTCGCCCTCCGGAAAAGCTCCGCGGCTTTATCCATCTCGCTTTCCTCAAAGCAAAAACACTTGTCCTCGGCGTAGGAGTACGCGCCAATGACCGAAACGCGCAGAGCTTCGTAATTTCCCCAGCCGACCCCGGGGTCGGTGAAAAAATTCTGGGTTTCAACGTCAAATACAATAATATCCATACAATTAACGCTTATAACTTATAACCAATAATTTCGTTATAAGTTATTAGTTATCGGTATGCCGTCAAACGTGTCTGTCCGCCACGTTGGAGGCCGCGTAACTGCCGGGTTTGGTTATCGGCTGGAAATTGTTTGCCCGGATCATACCCACCACTTCTTGGATCATCGCTTTGGTCTCGCCGTTTTCCCCGACATCGGCGTGGATCTCGAAATCCCAATGCAGGCCTGATTGTAGTGCGTCATTGCGAGAGAGCGAAGCGACCGAAGCAATCTCTGTGGATTGCTTCGCCCCATAGGGGCTCGCAATGACAGTGGAAGTAGTAAGTTTTCTAAGTTCTATCAATACCTCTTTGCCCAAGTCCAGGGAAATGAGCACTTCCTTTATTATCCTGTCCCGGAGAGTATGGAACTTGCCCGCCCCGTTAGAAGTCGCGCTCACGCTTTCAGCGTGAGTCCCTTCGGGACCGCTGGCGCGGTTACTTCTAACGGGGCCTGCCTCCACCCGCCGCCAAAAATAGCGTCCCCCGTTCCCGACCCGGTGCACTACGACCGCGGTCACAAAATCCGCTTTCCCGCCGGTTAAAAGTTCGGAGTCAGTGCCGATGGTAATTTTGTAGCGCCGAAGGGGCTCGGCTTTCATAAACCGGATTATCTCCGCTACTACCTGCTCTAAAGTGAGTTTCAAACCGTAAGAACTGTTGAACACATAGGTAATCTACCCCCGCCGGGAGGAGATGTCAAAAATACGAAGCGCCCGCGGATGTATACCATCCTGCGGGCGCCTGCTTCTGCGCCTGCCCCCGGCACTCAATCGTCGTTTCCCCGGTTGACGCGTAGGAAGCGGCTGAACCGCTCGCGCGTGGTGGCTAGGACCTCGCTCAACTCGGCGAGGTCGCCGTTCAGAGCCGGAACTGTATGTTCCTCCAGCTCCAACCAGGCGACTGCCTCACCTTCGACGGTGCGGAAGCACATCGCCCGCTCGTCCACCGTGGCGGCGAAAGAGGCCGACATGACCTTCTTCAACCGCGAGGTAACGAGGGGTATCTCGTGCCGGGCTGTCTTAAGCGCTTTGGGATTGGTGGGCTCGCGGCGCAGGCGACCCACCAATACGCGAATATCCACAGGCAGCATGCGCCTCACCCCCCTTCCTAGATGTCCTTATTATTTTGGAAATTAAACCGCTGCCTGCCTAAGAATTACCAGATATGAGCCATTCAGTCAACCTTTTCGTTTCTTCCGGCCCCTTGACCTCTACGCACTTCACCCCCGTCCGGCGGGCGGCATAGTCGTTGCCGCCAGGGTATAAAGCGTCACCCACAAAAAGCATATCTTTCACCGGCACGCCGAGATGCTTCCGTATCTGCTTTATCCCGTACGCTTTGTCGATTCCCTTGCGGGTTACGTCAACCGACGTATAACCCGCGGCTCTAACCTCCAAGTCCGGCAGATATCTTTGGAGCAATCGCGCGATCTTCATTTTGAGCGGAGTGTATTTACTCTTCCATTCTTTTTTCATGCGCACGCCCCTTTCCCCCAGGGCCTGGACGATGTCCTGCCCGAACACGGACCAGGTCACTTGCGTACCCCGGTCCTCAACTATTTTCCCATAAGTTTTCTTGGGGTGAACATAGTCCAACTCTTTGAACACCCGCTCGAACGTCCGGATTATCTTTTTGCGCTCGGCGAGGGTGAGGTTATGCGCATACACTCTCCCCCAGCCGCCGCGGCCGTAGCGATAGAAACTGGTGGAAGTGGTGGGAAAAAGATACAGGTGTTTGAGGCGCGCTTTTGGGCAACGCAGACGGGCCAAAAGCTGCCTTTGGAAAAGCTCGTATTTGCCGCCGCCGATCACCGCCACTAGTCTTTGGCCTAAAAGCGCACATAGAAGCCGGGACATCTCCGGGTCCATAACCGACTTGCTTTCGGTCAAGGTCCCATCCAGGTCAAAGACGATGAGCTTCTTATCTTTAAGATTCCGGGTTAGTTTCACGAGCAAGAAAATTCTAATATAATATGTGCGTAATGGCGAGGAACGGGAAACGCAGAAAAGAAGAACTCCAAGCGGAAAAAGTCGAACGCCTCCACCCGGACACCAAAAAAAGCATCTGGGCGGTGGGACTTTTGGTCGCGGCGGCGATCCTTTCCCTCGCCGGTTTCCAAAAAGCCGGACCAGCGGGAGAACTTCTCTTTAGCGGCTTGGAGAAACTTTTGGGTTGGGGTTATTTCGTTTTGCCGCTCACCTTTTTCCTCGCAGCGGTGATATTTTTCGTATCCGACAGGCGCCGGGTCGTAGGCATAACCTTAGCCGGGACGGCGCTCATCATCCTCTCGGTTCTCGGCCTCATAGACGTCGGCTGGCCGGGAAATGGCGGCTGGCTCGGCTTTATCCTTGGCTCCCTGCGCTATCCCTTCGGGGAAACCGCCACCTGGATACTGAACGGCGCGATATTTTTAGTCGGCGTGCTTGTGACCGTAAATACTCCTTTGCGCCTTGCGTGGCCAAGAAAAACAGAAGAGGAAAGAGGAAAGAGGAAAGAGGAGGAAATAGAAACAGCTAAACCGGTTGCAATTCCAGAGGAGAAGCCGGAAGCGGAAGCTCCGACGCTCGCCGAAGGCGAGGTCGGAGTCCCGACCGAAAGCGTCGGGAAAAAAATTTTCCCGGCGTTCGCCCGGATCAAACGCGCGCCGGCGCAGAAGTTCAAGGACTACGTCCCGCCGCCCTTGGACCTTTTGAAGTCCTCTTCCGAAAAACCGACGACCGGCGACCTGCGGGCGAACGCCAACATCATCAAGCGGACGCTGGAATCCTTCGGAATGGCGGTGGAGATGGGCGAGATAAACATCGGCCCCAAGGTCACCCGCTATACCCTGAAGCCGGCGGAAGGCGTGAAACTCTCGCGTATTACCGCGCTAAACCAGGACCTGGCGCTCGCCTTGGCCGCCCACCCTATCCGGATAGAGGCCCCGATACCCGGGAAATCGCTCGTGGGAATCGAGGTGCCGAACAAAGCCGCGGCGGTGGTGCGCTTGGGTAGCTTGATGAGCTATCCCGACTTCCAAACCACGGGTCTCTTGGGCTTCTGTCTCGGCCGGGACGTGACCGGTGAGCCGATCTTCGCCAATATTGAGAAAATGCCTCACCTCCTCATCGCCGGCGCGACTGGCAGCGGCAAGTCGGTGATGATCCACTCCCTCATCGTCTCTCTTCTCTACAAAAACTCCCCCGCGACTTTGAAGATGATCCTCATCGACCCGAAACGGGTGGAACTCACCGTGTATGAGAACCTGCCGCATCTCGTCTCTCCGGTCGTAACTGAAGCCAAAAAAACGATCGGGGTTTTCCGTTGGGCACTATCGGAAATGGACCGGCGCTACGCACTCCTACAAGCCGCCGGCAGCCGGGACATAGGAAGTTATAACCGCCGCCTGCCTGCCGGCAGGCAGGCGGCGGACAACGAAAGAGATCCTCTGCCGTACATCTTGATCGTGGTGGATGAACTCGCCGACCTTATGGCCTCCTACGGCCGGGAAGTGGAGGGCTACATCGTGCGCCTGGCGCAGATGGCGCGGGCGACGGGCCTTCACCTCGTGCTTTCCACCCAACGGCCGTCGGTGGAGGTCATCACCGGGCTCATCAAAGCGAACATCACTTCCCGCATCGCGCTCCAAGTCGCGAGCCAAGTGGATTCCCGGACGATACTGGATGCTGCCGGCGCAGAGAAGCTCTTGGGCGGCGGCGATCTTCTCTTCCTCTCTTCGGAACTTTCCAAGCCCAAGCGCATCCAGGGCGCATATATATCGGAAGAAGAGATACACCGGGTGGCGGATTTCATCCGGGAGAACAACCTAGGTCTCGCCGCGGAGGCGGTCAGTTTCGGAGGCGGGAACGGCCTGCCTGCGCAGGCAGGCGAGGAAAACGACGTTTTCGGCGACCTTGATGAGGACGGGGACGAACTATATGATGAGGCGGTGGAAACGGTGCGCCGGGCGAAAAAGGCCTCGGCTTCCCTTCTCCAGCGCCGGCTCAAAGTCGGCTATGCCCGCGCGGCCCGTCTTTTGGACCTGATGGAAGAACGCGGCGCGATCGGCCCGGGCGAAGGCGCAAAGCCGCGGGAAGTATACCTGGAGGATAAACTCTAACCTTTGAATTTTTACAATGACCCAGGAACACCAGAATTTTTCGGAATTCCTTAAGGACCGCTTTCGCGATCGCGGGCTTTCTTTGAAACGCGTTTCCGAAGCGAGCGGCATACCGATGAACTTCCTGGAAAGTTTGGTTTACGGCGACGAAGAAAAACTGCCGCCGGCGCCGTATCTCCGCGGGTATCTCGTGAAACTGGGACGTATTCTGGACTTTGAGCCCGACCCGTGGTGGAAAGAACTCAAAGACAAACAATCGCTCAAAGCCGCAGGATCGCAGGATAAACTGCCCCAGAACCGTTTCGCGCTTAAAACGACTTCCAAATATCTCTGGCTCGCGCTCGCAGCGCTCGCCATCCTCGGCTATCTTGGCTTCCGCATCTATCCGATCCTCGGCAAACCCCAGCTTACGGTGGCCTATCCCGGGGAAGCCGTAAGCTCGGTCGGGGACGGGACGATAACCGTCTGGGGCACATCCGGAGACGGCGACAAGGTTTTCGTGAACCGGGAAGAAATCGCGGTCGGAGTGGGCGGCAGGTGGCAAAAGCGGCTCCAGCTCCAACCGGGACTGAATACGATAGAGGTAACCGCTAAAAAATTCCTGGGCGGCGAGACCAAGGTCATCCGCCAAGTGGTATATGAACCGCCGGTTAGGGTAGAATTAAGCCCATGACTAAAAAACTAAAAACCGAGGCGAGGCCAGAAGAGGAATTGGATGACCTCCTTTCTTCCCTGCAACAGAAGTTCGGGGAGGGAGCGATAATGAAACTGGGCGAGGCCCGGAGGGTGGACGTGGCGGTTATCCCCACCGGCTCTTTTTCCCTAGATATGGCCCTGGGCGTTGGGGGCCTCCCCCGCGGCAGGATCGTGGAAATCTTCGGCCCGGAGGCAAGCGGAAAGACGACCCTTTGTCTTAACGTTGTCGCCCAGGCGCAGAAACAGGGCGGAAAAGCCGCTTATATTGATGCGGAACACGCCCTGGACCCGGAATACGCCGCGAAGTTAGGGGTAAAGGTAAATGAGCTTCTCATCTCCCAGCCGGACAACGGCGAGGAAGCATTGAATATACTAGAGAGTTTGGTGCGCTCCGGGATGATATCTGTGATCGTCGTGGACTCGGTTGCGGCCTTAACGCCCAAAGCGGAAATTGAAGGCGAGATGGGCGCGCAGTACATCGGCCTGCAGGCGCGGATGATGTCCCAAGCGCTCCGGAAAATAACCGCGCTCGCCGACCGCACCGGGACGCTCATAATTTTCATAAACCAGATACGGATGCAGATCGGGGTGATGTTCGGTAACCCGGAAACTACACCGGGCGGCCGGGCGCTGAAGTTCTTCTCTTCCGTCCGGATTGATATAAGGAGAATCGCCCAAGTAAAGAAAGGTGAAGAAACCATGGGCAGCCGGGTCAAGGCCAAAGTGGTCAAAAACAAAGTAGCCCCGCCTTTCAAGGTGGCAGAGTTTGATATCCTATTCGGCTCCGGCATCTCCTACGAAGGCGACGTTTTGAATACCGGCATCAAGTACGGAGTAGTGAGTAAATCCGGCGCGAGCTATTCCTTCGAGGGCGAGCGTCTCGGCACCGGTTTTGAAACGGTCCGCGCCAAGCTCAAAGAAGACAAAAAACTTTTGAACGCGATCAAATCCGCCATCGTCAAAGCCGTAAAAGAACAAGCCAAAACGGAAGCGGAATAGCCATCACTGCAACGCTGCGATGTAAACCAATGCTGGACTTGAAGTTTATTCTGGAGAACAAAGAACTGATTCGGAGGAATTCCGAATTGAGAAATGCTCGCGTTGACGTATCCCTGATAGAAAAACTTTCTCAAGAAAACAAAGTACTGCTTCGGAAAGTGGAGAATATGCGCGCCGAGTTGAACCGTATTGCGAATGGCGTAAAAACGGCGGATAAGCAAGAAGAAAGAAACTCGCTTATCAAGCAAGGCCAAAAAATGAAAGAGGAGTTGAGCGCGCTTGAGTCAACACTGATGGATTCAGAAAGGACACTAAGAACCGAGCTTTTCAAAATCCCCAACCTTACGCACCCAGACGCCCCTGTCGGGGAAAGCGACGCAGATAACGTGGAGATGAAACGGGTCGGGGAAGTAAAGAAATTTGACTTTGTTCCCAAAGATCATCTCGCTCTAGGTAAAGAACTGGGCGTGATAGATTTTGAAGCCGGCGCCAAAACCACCGGCAATAAATTCTACTTCTTGAAAAACGATGGCGTCCTTCTGGAATTCGCCTTGGTACAATACGCCTTAGAAATCCTGTCCAACGAGGGATTCGTCTTGCATACAACCCCCGACCTGGCCCGCTTGGAAGTAATAGAAAAAGTAGGCTTTATCCCCAGGGGACCAGAAACGCAGATATACCGAGTTGCCGATGAAGAGTTGGGGCTTATAGCAACCGCAGAAATCACGCTCGGAGGCATGCACAAGGACGAACTCCTCCCGTGGAAAACCTTACCGCTTAAAGTCGCGGGTGTCTCTCACTGCTTCAGGACCGAAGCCGGCACCTACGGCAGGGCCTCTAAGGGACTGTACCGCGTGCACCAGTTCACAAAAGTCGAGATGTTCATATTCTCCGCTCCAAGCGACTCAGACGCGATGCTTGAACGTATCGTGAAGATAGAAGAGAAAATATTCCAAGGCCTGGAAATACCATATCGACTAGTGGGCTGCTGCACGGCCGACCTCGGAGGACCGGCTTACCGCAAGTTTGACATAGAGGCATGGATGCCAGCCGATGCCAAATGGGGGGAAATCACCAGTGCTTCCAACTGCACCGACTACCAGTCGCGACGGTTAAATATCAGAGCAAAGAGCCCCGCCGGTCAAAAGCCGGAGTTGGTCCACACCCTCAACGGTACAGCAATAGCAATAAGTCGCGCTATCATAGCAATACTGGAAAACTTCCAGGAAAAAGATGGCTCCGTTAGAATTCCCACGCCACTCCAAAGATGGATAGGCAAAGACAAGATATCTCCCCTCTCCCGGCGGACTCCTTCGTGACAAGGAGAGATGCTTTAATCACCCGCATTCTGGACCAACTGTTCCGGGAAGAAAAAGGTGAAGAAAAGGAGGCCTGGGACAAATTTTGGAGAGAGAAAATTGAGTCAGGAAAATTTCTTGAGCTTGAAAACTGGTCTCAGCGCTTGCTCTACGACCGCAGGTTGAAAAACGTAATACTGCCGATGCTCGGTAGACCCCAGGGCAAGGAAATCCTCGAGGTGGGCTGTGGTTCGGGTTGTGCAAGTTTACACTTGGCAACTTTGGGCGCCAAAGTCGCCCTCCTTGACTTCTCCGAGGAGGCCTTATCTTATTCCGATAACCTAAGGAGAAAAATGAATGTACCGGCGGAGTCGGTACGCTTCGTTCTGGGAGATATCCGCTCTCTGCCGTTTTCCGGTTGTAAATTCGACCTGGTGTACAGTTCCGGCGTGGTAGAACACTATCAAGACCGGGAAATTTTGGGTATCTTCGGAGAATTTCAAAGGGTTCTTAAAATCGGTGGCAATATGATGGCAGTTATACCAAACCTGCTCTCCGCAGAAATGCTTCTTAGGATGAAGAATAAACCGAAAGGATCGGAGCGGTACATCTCCAGAAGACATCTATCCGATATAGCTGAAAGGGCTGGTTTTAAGAATGTCAAGACAGGCAGCGCTCATGCTTTCGCTTTACCAGTGTCCGTTATGTCTAAGAAAAGCTACGAGGCGGTAAGTTTTTTAGAAAAGCGCCTGAGGCTCCTTGACTATCTTATCTGTGTCCGGGGCACAAAGATTTAAAAGTATTTAGAAATCAATTCTTCCATGGTCGCTAACTTATCCGGCTCCGCGTACGGCGAAACGTATAAGTCCGCCCTTTCTACAGATTGAAGGACCGGCCATTTTCCTTCAAACACTTTCCTAACACCGCTCATCAACGACATTCCCAAGTTGTCATACACGTCGTCAACCGCGTGGCTGAGGTAGAATATCAAACTCCTTTGGAGGGTTGTGGCTTCATCTCCTTGCTCCCTCTCTCGGTAATTGGATTCGCTGTACTTCGGATAACAAGCATCCAATACTTTTTTGGGCACGGTCCACAACGGCATCAAAAGTTTAAAGTTCCCAAAAGTACGAACTGGATAAGCCAGAGGAGCACGGCCGTTCATCAGCGAAAACAGAACCTCCGCCAAAACGTCCTCTCGGTTGAAACCCAAGCAATATTCATCTGTTTCGTTGGCACGGCACACTTGCCGGGCTACCTTGGAAATTATATAAGTCGCGAAAAAATTGTGGGTGTTAATACCAAAAGCATCTCTGAACTCAAAGAGGAGGCCTCTCATACTGCCTTTCATTCCCAGAAGCCTTTCCATTCCAGCCTCATCTAAAACAATGTGCTTGATGCCGTAATGCGTACAGAGCGCAGCAGCCCTTCCCGCAGCGCTTTTAGGCCAAAAAGGTTCCACAACAAGGGTAAAGCAGATATACTCCCTCCGGCTATCCTGCTCCGAGAACTCAAAAAGGCTTTTCACAAGCGTATTGCTGTCGCCTCCGCCCGAGATACCAACCACAACTCTGCCGACCTTACTATGGAGAGCCATGAACTCGCTGACCTCTTTAGAAACGATTTTCTGCGCTTCTGCGCTGTCTACTTCGTGAATTGTCTCTACGCACTCTCCTCCCGAAAAGTTAACGTCCCTAATAAAAGTCACTGGATTTTCTGCCCTCTCTACTGTCGTACGCTGTGGCAGGACCTGATGTATGCCTACATTGCGAATACAGCGCAAAAGAATATCCCCGTCAGGGGATATGTCGCGGATATTCAAGGTTAAAGGCACCGGAATAGCTCTCCAATCGCTCGAAGCGTCAATATTTATAAGGTATCCTTGGAACAGGTTCGCCGGTAAACGATGGGCAAGCAGAACGCTTTCAAGCGTCGTGTCTTGTGATGCAAAAACGATCCTCTCTTCCGAGGCAAATCTAATCCTGACCTTACGCAAAAATGCTTCCACGCAGGATTTGCGCCTTTATCTACTCCGACGCACACAGGGATGAAGTGCAAGCAACATCCTCTATTCTTGCGTCGGTCAAAGAACTTAGTACCTTCTTGTCCAAGGTTTTCGCTATTGCGAGAGTTGCCGCTGGGTTAGCTTCCGCCTGCGACGCCTTGCTGGAAACCGTTTCCTTTTCCCGGACAGAGTCGTTGACAATGTTGGCCATTTCCTTACAAAGTAAAACACTCCTCGACCTTTGGCCCGTAACGCCCGGTAGATTACAGTATCCTGATACTTCTCGTCAAGTCTAATATCTCCTTTTTACTGCTGCGGCGCCACCTCCTTGAGCGCTCCGCCTCCGAACTGGTACACCCGCAGGACGCCCAGGGGCA
>CAYPDQ010000002.1:49347-64057 GCA_964409535.1 uncultured Candidatus Saccharibacteria bacterium | reverse complement strand
GCCGCAGGCGCATGAGTTCGCCGAGAGACGGGTTGCCCTTTATTCCCCGGCCGAGCCAGGCGTAGATGGTGGTCTCATGCACCCCCGCGTCTTTGGCCGCTTCCCCGGCCGAGATACCTTCCTCCTTTATTCTCCGCAGAATCTGCTCCCGGACCTCGGGAGCGACTGGTTTGTTTTTCTTCATACCCCAATACAAAGGCATTCCGACCTTTGTGTCTAATTATTGGGGGTCAGAGCACCAGCAAATAATCGCCTGTTTTACGATCGTAGAATGGGCGACTACCATTAAGTAAAGTAATGGAACATTCATATCACATATGATATGATTCTCACATGGCGAAAGTTGCGTCTTCGGAGCAGGCGAGGATAGGGAGGTTCATTGCCGATTTGCGGGAGCGGGCGGGGATGACCCAGGGGGAACTTGCCCAGGCGCTCAAGACCAGCCAAAGCGCGGTTGCCCGGATGGAGAAGGGCGAGCAGAACTTCTCCACGGAAATGCTGGGGAAATTGAGCCGGGCCCTGAACCGCCCGATCCTCACTCTTTCCGGCGGGGCGATAAATTTTGAGATAGAAGGCGGGAAGAAGCTCTCCGGCACGATCTCAGTGAACACTTCCAAGAACTCGGCGGTGGCGCTTTTGGCCGCTTCGCTCTTGAATCGCGGCAAGACGACTTTACGCAATATGCCCCGGATCGAGGAGGTCAGCCGGATAATTGAGGTTTTGGAGAGCATCAGCGTCTCGGTAAAATGGCTGGGAAATGATCTGGAAATAACTCCGCCGAAGAAGCTGAACCTTTCGCGTTTGAACAAAGAATCGGCGGTCAAGACCCGGAGCGTTTTGCTTCTCTTGGGACCACTCGTGCATCTCTTGCCGAAATTCACCCTGCCGCATCCCGGCGGCTGCAAACTGGGGCGGCGGACGGTGCGGCCGCATCTATTTGCCCTCCAGAAACTGGGCGTGGACATCAAAACTATCCATGACACTTATCACGTCTCAGCCGGGAAACTGAAGTCGGCTGAAATCGTGCTTTACGAAGCGGGGGACACGGTGACGGAGAATGCCCTGACGGCTGCGGCGAGAATTCCGGGCAAGACGGTCATCAGGTTCGCCTCCGCCAACTATCAGGTGCAGGACTTGTGTTTCTATCTGGAAAAATTGGGGGTTAAAGTGGAAGGGATAGGCACGACCACACTCACGGTTCACGGCAAGCCGGCGATCGATCTTCCGGTCGAGTATTCTCCGAGCGAGGATCCGATAGAGGCGATGCTTTTCCTTTCCATCGCCGCGACCACCAATTCTTCCATCACCATCCGGCGCTCACCGATCGATTTCTTGGAGTTGGAGCTTCTGAAACTGGAAAAGATGGGATTCAGATACAAGATCCTGAAGCGCTACAAAGCGAAGAACGGATTTACTAATCTGGTTGATATAAAAACGTTCCCGTCCAAACTGACGGCTTTGGAGGAAAAGATCCATGCCCAGCCGTATCCCGGCTTGAACATAGACAATCTGCCGTTCTTCGTCCCGGTCGCTACTCAGGCCAAAGGCACGACGCTGATCCACGATTGGGTCTACGAGAACCGCGCGGTCTACTATATGGAGCTTGCGAAGCTTGGCGCGAACATAATTTTGGCTGATCCCTACCGGGTATACGTTGAAGGCCCGACGGAATTGCGGGCAGCGGAGGTGGTTTGCCCGCCGGCCCTGCGCCCGGCGGTCATAATCCTCATCGCTATGCTTGCCGCGAGGGGCAAGTCGATCCTCCGCAACGTCTATTCCATAAACCGCGGCTACGAGGACCTGTGCGAGCGCCTGCAAAAGCTCGGCGCCAGGATCAAGATTTTGCTATAATTGGCGTATGTCTAAAAAATATCAGTACGGACTCGCGGTCGCGGCGGTGGTTGTAGTTCTCGTCGGGTTTGGGATTTGGCAGTGGTATTCGAGCCGGGAGGCGGCTTCTCCCGAGAGCGCTTCGGATGCGCCCGCGGCGCCGACGTCGTACGTGGAAGAATCGGCGCTTCCGTACTCGGAACCGGCGGCACCCACCAACGCGCCGGCGAAAGCGCCGGTCTCTCCGCCGGCCGCCCCGCCGAACACGATTATCTACTCCGACGCCGGTTTTTCTCCGTCTTCACTTACCGTTTCCAAAGGAACGAGCGTGACTTTCCGGAATGACAGCTCCCGGCAGATGTGGCCGGCCTCCGGCCCCCACCCGACCCACGAGGCGTATCCGGAACCGGGAGGGTGCATCGGCAGCAAGTTTGACGCTTGCGCGGGCATAGACCCGGGCGGGAGCTGGACTTTTGAATTCAACCAGGTTGGCACGTGGCGGTACCACGACCACCTGAATGCATCCTTGAGAGGGACGATCGTAGTGGAGTAGGCAGGACAGATTCCTGTTTCACACGCAGACACGCTATCAAATTCCCCAGCGAGGAATTTGCGCTCGCTCTCGGCCTCGCTCGTCCCGACCCAGGGTCGGGACACCCTGCCCGCTCGGCCTGCGAGACGGTCTGCTTAGCGAAACAGGAATCTGTCTCGAACTGTTTGAGATGAGGGTTTTTGTTCTGCGGGGTGTTATCGGAGTCCCGCCGGCTCGGTTCTGCGGCGGGACGAGATACAGGCCGCCCTGCCGCCGGAGCAGGGCGAGCCGTGCCCCGCAGGATAAAAACCTGAATCCCCCTTGTCGGGAGACTGCTTTTCGCGTTAAATTAACGGCGTATGTTAACCCGCAAGATCGGCATAGATTTGGGTACGGCGAACACCGTGGTTTTCGTGCCCGGCCGCGGCTTTATCATAAACGAGCCGACCATCGTCGCTCTGCGCAAACCGGAGAATTCGGTTCTCGCGGTGGGCGGTGAAGCCAAGGAAATGATCGGCCGCACCGGCGAGGATATCGTGCCCTACCGGCCCTTGAAGGACGGAGTGATCGCGGATTATTACATCACCAAGGCGCTCCTCACTTATTTCATCTCCAAGGCGACAGGGGGTTGGAACATTTGGAAGCCCGATGTCATCGTCTCCGTCCCGGCGGGCATTACCCAAACGGAGCGCCGGGCGGTGGTAAACGCCGCGACCGAAGCCGGAGCCAAAAACGTCTTCGTGGTGCGGGAACCGGTTCTCGCCGCCCTTGGGGCGGGGATTCCCATCAACGCGCGCTCCGGCCATATGATTGTGAATATGGGCGGCGGGACCTCGGAGGTGGCGGTCATCGCCTTGGGCAACATCGTCTCCTGGGCGAGCGTGCGCACCGCAGGCAACAAGTTCGACCAGGCGATAATGGATTACGTCAAGAAGAAGTATTCCCTGGCGATAGGCGAACAGACCGCGGAATCGGCGAAAATCAACGTCGGCTCGGCTTTTCCAGCCAAAGACAAGCTGGAAGAGCAGATCCGCGGCCGGAACCTGGCGAGCGGTTTGCCCAAGGATATCGCATTGTCCTCGAACGAGATCGCCGAAGCCCTGCAACCCTTCCTCTTGGAGGTTGCGGCGGCGGTCCAGAACGTGTTCAATGAGACCCCGCCGGAGCTCGTCGCGGATATAATGAGCAAAGGCATAATCCTCTCCGGCGGCAGCGCGCAGTTGCGGCACCTGCCGGAATTCTTCGAGAGGTACCTCGGGGTTCCGGCCTACGTGGCGGAAGATCCGCTTTTCTGCGTCGCCAAGGGCACCGGCCTGATCCTGGACCATCTGGACACCTACAAACAGGCGTTGCTGAACAAACGATAAATGCAGAGCCGCGACGTTCTCGTCCGCGATTTCAAGGCCTTGGCCGACGCGAAGAAGCTCGCTCACGGCTACATTTTCTTCGGCCTGGGCCGGGCGGGGAAAAAGGTTTTCGCCTCTGCCCTCGCGAGATATTTGGAAGAGAGTGAGTTTTCCGAACGGGGCGGCGTCTTGAGCGACGCGTTCCAGATCTCCCCGGATGAAAAAGGAACTTTGGGCATCGACTCCATCCGGGAAGTGAAGAATTTCCTGTGGCAGAAGCCAATCTACAGCGCCTACCGGACGGTCATAATAGACGGCGGCGAATTTCTCACCGATGAGGCGCAGAACGCGCTCTTAAAGGTTGCGGAGGAGCCGCCGCCATCCGCGCTCATCCTTCTCCTCATAGACGATCCGGAGCGGCTCCGGCCGACCCTGCAATCGCGCCTCCAGAAAATATTTTTCACGCAACTCAAAGGCGAAACGGAGGACGGACCCGGGGAATACACGGAAGAGGCCCGGCGCTTTTTCAGATTGGAAAAGAGCCAGCGCGGCGCGATGATAAAAGAAATGGTTGCGGACGAGGATTTCGATCTGGACGGATTCTTGGAAGCGCTGCTTTTGGCCACGCCGGTCAAAAAGAGCAATTTCAATTTTTGGCATGCCGCCTTGGAATTGCGCCGGGAGATAAACTACTTTAATCTTAATCCGCGATTGCAGCTTACGGCTTTAGCCAGGACGATGGAATAATGGATACAATACTCAAAGAACTGGAAAGCTGCCTGAACCAGGCGGTGGAACATCTGAAAGCCGAACTCCAAGGCGTGCGCGGCAACCGGCCGTCGGTGGGGCTTTTGGAAGACATCAAGGTTGACTATTACGGCCAGGCCCTGCCGCTGAAACAACTCGGTTCGCTTGCAATCCGGCCGCCTCGGGACATTGAGATTAACGTCTGGGACAAAGGCGCAGTCGGGGCGGTGGCCAAAGCGGTTGAGGCCGCAAAAGCCGGTTTTTCCGTGGCGAACGAAGGCAATATCGTGCGCGTATCCCTCCCTCCCTTGACCAACGAGCGCCGGGCGGAACTGGAAAAGCTTGTGAAGAAGATGACCGAGAACTCCCGGATCGCGGTGCGGAACGAGCGGGACGAGACGATAAAGAAAGTAAAGGCCGCGGAGGAAGAGGGGAAGTTGAACGAAGACAACGTTTTCCGGACGAAGGAGGAAATCCAAAAACTGGTGGACAAAACGAATAAAAACATAGAGTCGTTCTTGGAAGTCAAGATTAAAGAACTTGCCGAGTAGGATATGCTTACTACGCTTTTAATCATCATCGGGTTGGTGCTTTTGATCGTCGGCCACGAGGCCGGGCATTTTTTCGCCGCCAAGGCGATGAAGATGAAGGTGGAAGAATTCGGCTTCGGTTTTCCGCCGCGCATTTTTGCTTGGCGGCCCGGCAAGGGGGCCTCTCGGCAACCTCGGGGTGAAACTGAATACAGTTTCAACTGGCTGCCGTTCGGCGGCTTCGTGCGCATTGCCGGAGAGAGTGACCGCTTGTTGGGAGAGGGGGAGAAACTCACAGCCCTGCCGCCGGAGGAGAAAAAGCGCTTGTTTATGTTCCAGGCGCCGTGGCGGCGAAGCGTGGTCATTCTCGCGGGCGTGGCTGCGAATTTCATCTTGGGCTGGCTTTTGCTCTCCGGCGCTTTTATAGTGGGCACCGCCCCGACCTTGGATGTATACCAAGTGCAGGCGGGTTCACCGGCGGAGGCGGCGGGAATAAAAGCAGGGGACATGATCCGCAATTTCAAGACCGCGGAGGAATTCATTGCCTACACCGGGGAGAACCGCGGCCGGGAAGTGAGTATTGAGGTCCGGCGCGCTCAAGAAATCTTGACTTTTAAAGTCGTGCCGAGGGTGGAGACGGCTCCAGGCGAAGGTGCGGTAGGGCTTGTCTTTGCCGGCATCGTGCCGCGCGGGCCGCTTGCCGCGCTCAAAGACGGACTATATGCCGCCGGGCGCATCGCCTGGCTCACGCTTTCCGCGTTTTACGAGATGGTGAAGGGAATAGTTACAACCGGGAAAATTCCGGAGGGTATCGTCGGGCCGGTAGGTATTTTCTCCGTAGCCCAGGAAACGGCAAAGAACGGGATTTTGAACTTCATTCAACTCCTCGCCTTCATTTCTGTGAACCTCGCGGTCCTGAATCTCATACCTTTTCCGGCCCTGGACGGCGGGCGGTTCATATTTATTTTGGCCGAGAAAATCAAGGGCTCGCCTGTCCCGCATAAAGTGGAAGCATGGGTGAATGGCCTGGGTTTTGCGCTTTTGATCCTGCTGATGGTTGCAGTCACGCTCCGCGATATAGTCGGCTTGAATTGATCGCCTATTTTACGATCGTGAAATAGGCGACTATTCGTAGCGTAGCGCTTCGATCGGGTCTTTCTTTGCCGCTTGTCTTGCGGGATATATGCCGAAGATAAGGCCGATCCCGGAGGATACCGCAAGGCCGAGAATCACCGCGTTAAGCGGCAGAGTGAAGCCCCAATCCAGGCCGTATACCTGGGTGAGGACCAACGTCGCGGCAAAGGAGAAAAGCGCGCCCAGAATTATCCCGATCACTCCGCCCGAACCGGTGAGGAGTACGGCTTCGAGTAAAAACTGGGACAAGATGTTCCTGGAGGTTGCACCCAGAGCTTTGCGCAAGCCGATCTCGTGAGTGCGCTCGGTAACGCTCACGAGCATTATGTTCATTATCCCGATGCCGCCGACGACGAGGGATACCGCCGCGACCGCAGCGAGGAACAGGGTCAGCGCTGTGGTTATGGTGCTTACGGTTTGCATAGCGCTTGCTTGAGTTTCAACGAAAAAATCGTCCTTGTCCGGGTCGGTTATATTATGGTTCTCCCGCAGGGTCGCCTCAATGTCCGCTACCGTGGAGGGCACGTTCTCCTCGCTCGACGCCTCCACTACTATCCGGTTGAAGTATTTTATCCCGAAGATATAGCGCTGGGCGGTGGTGTAGGGGACGAACGCGACCTTGTCAAAATTTATAAAGGACACCTGCCCGGCTTTTTGGAGGACACCGATCACCCGGAAGTTTCTGCCTTTGATTTTCACCTTCTGACCTACTGCATCGCTTGCGCCAAAGAGTTCTTCTTTCACGTCCTCGCCGATGACCGCCACGTCCGCGTAGGATTTCACCTCATCTTCGCTGAACGCCCGGCCCTCCGCCGGGTAGATGCGGTAGAGGTCGGCGAAGAATTCCGTCGTGCCAAGGATCGTCGGATTATAGGTCTCGCTCTCGTAGGCCATTACCTGGCTGCCAAAGACCACGGGCATTATCCTTGCGGCGTGCGGGACGTTATTTTTGTTGAACAGGGATGTCAAATCGCGTTCCTTCAAGGAGTCGGTGAAAGTGGCGAGAAAGTCGGTCGGTCCGGACGGTTCCCGGCCGGGAACGATTGCGATCACCTTAGAACCGATTGCTTGGAGCTGGCCGAGGATGAGGTTCTGTGCTCCCCGACCGAGGGACATTATCACGATTATCGCCGCCACCCCGACGACGATGCCCAGGATCGTGAGCCCCGCTCGCATTTTGTTCGCGAAAAGAGCAACTCTGGTTTCTTGGAAGAGATCAGGAGCGTTCACGGCAGGCGCAAAATTTTCTCGCCTTCTTCCAGGCCCGAAATTATTTCAACGTTCCCGTCCGAGCCGCGCAAGCCGGTCTCTACTCGTCTTTCTTCCGTTGCGCCGTCGCGGTAGATCTTGACGTACTTCGCGCCGTCCCGAGCCGCCACCGAGCGTTGGGGGACGTAGAGCGCGCCGTCGCGCTTGGCGGTCAATATATCCGTGTTCGCGGTCATGCCGGGCCGTATCCTTTCATCCTCGGAGAGAAAGTAAATCGTGGTCTTGTAGGTGGAGACGCCTTCTATCACCGTCTCCGCCGGGTCTATCGCCGCAACCTTGCCCTCAAAAACGACCTCGTCGCCGTATGCGTCCAGGGTGATTTTTGCCGGGTCGCCGTTTTTGACTTTGGCCATGTCCGCCTCCGGAAGATAGGCTTCAACCTTCAGGCGGTTTTGGGAGAGGACGGTTGTGACTGTGGAGTTCGCTGCTACGATTTGGCCCACCTTTGCGTCTTGTTTCGTCACCGTGCCGGCGATGGGGGAATAAAGTCGGGTCTTCGCCACTTGCGCCCGGTACAAACTGACGTTTGCCTGCGCCTGTTCCACTTTTGCCTCCTGCGCGGCGATCTCTTCCGCAGAAGCGCCGGCGAGTTTCAGGGCCAGTTCGTTCTCCACTCGTTTCACCACCAGTTTCTGGGAGGATATCGTCTGCTCCTGGCCGGTCGCCGAGGTTATCGAGGAGTTCACATTCGCGCGGGCGGCGGTGACGCTCGCGATATAAGTGTTTTGAAGGGTCGCGGAAAGAGAAGTTGAGTTCACAACCGCGTTCATAAGCGTGTCCAGGAACGTTCGGATTAGAAGTAAGCTGTTTTTGGCCTGGGTGAGCCCCTGGTCCATTTCCAGCTGGGACGAGGCAGAACTTATTTTGTCCAGACCTGCTTTCCACTGATTGAGCTCCACGCTTGCGGCAAAGCGCTGGTTCTCCGCGTCAATCTCGCTCTGGGTGGTGGAAACGGAGAAAGAGAGTTGCGGATTCAGTTCTTTGTCGCCGGTGAAAAGCGCGCTTACCTGGTTTCGGACCGCGTCATTGGCTTTATTGTAGGCGTCCTGGATCACGGTCGGGACATTCAGATAATAATTGGCCAGGTCCTGTTTCGCTTTCGCCAGCTCCGCCTCTTTTATCTCTACATCCTCCTTCCGGCTGCCCCGTTTGAGCTCCGCAAGCCGGGCTTCTTCCGCAGAAACGTTCGCTTCCGCCTGCCGGAGTTGGGCCAGAAGCTCGGAATTATCCAATTCCACGAGGAGACCGCCCTCCTTCACTTGATCGCCGACATCAACGTAAATTTTTATCACCTTGCCGAGCTTTTCAAAAGACAATTCCACGTCCGTGAGCGGCACGGTCTTGCCGGTGACGCTCACTTCCTGGACTACCGTCCCACGCATTACCTCCACCGTCTGCGGCTCCGCTTTCTTGCCGGAGAAGAAAGCGTAATATGCTATGCCGATCACGGCTAAAATTACAACCGCGCTCCAGTAGGGATGGGATTTGACCGTTCGCCAGGGTTTCATAGGAGTAATTTGCAGCAGTTGCGTTATTATAGCACGATCCATGAATAGAGGAGGTGTTGATAATGCCTGACTTGCCGGACTTGCGACGGTTCGTCGGCGGGCAGATGTGGGAACTGCGCGGCAGTGTCCTCACGGTGGGCGGGATAGCGGACGTGGCCTTGGATGCGAAAGGAGAGACGGTAACCGTGCGTCTTTCGGGGCGGATAGTGGAGAGGCGGAACGGCGGCCCGTGGACTCTAACCAACCGGCGCCGCTACGTTTCTTTTCCGGTCGCCAGAACTTTTTTCCGCAAGGATTGCGTGGTTCGATGGTTTGACTCCGAAGTTGAGCCGAACCAGATCTCGCTCATCCTGCCGGGCGACCCCTGCTCTTTGGGCCAGCTCCGCCTGCCGTGGAACGGCACTAACAAATGAGGCGCGTGGGAGGTGTAAAAAACACCGCTTGCACCACGCGCCGTTTAATTGACTTGGGATGCGGCGAGATAGCCGAGAAAGATTAAGACCGCCGCGCCCCAAATGATGGTCGCGACCACGGCCCCGGCCACGAAGCCGGAAAGAGCCGAAGCCAGATGCTCGCCGATCTGGAAACCGAATACGCGCTTTTCCAGAGACACGAATTCCCGGAACAGTTGAGCCATGCTTCCATTGTAGCATAACGTGTTATAATGCCAATATGAAAAACCTCATTTTTTGCCGGGGCGGTTGCGAGTTGGCGCTTATGGATCCGGGCGTGTGGTCTTTGGACGATAAAATAAACAGTGGCCGTACGAATTGACGTCAAATACCGGGTTCCGGATACGCGAGCCGAGGTAAAGCGGCGCTATTTTGAGAACCTGGGTTTGGGTAAGAAGGTCAAGTCGGTAGACATCGTGGATTCGTACGTGGTTGATGCACGCCTCCCGGCGGCGCAACTGAAATCGGTTACGCCGCTTTTCGCAAATCCACTGGTGGAAGAGGCGGTGATAGGCAAGCCCCAGGCCCCGGCGAGGTTCGCTTGGGCGGTGGAAATTGGATTTCTGCCCGGCGTGACCGACAACGTCGGCGCGACCGCGAGAGAAACGATAGAGGACTTCCTGAAGAAAAAATTCAAGAACGGCGAAGGCGTGTATTCCTCCCAGGTGTTTTTTATTTCCGGCAAACTTTCCCGGAGAGATGCGGAAGCGATCGCGGACTCCCTTTATAATCCGCTTATTCAGCGTGCGGAGATAAAGACCTTCCGGCAGTTCAAGCGAGATGGTGGGATGGGAATGCGAGTCCCGAAGGTTCAACTTCGTAAAGCTGGCTCGGCAGACAGGGTCGATCTGGGAGTAAGCGACGAAGAGCTCGCCCGGATCGGTAAAGAAGGGATACGCAACGAAGACGGCAGCCGGCGGGGGCCTCTGGCCCTGGATTTGGAAAGCATGAAAGTGATACGGGATCACTTCCGGCGCAGGGGGCGAATGCCCACGGACGTTGAGCTGGAATCCCTCGCCCAGACCTGGTCGGAACACTGCAAGCACACCATCTTCGCCGACCCGATGGACGAAGTGGAAAGCGGCCTTTACCGTTCCTACATCAAGGCGGCGACGAACGAGATCCGGCGCCGGAAAGGCAAAAAAGATTTTTGCGTGTCCGTATTCTCGGACAACTCCGGCGCGATCGCGTTCGACGACGAGTATCTCGTCACCCATAAGGTGGAGACGCACAACAGCCCATCCGCGCTTGATCCTTTCGGCGGCGCGGTCACCGGCATCGTTGGCGTGAATCGCGACACCATCGGTTTCGGTTTAGGCGCGAAGCCGGTGGCGAACCTTTACGGATTTTGCCTCGCCGATCCCAGGGATGAAACGGTTCTTTACCGGGACGCCGCGAAGAAGCAGAAAATGCTCTCCGCCCGCAGGATAATGGAGGGAGTAGTGCAGGGAATAAATACCGGCGGCAACTGTTCCGGCATCCCGACCCCTCAAGGTTTTTTGTTTTTTGACCCGCGCTATCGGGGCAAGCCCCTGGTCTTCGCCGGGACGGTCGGTCTCATCCCGCGCCGGGTCGCCGGTAAACCCTCCCACGAGAAACGAGCGCGGCCGGGGGACTACGTAGTTATGTTGGGCGGCAGAGTGGGACAGGACGGCATTCACGGCGCGACCTTTTCTTCGGAAGCGATGGACGCCAAAAGTCCTGCGACCGCGGTTCAGATCGGCGATCCCATCACCCAGAAGAAGTTGAGCGATGCCTTGATAAGGGAAGCAAGGGGTAGGGGGCTTTATCACAGCATCACTGATAACGGCGCAGGCGGGCTTTCCTGTTCCGTCGCGGAAATGGCCAAGGAAGTGCGCCTGCCTGCCGGCAGGCAGGGAGGATGTCTGGTGGAATTGGAAAAAGTCCCTTTGAAATACCCCGGCCTCGCGCCGTGGCAGATATGGATATCGGAATCCCAGGAGCGGATGACCCTCGCGGTGCCGAAGAATAAGTGGCCGGAGTTCCGGGATCTGATGCGGCGGCGGGGAGTGGAAGCGACAGCGATCGGCCGCTTCACCGCTTCTGGCAGATGCGTGGTCAAATACCAGGGCAGGACGGTGATGGATGTGGAAATGTCTTTCCTTCACGATGGCCGACCAAAGAAGCGTCTAACGACCGCCTCGGCGGCAGTTTCCGCGACTAAGTCGCTCCCCAAACCGCGCGATCCGAACGCCACGCTCCTCAAGGCACTTAGGCATCCCAGGATCACGAGCTTTGAGTTCGTATCCAGGCAATACGACCACGAGGTCCAGGCAAGTTCGGTTCTGAAGCCGCTTCAGGGGCGGGGCAGGGTGAATGCGGATACGACCGTTCTGCGACCGGTCTTCGCTTCTCGCAAGGGCATCGTTCTTTCTTATGGAATGCTCCCGGAATATTCTGAGGCCGATCCCTACCGCATGGCCGCTGCGGCGGTGGACACCGCGGTGCGCGCAGCCGTCGCCGCTGGCGCCCATCTTGACCATCTCGCCCTTTTGGACAATTTCTGCTGGTGCAGTTCCAACGAGCCGGAACGCCTAGCACAACTCAAAGACGCAGTGCGGGCATGTTACGACTATGCGCTCGCTTACGGGACGCCTTTCATCTCCGGCAAGGACAGCATGTTCAACGACTTCAAGGGTTACGATGCGGAGGGCAAGCCGGTTAAAATCTCCGTCCCGCCGACACTCCTTATCTCCGCCATCGGCGTCATTCCCGACGTGATGAAAACCGTCTCCATTGATCTGAAGTTTCCCGGCGACCTCATTTACGTCCTGGGTGAAACGCAGGATGAGGTGGATGCAGAGCGCAACCTTAAACTTTACCGGGCGCTTGAAAAGTGCATAGGTGAGGGTCTTGTCGCCTCTGCGATAAGCGTCGGCCGGGGCGGGCTCGCGGTTGCCCTCGCGAAAACCGCGATAGCCGGAAAACTGGGCATCGACGTTTCTTTGGAGGCAGATCTTTTTTCCGAAAGTCAGGGAGGGGTCGTTGTGGGTGTTGCTCCCGCCAAGAGCCGCGATTTTGAGAAGAAAATGAAAGGCAACGCTTGGGCGCGGATCGGCAAGGTGGCTTCGGGAGGTAAGATCGTGATACGCGGCAAGAAGCGGAGCGTTCGCCTGCCTGTCGGTCGTGCGCTTTCTGCGTATCGATCAACTTTCAAAAATTACTGATATGAAACCGCGCGCATTGGTGCTTTCGGGATACGGCTTGAACTGCGAGGACGAAACCAAGTATGCCTTCGATCTTGCGGGCGCTGCGGCGGACATCGTCCACATAAACGACCTTGTGGCCGACAAGAATAGGTTGAAGCGCTATCAAATACTCGCGGTTCCCGGCGGCTTTTCCTACGGCGACGACACCGGTTCCGGCAAGGCGTACGCGAACAAGCTCAAGAACTACCTCCGGGAAGAATTGAACCGCTTTCTTGATTCCGACCGCTTGGTCATCGGCATTTGCAACGGCTTCCAGATCCTCACCAATCTGGGTTTCCTTCCGGGGGCGCTTTTGCCCAACGCCTCCGCCCGCTATCTTGTCCGCTGGGTTGATCTTAAGATACGGGGCGAGAGTCCCTGGACTGCGGGGATCGAAACCATTTCTTTGCCTATCGCCCACGGCGAGGGAAACTATTTCGGGGATCCGGAGGCGATCGCGGCGGTATATGTGAAAGGCGAAATGTGCCTGCACCACGATCTCCCGGCCAATCCCAACGGTTCGTTCAAGAACATAGCTGCGGTCACGGCTTATGGCGGTAGGGTCCTGGGCATGATGCCTCACCCGGAGCGGGCGATGTTCTTCAATCAACTGCCGCACTGGCCGTATCTCAAGGAGAAGCTTATGCGGGCGGGAAAATCTATCCCAACATACGGCCCGGGGCTCCAGATATTCCGGAACGGAGTGCGCTACTTCACCGACGAATAATATGGAATATCTTCGCGAAAAATGCGGTATCTTCGGCATTTTCGGGAAAGGGCTTGACGTGAGCCGACTGACTTTCTTCGGTCTTTTTGCTTTGCAGCATCGCGGCCAGGAGTCCTCCGGCATCGCGGTTTCGGACGGGAGTAGAGTCACTTTGCACAAAGGCGTGGGCCTCATAAGCCAGGCATTCACCGAGGACATGATCCGGGAGCTCAAAGGGCACTTTGCGATCGGCCACAACCGCTATTCCACTTCCCGGGGCACGGGCCTCGCCCACGCCCAGCCAGTCGTATTGAAAGACGGACTCCTGGCTCTTGCCCACAACGGCAACCTGCCGAGCGTGACTGCGCTTGTGGAGTTTTTGGACAAGAACGGCGTCTCGACCGAGGGCAAGAGCGACTCCGAACTTATGGCCGAGGCGGTGGGTTTTTATCTCCGTTCCGGCAAGTCCTTGGCCGAGGCCGTGCGCCTTTCCTTTCCACTTTTTACTGGTGCGTTTTCCCTGGTTCTCCTGACCAAGGATACGCTCGTCGCCGTGCGCGACGGCTGGGGAATCCGGCCACTCGCGATGGGCAGATTGAACGGCGGCACGGTCTTCGCGTCCGAGACCTGCGCCTTTCACCCCATCGGCGCGGAGTTCGTGAGGGAGGTCCGGCCGGGAGAAATGGTGGTCGTGACCGAGAAAGGGGTGGAGGCGGTTCAGATCGTTCCACCGGACCAGAAACTGGACATATTTGAGTTCGTATATTTCGCCCGGCCAGACAGCGTCCTTCTCGGAGAGTCGGTCTACAAGGTCCGGCACAACTTCGGCGTGCGCCTGGCCAAGGAATACAAGCCGGAGGCGGACCTGGTGGTGCCGGTGCCGGAAACCGCGATCCCGATGGCGGCGGGCTATGCTTACGCTTCCGGCATCCCGATGGAGCTTGCGCTTTTGAAGAACCGTTATATCCATCGTACTTTCATACAGCCGGACCAGCATTCCCGCGATCTGGGAGTGAAGATGAAACTGGTACCATTGCCGGAACTCCTGAAGGACAAGCGCGTGATCCTGATCGATGACTCCATCGTCCGGGGCACGACTTCCCGTTCCATCGTCCGCGCGCTTTTCGAGGCCGGCGCGGCGGAGGTGCATTTCCTGGTGAGTTCTCCGCCGATCCGCTATCCGGACTTCTACGGCATAGACACCCCCGAACAGAGCGACTTGATCGCCGCCGAGAGATCGGTGGAAGAAGTGCGGCAGTTCCTCGGCGCAACTTCTCTTTACTATCTTTCCCTGCCCGGCCTCATCGCCGCTACCGGCTTGCCGCGGGAGACATTCAACACTTCCTGCTTCACCGGGGAGTACCCGATAGACCTCAAGGAGCGCGCGCTGGAAGTGAAGAGGATTTTAGTCAGAGAAGATGCAAAGGGAAGATTGTTTGCAGTATGA
>CAYPDQ010000002.1:0-49247 GCA_964409535.1 uncultured Candidatus Saccharibacteria bacterium | reverse complement strand
TTGATTTCCGACAAGGGCACTGGCACGAATCTCCAGGCGATAATTGACGGTGTTCGCGAAGGCGCGATTTCGGCGGAGATCGTCGCGGTCATCTCGGACACGACGGATGCGCTGGGCTTGGAACGGGCGAGAAAGAACGATTTGCCGATCGATCTCTGCCCGGCGAAACAGGATCTCCTCCCGCTCTTGCGGAAGTTGAACCCGGACTACGTTTGTCTCGCCGGATGGAAGCAAATCGTGCCGGACGAGGTTGTCGCGACTTTCTCGGGGAGGATCCTCAATTTGCACCCCGGTGTCGTTCCCGACACTTTGGATTCCGTCTTCCCGAATCCCGACGGCACTCCCGGCCTCTGGAACAGGGGAATGCTTACCACAAAGGCGATAGAGAACGTGTTGAACCGGAAGGCGACCTTCGCGGGTTCTTCCATTCACTTCCTCACCTCGGAATTTGATTTCGGTCCCGTGCTCGGACGGGTGTTTGAGAGGGTGCAAGCCGACGATACCGTGGATTCCTTGTATGCACGGCTCAAAGCGAAGGAAAACCAACTATACGTGGATGTGTTGCAGAAACTTTCTAAATCCTAATGGCTAAAGTTCTTTTAGTAGGCAGTGGCGGTAGGGAGCATGCGCTCGCATGGAAGATCGCGCAGTCGCCGCATTGCGAAAAGCTTCATACTGCCCCGGGCAACGCCGGAACGGGCGAGTTGGGGGAGAACGTGCCGATCGCAGTTACGGACATTGCGGCGCTTTTGAAATTCGCCCTGGAAAATAAGATCGATCTTACCGTGGTCGGGCCGGACGATCCCCTTGCTTTGGGAATCGTGAATGAGTTCCGGGAGGCCGGGCTTCTGATTTTTGGGCCGACCAAAGCCGCCGCGAGGATAGAGGCCTCCAAGACATTCGCCAAGGACTTTATGGTCAAATATGCCATTCCCACCGCACGTTTCGCCTCGTTCAAGGAATACGAAGAGGCCCGGAAGTACCTGACGTCCCAGCCCGTGCCGGTTGTGATAAAAGCAAGCGGCCTCGCGCTGGGCAAAGGCGTCTTCGTTTGCGGTTCCTTGGCGGAAGCGGAAACCGCGCTCAAGGCGGTAATGGTGGATAAGGTTTGCGGCGAGGCGGGAAGCGAAGTGGTAATAGAGGAATTTCTTGAAGGCCAGGAAGTCTCCATCCACGCTTTCTCCGACGGCGTGAATTACAAGATTTTCCCGACGGCGCAGGATCACAAACCGATATTTGACGGCGACAAGGGTCCGAATACCGGCGGCATGGGCACGATCGCCCCGCTGCCTTGGGTTTCGCCGGAGACGCTAAAAGAAATAGAAGAGCGCATCGTCCGCCCCGCGCTCACCGGCCTCGCCGAAGAAGGCGCGCCCTTCGCAGGCGTCATTTATCCCGGGCTCAAGATGACCGAAGATGGACCGAAAGTTCTGGAATTCAATGCGCGCTTCGGCGACCCGGAAACGCAAAGTTATATGCGCCTCTTGCGCACGGACGTTCTGGAAATAATGGAAGCGTGCGCCAAAGGAACTTTGGACAAAGTTTCGGTCGAGTGGGAGAGGGGAGGGGCTTCTTGCATCGTCCTCGCCTCCGCCGGTTATCCCGGAAAATATGAAAAAGGAAAAGGGATCACCGGCATCGCGGAAGCGGAAAAGACCCCGGGCGTGAAAGTTTTCCACGCGGGTACGGCTGTCTCGGGGGGCAAGTTAGTAACGAACGGCGGCCGGGTTCTGGGCGTGACCGCGACCGGAAAAGATCTGAAACAAGCCCTCGCCCGGGCCTACGAAGCCGCGGACCTGGTCCATTTTGAAGGCAGGCACTATCGTCTGGACATCGGCGCGAAATCTTTTTAACCTTTACCAAGCACAGCCCGAAGGAGGGGGCTTGGGATGCTCAAACTGATCACCGTTTCCGGCCCCCGCGGCGCCGGAAAAGAGGAGACGGTCAAACGTCTCCAGCGGGAGTTTCCCGATTTGCGCCGAGTTGTTCCCCACACCACCCGCTCTCCGCGGAACGGTGAGGTGAACGGGCGGGAGTATCACTTCGTGAGCGAGAGCGAGTTTGACGCGCTCATCCAGTGCGGCGAGCTCGTCTTCTCCATGGAGATGCGGAGCCAGCGCTCCGGCACTACCCGCGCGGAACTCGCGAAGAGTCCGTTCGCGGTCGTGGACATCACTCCCGGCGGCGCGCGGGAGTTGCGGGAACTCTTGACGGAAGAGGGCGGCAGCGTCTTCACCGTCTTCATCCACGCTTCCCGGGCGGAGCGCGAGGGCAGGATCAGGTTGCGGCAGCCGCACCTCACCGAAGCCGAGATTCAGGCGATCCTGGAAGATGATCCGGCGGAGGGCTTCCTATGGCTCTACGCCGACTCCAATCTCATCGTCGGGAATCCGGACGGCGAGTTTGAGTCAGCCGCAAGCCGGGTCGTGGCCGCAGCCCGCCGGTTCCTCGGAGTAGGGGTTCTTGCATGACGGGGCCGAAGGAAGATCCTTCGGCCCCACAAAGAATTTTGATGTATAATCAGGCATATTTATTATGAATCCCTTAATAGGCATAATCATGGGTTCGGATTCGGACTTGCCGGTGATGCAGGAAGCGGCGAAGGTTTTAGAACAGCTTGGAGTTGCTTTTGAGATGAGCGTCATTTCCGCCCATCGCACGCCGGAGCGGGCGCTCCAATACGCCAAGTCGGCCAAAGAACGGGGCCTTAAGGTCATGATCGCCGGGGCCGGGGGCGCGGCGCATCTGGCGGGTGTGGTCGCTGCGCACACCACCTTGCCGGTCGTGGGCGTCCCGGTCAAATCCGGGGCGCTTGCCGGGGTGGATGCGCTCTACGCCACCGTGCAGATGCCGCCCGGCATACCGGTTGCGACGGTGGCGATTGACGGCGCGAAGAACGCCGGGATACTGGCGGCCCAGATCATCGCGACCTCCGACGCGGCGCTTGCTGCGAAGCTGGATTCTTATAAAAAAGAACTTGCGCATTCGGTGGAAGCCAAAGCCAAGAAACTGGAAGAAGTGGGCTACAAAAAATACTTGGAAGAAAAGAAATGAACATTCTTAAAACAACCGACTTTCCGGAATTGGGGGAGAAAAAGACGGGCAAGGTGCGGGATGTATACGTTCAGCCGGACCGCCTGATCCTGATCTCCACCGACCGCCATTCCTCCTTCGACCGGATCATCGCGCACATTCCTTATAAAGGGCAGGTGCTCACAGAGACGAGCGCCTATTGGTTCGAAGCGACCAAAGACATAGTGCCCAACCACGTCCTTGCCGTGCCCGACCCCAATGCGGTGGTCGCGAAGAAATGCAAGGTGATTCCGGTGGAAATGGTGGTCCGCGGCTACATTACCGGCTCCACCAATACCTCTCTTTGGACCTTATATGACAGAGGCCAGCGGAATTTCGGCAACTTCACCCTGCCGGACGGGATGAAAAAGAACCAGAAGCTCGTGGAGCCGGTACTCACCCCCACCACCAAGTCCGACGAGCACGACCGGCCGATCACCCCAAAGGAGATCGTGGCGGAGGGCATAATAGCTCAGGATTTGTGGGACAAGGTCTCCGGGGCTGCTCTCGCCCTTTTCCGCCGCGGGCAGGAGTTGGCGGAAAAACGGGGCTTGATCCTCGTAGACACCAAGTATGAGTTCGGTCTGGACGATAAGGGGGAACTCACGCTCATAGACGAGATCCACACCCCGGATTCTTCCCGCTACTGGCAGCTTGGGAGCTACGGGGAGCGGTTCGGGAAAGGGGAGGAGCCGGAGTATTTCGACAAAGAATTTTTACGCCTGTGGTTCAAAGAGCACTGCGATCCCTATAAAGACGAAACTTTGCCGGAAGCGCCGCCGGAGATGGTGGCGGAACTCTCCAGTCGCTACATCCGGATATTCGAACAGTTGACCGGAAGGAAGTTCGAGATAGATCCTTCTCCCATTCTGGAGCGGCTCCGGCGCAATCTCGCTCCGTATTTTGTGAAGTGATGGACGCGCTCGAAGCCATAAACCCGGTTGACGGCAGATACCGCAAAAATGCCGAGCCGCTTGCCGAGTATTTCAGCGAGCAGGCGCTAATGCGCTACCGCGTTTTGGTCGAGTGCGAATATTTGATCGCGCTTGCCGGGAGCGGTCTCACCGCCCTCCGGCACTTGAGCGACGCGGAAAAAGAGACGCTGCGGCGCTTGGCCTCCGATCTCTCCCTCGCCGGCGCGGAAGCGATCAAAGCGACGGAAGTGAAAACGAATCACGACGTCAAAGCGGTGGAGTACTTCCTTAAGGATAAACTGGAGGAAACCTCTCTTGCGGATGCAACAGAATGGGTGCACTTCGGTCTGACCTCGGAGGATGTGAATAATCTCGCTTACGCCTTGATGCTCCGCGACGCGCTCCGGGAAGTGTTCGCTCCCGTTTTATGCGACATCGGCAAGGCATTGGATGCCTTCGTGGAACAGTACGCGGGGACGCCGATGCTCGCGCGTACCCACGGCCAGCCGGCCTCGCCCACCACCTTCGGCAAGGAAATGAAGGTTTTCACGGCCCGCTTCCGGAGGCAGGCGGAAGGGGTTGCGAGTCATGCCATATCGGTGAAATTCTCCGGGGCCACGGGAAATTGGAACGCGCACGTTGCGGCCTATCCCGATGCGGACTGGATCGGCTTCAGCCGGAAATTCGTTGAAGGTTTCAATGCCGAGGAGGACATAAAGTTGACACTGAATGCAATGACGACGCAGATTGAGCCGCACGACACGTATGCCGAACTTTTTGACAACATAAAGCGACTGAACTCCGTTTTTATGGATTTGGCAGAGGATTTGTGGCGCTATATAAGCGACGGCTGGGTAGTGCAGAAGCCCAAAGAAGGCGAGGTGGGTTCTTCCACTATGCCGCACAAAGTGAATCCCATTGACTTTGAGAACGCTGAGGGGAATCTTGGCGTTGCGAACGCCCTCTTTGAATTCTTTTCCCGCAAACTGCCCGTTTCTCGGCTGCAGCGCGACCTCTCGGATTCCACGGTGGAGCGGACTTTCGGCGCCGCTTTGGCGCACTCGCTTGTCGCGTATAAGTCGCTTTTGCGCGGCTTGGGCAAGATCGACGTGAACGAAAAAGCCATGCGGGAAGCGCTCGCAGCCCATCCGGAAGTGATCGCGGAAGGCATTCAGACCGTTTTGCGCGCAGCCGGCGCGGAGATGCCCTACGAAAAGCTGAAAGACCTAACCCGCGGCCGGGACGTGAACTTGGAAGACATACGAAGCTTCATAGATTCCCTGGATGTCGCGCCGGAGGTGAAAGAGAGGTTGCGCAAGTTGACCCCGGAGAACTACACCGGCCTCGCGGAAAAGCTCGCCGGGAAATGAACCGATGAATGGTAGTAGCGAATACGCCAAAGCCGGAGTGGATTACACCCAGCTAGAGCCGTTCAAGCAGGCGATGATAGAGATGGGGCGGTGCACTCTTTCCTTTCCGAACAAGCGAGGGATCTACATCAATGAGGACGTGCTTCACGCGCACGGAGCGGTGTTCGAGTACCGCGGCAACCTGCCGCACCTTTGGTGCAGCACCCAGGAGGGTTTGGGCAACAAGAACTGGATCGCGGAGTGGATGTATGCGAACGCCGGAACCGGGCGGACGTATTACGAGAATATTGGCGTGGATGCGGCGCTAATGGCGGTGAACGACGTCATTGCCCAGGGAGCGATGCCAGTTATTTTCACCGACGAGGTCGCGGTGGGGGACGGCAGCTGGTTCGGCGACGCGAAGCGCAGCCGGGATTTGGCGGAGGGATTTTTCAAAATATGCAAAGAGGCGGGAATGGCCTTGCCCGCAGGTGAGTCCCCGGCGTTGAGATATCTTTTGAAACCGGAGCCACCGGTGCGGAGCGCTCCTTCCCTCTCCGGCTGCGTTACCGGCATCATAGCTCCGAAAGACCGGCTCGTAACCGGCAAAGAACTCAAACCGGGCTGCCATATAATCGGCGCCGCGTCTTCCGGCATCCACGCGAACGGCATATCTTTGGTCATAAAACGGGCGATGGAGCTTCCGGACAAGTTCCTGACCAAGCTTCCGAACGGCAATACCTTAGGGGAGGAAGCGCTCATCCCCACCCGCTCCTACGTCGCCCTCATAGAAGCGCTCCAAGAAGAGGGGGTTCGGATTTCGGCGCTCTTGCCCGGAACGGGAGACGGCGTCGGCAAACTGGCGTTCGATAAGCGTAATTTCACTTACCGCATCCACTCCTGGCCGCAGGTCCCGCCTCTTTTCCAGTACATGCGGGAATTGGGCGTGTCTCTCCGCGATTGTCTCAAAACTTTCAACTGGGGCGTAGGTTATTACGTTTTCGTTCCGGCTGGCGAGGTTGAACGCGCGCTTGCAGCCGGGAAACGGGCGGGTTACGAGCTTTTAGATATAGGCATAGTGGAAGAAGGCAAGCGCCAGGTTGTTTTTGAACCGGAGAACATCATTCTTCTGCCGCCGGGAGAAACGTAGAAGCCGCGCAGCAAATCCGGAACATTCGTCCGATCCACTGCGCGGCTTTCTTTAATGCCCGTAGAAGCCCCTTGCCTCCGCATCCGGCAGCCGGAGGAAGATGACCTTGTTGTCTTCGCAGACCTTCGCCACCTCTTCGTCCCGGATGGAACCGCTGGTCGCGAAGATGACCGAAACGCCCTCGCCCGCGAGGAGCAGCGGTCCGTCCGGGAAAGGGAAGAAGCTGTCGCTATATGCGACCGCCCCCCGGACCTCGCCGCGATGATAGGCATCGGCGTAGAGAAGCGCCACTCGCGCCGCCATCACCCGGGAACGCTGCCCCGTGCCGCCGCCGAGGAGCATGTCGTTCTTCACGAGAACGATGGTATTGCTGTTCGCGGTGGAGCCGATCGCCCAGCCGAGCACGAGGTCGCGTTCCTGCTGCTTGGTCAGAACCTCATGCCACTCGTCCTTGAGCTTCAGAACGAACGGGTCGCCGTCCTGAGTGAGGAAGCCGCCGCGCACCTGCCGGAAGCGGCGGGTCGCGTCCAAACTTCCCGTCCCCAGACCCTCGCCCGCGAGAGCCGGGTTCCGGAAAAGACGGCATTTGCCGGTCTTCCGCGCGAGCTCTTCCACCGCTTCCGGCGTGAAGCCCGGCGCGATCACGCTGTCCAGGATGCGCTTCGCGCCCTCCGGCATCATGTGACTGCGCAGGAGCTGGGCCATGTGAGCATCCACCTGGAAGTTCACGAGCGTGAGCCCTCCGGAGATGGCGTCCGGGTCGCCGGCGACCACCTTGCGGATGACTTCGTCCGGCCCGTCTCCGACCGCCGCGCCGCAGGCGTTGCCGTGCTTCACTGCCACCCCGAGGAATGGCACCTGTCCGAAGTTCGCCTGCCAGCCCGCGCCGAGGCGCGTGGCCGTTTCCAAGAGGCGGTGGACATCGGTCATGTTCACGAAGCTCGGGTCGTTGCCTTCAATCAACTGGAACTTGTCCAGAGCGAGGGGGTCGTTCGCCGCCGCGTTCCTGAAGAACGCTGCGTTCTTCTGCCGCCTGTTCTCGCCGTAGCACAGTTCCCGCGCGAGCGAGCCGAGGAAGCCCTCGTACTCGCCGTCGCCCAGAAACTTGGCGGACTGGAGAACGTAGTCGGCGACCGTGAACTCGGCTTTGGCAGCGAGGAGCAGGCGCGCCTCCTCATCCAAGCCGCCGTTCCGGAGGAGTTGCAGAACCCGCTCCCGGTCCGCCGGATCGCAGACGACAATGCGCCGACCCTTGGCTCCGGAGCGGAGCATGGTCGGGCCGCCGATGTCGGTCATCTCCGTGACCGACTCCACGGTCGCGTGGGGCTCCGCGATCGCTTCCGAGAGGGGATACATATCCACGCACACGAGATCGATGCGCGGAATGCCGAGCGCTGTGAGTTCCGCGGCGTCTTCCTGCGTGTCTTTCGAGAGGAGTCCCGCATGAACCTCGCGGGACAGGGTCACCACCCGGTGGCCGAGGATCGCTTTGCCGCCCACGAGTTCGGCGACGTCGCGTACCGGAACTCCGGCCGCGATGATCGTTTTCGCCGTGCCGCCGGAGGCGAGGATCGTCCAGCCCGCTTCCGCGAGGGCTCGGGCGAACTCCGCGATCCCGGCTTTGTTGAACACTGAGAGTAGCGCGTGTTTTTGCGTTTGAGTCATAGGGTTTCTCCTGGTTTACAAGTATCGGCTTTCCGAACCTGCCTGCATACTAATTTTTCGGCCCTGGCCAGTCAAACGGCCAGGTCTCAAATATAAGCGAGATGCATCCCGCCAGGAGTCCGATGTCTCGCGCGGTGCTTGGGGTGATGCCCGCGACGATGAGGACGATTATGAGATGGAGCGCCGCGAGGAGCGAGAAAAACCAGGTGTAAAAGTCGATAAGCAGGAAAAATCCTATGAGAATGTCCGTTACCGCGGTGCCGAGCATCGCTTGCTCCAAGGGCATCGGCATGATCCCGGCCGCCCAGGAGGGCAGGAGATTCCCCCAGGCCTCCGGGGAAGCGAAGATGAGTACGCCTATCCAGAGGAAGGTGACGGCGATGCCGACCCGCAATATATGGAAAGCGTAATTTCTCATTTTAGGGTAGAGATGAGAATGATGAGGTCCATCAGCCCGACCGTGGCCGCGGACATAAGACACCAAAAACACCATGCCCTGATTATTTTCCACTGGACGTAGATCAGGAACGCGGACATCGCGGTCGCGCCCGCGAGCATAAACCCGGCGAGTTTTAGCCAAAGCGCCGCCGGGCCCACGCCGATCACCAGGAATGCCACGATGAACGCGAAGGCGACGTAGAACGCCATCCCCAGAATGTCGTTATGAACGCCGAGAGTACGGTTGTATTTACTATTTAAAACGGTGTAGCAGTTCTCGCCGATGGGGCAAACCGGTTGTTGTGCCGCGACCCTCTTTCTTATGAGATACGAGGTTTCGCTTACGCCGATTGCCGCAATGGTGAAAAGAAGCGCGTGCGCGGTGAGATTTATCATAAACCCAAATGCCGTTTCAGGATCGCGCTGTAGATGTCTTCCCGGGTGACGATGCCGACCAACTTCTCGTTCTCCACGACCGGCAGGCGGTGGACGCCGTGGGCGAGCATGATCCCAGCGGCTTTGAGGACCGGCGTTTCCGGTTGCACCGTCAGAACCCGGCAGGACATATACATCTCGACAGGGTTATTGCGGATGTCTTCGATCCTGTCTTCCAGAGCTTCGCGGTCTTGATAGGCATGTGGTTCGGCTGAAAAAGATTCGTAATCCGGAAACATTGCCCGGAAGAGATCTTTTTCCGAGATCATCCCTACCAACTTGCCGCGATCGTTCGTGACCGGCAGACCGCTGAAGTTACGACTGACCATTATCTTCGCCGCCTCCTCGTATTTGGTTTCCGGCCTGACCGAAACCACTTCGGTTTCCATCACCTCCCGGACTTTCACATTTACTATTTTATCACTATAATTGGATATGGCCAAAGCAATCCATTTCCCCGAAGCGCTCACGTTTGACGACGTCCTTATCCGGCCGACCGCAAGCGAAATAGAGCCGAGTGAAGCCAACCTGAAAGCCGAAATCGCTCGCGGCTTCTTTTTAAATCTGCCCATACTTTCCGCAGCGATGGACCGGGTGACCGAGGCGAAAATGGCGATAACTCTCGGTCGCTTGGGTGCCCTTGGGGTTTTGCACCGCAACTGCACGGCGGACTACGAGGCGCGGATGGTAAAAGAAGTGAAAGCCAAGCGCCTTCCGGTCGCGGCCGCCTGCGGACCTTTTGACGAGGCCCGGGCGCTTGCGCTTCAAGCCGCGGGCGCGGACATTGTGGTCGTTGACTGCGCTCACGGGCACAATTTGAAGGTCATAAGGAGCGCCCGGAACATCCGCCGTCGCCTCACCCGTTCCAGGTTGATCGTTGGCAATATCGCGACCAAAGAGGCCGCCCGGGCATTGGTTGTATTCGCGGACGGAGTGAAAGTGGGCGTCGGTCCCGGCTCCATTTGCACTACCCGCGTGGTAAGCGGAGTGGGTATGCCCCAGCTCGCTGCGGTGATGGAGGTGGCGGAGATAGCGAGGAAAAAGAAAATTCCGGTCATTGCCGACGGCGGCATCAGCAAATCCGGCGATGCGGCTAAAGCCCTGGCTGCGGGCGCATCCGCGGTTATGCTCGGAAATCTTTTGGCCGGGACGGACGAAGCGCCGGGCAAGATCATTATGAAGGGCGGGGTGAAATATAAAGAGTACCGCGGTATGGGGTCGGAATCGGTTTTAAAAACCAGGATGTCCAGCGACCGTTATCTTACGAAGAAGGGCGATACCATGGTGGCGGAAGGGGTGGAAGCGCTCGTACGCTACCGCGGTTCGGCGGAGAAAGTGGTAAATCAGATCGCCGGAGGCGTGAAGATTTCCATGGGCTACATTGGCGCGAGAACCATCCCGGAAATGCCCCGCCGGGCGAGGTTTGTGCGCATCACCAAGGCCTCAGTACGCGAAGGCCAAGTCCACGATTTGGACGTGATCAAGGGCTGATTTGCTTTTTGTTGGGATTTATTATATTATTTATGGCGTAAACGGGGACACCCTCTTCGGGAGGGTATTTTAATTCAATGGAATTGAGGAATGTTGCGATAATAGCTCACGTGGATCACGGCAAGACCACCTTGGTGGACGCGCTCTTAACGCAGTCCCAGGATTTTCGTCTCAAAACGGACGGGCCCCGGGAACTGATAATGGATTCCAACGAACTGGAGCGGGAGCGGGGCATAACCATTTTTTCCAAGAACGCCTCGGTCAAGTGGCAAGGGGTGAAGATCAACGTAATCGATACTCCCGGCCACGCGGATTTCGGCGGAGAAGTGGAACGGGTGCTTACTCTCGCGGACGGCTGTCTTTTGCTCGTGGACGCCAAAGAGGGGCCGATGCCGCAGACCCGCTTCGTTTTGAAGAAGGCGCTCGCAATGAAGCATCGCATTGTCGTGGTCGTAAATAAGATTGACAAGCCGGATGCCCGGCCGGATTGGGTTTTGGACAAGATCCTCGGTCTTTTCCTGGAACTGGGAGCCGACGACGCGACCGCAGATTTCCCGGTGGTCTACGCTTCCGCCAAACAGGGTTTGGCGGGCACGGAACCGGATCTCGGCAAGATGAAGGATATCAGTCCGGTATTCGAAGCTATTTTGAAGAACATTCCGCCGCCGCAGGGAGATCCGCAGGCACCGCTGCAGATGCTCGTAACCAGTTTGTTCGCGGACGAGTTCAAGGGCCGGATCGCGGTCGGACGGGTGGTGAACGGGGTTTTGAAGAACGGACAGGAAATTGCGCATGTGAACCGCGCGGGAGCGGTCAACAAGCTGCGCCTGGTGTCGCTCATGACCTTTGAAGGACTTGGCCGAAACGACGTGAGTGAGGTGGCGGCGGGCGACATAGCCGCGGTTTCCGGCATTCCGGACATCACGATCGGCGAGACCCTCGCCGATCCGGCGGCTCCGAAGGCCTTGCCGCTTCTCGCGATCGAGGAACCGACCGTCAAAATGACTTTCTCCGTGAACGATTCTCCTTTCGCCGGCCGGGAAGGAAAATTCACGACTTCCCGTCAGATCCGGGAGCGTTTGTATGAAGAGTTGGAATCGGACGCGGCGCTTAAGATCGAGGACGCAGTTGGCCCGGATTTGCCCGCTGGGAGCGGCTGGATCGTCGCCGGCCGGGGCGAACTGCACCTCGCGATCCTCATAGAACGCATGCGCCGGGAGGGATACGAATTCCAGGTTGGCAGGCCGCAGGTCATAACCAAGACGGTGGACGGAGAAGAACAAACTCCTTACGAGCGGGCCTTGATCGAGGTCCCGGAGCAGTATGCCGGCGCGGTCATCCAGAAGCTCGGCGGCCGTCGGGGAGAATTGAAGGACATGCGCGTGGAAGAAGGCACGACCTTTCTTGAATTTTTGATTCCCACCCGCGGACTTTTCGGCTATCGCACGGAGTTTCTTACCGACACGCGCGGCCTTGGTATAATGAATACCATATTCGAGGATTACTTCCCGGATCCCGGGAACTGGCGTGAGCGGGAGCAAGGTTCGCTCGTCGCGCACGAAACTGGTATCACCCGCCTTTACGGCCTCTTAAACGTGCAGGATCGGGGAGTGCTTTTCGTGGGGCCGGGGTTGGAAGTGTACAAGGGCCAGGTGGTCGGACAGAATTCCCGCAGCCAGGACATGCCGGTCAATGTCTGCAAAGAAAAAGAATTGTCCAACATGCGTTCCAAGAATCAGGGATTGGACGGGCACTTTGACGCACCCCGAACAATGGATCTGGAAGACGCCTTGGAATATATCGGCGACGACGAGCTTGTGGAAGTCACGCCTAAAAGCGTGCGGATGAGGAAAGTCACCCTGGACGAGATGGCCGCCCGACGCAAAGCGCTCGGGATCAAAGGCTAATGGATACGGAAAAATTTCTATAGAGTGTGCCGGAAGAGCATCCAGAAGTGGCTGAAACTTCCGGCTATGACCAAAAAGTGGAAGATATCGTGCATCCTGAACCACGGCCGGGCGGGTACGAAACGGTCCAGGACGAAAAATACGAAGCCCAGAGTGTAAAGTGCTCCGCCGCCGACTAAAAGCCCGATTGCGGTTGCGGAGAAAGAGCTCAGAACCACCGGCAGGGCGATGAGCGCGAGCCAGCCCATGGAGAGGTATAACGCCTGAGACAGATATTTTTTGTACTTGAACCCGGAAAATTCCAGCGTTATCCCCAAAACGGCAAGGCCCCATTCCACGCCGAACAAACTCCAGCCCCAGCTCCGACTCGGCAACGCCAAGGACACCGCCGTATACGTGCCGGCTATGAGGACGTATATTGCGATCCGGTCCAGGCGTTGGAATATTTTTTTGAGCACCGGGGTTTTGAAAAAGTGGTAAAGGGAGCTTGTAGCGTATAGAAGTATCAAACTCACCCCGAAAAGCGTGAATCCGGTGATGTGCCTCGCGCTGCCGTTTTTTGCCGCAACCACGATAAGCAGCACAAGTCCTGCGGCTGCAAGCAATGCGCCCAAGAGATGGGACAAACTGCTTAGCGGTTCCCTCCCGGCGCTCTTAAGCATAGCTTGATTATAGCAGAAAAGCGTAAGCACCCGTGCTTACGCAGGGGTGCTTGTGTTCGTCGGCGCGGGCAGGAGCTCTATCCGCGCCACTCCGTCCTGGATGGTAATGTTGCCGAACATATCCACCCAAGCGACGAGGATGGGACTCTCCGGGGAGTGGTCCCAAATGAAGTTCTTGTCGCCGGCGGCGAGTCCGTCGATCGCCACGCGCTTCAACGGGATCTCCTCGTCTCCGTGGAAAACCCGGAGGGGGACGTGGCTCACGAAACAGCGCCAGCCGTATTCCCCGCCGTCCTTGATGTGCTTGGCATTGCCGCCGATGCGGATCCACACCCGTTCTCTTTTCATGGTCACCTCGCTCCGGCTATCATAGACGCGTTGCTCGGGGAAGTAAATACTAGAGGGCAGAGTAGAAGACCAGCTTATAGCCGTCCGGGTCTTTGACCACGAATTCTCGCTTGCCCCAAGGCCAGTCCCGCGGCTCCGTGCGCGGGGAGACGCCTCTTTCTTTAAGCCACTTGAAATACTCGTCAACGTTTTCCACCTCCACGTATGTGTAAATACCCAGACCCTTGGGTTTCAAGCCGGATTCATTTTTGATAGGTGTTCTATTCTCGTCTAGAAATACAAGCGTAAAATTACCCATTTTAACCCTGATTGCCTCCTCTGTTTTCTGAATCTTAAAACCGAGCGCCTCATAGAATTTGGCGGTCTTTTCCAAGTCGCTTATGTAGAATAGAGTAGAATGCAGGCGTTTAATCACGGCTTGATTATAGCAAACTCTTCAGCACCTCGTATCTGAACTTCTGGAGTTTCGGGACGCCATCCATCCTTACGGCGAACCAGACGCCCCGTGTGAAATTGAATTCGTCTAAGTAATCAGAAATTTTGGGCAATCCGTTCTTTCTGTAGATACCGTCAGTCCTGTCCAAAAATCTTTTTCTCTGTTCCGGGGAGAAGTTGAAAAGTCGGTAAAATTCATAGTCCTTGGATTCGGGGAACCAGTTGTGGCTTTCTATGAGGCCTCCCAAGTCGTATCCCGCCGGACCCATAAAAGAATCTTGCAGGTCTATTACGCCCCCGGGACAAATGTTGAACGTGCCGAAGTCACCGTGGGTTACGACGAATGGAAAAGGGGACAATCTTTCCCGTGCGCGTTCGTATCTCGCAAGTATTCGCTTTTTATCTTCCGGAAGTTCTTCATTAATCGTATCCAAGTGGATTCCTCGCCGGAAATCGTCCCAGTTTTTGTCTTGAGTTGCGGTTTTGAGTTGGACTTCGGCGAATTTCGTGCACACGTCTGTGAACCGATCAAAAGTTTCATCTTTGATTTTGCCTAATGCCTCCGTCTCGTCCCGGAAAATATGGCCGAAGTGCTTCTCGCCCAAGGATTCCTCGGCAAAGTAATGCATTCCACACAGTTCGCCTTCGGCAAGGAGTTTGGCCACAGGAAAACCATAGTTTTCCATCTGTTTGTGCAGCGCAAGGTCTCTTTTGACTTTTTCCGGCGCCCCGATTCGCAGATAGGCGGATTCGCTTTTGTAAATGGCGGTATCGCCGTCGCGTTGAGTGTCAACGTAATCAAAAACCATGCCGTTTATTGTTATTTTGGGATCAAATTGCATTTATCAGAAAGTCATATATTTCTCTAAAACCCTTCAAGCTCCCCGCCCATTTGTCCGGTTCTTGTTGCATGGAGTTTACGATATCCTGCGTACTCATCCATTTCACCTCTTGCACCTCGCCGTCGTTGAATTTCAGCTCGCTGGTATCGCCGTCAAATTCATAATAGTAGACCAGGGTGAATTCCCGGTTCGGAAACTTGTCGCGCTTGTATGTTTCTCCTTGTAGCAAGCGAGAAGGTTCTGTTTGAAGGCCTATTTCATCTTTGAGTTCACTGACGACGGCGTTTTCCACCTTTTCTCCTGATTTAAGATGTCCGCCGAAACGCGTGTCCCACTGGTTGGGATTTAAGTCCTTTGTCTTCGCCCGCAAGTGAACCAAGAAATCCGGCCCCTCCCCGCTTTTTCGGAAAAGGTAGATGTGAACAGTGCGATGCCACAGTCCTGTGTCATGCACTTCGGAGCGCAGCCGTTTCTCCCCGGTTGGCCGGTTGTTTTCGTCTACGATGTCCAGATACTCCTCGGGCATATCCACCCGACTTACAGATTCACGCCCAGCTTCTCTTTTAGTACTGCCTTGATTTGGTTAACGTCTTTTTTGAGAATTATGAATTCATCCTCCGAGTTGGTTAGTCGTTTCAGGAAGCGATCTAGAGTGGTCATCAATTGGTCAAGCTTCTTATTGAAGCGAGATTCAAATTTCTCAAGGCGGCTGTCAACCGCAGTGAGAATAGTGATAGTTTGCTCCCTGAGAAGCATTTCCAAATCCTTCCTGGTGAGTTTGTCTTTTGGGCTCTGTTTTTTAATCATATTTTGATTCTACGCCGCGCTCCGTTTCTGGGCAAGTAGGCGGTAGGAAAGGGTTTTTCCTTTGCGGAAATTGTTTTCGGCGCGAAGGAGTGCTTTCTTTTGGGACGCGGTAGGGGTGAATTCCCTTATACGCTTGAGTGCCAAAAGCGCTTCGTATTCCTTTTTGGTGGTTACGGTGCTCATTGCGCCTAACGTTAGCAAAACGGATTCTCTATGTCAAAGAAAATTGCTTTGGTCATCTAGAACTCGTATTCTTTATCAATCTCTAAGACCGTGAATTTTATCCCTTTCGGCTCCAAAATCTGCGGCGGGATGCGGTGAGTTGAGCCGGGGGATTTCAAGATGCCTTCGTGCACCGGGAAAGAGATTCGAGGTTTGAGTTCCAAAGCGTAGTCAACTGCCTCCGAAAGTTTGAGCCACGGCCCGGCAACCGGCAGGGCAAGAATTTCAACTTCTTTGCCGGGGTTCGTAAGCGCGTCGCCGGGGTAGAAAAGGCGATTGGCGATGAAGTAGCCAGTGTTCTGGCTTTGCGGAATTGAGGGATGCATAACCGCGTGCTTGTCGCCGAAGCCCTCTATTAGAACTCCTTTTTCATTCTCACTCTGGCCGCCTTCCAGTGTGCTGTAAGCGATACCCTCTTTATCCAAAAGCGCACCGACACTTTTGTTGGTAATTACCTTCGCCTGTGGGTTATTTTTCAAAACCGTCTTAAGCGAATCAATGTGCAGATGGTCTGGATGTTCGTGAGTGATCAACACCACATCAATATTTTTCGCGTCATTCTGACTGGTTGAATAAATCCCCGGGTCAGTGAGGATTCTCGCGCCGTTTTCTTCTACGAGTAGGCAGCAATGCCCGAATTTAGTGATTTTCATGAGTGGATTTTAGTACGAATGTGACGAGTGCGCGACTTCAAATTAAATCAAATCCCACTCTTTCTGCATTTCTTCGTATCGCAAACGCAGCCGTTCCACGAGTTCCTCCGTGACGTCACTCACCCCGTATTTTTTAAGGAATTCTGCTTCGTGTCCCGGCCCGAGATTATAGTTCAAGCTCCAAACCGCGGCGGAGAAATCCACTTCCGGATCGTCCACTCGCACGTTCCCCAAGTCCACATAGCCGGAAAATTCGTCACCCTGGAAGATAAAGTTGGGCAGGCAAGCGTCGCCGTGTATCAATATCTTGCCCGGCCCGGGGTTGCCAAAGGGACAACTCGCCGGGTTCAGGGCATGGAAACTGCGCAGTGCCCCGACCAGCTTGTCTACGACCTTACCAGCCGGCCAACTCTTACAGAGCTCGGCGAGGTTCACGCCTTCTATTGCCGAAAGCAGAAGTAGATCTTTGTCTTCCATATGCGTAAAGCCGACAATTTTTGGAACGGGCAATTTGCCGTCCAGCCACTTCAGGCGTTCGCGCTCCTTGTCCAAATCGCTTCCTACTTTCAGGAAATAGATTCCTTTGGGCGAGCGGAGCCGGTAGACGGTACTTACATCACCGTATTCTTCTTTATCTGCAGAGACATTGCCGCCCAGTTGGCCCTTGGCCCAATCTATGAAGGGTTGATGCATATCTGAAGTATTTACTTCCTCACCTTCGCCGACGAAGCGATAGGAGCCGTTTTCTACTAAGATTCCCTGGCCGTCTTTTAGGACCCTAACAGGGTATTTGGACTGCGCTGCTCTTTCTTTGATTAACTCTTTCATATCGTCGGTGTAGTGGGCCTTGAGGAGAAATGGTACAAGATTCAGTGCAGTAAAGTCGGTAACGCCATAACGGTCTTTTTGGTTCGGCCCCCATGTGGACACCTCAATCGTGGGGCAGGCGATATAGGCGCCGGCGCTCGTCCCCACGTATATTTTGCCCTGATCGATCAGGTCTTTAAGGATTTTGTCAAAGCCAGTTTCTTTTACGGCTTTCAACAAGTAAAAAGTGTTGCCACCCTCTACGTGAATAACATTTTTGTCTTTGAAGAAATCACGAAGCTCTTGCTCACCCTTCCCTTCGATATCTGTCTCTTCAAAATTGTAGCCGCGCTCTGTCATTGCCTTTTTGTGTCGTTCAAGATAAGCGGTGCTTTCCGCTCCCTTGGAGGCGGTTGTTACGTACCCTATTTTAATCTGCGCCAGAGGAACGCCGAGTAGGCCATATCCCTGTTCGATCAGGAAAGTTCCGTTGGACGCGAGGAGAAGCTTTTTCATATCTACTCCAGCCAGCCGGAGAGCGCCCCGCCGTCAATGTTGTAGATGCTGCCGGTTATATAGTCGGCTTCGTCGGAGCATAGAAATAACGCCAAGGCAGCGATGTCTTCCGGTCTGCCGTAGCGCGGGATCGGCAGAGAGTTGATCCATGGGTCGGACGGCGGGTTATTCAGTTGTTTTTCGTTGAGCACCATCGGGGTGGCGACGGCTCCCGGTGCGATGGCGTTCACCCGGATGCCGTATTCACCGTACTCCAGCGCCGCCACTTTCGTTGCGGTAATGACCGCGGCCTTGGACACGCCGTAAGGGAGCCAGCCCTTTTCGGAAACAAGGCCGGCGATGGAGGCAATGTTTAAAATCACGCCCTTGCCGCCGACTTTTTTGCGGCTTGCGGGACGCTTCAAGTAGGGAAAAGCGTGCTTCATTCCCCAGAACACGCCTTTGGCGTTGATGTCAAAGATGCGGTCAAGCTCTTTCTCGGTGAGGTTTTTGATTTCCTGCTTCCCCCAGACGCCCGCATTGTTCACGACTACGTCTATCTTGCCGAAAAGGCGCTTCGTTTTCTGCAAAGCGCGCTTGACCTCGTTTTCCCTGCTGACGTCGGCTTTTATAAAATACAGGCGGTCGTTGGTTTTCAGCTTCTTTTGGAACAGATCAACTGCCGCTACCCTCGCGCCATTAGCAACAAAAACCTCGGCGATCGCCTTGCCGATGCCGGACGCGCCGCCGGTAATCAAGGCAACTTTACCTCCTGCTTTGGCGTGAGTTCGCATGCTTTGATTATACCGCACGCCGGTCATAGTGCCCTACAGCTTTTCCCAGCCGATGACGGGGTGGATCTCCCACCAGTTGTGCAGTATATCGAACCGCACGATGCCCCAGATCTTTATGCGATCGCCTTCCTTGGGCAAGGGCAGTTTTATTTCCGGGATGGCTTCGGTGACGAGAACCGGCAGTGGGAGATACGGCGGACGGATGATGATATGGTAATCGCCGTCCGGCTGCTCCGCGACCTTATCCACGACGCCCTCAACCGATACTTTCGTCTTCTGGCTGCCGTTGGCTATGAAGTCGATCAACCCGGTGTCGTAGTAAAGCAGGTCGTCTTCCTCTTTTTCTCCCTGTTTGACGAAAAACGATAAGACGCGCTCCAAGACGTTGGGGACGGATGCTTTCGGATTCAGCGTTTGATTGCGGATGTACCAGCCGAGGCCGATGCCGCCGCCGAGGATGAGAAGCGCCGTCAGGGTTGCAAGAAATTTCCTTTTCATCGGGGATTTGCTTCTTTAGTATCTCTCATCCCCTGGAAGAACAAAAGGAGAAGAACCGCTGCCGCGGCGGCCATTCCGGCCCCGAAGTAGAACGGTGCCTGCGGCCCGAACTTGTCCCACAGAACTCCGGCTGCGAAACTTGCCGGCAGGGTGGCAAGGCCGACGCTCGTGCCGTATATGCCGAAAGCGCGGCCGCGGTACTCCGGACTTACGATATCGGCCAAAAAGGCCTTGGCGACCCCTTCGCTCGTCGCGTAATAAACGCCGTAGAGTCCGTAGAGAAGCCAGACGAGAGATGCCTGTGCGGCCACGGCAAAGCCCAGGTAAACGAGCGCGTAAGCGGCCCAGCCGATCAAGAGGGTCGGGATGCGCCCGATCTTGTCGGAGAGCGAGCCGAAAGGAACCGCCGCCAGAGCGTACACCAGGTTGAAGAGCGCGATCACGATCGGTATCTCAAGGAGCGTCACTCCCAGGTTCCTGGCCCGCAGGATCAGGAAGGCGTCCGAGGAGTTGCCGAGGGTGAAAAGAACGGCGATGGCGAGGAACAGATAGAACGATTTCGGCGGTTTTGTGGCCGCAGCCGGCGTTGCGCCAGGTTCGTCCTCGCGGTGCGGGACCTCCCTGACTTTTGTCGTGAGCACGAAGAGAGTGATGAGGAGCGGCAGCGCGGAGAAGAGCAAAATGTAGCGGTAAAGCGCGGGATCATTTTGGAAGAGATAGAGCAGAAGGAAGAGAAGCAAGGGGCCGGCGACGGAGCCCAAAGTATCCAGCATCCTCGCGACGCCGAAGCTCCGGCCGCGCGTGCTTTTTTCGGCGGAACCGGCTATGAGGACGTCCTTGGGCGGGTCTTTGACGCCCTTACCCGTGCCGTCCAGGAGCCGCAGTCCCAGAACCGTGGCGCTGGAAGTGAAGAAAGCCAAAAGCGGTCGGCCGAGCATGGACAGAAAATATCCCGCGAAAATGATCGGTTTCTGCTTTTTGAACTTGTCGGAAAAGAAACCGGCTGCGACTTTGGAGATATTGGCGCTAGCGGTGACTATGCCTTCAGCGACGCCGACGAAGGTTTTGTCGAAGCCCAGGACGGCGGTGAGGTAGATCGGCAGGATGGGAGCAAAGATATCTTGGCTGATGCCGCCGAAGAAGCTCAAAAGCCCGACGAAAAACACGTTTCTCTTTCCGGGCCGATTCTCGTTGGTTTCCATCGTAGTTAGTTAATCTCGTACTACGCCTTTTTCTTTTAGAAGTTGAAGATGGGGAGGGTTGTGGCGCCGGAGGTATTCGATCACCTTGCCGTGGCCGGGGTTCACGAGGCCATGTTGCTTTGCAAATTGGAGAATTCGCTCCTCGGCGGCAGGGGTTTCTTCCGGCGTATTCATCATAAGTTCTATCTCCGTAGTGGTATAGTTCAAGGCGGGAACCTCGTCAAAATCCAAATGGAAATCCTCCTTACGATATTGTTCTCTTTCCGTGGTTATGGTTGCGAAAGGGGAGTACCCCAATTCGGCCAAGGCACGGCGAAGGTCTTTGCCGCTTAAATCCAAACCGAGCTCGCGGCCTATCTCTTCGTCGCTTTCCAGTTCCTTATAGCGGTCGGTAGCCGCGCGGCTTTCTCCTTTCTCGTTCAGAGGTACTTTTAGTTCAAACCGGCCGTCCCGCTCGCGCAGCCAAAAGTCCCCACCGGTCAAGTCGTATGAGGCGTTATCGTAATAAACGTCCGTAAAGGATTTCTTACCCAGCAATTCCGCGTCCCGGATCAGGCGTTCCTTGTCGCCCGGCTGCAGGTCAAAATTTTTCTCAATTTCGATCATCCTTTTATTTTAATCCTCGCCACTCGGCGTGGAATTGTTCGAGGTATGCTTCCAAAAACTTGTGTCTTTGCAGGGCCATCTTCCTGCCGGTTTTGGTATTCATCAGGCCCTTGAGGTGCAGGATTTTTTCATAGAAGTGGTGGAGCGTTGAAGTATTGTGTTTTTTGTACTCTTCAAAGCTTTTATGCTTTTTCGCTTTTACGCAGGGATCGTATAACGGCCGGTTTTTGTATCCGCCGTAGGCGAAGGCTCGGGCGATGCCGATCGCGCCTATTGCGTCCAAGCGGTCTGCGTCCTGCACTATCTTGCCTTCCAAGCTTTCCATTTTTGATTTAACCAAGAGCCCCTTAAAAGATACGTTGTCTACGATATGGACCACTTTTTTGATAGTGGACTCGTCAGCACCTATGCTTCGCAGCCACTTGGCGGCCGCTTTTCCGCCGGCTGTGTCGTCTCCGCCGTGGAACTTGAAATCCGCAATATCGTGAAGAAGAGCGCCGAGTTGGACTATGAATAGATCCGCGCCTTTTTCTTTTTTGGCGATCGCGAGGGCGCTTTTAAGCACTCGCTCAACATGCCACCAATCGTGGCCGGTTCCTTCTTCCTTAAACTTCGCGCGGACGTACTGTTTTGTTTTTTGAACGATCTTGACTTTGTTCACGTCGGTTAGTTTACACCATCAGATAGAACATTAACCAAAGCATCCGTGACCGGCTTCAGTTCCAGGAGCTCTTCTTCTTTGGAGTGTTGAACTGCCGGTTTATTGGTCGCTTTGGAAACGTAAAGCGCCCGAACCGGCATCTGGATGTGGGAATTCCCAAATTCCTGGTCGGTTAAGATCACTTCTCTGCGCGAGTCAGCGGTATGCATCATCCCGTCGGGATCCAAGAGAACAAATGCCTCAATCCACGCCGCATTCACTTTTCCTCCATGTTTTCTTGCGACACTCTTCCAGAATTCCAAGAGGGCGGAGGCGATCTCTTCTTTGCTTAGATCCTTTTCATCTGCTCCGTTTAGCGCTTTCCGCTTTGGCGCGTCAACAAAACCCTCTCCCTCCACCCAGAAGCCGGTATCGTTCGTCAAAATGGGCATATCAACCTTCCCGAAGTAGGCCTGCGCTTTGATCTCCGCGTTTTCGGCAAGCGTCTTTCCGTTCTCTTGCGCCTCAATATTCTCCAAACCGAAATCTTTCGGGGTGTGGATCTCCAGCTCCAAGCCGGTCGCGGCAAGGAGCTTCTTGAACCGCTCGATCTTCCCCTCGTTGCCGGTTCCCAGGAAAATTCTTTTCGCCATTATTGTTCGCTCATATTCTGTCTCTATATTTTTCCAGGAAGAACGGAAGCTGGGAGTGAAGCGGCTGGGGGAGCGCATCAGTTTTGAACCAGCCGATCTCGTCGAATTTGTGGGGCTCGCCGTTTTTCGCTTTCGCTCTGTCCACCAGGACCTTGAAATCCAGCGCGATCCAGTGGGTGGGTTCTCCATTGTGATTGCGGTGGACGTCCCGGAATCCTAGGAATTCCGATTTGATGACGTCGGTACAATATTCTTCGGCAATTTCCTTCTTGAGCGTGTTTTCCACAGTATCCCCGAACTCCAATCTGCCTCCGCCGCAATCCCATGTGCCGTGCTCGTCGCGGCAATTGTTGCTGCGTTTGTTGAGCAGGAAGTTCCCGTTCCCATCGTGGCAGAGATAAACGACCGTAACGCCGACGTGATCCATATCAGTGGGTCTAATTCTATACCAGATGTTAAAATCTAGAAATGCTTATCCGCGCCGTGCGCACGCGTATTTTCCGGGAAGGGGAGCAGCTCGTTCCCTTCATTATCCGTTATGTAAAACGCGTCAAAGACGGTTCCATTATCGTCGTAACGTCCAAAATCGTCTCCCTCTCGGAGCGGCGGGTGAGCGGGAAAAGCGGCCCGCGTGCCAAAGAGCGCCTCATCAGGGCCGAAAGCCAGTGGGCGATGCGGACGAAATACACCTGGCTCACCATCAAAGACGATATGGTGATGTCTTCGGCCGGCGTGGACGAATCTAATGCGGACGGAAAGATGGTCCTTCTACCCAAGGATAGTTTCAAGACAGCGCGAGCGTTGCGGGAGAGGTTGAAAAAACATTACCGCGTCAAGAATCTCGGCATCATCGTAAGCGACAGCCGCCTCTTGCCGCTCCGGGCGGGAGTCGTGGGCGTCGCCTTGGGATACAGCGGCTTTGGCGGTGTCCGGGACTACCGCGGCACGCCGGATATCTTCGGGAGGAAACTGAAACTTACGAGAACCGATGTCGCCGACAGTTTGGCGACGGCGGCGGTTGCGGTTATGGGAGAGGGCGCGGAACGGCAGCCGCTTGCGGTCATAACCGGCCTGTCTGCGCCTGCCTGCGCAGACAGGCAGGCAGGCGCTCTGGTCGAGTTCAAAGAGAAAGTAGACCGGAGCGAACTCACGATGGACCCGCGGGAAGACATCTACCAACCCCTGTTTGAGAAGATAAGGAAGATCAAGTGGCGGAAGAGCCGGATAAAGAACGGCTACGAGCGCGGCAGGTGATTATTCTGCGTTACAAATATCTTTTTCTAAATGTTCAATGCTATTTAAGATGCGAATAAAGGATGATCCTTCTGGTGTGACATCGCAAATCGTTACTGCAGTATTCCCCGGTTTATATTCCTCGTAGTTTTCGCGAGTTATATCTTTACCCAATATCTTTAGGAGAAGCATTGTCAAGGCGCCAGTATGACTAACGAGGAGTACTGAATTACTTCCATGTTTAGATAGAAGTTCATCAAAGAATTTTCCTACGCGCTCTTGAAGTTGACTGTAAGATTCGCCGCCTTGTGGTTGAAAAGAGTGAAACGGCAAAGACGATTTCTGCATTACTTCCTTCCATACGGTATTCGGTCCTCCTTCATATACTCCTAGATTTCTTTCGCGAAGATAGGGTGTATGTATCGCTTCAACGCGTGAATGAAATTTAAGAATTTCTTCCGCCGTATCGATAGCTCTTTTAAGATCGCTTATGTAAGCAAAGTCAATCCGTTCGTCTTTGAGGCGATTCGCTAATTTTTTTGCTTGCTCTATGCCCTGTTCGTTGAGTATTCCGTCAACCCCTTGGCCCATAGAGATCTTTTTCACGTTTTCGTGAGTTTCTCCGTGGCGAGTCAATATAAGTCTCATACCTCAATTCTATATCTCTCAAAGGACTATGGATGTGGATAACTTGATTTAGTAAGATAAATACTAGCGTGTTTCGCCGTTAGACACTTCAAAATTAAACAAGAATAGAGAGGGGGCCCAATGACAGACACTCCGAGTTTGCTGGGTATCCACAAAGAACTGGATACCGCCGTCAAAGATCTGGCGTTCTTCGCCAATCGGTACCAACAAGTCCATCCAGCGGCAGGCGGAGACGTAAGCCAGGTCTTTTCGGAGCAGACCTCCGGAGTTCTGGCGAGACGATTTCGTCGCCGTGCAAGCAGATGGTTCAATTTCAAGTCAATCCAGGAACTGTCTGCGATCAGGAAAGACGGGCGAACGGGATATCGCAGCGAGGGTATTGCCGACACGCGGTTCTATGAGCTCGCGAAACCGCTTAGCGGCAGAGTTATACTCATCACGTGTACGGGTTCGCAACTCTCGGCGATACTTGAAACCCTGCGGCAAGGCGAGGACGGGCGATTCTTGAACCTCGTCGAGATCGGGAAAGGCGGCAGAGCAATCAGGGTTCTATATGGCAACCGCGAGTTCGGCACGATTCCGTCCATCGAGACGCACGTTCACATGCTGGCGTGCGGCATCGGAATCAAGGAGGGAGTCGGGACGCCAGCTGTGGTTCACGCTCACCTGCGTTGCTTGAATCTCCTTGCTGTCCATCCGCGGATAAACGGGAACTTCAAGTCGTTCAATGCGGCGATTTACACTCAAGTTGAAGGACTAAATCGCAACGTCCCCAGCCTGGTTGGGATTGTGCCCTACAGACCTTCCGGGTCCGAAGCCCTCGTGAGCGCGAGTATCAATCCACTCCTCAAGCATCAGGCGGTACTGTGGATGAATCACGGCTTCGTTGCGAGGAGTTTCAGGATAGAGAGAGCGTATGCTCTTCTTGCGTAAGCGGAGCAGGCGGCAGACGCAACACTCGAAATTCTCCGTTACGGCGGGAGAGGACTGCCGTTGGAGTACGTCAAGGACTTCCTTCGTCGCGAGGGGCTACTAACTGCCTACCGACGTCTGGGGTTGAGAGGCAGTCGCGCGTGACAGTTTGGTAATCGTTCGAGGGGCACCTTATCTGGAGGAGAAGGTGCCCTTATTCTTTTCCGTTTCCCCGTGCCGGACGAGGTATAGAGTGCAGAGGGTTTTAGTTTGTTGACCGATCACGTTATTTTTTACTATTTGTAAGTTTTCTTCACCGAGCTTGTCCGGTAAAAATTTACTAACTCTTCCTTCAGTAGAATGTTTATGATATCTTTAATACCCTCCTTAAGTAAAACCTCCTCCGCCGTTTTATAAACTGCCCAGACCTTTTCTGTAACGTTATTCAAATCGAGTTCTTCCCTGTTAAAGCTACCACCCTTGGTTACCAATAATTCCTTGTCCTTTTTCCGTTTGAAAATAACAGCCTTTCCCTCGGGGGAAAACATTAATGACATATGAGCAATTTTGTTACGATACCTCTGGATATCTCTAATGGACTTACAAACATTGAGGTATTTCTTTTCGTCGAACGCTTCTTTAGCCCGTTTCGCAATCATTGCTACCCTTGAAATTGTTTTTTCCAGAAAATTTAATTTTTGATTGAAGGTTTCAAAAATATTGACATCGTTTAGTACGTCATTCATCAAGATTATCCGTTCCTGCCCGTCGTAAACAGAAGCAAACGCGCTACTTACGAATATAACCACGATGTTTTCTATTCTATTGAAAACGGTGATAATTTCTACAACTTGTCTCAATTCTTCTTTATGGTTATTAAAGATTTTTTCCACTTCGCTCATGCGAAAATTATATCTTAACTTTTTCTCTGGGGAAAACCTTTGAAAACTAACACAGCCTAAACTCCCATCAGCATAAAACAAAATTGCCTCGCCGCAAGAGCGAGTTGGTTTTGCTTGCCGGTCGCCTGGGACGTTATTGGAACCGACCTAGATAGAAAAGACCTTTCGGAGTGCTATTGTTAACCCGTCTTCGTTGATATCTGGAGCAATAAAATCCGCTTTGGCCTTGAGTTCTTCCGATCCATTTTCCATTGCTATTTTATAATTTGCTATTTCGAAAAGAGGAAGGTCATTATTACTATCTCCGGCTACAACGACTTCACTTTTGTTAACACCCAATATTTCGAGAAGCACATGCAGGGAATATTCTTTTGTTGCCTCTGAATGAGTTATGTGGATATCAAAACAACCTGGCGACCAAGAAATTACTTTGTGAGCGGTTATATTTGGTATTTTAGCCAACTTTTCTAAAATAATTTCTGTTTCTATTTTTTCTACTGACATTATATAAATTATCCGCTCGGCACCTTTGATTTTCTTGTCTTTTCCCAGGGCACTTGTTTTTTCATCGCTAAAAAAAACTTGGTAAGGATATTTCGATGTAATCGCCATTATTTCTTCTACCTGCGATTTATCCATGTCCTTTTCCCATAAGACCCTTTCGGTTGTCGGATCTACGAGCTGTGTCCCTCCCGAAATTATACAGGGGTCGGTTAAACCGAGCTTCCGAAGAATGGGTTTGGAATTGTATAGAGGTCTGCCGGTTGCCGCGCAAATCTTCAAATTTTTCTTTAATTTTCGGATTACTTTCACAAGTTCATCGGATGGCAGTCCATCCGGCTTATTCGGAATTGCCGTTCCATCCAAATCGAAAATTAATGCTTTATACATGGCTGCCGGGCAGGGGATATTAGTTTTCGAAATTTAAATACATAGCAAGGTGGTCGGAGACCTCATCCGGCAATATTTTAAATTCGTTAACTTTGATATCGTTGCTTGCGAGAGTATAATCCGCAAAGCGCTCCGGCTTTGCATAGTAACTTGATCTGGTTGAAGTAATACCAAACTCTTTGACAAGATTTCTCATTCCAAGATTTTCCAGTTTTCCTAAACTTTTTGTTTGTGGTAATAAGTTAAAATCGCCACACAGGATATGGGAATGTGGAATCCGTTTTAGGAATTTCACGATATTATCTGACTGTAGAAGCCGCTCATCAGTATCCGTTTTCTCGCCACCATTCCAAAGTCCGTGGAAATTTATCACTGTCAGTGGGCCTTTCTTTGTTTCTATTTCCACGTATTGGATATTACGGGCATGATTGACTACCTCTCCATCAAATACATCCGCTCTTCTTCTAAAAACGAAAACATCTCCCTCTTCACGAACGCCAAGATTTCTTGAAATAAGGATTGCCAAGCCGTACCAATCCTGCCAATGAGGTCTAAAAAACGCAACATGGTCCCGCAACATTTCGCTGACGTCGCTTAAAAGGTATGGTACGACGTCGCCCCATTGAGCCGCCTGGTCATGTCCGCCGTTCCATACCTCTTGGAGGCAGAAAACGTCCGTATCTTTGTACTTCCTGAAAAAATCAAGAATCTTTTCCTTACCAGCACGTCCGCCCCACGTGTTTAGAGATATAAGTTTCATAGTACGTCTTTGTTGGGGAACCAGGATTCAAACTTGGACTGACGCGGCTCTCCCGCACCTTGCCGTGCGACGCGGTTTAGAACCGGCGTCTCTGGATCGGTATATCGGCCAGGATCTAACGGGATTATTCGGTGGTGCCGCCGTCAAAGTGCTCGGTATCCGTCTCCGCTTCGGCTTTGGTCTTGTGCACCACTTGATCCCGGTGATGCGGCGGCATATAAAGCGTGTAGAGCTTCATAGATTCGGTTCCGGTATTCACGATATTGTGTTTGGTGCCGGCAGGCACTACGACGGCGCTTCCGTCGGCAATATCATGCGGGATGCCGCTTACTACGGCCTTGCCCGCGCCTTTCTCCACGCGCAAAAACTGATCAACATCGTGCACCTCTTCGCCGATCTCTTCGCCCGGAAGAAGAGACATAAGGACAAGCTGGCTGTTTTTATCGGTATAAAGAACCTTTCGGAAATTGTCGTTCTCCAGCGAGAGCTTTTCGATATTGGCTGCATAACCTTTCATAGGAATATTTTAGCAAAAATTGATTTAACGGTCCAAATCGCGCGAGCCAGAGGTTAGCTGGGGGGGAAGGAGTCGGACCTTCATGCCCAGCTTCAAAGGCTGGTGTCCTACCGTTAGACGACCCCCCAAGTCGCTAACATTTTACGATATTTGAGGTATTTTTTCCATATCGTTGACTTGCGGCTTGTTGCAGAGATAGAATTACAAACAATGGCTAAACGGACGAAGATAAAAAGGAACAAGAAGAGCATTGAGAAAGTCAGCCGGGACGAGTTTGTTGTTCTGGAAAAGAGGGTAGCGCACTTGGAGAAGAAAATCGCGCATCGTGCTTGAGGCCGCAATTTTTGCCGCTGGGTGTTTCTGGGGCGTGGAGGAGATTTTCAGCAAGGTTAAAGGCGTGAAAGAGACGGAAGTCGGCTACACCGGCGGACACACAGAGAACCCGACCTATGAACAAGTTTGCTCCGACAAGACCGGGCATGCGGAGGCGGTCAAGGTTACATACGATCCCGAACAGATAACTTATAACGAATTACTTAAAGTTTTCTTTGACAACCACGACCCGACCACGCCTAACCGCCAGGGGCCGGATAGACCCCACTTCCGCACTATCCTCCGGCCGCGATATGAGCCAAATTCTGCAGCAGCAAGGAGCGACGACGAAGGCGTACTTGACCGTACTCCGAGGAGGAGCGACGCAGCTGATGCGGAATTTGGCCATATCCCTCCGGGTTCCGCCGGTTTTGTCCCCCCGCCGCGTTCCGCCTCGGAGCCTACCCAACCGGGTATTGTCTCCTCGGCGCGCCTTGCGGGGAGCCAAAACCGGCAGGAACGCGGTCGCGGAGATAGTGCGGAAGTGGGGTCAGGCAGTCAGTACCGCTCCGCGATCTTCTACGCTGCGCCGGAGGAAAAAGAAGAAGCCGAGAAATACAAGACGGAACTGGAGAAATCCGGCCGCTTTCCGGGCAAGATCGTTACGGAAATCGTCCCGGCCGGGCTGTTCTACCGCGCGGAGGAATATCATCAAAAGTACTTCGCCAAGCACGGCGGCGGTGTTTGTCACATCTGAAATCTGAAAGTGGTAGAATAGAACCAAAGGTCGGGTTAGCCAATTTATGAATAATGGCTAAAGAAGTCATAAAGCGGGGCGGGAAGCGCGAGAAGTTCAGCGCGGCAAAGGTGAAATCGGCCATCCGAGGCGCTTGCAAGGATATCCACCTTCCGGCGAAGCGGACGAAGACAGTCGTCAACAAGGTATCTGCGCCGGTCTTGAAGTTCGCGCGGGGCCGCAAGACGGTTAGAACCTCGGTTTTACGGGCTAAGTCCCTTGCCGCGTTGCGCAAGGTTGAGCCGAAAGCGGCCAAGGCCTGGCTGAAGTACGAGAAGATACGCCGCGCCCGGAGAGCCCGCGCCCGCCGCAGGCGGTAAGTACCCCCGCCCGCGTCCCTAGAACCGTAATCCCTGGGATTATGGTATAATTGGACCATGAAAAAATTAACCGTTGTTTTGCTTTTGGTCGCAGTGTTCGCCGCGTTTCACTTCGCCGCCGCGGCGGAGACGCCGAGCGATGTCAGGGTCTTGCCCGGTTCGCCATTTTACTTCCTAAAGATCGCGGGAGAACGAATCGGTTTGTTCTTCACTTTTAACAAAGCAGCCAAGGTGCAGAAGCTTGAGGACATCGCCGAGAGGCGCTTGGCGGAGGCGGAGGCGCTCGCGGAGAAGGACCCGGACAGGGTCAAAGACGCAGTAGAGCGCTACGAAGCGAGAATGAATGACGCCGTCTCGCTCGCGGAGGAAAATAAGGACTCGGAAGCGGTAAAAAACGCGCTTACGGCGCTCACGACCAATACCTTGAAACACCAGGAAATACTTGCCGCACTGGAAGAGAAGGTTCCGGAACAGGCGCGGGACGCGATCGTAAATGCACAGGACAAATCTGCTGAAAATATTGCGGGGGTAATTGAGAGAATGGAAGGCGCGGAAGCGGCGGAGGAATACCGGGATGAGGTGGAGCGCGTTCAGGAAGAAGCAAGGACGCAGCAAATGGAACGCGCGGAACGGGTGGAGCAAGAGTCCTCTCCAGAGGAAGAACCAGGAGAAGCGGAGCCGCGGGGCCTGAACCCGCTTTTGCCCGGCCAGGGGCTAAGAGATCTGAACCCTCTGCAGCCGCCGGGCGAGGGCGAGAACCGCGGCGCGGAACCTGCTCCGCAAGCGGCGCCGGTTCCTATAGAAGCGCCAGGGAGTCAGGATTAGTTTATGAAGAAGTTCATTTTGGGGTTCGTGGTGGCAGCGGTTCTCTTAGGCGGGGGATTCTTCGCCTACAGGTTTTTCGGCGGCTCCGGTCCGGTATCGCCGGAGATGCTGAAGCCGGACGTGACGGACTACGGCACGCTCAAGGTCACGGTTTTGGGACAGGGGAGAGCGCCCTTGCCGGACGTAGAGGTTGATCTTGGAACCATAGGTAAAAGAGGGCCGGAGGGGCCAATGGCTTTTGCGAGGACGAACAGCGAGGGCGTGGCCCTCTTTGAAAGGGTGCCAGTCGGGGGTTACGATGTTTTCTGGAACAGCTACTTTTTCCCGGAAGAATACAGCCAGCCGTCCCGTGCCCTGGTTGAAATAACGAAAGATAAGACAACGGAGAAGGTTTTTGAGTTATCCCCAGCCAGGCAGTAGATAGCACTATAGGTGTGGTATAATTGCCTTATGTCTAAAAACATCGTTAAAAATGCAGTCGCTTTTGCGATTTTCGTAGTTTTGGTCGCGCCGGCGTTGGCCCAGGAGGCAAACGCTCCTCTTCGGCCGAATGTTGTCAAACCGGCACCGGTCCGGCAGGAAGTCAAAGACGTGCGTCAGAATGTAAAGCAAGAGCTTGAGGCGAAGCGCGCGGAAGTGAAACAGCAAATTGAGACCAGACGGGAAGAATTCAAGGCGAATGTGGAGGCCAAGCGGGAAGAGATGAAACAGCAAGCGGAAACGAAGAAAGAAGAGTTGAAACAAAAACTGCAGGTGGTGAAAGACGAGCGCAAGAAGCAGATCGTAGAGCGGCTGGATACCAAAGTACAGGAGCTGAACCAGAAGCGCTTGGATCACTTTGGCAACGTCTTGGAAAAAATTGAAGGTGTCTTGGAAAAAATCGTCTCTCGCACCGACAAGGCGGAAGCGAACGGCCGGGACGTTAGTGCGGTCCGCACAGCGATAGAGAACGTTAAAACCGCCGTTGCCGCCGCCCGCGACGCGATCGCCGCCCAGGCAGGCAAGACCTATTCTATAACCGTTACCACAGAGGCCAACCTGAAGACCGACGTCGGTTCGGTTCGGCAGCAGCTGGTTAACGACCTCAAGGCGGTGCAGGACAAGGTCCAAGCGGCACGCCAAGCGGCTGTGGCGGCGGCGCAGGCCTTGGCCCGGATTCCGCGGGTAGACGAGGCGGAAGTCGAACCGACTGCTACAAGCAGCGCGCAATAGTTAAAACACGAACATGAACAAAACAACTTGGCTGATCGTTTTGGCGGTGGTGATCATTTTGGCGGCCGGCTTATGGTGGTGGTTCCGGGCAACTCCGGCTGCTGCTCCAACCGGGGGCCTTTCCGCTCCGGCGGGCGGCGCGGTTCAAGACACAACTTCCCAGATCAATCAAGATTTGAACGCCGTAAACGTAGATCAGCTTGACCTGCGGGATATAGACGCGGATTTGCAGCAACTCTAAGGCGGCTCGGGTTTTTATCCTGCGGGGCACGGCTCGCCCTGCTCCACGGGATGGAAAAAGTTTTCCAAAGTTTTTCAAGAGAAGCCGTAAAGGTTCTGCGGCGCGGCGGGATTGGCGTCGTGCCGACCGACACCCTCTACGGCATCTGCGCCTCTGCCTTTTCGCGCGAGGCGGTGGAGCGAGTTTATCGTTTGCGCAAGCGGGATTTGAAAAAGCCGATGATAGTTTTGATCGGCCCCCTCGCCGACCTCAAGAAATTCGGCATTCGTCTAAAACCTAAAACCTATAACCTATTGACTAATTTGTGGCCGGGCAAAATCAGCATCGTCTTGCCGCTTAGTGACAAGAGACAAGGGACAAGGGACAAGTTCTACTATCTCCACCGCGGCACAAAGACCTTAGCTTTCCGCTTGCCGAAAAGCGCTAAACTGCGCGTGTTTTTGAAAAAAACCGGCCCGCTCGTGGCGCCGAGCGCGAACCTGGAGGGACTCCCGCCGGCGAAGACCATTACCCAGGCGAAAAAGTACTTCGGTGGTAAGGTAGATTTCTATATCAATGCCGGGCGGCTGGATTCGCCGCCGTCCACCGTCGTTTCTGTAGCCGGCGGGAAGGTGAGAGTTTTGAGACAGGGGGCGGCAAGAATTAGTAAGTAGTAGGTAGTAGGTGGTATGATATAAAAGTGGACACGAACCGCTTGGAGACGAATTTCTTTCTTCTTTTACTCGCGCTTTTCTTGGTTCTTGCGATTTTCGTTTTTCTGCCGTACTTGAGCGCCTTGATTCTCGCCGCCGTTTTTGCGGTGGTGATGAAACCGGTGTACGTGCGGCTGAAAAGCTGGCTTGGCGGCTGGGAGGGCGTCTCCGCGCTTATCGTCGTTCTCCTCGTGGTCGTAATAGTGTTCACTCCGCTTATGATCTTCGGCCTGCAGATATTTGAAGAAGCGACCGGGCTGTATTTGGACCTTTTGGGAGGCAGAAACGGCGTCGGCGGGACGCTGCAGCGCCTGGAGAACTACTTCCAGGGAGCGCTGCCGGGGATATCGGTGAGTTTCGGGGAATATTTGCGGCAGTTCGTCTCCTGGCTTTTGCAGAACATCGCGGTTTTCTTCACCGGTCTGGCCCAAGTTTTCATCACTCTGCTTTTGGGCCTCTTGGGGCTTTATTATCTTCTGAAGGACGGTGAAAAATTTGAGGCGCGTCTGGTTGCGCTTATGCCCTTGTCGCAGAAATACTCCGAACTCATCTGGCAGCGGCTTACGGCAACGATCAATTCGGTCGTGAAAGGCACTCTTCTTATAGCGGTGCTACAGGGTATCATAGCCGGAATCGGTTTTTGGATTTTCGGCGTGCCTAATCCGGCGTTTTGGGGTTCGGTTACCGTGTTTGCGGCGCTCGTCCCGACCGTAGGCACGTCTCTCGTCGTCGTGCCGGCGGTCATCTATCTTCTCCTCGTTGCGAAGTCGGCGGCGGCGCTGGGGCTCCTTATCTGGGGCGCGCTCGCGGTCGGCCTCTTGGACAACTTCCTCGCGCCGCAGCTTATAAAACGCGGATCGCATATTCACCCCTTCCTCATACTTCTCTCCGTTTTGGGCGGGCTCTCGCTTATGGGCCCGATCGGTTTCCTCGCCGGGCCGCTCGTTCTCTCCGCGCTTTTTGCCCTGTTTGACATATATTCCGCACTGATTTTGAAGAGAGAGATTGCAGGATGACCAAACTCTCCCGTTCCAAAATTGAACTATACTTGGATTGCCCGCGCTGCTTTTGGCTGGACGTGAAGCACGGAGTCAAGCGCCCGCCGCCCGCGCCCTATACCATAAACACCGCGATTGACTACATCCTGAAGCAGGAGTTTGACGTTTACCGCGAAAAAGGCAAGCCGCACCCGATAATGGTTGAAGCCGGAGTGGACGCGGTTCCGTACAGATCGGAGAAACTGAATAAATGGCGGCACAATTTCACCGGCGTGCAGTTCCATCACAAGCCGACGGACTTTCTGGTCTACGGCGCGGTGGACGACGTCTGGGTAAATCCCAAAGGCGAGCTAATCGTCGTGGACTACAAGGCCACGGGCGCGAATGAACACAAAGTCCACGAGTCCTATCCGCGGCAGATGGAGATATATCAGTGGCTGTTGCGGCAGAACGAGTATCCGGTCTCCGACACTGGCTACTTCGTCTTTGCGCGGGTGGACAAAAAAGACGGCTTTTCCAACGGTGAGGGCAGGCCAAATCTGACCTTCGACATTTTCGTGGAGCCCTTGAAGGGCGACCCCTCCTGGGTGCCGGGCGTTTTGGAAAAAGCGCGGAAGGTTTTGGATGGAGATGCAGTGCCGGAACCGTCTTCGGACTGCGAATACTGCGAGTACCGCAAGAATGCGGTTTTGGTATCCAAGAAATAAAAAAACACCGCTTGGGAACGAGACCCCGAGCCGTGCTTTTTCCTAGTGATTATGCCAAAAGCATAGATCAACCAAGGACATTTTGTCAAGCCACAGGCCAATCAAGTTATTAACAGTGATTTCCTTGCATTTCTGCCTGCCCTGCCTATCGTTAGAAGCGTAAGCAATGAAGAAACTTTCCAAAATTAAAAGAGAGTACTATTTATGGTTGGATGGAAAAGCGAAGTATATTGCCAATTTACTTTCAAGCAGAAAAAAGGCAACGAAGCTTCTACTGGATTATATAGGAGAGTTATACACGTCAGAGCAATCGGTAAAAGATACATTTAAGGAGAAAGATGTATTCGAATCCGCTTATCATAACCCTGTAACTTCAGAAATGGAGTTTTTGATAGCTAGGATTTTCTACCACTACTCCAAAGTTAAAAATCTAGGGTGGGAAATTTACCTACGGCGTCAGAAAGAGAAAACAGTTCCTGACGTTAGGGTAGAAAAAGATGGTAGAACGATAGCAATCGTAGAGACAAAGGCGAAAATAGGATGGATGCAAGGCGTTTTTACCAGAGAGAATATCAAGAAAGTTAGACGTAAGTTCCGACGAGGAGAGAGAGGAGGGTATGATCAGGACAAGGCGATTAGCGATTTTAGGAAACAAATTGAGAAGCATTGCCAGACGCACAGAATTAGTAAGAGCCAGTATTTTCTATTGTTGCCATCTGTATCGGCAGCTCACCGTAGGCGTTCAAAATATAAGGTAGAGGATTACGAAAAAGACTTTATTAGGAATAGTGGGTTGCCCAATAAGGAAAACTTTGTTTTGCTGTCCGGTAATTTAGAATTTGATGCCGAGGCTAATCGGAGCAGATCGAAATACATGCCCACGGAAAAATTTGAGAAAATGATAAGGAAAATTGAGAAATGGAAATAGTCCGCTTGGATTTGGTAAAACACTGGATGAAGTTTTTTGAAGAAGTCGGCGGGGTTTATTGTCAAACTATTTTGTGGCCTAACTGGGAAGAATATGGAGAGTGCAAGGAACCGTGGCAAGCCGCCGCTTTTTTCTTGAACGGATATGCATTTGAGAGGCAGGGAAGGAGCCCCAACTATACCCACGCTGCCGTTGATGCCGTGAAGGAAGGCAATGCTTTAAAGGAAGGCAGGATTGATAGTATTACAGAAGAAGAATTATGGAAATCTTTTAAAGACAAACTTGGAGATGAAAGACTAAATCTTGATCGACAACCGCTTAATCCAAGTGCAAAATCGCCACATTCAAAGTCGCTATTGCGACAATTGCGTGAGGGTAACAAAGCTAACTTAGTGAAAACAACGCAAGATTCGTTGCAACAAGGGGAAGTCCAAGTAGCGTTTGAATTTGTGAAAAATATTCGGGGGGTTGGCCCGAAAATATCTTCTTTTTTCTTACGCGACTTAAAGGAAATTACGGATATCAATACTGAAAAGTTTAGCCTAGAACATAGATTTTTGTTACAGCCCATAGATATATGGGTGCGACGGACAGTCAAAATGCTGAACAATACTACTAAAACAGATAAAGACGTGGCACGGTTTATTGTGGATCACAGCAATAATCCGGAAAAATCCAATATGGGCATCTGGTACTTTTCTGCAAGGGTGTGCGGCAGTGAATATCGGCACAACAGAATTCTTGAGAGGGATATAGATATAGCAAAACGAGAGTGGGAGGTATATTTGAAGCGTGCGCAACTGATTTGTGAAATCCATTGATGTCAATAGTCGTCATTCATAAGCCCAAAACCATCCACTGGACCTGGCACAGCCGGGAGAAGATGGGTTTCTATCGGCTCTCCGAGGCGCGGGTGCGGCGGGTTTTGCACTCGCCCGCGCGGACGGAGGAGGGGATCGCGCCCAAAACCTGGGCCTCGATGCAGCCCGCTGGCAACGGCAAACACGAGATTTGGGTGATGTACCAGGACGTCGGGAGCAAGCGTAAAATAATAAGCGCTTGGCGCTATCCCGGGAGGACGAAGCCCCGCAGTGAAAATGCGCTTGGGCTTATGCGGCAGGAGTACGCCAATTACCTGGAAACCGTGGCCGAAAAGAAGTCGGCTATGCAAAGGAGGATGAAAAAGTCCAAGTGGTTTACCCCGCGTAGAAAATGAGGTGGTTACGGATTATACTTACCTTGGCGGCTTTGATCGCGCTCTTGGTCGGCGCGGCGATGCTAATTAGAAGCAAAATGATTTTGACCAGTCCAAGTTTCGGCGAGGGAGAGGGAATTCCGGTCAAGTTCACCTGCGACGGCGGCGACGTGAATCCGGAACTCCGCGTCCAGGACGTCCCGGCGGAGGCGGCGAGTTTGGTTTTGATCGTGGACGACCCGGACGCGCCCGGCGGAACTTTCACCCACTGGACGGCGTGGAACATTCCTCCGCAGACCGCCGCCATCGGAGAAGGGAGCGTGCCGCCACAAAGCGTGGAAGGCGAAACGAGTTTCGGGCGCGGCGGCTACGGCGGTCCTTGTCCACCGGCGGGCCGGGCGCATCGCTACTACTTTAAACTCTACGCTCTGGATACGATTTTGGACCTGGGTTCGGATGCGAACGTAAATGAGTTGAGAGACGCGATGAATGGCCACGTCATCGCCGAGGCGGAATTGATGGGGACTTACCAAAGATGAGGTTCGCTCAAACCACATTGCGTTTGGGTCTGGCTTTTGTCTTCGCTTACGCGGGCATCGCGATGCTCCTCACGCCTACGAACTGGATCGGCTACATCCCGCTTTTTGTTAAAAACATCCTCGGCGCGCAGACGCAGGTATTTTTGTATACCCACGCCGTTTTTGAGATAGTTCTCGCGGCGTGGCTCGTTTGGGGAAGATGGCTCAAGTGGGCGGCCGCTTTAGCGTTTTTGAACCTCGCGGCGATAACCGTTTTCAACCTCGCGCTTTTGGACATCGTTTTCCGGGACGTGGGCCTTGCCCTTGCGGCGCTGTCGCTTTACTTCCTGAATAAGGAGTAAAATACCCCTGCGATGCGCCGGGGAGTTGCTACATTCACGCTGGACGATGGCCGCTGTCCGCGCTGGCTATTCGAACGCATGGTCAAGCTTGGCCGGGATATTGTCCGGGTTTTGGTTGCGGAGATGGGGCCGGAAGAGTTTGTCCGTAGGATTTCCGACCCGGTCTGGTTCCAGTCCCTGGGGACGGTCTTGGCTTTTGACTGGAACGCCTCGGGACTCACCACCATTTTGACCGCAGCGCTTAAGGAGGCCATCCGCGGGGAAGAAAGAGAGCTGGGTATTTTTATCTGCGGTGGTAAAGGCAAGACCTCGCGCAAGACCCCGGAAGAGATCCGGAATTGGGGCGAGCGCCTAGCTCTTTCCGGAGGGGTGGTGAGCAATCTGGCTTACAACTCCAGAATGGCGGCCAAAGTGGACTCGGCTCTCATCCAGGACGGCTATCAGATCTACCACCATTCGTTTTTCTTCAGCCGCTCCGGCAGTTGGGCAGTGGTCCAGCAAGGAATGAACACGGAAACCGCGACTGCCCGCCGCTATCATTGGTATTCGGAAAACGTAAGAGACCTCGTGGAAGAGCCCCCATACCAAAGCGAGCTTGGTACGGGGCAGGCGCATGCCGCTTCCAACAAAAGGTTTGATTTTGTTAATGAACCACACACGGCAATAGTGGCGGGCGAGAGGCATTCTTCCCTCAATATGACCGCGCGGGAGAGCGCCAAGAGCCGGAACACCAGTTTGGAACTTCTCTCCGGCGGTTACCGCAGTTTGATGAAAGACATTTCCATTCTCCGCAAGTACAGCTCCAACTTGGTCAGAACAATTACTCTTCAGAACCGGCCCGCCTTCGCTAAAGCTTCGGCGGGCAAGCAGGGCGAGCTTTTCACCGTGGTGGAGTTCGCTCCGCGGGAATTCCATACTCACCCGGTGGTGCGGGAGAACTTTTCCCAGAGCCGCTATCTGGAAAAGATATTGGCGAAGCTGACCGACGAGAAACCGAGGACCTACGAGAAGACCTTGGCCACAGAAGGGGTGGGCCCCAAGACCATTCGCGCGCTTGCTCTTGTGGGCGAGGTGATCTATGGCGCTGCGCCGTCTTACGAGGATCCGGCGCGTTACAGTTTCGCTTTCGGCGGCAAGGATGCGACTCCGTATCCGGTTGACCGGCCGACCTACGACGAGGCGATAAGAGTTCTTGCCCGGGCAGTGGAGAGAATGCGCGTCTCGCCGGATGAGAAAAGAAAAATGTTGCGCCGCCTCGGCCCGGCGGGTTAGATTGAACGGATATGGAAATATTGCGAACTCGGTTCAAGAAGGAAATTGTAGCGGAGTTTTTACCGCCTGCGCGATATAACTCTAAGAAACCGCAAAGAGTCATTATTTTTTGCAGCGGCGCGCCTGGGGTGCCGCGGCACAGGGAAATGCTCCGGTTTTGGAGCAGGAAGGGCTTTTGGTTTTTTTATCCCCGCTACCGGGGCACTTGGGAAAGCAACGGGAGTTTTTTGAAACTTTCTTTGGAACGGGACATTTTGGACATCATTGACCAGCTACCCAGAGGATTTGAATATCTGACTGTGCGTGGCAAAAAGAGAATGAAAGTAAAACCCGCCGCTATATACCTTATCGCTGGCAGTTTCGGCGGGCCGGCAGGGATTCTGGCCTCCCGCGACCCGAGAGTAAGCAAAGTGATCTGCGTGTCCCCGGTCGTGGAGTGGCGCGCGCCGTCCAAGGCGGAGCCGATGGATTTCTTTCAAAAATTCCTGCAATTCGGTTTCGGCAACGGCTACCGTTTCAACCGCAGGGACTTTCGAAAGCTGAAATCCGGGAGGTTCTACAACCCCTTGCCGCGCTCACGCGAAATTGACGGCAAGAAACTCCTCATTTACCACGCCAAAGACGATGAATCGGTGCGTTGGAACGAGGTTGTCAAGTTCGCGAAACTCACCGGCGCAAAACTCATTCTCCGCAAACGCGGCGGGCACTTGAGTTCCTCCATCTTGATGAAACCGGCGGAGTGGCGCAGAGTCGGCAAATTCCTGAAAATTTGACCCCTCAATGAATCCCGTTAGAGACCGCAAGCTTATGAGTCATACTATTGCACCGCAAACAAGTAATTTAGCCAAAGTCGAATTAGCGTGATAACTTACGGAAACGAAAGTTTCCTGTCTCTAACGGGATGAAATTATCAATAGGCATAGTAGGCCTACCGAACGTCGGCAAGTCCACGCTTTTCAATTTGCTTACTAAGCAGCAGGTTTTGGCCGCGAACTATCCTTTCGCCACGATTGACCCGAACGTGGGAGTGGTGCCGGTGCCGGACGAAAGGTTAGATAAACTGTACGAGCTATCGTTACCAAAAGCCGCCTCCGCGCAAGGCTTCGGCGGGCCAAGGAAAATCCCGGCGGTTGTGGAGTTCTACGATATCGCCGGTTTGGTCAAGGGCGCATACAAGGGCGAGGGTTTGGGCAATCAGTTCCTTTCCCATATTCGGGAAACACAGGCCATCGTTGTCGTTCTGCGAGTTTTTCGGGACGAGAACGTGGTCCATGTGGAGAGTTCGGTGGATCCTCTGCGGGACTTGGAGACGATAAATACGGAGCTTATTTTTAAGGATTTGGAGACAGTGGAAAAGCGTCTTGCCAAAGCGGAGTCCGATGCCAAAGGCGGCAAAAAAGAAGCGGTTCAAGGATTGGAGGCGTTACGCACAATCAAATCCGCGTTAGAAAAGGGCGGAGTGCTTGCCGCCTCGCCGGAGTTCGCTGCTCTAATTCGCGCGAATGGTGGAATAAGAGATTTGAATTTGCTTACCGCTAAAAAACAACTGTATCTTTTGAACGGCAAAGAGGGAGAGGTAGGCGAGGACTTAAAGAAAAAGATAAAAGAGCTGGGCGCGGATTATGTGGTTTCGGACTTGGCCGAAGTACAACATACCAACATACTTGAGAATGTTGGTATGTTGTCTTTGATAAAAAAGGCCTACGAGATTTTGGATTTGATCAGTTTTTTGACCACCGGTGAGGACGAGACCCGCGCCTGGACTATCAGGCGGGGAACCAAAGCGCCGCAGGCGGCGGGGGAGATCCACTCCGATTTTGAAAGGAAGTTCATCCGGGCGGAGGTGGTGAACTGGCAGAAACTTTTGGAAGCCGGTTCCTGGGCAAGAGCGCGCGAGAAAGGCCTACTGCGCTTAGAGGGCAAGGAGTACGTTGTTCAGGATGGAGATGTGATGGTTATCCGCCACGGCTAACTCCGGCGTTCCAAAGCAGAGCCGAGGGTTTCGTCATCGGCGAACTCTATCTCACCGCCCGTAGGCAGTCCCCGGCCCAGGCGGCTGATCTTCTTCCCAAGCGGCGCGAGTTCTTTGGTCAGGATCGAAGCGTGGAAATCGCCTAAGCTCGTGGGATTCATCCCCAGAATTATCTCCTTCGCTTCGCCGCCCAGTTCTTTTTGGATAAAACTCTTCAGAGCTTGGAGCCGCAGTTTTTGCCAGTCGGCGAGAAGGCCGGTCTTGGGCACCGGCCCCAGGATGAAATACCGCCCCCGGAATTTGCCGGTATTCTCCAACGACAGGAGGTCGGTTTCTTTTTCAATTATGAGAATGGTTCCCTGGTCGCGGTGCGGATCGGCGCAAATGTCGCACAGCACACCCTTGTTTTCATGAATGAAAAAGCAGCGCTCGCAAGTCTTTATTTTTTTGAGCTCGTCCGTGCTCCGGGCAAGTTCGTGGATCCGGGCTTCACCCTGGCCGATTAGATAAAAAACCAGCCGGGTTGCCTGGCGCGGACCGATGGATGGCAGTTCCGAAAGGGCGGCAATGAGTTTCTGTACAGATACAGGCAGGCGCATTTATTCGTAGATTCGGATGTATTCGTAGTTTCGCGTCGCGTTATCAGAACGCTCCGAATTCCTGGGTGATCGGTTCTTCCACTTGGCCCAAAATCTTTTCCACGTTCCGGAAGGACACGCGCTCCGAATCGAATTTCAGGTCCACCGAGCCCAAGGGGCCGTTCCTATGCTTGGCGATGATTATTTGCGCTACATTTTGTTCCTCCGGCGGAACGTCAATTTTATCCCGGTCTTTGCGGTAGATGAAAAGCACCACGTCCGCGTCCTGCTCGATGCTTCCGGACTCCCGGAGATCGTGGAGCTTGGGAACTTTGTGGTCGCGCTGGTCCACCGCGCGGGAAAGCTGGGAGAGGGCAAGAAGCGGCACTTCCAGCTCCCGGGCAAGGGCTTTCAAGCCGCGGGAAATTTCGGTCACCTGGGCCACCAGGTTGTCGGAATTCTTGCGCGGCGCGATGAGTTGGAGATAGTCCACGACAAGAAGGCCCAGGCCGTGTTCCACTTGCAGGCGCCGGGCGGCGGAACGCATCTGAAGAATGTTGGGCGACGGGTTGTCGTCAATGAAAATCGGCGCCAAAGAGAGGTGGTGCAACGCCTCTTGGATCATCTGGAATTCCAGGTCGCTTGAAATTCTCCCGGTGCGCAATTTCCACAAGGGTACCTGGGATTCCGCGGAGATCAGGCGGTCAATGACCTGCTCCCGGGACATTTCCAGGGAGAAGAGGCCGACCGGTACTCCGGCCTTAAGCGCGGCGTGGCGGGCAATGTCCAAGGCAAGCGAGGTTTTGCCGAGGGATGGCCGCGCGCCCAGAACCACAAAATCCGATTTCTGGAGACCGGAAAGGAGATTGTCCAGCTGGGTAAAACCGGTGGGGACTCCCCGCAGGGCCTCTTTATGCTCATGCAGGCGCTCTATCCGTTCGTAGGCGGGTTTCAGTTCTTCGCGGATTGGAATGAAATTCTGGGGCAACGATTTCTGGGAGATGTTCAAAATTTTCTGCTCAACATCGTCCAGGAGTACGTCAAATTCCTTGCCCGGGGAAAAAGCGTTTTCAGTTATTTCCGCCGAGGCCTTAATGAGGTCGCGCAGGACTCTTTTTTCTTTGACCAGCTTGGCGTAGTGGTCCACGTGCGAGGGCGTGGTCACTTGGTTCGTAAGTTCCGCAAGGTAGCCGGAGCCGCCGACGTCCTGGAGTTTCTCCAGTTCTTTCAGCCGGTTGGTCAGGGTCAAAATGTCTATCGGCCGCCGCTTTTCGTATAGGTCCAGGATGGTTTCATATATCTTCTCGTGGGCGGGATTGTAGAAATCCGGCGGCGTGAGCATGTCCGCGACTTTAGTGATCGCGTTCTTGTCCAAAAGCAAGCTGCCCAGGACGGACTGCTCGGCCTCCAAATTCTGCGGCGGCAACTTGATTGTGGGCATTTTCTTGGCGGGGGACATAATTTAGAATTTAGGATTTAGGCCGCAGCCGGGCTCCCTGCGGCGTATCTTCCACCACATATCCTAACCGTTCTATCTCCCGCCTCAAGCGGTCGGCCTGCACAAACTGTTTATTACGCCTGAATTCCTCGCGTTTTCGGACAAGTTCCGTTATTTTTGCGGGGATTTTGGCGGTTTTTCCGGCGGCTTTCGCGATATCCAGCCCCAAAACCTTGTCAAAATCGTTTAAGAGCGGGACTTTCTCGCGAGGGTTGAGCTTAGCGTCTCTTAGGACTGCGGCCGCGACGGCGATTGCCCGGGCTGTGTTCAAATCGTCATTCAGTGCGGCGGTGAACTTTTGTCGCCACTTGTCATTGCGAGCCCCGCGAAGCAATCTCTTGCGGGATTGCTTCCCGCCACGACTGTGTCTCGCGGTCGCAATGACGCTGTAGCGGTTATAAAGATTTTTCAACCCGTTTTCCGCCGCCGCCAAACTTTCCCAGGTGAAATTCAATTTCTGGCGGTAATGCGCGCCCAGAGTCAGATAGCGGAAGGCGAGGGGATTTATTCTTTTGGCTTCTATATCCCGAAGGGTATATGTATTACCCAAGGACTTAGCCATTTTCTGACCGTCCACGAGGAGGTGTTCGCCCTCAACGAAAAATTTGGCGAATTTTTTTCCGGTCGCACTCTCGGATTGGGCGATCTCGTTTTCGTGGTGGGGGAATATGAGGTCCACCCCGCCGGCGTGAATGTCCAAGGTCGGGCCAAGATATTTCATTGACATCGCGGAACACTCAATATGCCAACCGGGCCGCCCGTCTCCAAAAGGAGCGCGCCAGGACGGCTCGCCCGGCTTCGCTGCTTTCCACAGAACGAAGTCCTCCGCGGTTTCTTTTGCGTATTCGTCAACGTCAACTCTGGCACCGGCTTTGAGCTTTCGGAGTTTGAGGCCGGACAAGCGCCCGTATTTTTTGAACTTGGAAATGTCAAAATAAACCGAACCCTCCGCCTTGTAAGCCAGCCCCTTTTTGAAGAGTTTCTCTATGAGCGCGATCATTTCTTCAACGTGGCGGGTGGCTTTGGGATAGACGTCCGCGGGCTTGATATTCAGTTTTTTGATGTCTTCATAGAATGCTTTCTCATACGGCGCGGTGAATTCAAAAATAGTTTTTCCGGCCTTCTTTGAATCCCGGATTATCTTGTCTTCCACGTCGGTTATGTTCATCACTCGCTTCACCCTATAGCCGTTCCATTCCAGGGCGCGCTCTAGGATGTCTTCAAATATGTAGGTGCGCAGGTTGCCGATGTGGGCGTAGTTATATACCGTCGGGCCGCAGGTATAGAGACCGACATACTTGTCTTTAAGCGGCCGGAAGGTTGTGAGACGCCGAGAGAGGGTGTTGTAGAGCTTCAACCGAGATTTCATTGGCACGCTTGATTTTAGCACGAGAATCTTGACCCCGCACTATTTTTGCTCCTGATGTTGCAGCGGTGCGCTTCGCCCACAACGGGATGGGCCTATTCGGCCCGCGCGCACCGTTCCCGAAACCCGAGCATCGCGGTAGTTCGTTAGTGAATACCACCCTGGCGGCAAAAATAATACGGGGTCTGCGATTGCTAACGCTTCGCATTAGCAACCTTGACACTGGATTGCTAATGGCAATATAATGCCTCCCGTGCTTAGCGAGAGAACATCTCAAATACTCAAAGCAGCCGTTAGGGGATTCATAGACACCGGCGAGCCAGTGAGCTCGGAATGGCTTTACGATAATTACGATTTCGGCATCAAGCCAGCAATGATCCGCTTGGAGCTGAACGCCCTCTCCGACTCGGGCTATCTTACCCAGCCGCACCACGCCGCCGGACGTGTGCCCGCCGATAAGGGCTACGAATTCTATGCGCGGGACCTTCTTTCTGAAGACGTACAGCCGAACTGCGCCCGCGCCTTGGTCAGTTTGTTCGAGCGCCGGGCCTGGCCGGAGTTCCTCCGAGAATTTTCCTCGGAACTGGACATACTGGGGGCCGCCTCGGTTTTCCCGCAAAGAGCGGTGTACAAAAGCATGCTCGCCAATTTGATTGACCGCTTGGACTGGCCGGCGGTAGAATTGCGGAGTTTGATCCACGACTTTGAGGGCCTGGAAGAGCGCTTGGCGGCGATGCAGAATTCTCTCTTGGATGACGAGATAAGGGTCTTCATCGGCCGCAAGAGCCCGATAACCAAAAGCGAAAACCTGGCGGTTATGGCTGCGAGCTATGACGTGGACGGCAACCGGGTCTTCGTTTGCGCCATCGGCCCGAAAGAGATGGATTACAGAAAAGCAGCAAGGGTGATGAAAGGCCTCAAACGTGCAAGTAAAAATGACCGAGGAGGAGAAAAATAAAAGCGAATGTGAAAAACAGCGGGATGAGTATCTCGCCGGCTGGCAGCGGGCCAAAGCCGATCTCTTGAACTACAAAAAAGAAGAAGCGGAGCGGCTTCAGGAGTTCGCCAAGTACCACAATGCGGACTTCGTCTTGGAACTGGTGGGTATCTTGGACAACTTTGATCTTGCGCTTATGGCTATGGAGAGGAGAAAGGCGTCGCCGTTAACCGGCGAAGGCGAAGCCGGAGTCCCGACACCGCAGGTCGTCGGGATGGAGAAAGGGATATATATGATCCGCGCCCAGATGGAAGATATTTTGAAAAGACACGGTCTTACGCGGATAGAAGTTAAGCAGGGCGATAGGTTTAATCCATCTGTAATGGAAGCGATAGCCGAGACCGAATCCGAACTGCCCGAAGGCAGCGTGGTGGAAGAAATAGAAACCGGCTACCGGCTGTATGATAAGGTTTTGAGACCAGCGAGGGTGAAGGTGTCAAAGGGTCATACAAAAAATACGAATAACTCATAACAATAAAATGGCGAAGATTTTAGGAATTGATTTGGGAACCACCAATTCTGCGGTTGCGGTAACGGAGGGCGGCGAGCCGAAGATCTTGGAGAACGCGGAAGGCAACCGCACCACGCCCTCGGTGGTCGCTCTCTCCAAGGCGGGGGAACGCCTGGTGGGACTCCTCGCCAAACGCCAGTCCATCACCAATCCGAAAAACACCATCTTTTCGGTCAAACGCTTGATCGGCCGTAAATGGACCGACCCGGAAGTCCAGCGGGACAAAACCTGGCTGCCTTACGACATTGCGGAAGGACCGTCCGGGAGCGTCCGGGTGAAGATGGGCGACAAGGACTACTCCCCGGAGGAAATTTCCGCGTTCATTCTGGCCAAGCTTAAGGCGGACGCGGAAGCCAAACTGGGCGAAAAAGTGGAAGAAGCGGTCATCACCGTTCCGGCTTACTTTGACGATTCCCAAAGACAGGCGACCAAGAACGCAGGCGAGATCGCGGGTTTCAAGGTGCGGCGGATAATAAACGAGCCGACCGCGGCGGCTCTGGCTTACGGTTTGAACAAACAAAAGAACGAGAAGATAGTCGTCTATGACTTCGGCGGCGGAACTTTTGACATCTCCGTTCTGGAAGTCGGCGACGACGTGGTGGAAGCGAAAGCGACCGGCGGCGACACTCACTTGGGCGGCGACGATTTTGACAAGCGGATAATTGAATACCTGGTCGCGGAGTACAAGAAACAGGAGGGGATGGACATCTCCAAAGACCCACTCGCGCTCCAGCGCCTCAAAGAAGCGGCAGAGCGGGCGAAGCACGAACTTTCCACTGCGGTGGAGACGGAGATAAACCTGCCGTACATTTCCTCGGACGCAAGCGGCCCCAAGCACTTCCTGATGAAGCTCACCCGGGCGAAGCTGGAGGGCCTGGTCAAAGATTTGATCGATCGCTCCGTTGAACTCACCAGGGAGACGGTGACCGCCGCTCCGCCTAAGGGCGCGGGCTTGAAGCTTAATGAGATCAACGAAGTGATTTTGGTCGGCGGTCAGACACGCATGCCTGCGATGGTTGAGGCGGTAAAAAATCTCTTCGGCAAAGAGCCGCACAAGGGCATCAATCCGGACGAGGTGGTCGCGGTGGGCGCCGCAGTGCAGGCCGGGATACTCCAGGGCGACGTCAAAGACATCTTGCTTTTGGACGTGACGCCTTTGAGCTTGAGCATTGAAACCCTGGGCAGCGTGGCTACGCCGATGATCCCCAAGAACACCACCGTTCCGACTTCCAAGACCCAGATATTCTCCACCGCCGCGGACAGCCAAACCTCGGTGGAAGTTCACGTCTTGCAGGGCGAGCGGCCGATGGCGGCGGACAACCGGACGCTCGCCAGGTTCATTTTGGACGGTATCCCGCCCGCGCCGCGAGGCGTGCCCCAGGTTGAGGTGACCTTTGATATAGACGCGAACGGCATCTTGAACGTCAGAGCGCTGGACAAGGCAACCGGCAAATCCCAGTCGGTGAAGATCGAAGCATCCACCAGCTTGTCCAAGGACGAGGTGGAGCGCCTGAAGCGGGAAGCGGCGGAACACGCGTCGGAGGATGCCGGGAAGCGCGACCTTGCGGAGGTGAGGAACCAGGCCGAGGCGACGATCTATCTCGCGGAGAAAACCCTGCGCGAGGCGGGAGACAAAGTTGGAGAAGATGTTAAGTCGGCGGTGAACGCCAAAGTGGAAAATCTGAAGAAGGTCAAAGATGGAAACGACCTGAACGTGATAAAATCGGCGCTTGCGGAGCTTTCGGCGGAGGTTCAGAAGATGGGCCAAATGATGTACAATAAAGACAACAAAGACAAAGAGAACGATGGCCGAGAGACTCACGGTCCAGAATCTTCTTAAACGGACCACGGCGGAGAAAATCATCCGGCCGCCCGGTTTTTATATCTCCATCGCGTTGGATGCCCTTACGGTTTTGGCCGCCATCTTCTTCGGTCTTTTTTACCGCGGCTATTTGAAGAGCGACACGAGCGTGGTTTGGACGGTGTTTTTCTTCGTTCTTTTTGCTCTGCTTTCCGTTTTCGGGATGCTCTTAACCAAAAGCCCGGGCCGCCGGATCTCGGTTTTGGTTTTGGCGACGGTGGGGATCGCGGCCTTTTTCTACGATCTGCCGTTTCCCTTTCTCGCGAGTTCCGCGCTCGCGGCTTTCGGGTTTATGCTCTGGGGAGAAATGCTCTCTCGAACGGAACTCCAAAGCGCGCTCGCCATCAAGTTCTTCAAGGTAGTTCATCCCCAACTCAATAAACTGATCACCGCGCTCGTCCTTTTAGCGGTGCTTTTCTATCTGCCGCAGTGGAACGCGGCCGGGGATTTTATCTCGCCCTACGCTTTTGACCGCCTTTACGGTTTTTCCTCCCGGGTGACGACGCTCTTATACCCGGAATTTAAACTTGATTCTTCCATAGAGGCATTCGCCAAGAGTTTCGCCGAGTTCCAGCTCAAAACCAATCTGGCTTTCCTGCAGCTCCTGCCGGCGGCAAAGGAGCGGGCGGTGGAAGAAGCGGCAAAACAGGTGCTCGTGAGTTTGGGCGAATGGGCCGGTTCCAAAGTTGATCCCACTGCTCCTTTGAGCTCGCTTTTTTATCAGGTGATGCTCAAGAGTTTGCGGGGCTGGCAGGAGAAATTCGGCGGGCAACTTATGCTCATCTGGGGGGTGGTTATGTTCTTCATCCTGCGGAGCGTGGGCGGCTTGGCGCATCTCGTTCTCGCCGGAGTCGGCTTCTTCATCTACCAGTCGCTTCTCGCGACCGATTTCATAAAAATAGTCGGCGAGAGCCGGATGCGCGAGACATTAGAGTACAGTTGAAATGGCTAAAGATTACTACAAAGTTTTAGGCGTCTCCCAGAGCGCCTCCGAAGAAGAGATAAAAAAGGCCTACCGGCGCCTGGCGCATCAGTATCACCCGGACAAGAGCGGCGGAGATGAGGCAAAGTTCAAAGAGATAAACGAGGCGTACCAGGTTCTCTCCGACCGGGAGAAGCGTTCGCGCTACGACCGCTTCGGCACGGCGGAGCCCTTTGGCGGGTGGGGCTCTCCGGGCGGCGGGGTTCCGCCGGGTTGGGACTTTGGCGGATTTCCCGGCGGGGACTACGGCTGGGAAGTTCACGGCGACGTCGGCGACCTGGGAGACATATTTGAGACATTCTTTGAAGGCCTGGGGGTGAGGCCCAAGCGGCAAACCTACCGCCGCGGGTCGGATTTGGAAGTGGCGGAGGAGATCACGCTGGAAGAGGCCTTTCGCGGCACAGTGAAGGATTTGCGGGTAAGAACGTCCGTTCTTTGCTCCGCGTGCAAAGGCCAGGGCGGAGACGCAGCCGCTGGTTTTAAGACCTGCGCGGTATGCAAGGGCCAGGGCGAGATACGGGAAGAGAAGCGGACGTTTTTCGGCAGTTTTTCCCAGATAAAAACCTGCAGTGAGTGCCGCGGCACCGGCCAGATCCCAAACAAGGTCTGCTCCGTTTGCGAGGGCAAGGGCGCGGTTCCGGGCGAGCGCAAGGTCCAAGTGGAGATACTGCCCGGCGTAGAGAATGATCAGATCATAAAGGTAAAGGGCGCGGGCGAGGCGGGGGAGCGGGGCACGGCGGCGGGCGACCTATATGTCCGCATCCGTGTGAAACCGCACCATAGTTTCCGGCGGGAGGGCGATGACCTCGTGGTCCGGAAAGAGATTGGCGCGCTGGATTTGCTCTTGGGCAGAAAGATCGAGATATCGACCATAGGCGGCGGCAAGATTCACGCGGAGGTCCCCGCTGGCTTCGATCTGAAAGAAAACCTGCGCATCCCGGGCGAGGGAATGCCCAGATTCGGCAGCTTCGGCCGCGGCGATCTCTTGGTGGACTTTATGATTAAGGCGCCTAAGAAACCGGGGACAAAGCTAAAGAAACTTTTGGAGGAAGCCGGGGAATAAGTTTTCTGCCTATGCCTAAACGAGAAAGAAGGAGTTCCTTCACCCTCATCGAACTCCTCATAGTCATAGCCATCATCGCCGTCCTCGCCATCG
>CAYPDQ010000001.1:0-128712 GCA_964409535.1 uncultured Candidatus Saccharibacteria bacterium | reverse complement strand
GTTTCGGTCAGAGATTTTTGCTAAAATAGGTTCGAGCGTGGTTGTATAAATACACCAATATCAAACTTTCCGGCTTTTTGAGAGCCAGATCGTGGGCGGCACACAGTGCCGCCCACTGATTTTGCGGCGCATTCGCGCCGCTTTCCGCGCCTTCGGCGCGCACCCGCCCGCCCGCCAAAACGAGGTTCGCTCTTGTGCGATTTTGAAATTCTGTCTTTTGATAATATTTGCATTTGCCCGACAAAAAGAATTTTTGCTATAATGAAATTGCGACAAACTAGAGATTGGGGAAGTCTTTTTTAATGGCCGTCTCGGAACAATCAAGATTTCCTCTTGGTTTGTCGCACCGGGGCGGCCATTTGAGTTTCAAAACTATGGATAAAACTATGGAAAATTTATCTCCGCAAAAATTCTTTTTGTATGCCCGCAAGTCCACCGATGTGGAAGATAAGCAAGTCAGGTCTATTGAAGACCAACTTGCAGAATTGCGCGCCTTTGCGAAAGCCGAAGGGTTAAATGTTGTTGAGGAGTTCATAGAAAAGCAGTCCGCCAAAATTCCGGGTCGTCCGATATTTGGCGAAATGTTAGCAAGGATTGAGAAAGGCGAAGCCAACGGAATTTTGGCTTGGCACGCGGACAGATTGGCGCGCAATTCTGTTGATGGCGGAAGAATAATTTACTTGTTGGACTGCGGGCATATTGCGGCGTTGAAGTTTCCGACGCTGTGGTTTGAAAATACGCCGCAAGGTAAGTTCATGCTCAATATCGTTTTTGGGCAAAGCAAATACTATGTTGATTCGCTTGCCGAGAATACTAAACGAGGATTGCGCCAAAAAGTGAAGCGCGGCGAATATCCCTCACTTGCTCCTATTGGATATATCAATGATGTTCGTACAAAATCAATCGTCATGGACAAAAAGAAAGCCCCAGTTATTCGCCGCGCATTTGAGCTATACGCGCAAAATGGTTCGCGACTTGAGGACATCTCTAACTTTTTGGCGCAACATAATGTTCTTTCTTCCGGCGGCAAGCGAATCAAAAAAGACAGAATTTCTTTTATCCTTTCCAATCCATTTTATATCGGTTTATTCCGCTACGCTGGAGAAATCCACGAGGGCAAGCACCAGCCAGTAGTTTCAAAGAAAATTTTTGACCGAGTGCAGGAAATTTTGAAAGAACGCGGCAAACCGCAAAAATCAAAGAACGAACCGCGAGCGTTTTGCGGCCTTCTGCATTGCGGAAGTTGCGGCATGATGGTTACGGGCGAATACAAGGTTAAAAAGCAGAAAAACGGTAATATCCATTACTACACCTACTATCGTTGCACCAAGAAATGCAAAAACTTCAAATGTCCCGAACCTTGTATTCGCCAAGAAGTTTTAGACGAGCAACTTTCCGCAATGCTTCAAAAATTTTCTTTGAAACCGGATTGGGCGGCGGGACTGCGGAAAATGCTGGGAAAAGACAAAGCAGAAGCCGCCCAATCCTCAACCGCTTTTGTTCAAGAAGCGAGAGAGAAAATTCACACTATCCAAAAAAAGCTCCAGCGACTTTTAGACGGATATCTTGACCAAGTTATTGAGCAAGAAATATATCGCGCCGAAAAAGCAAAATTGTTGAGCGAGAAAAAATCGCTGGAGGAGCAAAGTATTAGACTTGAACAAAAGCGGACTGGCTGGCTCGAACCGATGGCGGAGTGGATAAAAGAGGCAGAGAATCTGCCTAAAATCGCACAAGAGAGCAACCTTTTTGCGAAAAAGGTTGCTTGCCGAACTTTGTTCGGCTCGAACCTCGTTTTGGCGGGCGGGCGGGTGCGCGCCGAAGGCGCGGAAAGCGGCGCGAATGCGCCGCAAAATCAGTGGGCGGCACTGTGTGCCGCCCACGATCTGGCTCTCAAAAAGCCGGAAAGTTTGATATTGGTGGGCCAGGGTGGACTCGAACCACCGGTCCTCTTGGTATAAGCAAGATGCTTTAGCCGCTAAGCTACTGGCCCTTTCTGCGCAATTTTACCTCGCCCCCAATATCGCGTCAAAGCGATCCATCGCCTGGCCGGCGGCGCGGTTGAAGTTGTTGATCGCGGTTATCTCCGCGTTTATCTGGCCGACTATCTCTGCCACGCTTTGGGTGGTGGAAGCGTTTATGAACCGGCGGCGCAGGGTCTCGGCGAGCTGGGTCATATAGTCGCCGTAGCTCAAAAGCCGGCTGATCAAGGCCATCCGGTTGGTGATGGACTCCATCGCCGCCCGCTGGGCCTCCTGGGATTTGACGTTCAGCAAACTCGCGGTCATTTTCTCCAATTCCCCGGAAAGTTCCGCCGCTTTCTTTTTCAAGTTGTTGGTCTTTTCCAAGATCGGCACGACCGCGGAGAGCGCCTCCCGGGACTTGCCTTCGTTGTCCAGGCGGTTCACCGCCTCCAAATCCCTGGAAATCTCGTTGGACAGGTTCACGATGTCCTGGGAAATGACCGCACCGCGCATCCGGGCCTCGGTGAACTCCGCGGGCGGAGTGGAGGAATCCAGCCGCCGGACGCCGAGGAAATATCCCGCGAAAACGAGTACAAGGAACGCTCCGATGATCGCCGCGCGCCGGGAAAAAACATTCATAAACTTAAGTCGTTCATACTACATTTTTGCCGAAAAAGCAAGGTTTTTCTTTGATTTTAGAGACGGTGAGTGATATATTGCGAGCGAAGGCGGGTATCGTATAGCGGCAGTACGCGATCCTTCCAAGATCGATGTGGGGGTTCGACTCCCCCTACCCGCTCACTTAGAGTTGGCTTAGCGCGAAGCGCTTAGCAACTCTTGTGTCCCGCCAACGGCGGGGCTACCTAATTTTAAGGGGCCAGCGCATCGCAACTCGCGCCGACCCCCTGTTCCCCCTCACGCTAGTACTCCATCCGCAGAATCGTGCCGATGATACCTCGTACGCGCCACGGCCGGAGGATCGCGACCGAGCCCAGCGCCACGGAAGAGTTAGGCCCCGCAGCCCGCTTCACCGCCCGCGCCTGGAGCGTGGAGAGGATCCCACCGCCGGCATTCAGGGGCTTCCGGATTCCGGCATCGCGCGCGTCGTGAAGCCACCGGAGAAGAAGCGGCAGGAGATAGCTCCCGGAAAGTCCTCCGCCGCCCAAATGCGCAAGCGGCGATTCCATGGACCCGAAGAGTTCCAGCCGGAGCGCCACTGGCACGTCCGCCCACGGGATGGTGTTGGAGACGCAGAGCGCGTCGCACGCCGGGTGGTCGCTCACCTCCTTTGCCGTCGCGACCGGCACGAGCAGGTTCAGTTTGGGCATAAGCGGTATGCCCAAGACCGCCGCGACGTCCAGCGCTTCGCCGATCTCATCCACCAGTTCCACAAGCGCGTGACCGGTGTTGGGACAGGAAAAGTTGAGCTGCAACCCAACCGGCGCCCGGAACCTCGGCAGGTTCTCTACGAGGAGCGCCGTGAAATCGCGCAGTTCTTCCAGCCGGTCCTCCTTGAATTTGCCGACCGACATAAAGGACAGGAAGAACGGCTCCGTTCTCGCCTGCCATTTGCCAGTCGCGAGGAGCGCCCACGCGCCCGGACCGGAGAGACCGACAGAGTTCAGGACCGCCGCCCTCTGGAAGCTCACCACGATGCACTTCGGCCGGAACTCCTGCGGAGTAAAATCCGCACGAAGGGGCATATTGCCCTTCCGCGGTTCCAGGGTGGTGGTTTTCGCGACGAATGTCATCCCCGCGAAATCCAGTCCGAACGGCCGCCAGTACCGGTGGAAGCGGTAGCCCTCGCCGAAGAATCCCTGAACGCCGCTCTGGCCGGTCACCGGCCCGAAGTCAACGCTTCGCAATCTCATATCTCACCTCTTCTCTCTTTCCTCTGATTGATCCCGTTAGAAGTAAGAAACCTCCGGTTTCTGCCGACATTCGTCTCTGCGGATGTCGGACTTCTAACGGGATTGACGTAATGCTCCCCTTTGTATATATATTCAGCCAGCGTAAGTCAAATTGACGGAACAACAACGACAATCGGAGAGAGGAGTCCATTATGCGAATGCCGTGGCTGGATCCCGACGAACGGGACGATCTCATCGGCAGGTTGATCCACTACGAACTGCTGCAGTGGGACAACCGCCGGAACCTGCCGCTCAAAAGCGGCGGGAAGACCGACATCTACGTCAAGCTGCGTGATGCCCGGAACCGTCCGGACGCGATCCGGGCGCTCGCGCGCATCTACGCGAACCCCCTGCGACGGCTGAACATCGCCCGCTTCGCGGAAGTGCCGGACTCGGTGTCCTGCTTCGCCGGGCATCTGTCGGCGAAGACCGGCATCCCCTACCTCACCATCTGCGAGGAGGCGAAGGAAGGGCGGGTGGCCAAAGCCAGGGTCATCGGCGAGGCCAAGCGCGGCGAGCGGGTGGCGCTCCTGGATGACGTCGTGACCGACGGCGCGTCCAAGGTGGAGCCGTATCGCGAGTGTCTGCGGATGGGACTTCAGGTCCCGGCGCTCATCGTCCTCGTGGACCGTGAGCAGGGCTGGCGGCAGAAGTTCGCTGCGGAGAATGTCCGGCTGGATGTCTGGCCAGGAATGACCTTGCACGACATCCGGCGGCGGCTCGTGGAAATGGGCGCGATGGAGCGCTCTGACCCCACGGTGGAGGCGATGAATCCCATCATCGTCGCCCTGGACGGCAAGCCCTGGGAGGAAGTCCTGCCGCTCGTGGACGAACTCCGGACGACGGGCTGCACCTGGAAAGTGAACGACATGGTGTTCAACGGCGGCATCGCGAACATCGTGCCCAATCTCCAGACCTACGGGCGGGTGATGGTGGACCTGAAGTGCCACGACATCCCGAACACCGTCGCGAACACCTGTCTGCATCTCCGGGCGCACAAGCCCTGGGCGGTGACGGTGCACGCCTCCGGCGGCGAGGAGATGGTGAGTGCTGCAGTTCAAGCGCTCGCGGGCACGGGCACGAACGTGCTCGCTATCACCGTCCTCACGTCGCTCAAGGACGAGTGCGAGGACATCTTCCAGAGGCAGCCACTCTCCCAAGTGGTGAAGCTCGCGGAGATCGCGAATAAGGCCGGCGCGCACGGATTCGTGTGCTCGCCGGAAGAAGCCGCGGTCCTCCGAAAGCTCTACCCGGAATCGCTCATCGTCACCCCGGGTATCCGTTCGGCGGGAGTGGACAAGGGCGACCAGGCGCGGGTGGACACGCCCGCGGCGGCGATCGCGAAGGGCGCGAACCGTATCGTGATGGGCCGCCAGATCCTCGGCGCCAAGGATCCGGTGGCGGAAGTGAAGCGGGTGTTGGACGAAGAGATCCACCCCCGCTGCTGACGCCGCGCAGCCGAGCAAGAAAGGAGAAGAATACAAAAGGCCCGTACCGCAACGCTGCGATACGGGCCTTCTCACATCTTCCCCGCTTGGGCACCTGCCTCACGCGATGGGCAAGATCGCTTTGGCGCGCTCGGCTACCGCCGGGTCCAGCCGGGCGAGCTCTCGCGCGACCGGATGAAGTTCCGGATGGGCGAAGAGCATCTTCGCCACTTCGTTCAGATGGCGGCTGCAGATGCTCTCATACCGACGGCTCAACCGGAGCCAGCCGCCGACAGCGACGCCTGTCCAAGCCGCGACGGCGAAGACGACGCCGAAACCGCCCGGGGACCCCACAACCGCCCCAATGAGGAGCATCACGACGGTCACGGCGATACCGACGAAGACAGGATAGAGCCCTGCGAGCCGAAGGAGCTGAAGCTTGAGATAGAGGTCGTCGGCCAACTCCCTCATCCCTTCGTCCAACCCCTTGAGGTAGTCCGAAACTTCCCAAGAGTACATGGTGTCAACCTCCTGCTGCCGTTTTTATACTACCTCAACTCCGCTTTGGCAAATCTGCCTTAATCTTAAAAAACTTTTTCTTGCCTACTCTTAACACCGAACCAACCAGGTCGTTAGTGCGCACGATGTCCCTTGGCTTGGTTATCTTACGACCATCTTTTTCAAAACCGCCTTGTTCAATTAGCCTCCAAGCCTCGGCCCGACTGCTTAGGATGCCTCGGTTTTTGCCTATATCCCACACTATATCAAGCCAGTCGGTTTCAACGTTCTTAGAAAATTTATATTCCTCTATATCTTTAGGAATTTCCCTTTTAGAAAAGATCTTCTGCCACTTCTCCGCAGCTTTCTCCGCCGCCGATTTACTGTGGTAAAGCTCGACGATTTCCTTGGCGAGCCGCAGTTTAAAATCACGTGGACTCAATTTACTCTCCAGTGTTTTAACCTCTCTTTCGTCTAATTCCGTGCACATTAGGAAATACCGAGGAATTAGGTTGTCGGGCAGCGTCATTGTCTTGCCGACCATCGTATCCGGATTTTCAGTCAAGCCGATATAGTTTCCAGCACTTTTGCTCATCTTTTTCTTTCCATCCAAGCCCTCAAGCAGGGACACCGTCAGCACATCCTGCTCTTTCTCTCCAAAGTAGCGCTGGACCCTCCTGCCCATAAGCAGATTGAAGAGCTGATCGTTGCCGCCGAGTTCTATATCCGCCCTGACCTTTACCGAATCGTAACCTTGAAGAAGGGGGTAAAGTGTCTCCAAGAGCGTGATATCCTGATCGGCCTTCAACCGCTTCCGGAAATCCGCGCGGCGAAGTACTTGCTGCATACTGCCTGCGCCCGCCAAAGTAATAAGCTGGGCCACTCCTTCCCGCTTGAACCATTCGCTGTTATGCCGTACCTCCGCTTTTTTAACGTCGATGATCTTTCCCGCCTGTACCAGATAATCCTTCTTGTTGCGATTCACCTCCGCGTCGGTAAGTGGCTTTCGGGCATCGGAGCGGCCAGAAGGATCTCCGATTTTACCGGTAAAATCCCCGATTATCAGAACAATCTGGTGGCCGAGATCCTGAAATTCCTTCATCTTGCGCAAAATTACCGCATGCCCCAAATGTAAATCTGGGGAAGTTGGGTCAATCCCCAGTTTCACCCGCAACTTTTTACCGCTCCGTAGCGCCTTCTCCAGATGCGCACGCTCGATCACCTGCTCCACGTTGCGGGAGAGAAGCTCGCGGATTCTGCCTAGCTTCGTCATACGCGGATTATTTTATCAGAGACAAAACGCTTCTGCGAATCTGTGTTGACATATGCCTTTAAATTTTGCATAATATCCCGCGGCATTACCCACATCCCTGACGCTCTGGAGGTGACGTATGCGTTGGATGGAAGAGCTGACAAAGGACATCACCCAAGAACACGTGATCGCCTTCGGCCTCGGGCTTAACAAGCCGGCGGCGGACGAGGAGATCCTGGGCGACGTGCCCGAGGGCATCCGCCCCTGGCTGGTCGCCCAGAGCGCGATCGTCCAGGCGGTGAATCTCCACCGCGGCCAGCAACTCTCTGCGGAGGAAGCCGAGCGGATTGAGCAGCTCGCCAAGCGGGCGGAGCTCCTGATGCTCAACTTCGAGGAGGAGCTGCGCTCCCACTTGGAGCTGGATGCGCTCCTCCCCGGCATGCGCATCGCGTCTTGCTGGCAGGCAGTCGGGAAGCGGCTCTCCGCGGAAGTCGCAGCACGCATCGTCCTCCCGACTCCGCGGGAGACGACGGTGGTTCTCGCCACTTCCCGGTTCGCGAGCGTTCTCGCGGATGTGGTGCGGAGCGAGCGCAAAGCCGCGCGGCGCCGGGAGCGGACGAGGATCAGAGCGTAAGTAAAACGAGCGGAGTCGTCCCCAGCGGCTCCGCTCAGATTATTTTACAAACATCACGCGAGGCCTGGCGGTTCGGCGGGGTGTGTCGCAGGCCAAGCCGAGCTTGGTCCGAGCACATAAGTTCCTTATATGCTCGGTCGGCTGGCCGAGACACAGGTGGGTTTTGCCGCTGGAGCAAAACCACACCGACCCCGACGAGCCGCGAGGCCGAGCTATTTCTTGATGGTCTTATCTATGATGCCGTATTCTTTGGCTTCGTCGGCGGTGAGCCAGAAGTCGCGGTCGGTGTCTTTTTCAATCCGGGAGAGCGGCTGGCTGGTGTGTTTGGCCAAGACCTGGTTCAGCTTGGATTTTATTTTCAATATCTGCTTGGCGGCTATTTCCACATCCGCGGCCTGGCCCTCCGCCCCGCCCATCACCTGGTGCAGAAGTATCTGGGAATTAGGCAAAGCGAAACGCTTACCCTTTTTGCCGGCGGCGAGGAGCACCGCGCCCATGGAAGCGGCGATACCGACGCAGATGGTTGCGACGTCCGGCTTAACGTACTGCATCGTATCGTAGATCGCCATCCCCGCGGAGACCGAGCCGCCGGGGGTGTTCAAGTATATCTTGATCTCCTTTTTAGGATCCTCGTGCTCCAGGAAAAGCAGCTGGGCGATGACCGCGTTCGCGACCGCGTCGTTCACCGGTCCGGCGAGAAATACTATCCGCTCCTTGAGCAACCGGGAGTAGATGTCGTAGGCGCGCTCGCCGTACGGCGATTTCTCTATGACGGTGGGGATGAGGTACATCCCGTTAGAGACAGGAAACACCCGTGGTGTTTCCGTAGATTTTCCACGCCAGTGCGACCATGGCTGACTGTTTCGCATTTGATGTCTTAGCACAGCACATAAGTTTGCGGTCTCTAACGGGATACATGTTTTCGTCCATATATTATAGGAACGGCACCAGAAGTAAAGCAACGATATTTATCACCTTGATCAGGGGGTTTATCGCCGGGCCGGCGGTATCTTTGTATGGGTCCCCTACCGTGTCGCCGGTCACTGCCGCCTTGTGCGCGTCCGAGCCCTTGCCGCCGAAGTGGCCGGATTCAATGTATTTTTTGGCATTGTCCCAAGCCGCGCCGCCGGAGGTCATAGAGATGGCGACGAAGAGGCCGGAGACGATGGTGCCGATAAGGAATCCGCCCAAGGCTTTGGCGCCGAGGGCAAAGCCCACGATTATGACCGCGAGAACCGCGAGCAGGGCGGGTGCCACCATCTCGCGCAGCGCCGCTTTGGTCACGATGTCCACCGCCTTACCGTACTCCGGCTTTGCGGTCCTTTCCATTATTCCTTTTACCTCCCGGAACTGCCGTCGGATCTCCTCAACCAGGACGGTCGCCGCCCGGCCGACTGCCTTCATCGCAAGTGAGCCGAAAAGATACGGCACCGCCGCACCCAAGAAAAGTCCGGCTAAAACCACCGGCTCATCCAAGACGAAGACCACCGATTTGCCCGCGCGCAGAAGTTCCTCGCTGTAACCGGCGAAAAGCACGAGTGCCGCAAGTCCGGCGGAAGCGATGGCGTAGCCCTTGGTCACCGCCTTGGTGGTGTTCCCCACCGCGTCCAAGGCATCGGTTGACTTCCGAACCTCCTCCGGCGCGCCTATCATTTCCGCGATCCCGCCGGCGTTGTCGGTGATCGGTCCGAAAGAATCGATCGCCACGATTATTCCGGCGACGGAAAGCATCGCGGTCGCGGCGATGGCCACGCCGTAAAGGCCGGCCAGCGCATAGGCGGAGAGTATCCCGGCGACGATCACGATTATCGGCAGGAAGGTCGCCTCCATCCCCACGGAGAGACCGATGATTATGTTCGTGCCGTGGCCGGCTTTGGACGCTTCGGCGATGGATTTAACCGGCCGGTATTTTTTGGCGGTGTAATAGTCGGTCACGAGAACCATGAGTACCGTGACCGCGAGACCAACGACACTGGACCAGAAAACTGGCATCGGGTTTTCCGGGAAGAATTTCACCGTTGCGAAGTAGAAGAGAATACCGGACAAGACAAGCGCAGCAGCGAGGCCCTTGTAGAGCGCGCCCATAATGTTTCCGCTTTTCCCAAGACGGACGAAGAAACTTCCTATAATAGAAGCGATTATCGCAAGCCCGCCGAGAACAAAGGGGAAGGCGATCTGCTCCGGAGATGCGCCGAAGGCGGCTGTGCCCAAAAGCACCGCGGCGGTAAGCGTCACCGCATACGTCTCAAAAAGGTCCGCCGCCATACCGGCGCAGTCGCCGACGTTGTCGCCGACATTGTCCGCGATCACGCCCGGATTCCGCGGATCGTCTTCCGGTATCCCGGCTTCAATTTTGCCGACCATATCCGTGCCGACATCGGCCGCTTTGGTGAATATACCGCCGCCCAAACGGGCAAAGACGGAGATCAAAGAACTGCCGAATGCAAGGCCGGTCAAGGCCTGTATATCTCCGAAAAACGCGAAGAATCCGCCGGTAACGAGAAGCCCCAAGCCGACCACAAGAAATCCGGTGACTGAGCCACCAAGAAAAGCCACCCGGAAAGCCCGACCCAAACCGGACTTCGCGGCCTCCGCGGCGCGGGAGTTCGTGTCCACCGCAGTCATCATCCCCAAGTAACCCGCGAGGGCGGAAGCAAAAGCGCCGATAAGGAATCCAAGCGCTACCCGCCAGTTCATTGCGATATAAAGAATGACCGCGACGAGAACCGCGACTGCGGAGACGGTTAAATTTTGGCGGCGGAGATAGCTTTTAGAACCCTCTTTGACCGCATCCCGGATCGCGAGCATCTCCTTGCTCCCGGCGGGATAGCGCCGCAAAGCGGAGATGAGACCCAAACTGAAAACGACCGAGAGAACCGCCGAACCGATGGTAAAAAGATTAAGAGTCATCGCCGTAATCCTCCTTTTGTTCCGCGCTCATGCCCGCGACGCCGCCCTCCTGCACTTCATCCGGCCGGGCCTGGGAGCGGACGTCTATCTTCCAGCCGGTCAACTTCGCGGCCAGGCGCACGTTCTGTCCGCCGCGGCCGATGGCCAGGGACAGTTGGTCTTCCGGCACGTACACTCTTGCTTCCCGGCGCTCCAGCATCTCAACCGACTTGGCCTTGGCCGGAGAAAGCGCGTTCGCGACGAACTTTTCCGGATCATCCGACCATTCAATTATATCTATTTTTTCCTGGCCTAACTCGTTGTTCACCGCCATCACCCGAGTCCCTCGCTGGCCGACCAGGGCTCCTACCGGATCCACGCCTTCAACATTGGAGGCCACCGCGATCTTGGTCCGGCTACCCGGTTCGCGGGCAATGGCTTTAACTTCCACCGCACCATCCGCAACCTCCGGCACTTCCAGTTCAAAAAGTTTGGCTACGAATTGCGGGTGGGAACGGGAAAGAATGATCCCCGGCAAGCGCGTATCTTCCTGCACCGTAAGGACCAGAAAGCGCAGACGCTCCCCTGTCCGGTAATGTTCGCCCGGGATGGATTCGTTCGCGAACATCACGCCCACCGCCCGGCCGAGGTCAACGTAAACGTGCCCGCGCTCAAAGCGCTGGACCACGCCGGAGACGACCTGGCCTTCCTTGTCCCGCCACTCCGCAAGGATAGAGTCGCGTTCCGATTCCCGCAGGCGCTGGAAGATCGCCTGCTTCGCAGCTTGGGCGGCGATGCGGCCGAAGTCCTCTTTCGTTTCCAGCGGGAAAAGCATTTCTTCCCCAAGCTGCGCATCGGACTTCACTTTTTTCGCTTCTTCTAAGGTAATGTGTCGCTCGGCATTGAACCGCGGGAGCTTCTCCTCGCCCGCCGGCTCGCCCGCCGAAGCCTTAGCGAAGGTGGGAGCCTCGGCGGAGGCGGGTTCCTCGCTTTCTTCTTCCACAAACCGGACTGTGGTCTCGTCCACAACCGTTTTCACCCGCCAAAATTTAAGCTCGCCGGTTTTGAGGTCCAGTTTGGCGCGGACTATCTCCCCGCGCTGGCCGTACTCTCTTTTGTACGCGGCGGCGACGGCCGATTCTATCGCTTCCAAAACTTTCTCCGGTGCGAGTCCCTTCTCTTCCGCCACCTGTTTTATCGCTTTGCCGAGGTCTTTTACGTTCAGCATACCTATTATTTATAAAGTCCGCGCGGTGGCGGACTCATAACAGCTTTAATATTGTGCATCCGTATGGAAAAGTCAAGCGCTTCATATATTTTGATAATGCCGTATAACACAATTATTTGTATCATTTGTCAAGTCATTGTCCGGCGGCGCGCTTACGGTTATAAGATCAATCCTCCAGCCCTTGTTCTCATCAATGAGGCGGGATCGGGATTTAGAGTTAGCGAATGTCTCGCAAGTCCGCCGGAGCTTCTGGAGCTTTGCTGATGTCAAGTTGTCCTCCGGCACCAAATCGGACTCCCCAGCCCTAGACAGCAACGTTTTAACTTCAACAAAGACCAGAGTTAGATCCCGGGCTTTGGCGATCACGTCTATCTCACCCCATTTTTCCCGATGATTCCTGCCCAGTATTCGATAATCGTTTTTAACAAGATACTCACAGGCAATATCCTCACCGAATTTGCCGATATCACTATTTTTCATATTCGTTTTATTATGTTATGCTGCTTAACATCTATTATATTATTTCATATCGATGCGTACAAACCCATTAAGTTATGAATACATACGAGGATTAGTCGAAGGAGAAGGGTGTTTTACTTTTTGCACAAGCAAAAAAGTCTCCATCAGTGGTAGGATAGTGAGATATAAGGTTCCGACATTCTCAATATCTATGCACGAAAGAGATGAATACCTGCTCGAATTGGTCAGGGATACTCTTGGGCTGACAAATACCATTTACAACTACAAGCAAAAAGACAGAGGTGATGGCTGGAAAAGGGGTAGAAAATCGATATTGATAGTGAGAGAACTAGATCCACTCAAAAACATCATTGTGCCGCTATTCTATAAAAAACTACGCGGGAACAAGGGGATTCAATTCACTAAATGGCTGGAAACAATAGGAGCCGATCGGGAAATATCTCCATCCTTTAAATCTATCTATAAAGCATACAAATCCGGGGTTTACGATACGAACAACCGGTACGCCTAGGAGCTAATGTCATTTTGTAAACGACGTTTGTCGCACGCGATGTGACTTTATGACAAACATTTTTGTTTATCAAAGGCATATTTTGGCCAGATTTTGGCTAAATCTATACTGACCTGTGGATAAAGTGTTTGTCGCACCGGAGACGACTTTCTGACAAACAAAAGTGTTTGTCAGGGATAGGCCCGATTTTGCTTGAAAAACCTCAATCTGCAATTCATCCTGCAATTGCAGATTGACTTGCAGATTGATTTATTGTCTTATGGGCTCCACCGTCCTATTGGGGGGGTCGCTTCGGCCTTCGCCCTCGGAGGCCCGCGCTTTGGGCAGGCGGCGGAGCCATCTTGGGGTAGTGCGGCGGCCGAAATACCTTTGACTTAAATTGCTCACCAAACTAATCTTATGCAATATGACCGACTCGCAAAAAACCGAAGACATCCGCAAAAAACTGGAAGAAGAAAAAGCTCATCTCTTAGAGGAGCTCAAAAAAGTGGAGCAACTTCCGAGTTACGGCGGCGACACGGAAGACGAAGCGGAAGAAGAAGACGAAGTGGAGGAGTTCGCCACCGGCTTGGCGAAAGGACAGGCGCTGCGCCAAAGGATCAGCGAGATAGACGCCGAGCTTGAGAAGCTTCGGCAGTAAACCGAGCCCGATGCAAAAAAATCTGGCTAAGGTTTACTCTGCCGAACTGGAAGGGATACACGCTAAGTTGATAGAAGTGGAGGTCGACCTGAACGTCGGCCTTCATGCTTTTAACATCGTTGGTCTTGCGGACAAGGCATTGAATGAGGCGCGGGAGAGGGTGAACTCCGCCTTAAAGAATTCCGGAGTGAAACCGCCGACCCGCGAGAATCGCAAGATCACCGTGAATCTTGCTCCGGCGGACGTGAAGAAAACCGGTTCGCATTACGATCTCGCGATCGCGCTCGGATATTTACTCGCAACCAAACAGATCGCAGAGTTTGACGCGAGCAAAAAAGTTTTCATAGGCGAACTCGCGTTGGACGGAACTTTACGCCCGATAAACGGCGCCTTGAACATTGCCCAGATGGCGGGGGAGAGAGGATTTTATGAAATATATCTGCCGCCGGTAAATGCGCGGGAAGCAGCGGTGGTCAGGAACATAAAAGTATTCCCGCTTCAAAGTTTGCAAGAAGCAATCGATGTTCTGGAAAATCGCGAAAACATTTCTCCAGCGCAATTTGAACCGGGGGATGACGAAGAAGCCGATGTTCCGGATTTTTCGGAAGTTGTGGGCCAGGAAAACGCCAAGCGCGCCTTAACCATCGCCGCTGCGGGCTCGCACAATCTTCTTATGATCGGCCCGCCCGGGGTAGGGAAGTCGCTCCTCGCCCAGGCGCTCATCGGCATACTCCCGGCCCTGCCGGTTGAAGAAGCCGTGGAGATAACCAAGATCTGGAGCGCGGCGGGGCTCGCACCGGGCGGACTCTTGCGAAGCCGGCCGTTCCGGTCGCCGCATCACACTGCCTCTTCCGTATCGATCGTCGGCGGGGGAGCGAACCCGAAGCCGGGCGAGATCAGCTTAGCCCACCGGGGAGTGCTATTCCTGGACGAACTGCCGGAGTTCCGCAAGGACGTCTTGGAGGCGCTGCGCCAGCCCTTAGAGGCCGGGGAAGTTCACGTCGCTCGCGCTAAAGGGACGCTTGCGTTCCCGGCAAAGTTCTCGCTCATCGCCGCAATGAATCCCTGTCCGTGCGGCTTCCACGGCGACCCGGAGAAAGAATGCCGCTGTTCCGCTTACGAGGTCATCCGCTACGGCAAAAAGATCTCCGGCCCGCTTTTGGACCGAATTGATTTGCAGATAAAAGTGCCGCGGGTGAAGATCGCGGAACTGCGCACAGGGAATAAGGAGACAAGGAGCAAAGAGACAAGTAAAGAAATAAGAAAGAAAGTGGAGCGGGCGAGGAGTATCCAAAGAGCGAGGTTCAAAAAATCCAGAACCAATTCGGAGATGAGTTCCAAAGAAACCCAGGAGTTCTCCAACCTGAACCGCGATGCGGAAGAGTTTCTAAAAACCCTGGACCGCACCCGCCTTTCGCCCCGCGGCTACTACCGCCTGCTCAAAACCGCGCGGACGATCGCCGACCTGGAAGAGTCGGACGAAGTGAAGCCGGAACACTTGGCGGAAGCGTTCAGTTATAGATTAAGAGAGGAGGTATAACAGCTACGAAATTCGTATATTCGTACTCTTTCGTATTTCGTAGCTATCTGGCGAACGGGTTCGCCCCGCCTTCAACTTCAAAGTGCACGTGACAGCCGGTGGCTTCGCCGGTCCTGCCGACCGTGCCGATGGGATCGCCTTGCTTCAGATAATCTCCGATCTCCGCGCTTACCTCCGCGAGGTGTGCGTACCTGGTCTTCGTGCCGTTCGGATGTTCCATATAAACGTACGAGCCATAACCGCCGTTCCATCCGCTCCCCGCAGCATCCAGGACCAAGCCCTCTGCTGCCGCCGCAACCGGAGTGCCGCAGGCGTTCGCGATGTCCACTGCGTTCCGGTCGTGGAGCACGCCGGAGCTCCAACCGTCAACCGGCTTGGCAAAAAACCCTAAAACTGATCTGTTTTGATACGAGCCGCCGGAATCCGCGAGATAGGCACCGGGGATGACGAGCGTGGTGCCTGGGACAGGCTTTTCCGAAGCGAGTACCGGGCGGTTGAACTCTGCGATTTGATCCGGCGTCACCTTGAATGAGGCGGCAATCGTTTCCAATGTGTCTCCCGCCCGGCTTTGGTATAAAATTCCCGAGGTTGGGAGCACAACGAGTTCCTGTCCGACCTGTAGAGAGCGAGTTTTCACGCCGGGGTTCACGGCAATGAGCGTCTGGATAGAGACCCCAAAGCGTTGGGCGACGCTGGAGAGAGTGTCGCCTTTCGCTACTTTATATGTAATAGGCAGGCCTCGGCCGAGGGACTGCCCGAAAGGACTGCTCTCGCCCTGAACCGTCCCGAGAAGTTCCAGGGTTTTTGGCTCCGGTGCGGTAAGCTGAATCTGTGCTCCCGCAATCGCCGGCTGTGCGCTCAAAGCGGCGGCAAGGGTTCCGGCGGATGGAACCTCTTCCGTTATCGCCGGACCGCCCCAGACGCCTGCCTGCGCAGTCAGGCCTGCCTGCGCAGTGAGTCCTCGCCCGCTGCCGGGAGGCCAGGAACCAAGGAAAGTCAATACCCCTAACAAAAAAACAGCCAATAAAATCGGCTTTTTACCACTATTCAGTTGACCTACAATGGTACTAATCTTCAAAGTATAGCAAACATGCCTCCTGAACTCAACCCGCACCAAAAAGAAGCCGTAGAATCGCCGGAGACGCCCTTATTGATCGTAGCTGGGGCGGGAACCGGCAAAACCCGGACTCTCACAAGTCGGTTTCTGCACTTGATAAGCCAGGGTACGCCTCCGGAGACGATATGCGCCATCACCTTCACCAATAAAGCCGCCCGGGAAATGGCGGAAAGGATAAGCGACACTAAAAATCCGGATAACACCCGAATGCCCCGAAAAAATGATTCGGGTCGCGGTGCGCCCTTTATCGGGACCTTCCATTCCTTAGGTGCGAGGATCCTGCGAGTAGAGGCGAGAGCGCTTGGCCGGAACGCCAATTTTGTCATCTTTGATGATCACGATTCGCTCGCGCTCATAAAAAAAGTGGTCAAAGCCATAGGAGAAGAAGCGAAAGACGAGGGCGCAGCTTTCTTTGCGGACAAAATCACCCGGATCAAAAACGGGATGCTCAATGCAAGGACATCGCAAGACCCGGAGGTCTTGCGATGTCCGGAGATTGTCCAGCAGGTTCTCTCGCGCTACGAGGCAGAGCTTAAAAATTACAACGCCTTTGACTTTGACGACCTGATACAAAAAGTCGTTCTACTCTTCAAGTCCAAGCCGCTCACGCTCGCGAAATACCAAAAGCGTTTCCGCCATATTTTAGTGGATGAATACCAGGACCTGAACAACATGCAGTACGAACTCGTGCGGCTCTTGGCGGGCGGCCACCGGCAGATCTCGGTCGTGGGGGACGATGCACAAACAATATATTCATGGAGAGGATCTAATTTCGAGATCTTCCTGAACTTTGAGCGCGACTGGCCGGAAGCGGCGGTGGTTGTTCTGGACGAAAATTACCGCTCCAGCCAGAACATCATCGCCGCCGCAAGCGCGGTAATAAAAAACAATCTGCGACAAAAGCCGAAAGACCTCTGGACACGGAACGCGCCGGGCGAGCTGGTGAAGTTGATGGAGGCGGACGGCGAAGACGAGGAGGCGGACTGGATCGCGGAGCAGATTAAAGATTCAAAGACCAAAGCCCCGGACGAAAGCGTCGCGATACTTTACCGGACGAACGCGCAATCCCGGGCGCTGGAGCAGGCGTTTATAGAGCGCAATATTCCATACCGCGTCTTCGGCGGGATAAAATTCTACGAACGCAAAGAAGTGAAGGACGTCCTGGCCGGACTGCGCTTCGCGGTGAACCCCAGAGACGCCGTGAGCCGCGAGCGCCTGGAAAAAACTTTCGGCAAGACGAAGTTCGCGGAGTTTGCGAACGTCATTGCGAGGTCAAAGACCGAAGCAATCTCCGAGGAGGTTGCCGCGGCGCCGCAGGCGCCTCGCAACGACAAAACCGAACCAACCGAGTTGATCCGATCTTTCCTGGAAAGATTTGACTATTTTGAACACCTCAAGAAAAACTTCACGAACTGGGCGGAGCGCCGGGAAAACGTCGCAGAGTTATTGTATTTCGCGGCCAGATTCAAATCCCTCCCGCCGTTCCTGGAAGAGGTGACGCTCTTACAAGCAACCGACCCGGTCCGCGATGAAGCGCAGAATGCGGTGCAGCTTATGACCATCCACCTGGCCAAAGGGTTGGAGTTTGACAAGGTCTTCATCGCCGGCTGCGCAGAGGGCATATTGCCGCACGCTCGCTCGTTGGAGAATACCGGGACGGGGCTGGAAGAAGAACGTCGCCTGATGTACGTCGCAATGACCCGGGCGAAAAAAGAACTGTGTTTGAGCTTCTACGACCTGCCGTCGCGGTTCCTGTCCGAGATCCCGGAGGAACTGGTCCGGTTTGAAAGTTCGGTTTCGGAAAACGCCGTCTTCTCCGACGACGAAGAGCGGTATATTACAATGGACTAGAGCCGACCATCGGCTGGATCTGCCCCGCCGCGGGAATCGGAAAGCATCCGAGGATGTCGAACTGCCAACAGCTTTGAACTCCCGGGGTATAAAGACCGAGCAGGAACCTGGCGGCCGGGAGGTTATATGAGAGAAACGCCTGCGTGCCGGCGGCGTAGTTCAAAACCGGCGCGGTTGAAGGAGGCCCAACGCCGAGCGAGAAGATCTCCGGCGGGCAGGAACAGGGGTACACGTACACAATCGGGCCGCCGAAGGGTGCGCCGGTGATCGCCTGCGCCGGCTCTGCGAGCCAGCCGAGGAGCGGGTCAATGAGTTTCCTAAAGCCGCTTTGAGGGGCCGTCAAATTTCTCTTTAGTTCTGATTCAAACTGTGCCCGGAAGTCGGTGCTCGTAGAAGCGGCATAATCCCGGATGAACCGTGCGTGCTCCTGTATGGTCGCTTCATCAACGCCCTGGACACGCTCAAGTTTTCCGACTTCCTCCAGATAAAAATCAATGTTTACGAGGTTCGGGTTCGACGGCGAGGCGGGCGGAGTATCCGCCGAAGGGCGGCGGCTCGGAGCCGGGGCGGCCCCGCCGCCTGCGGCAAGCGAGGCGAGCTTCTTCCGCGTGAGCGGCCCCACGAACCCGGTAGGAGCACCCAATCCAACCGGGGCAAGCGTATCCCGGGAGTGTTTCTCTTGGAAGCGTTCCACTGCCGCCTTGGTGAGGTATCCGAAGTAATCCGTTTCTTCTCCGGGCGAACCGGGGCCGGAAAGAGTGAGACGGGTATCCGGATCTCCATTCAACGCTTTCTGGAGCGAAAGCACGTCCGCGCCGGAGTCGCCCAGTTTGAGGTTCCTTGAAAAGGTCTCGGCCGCCGCGTGAGACGCAAATGTAAAAACGAGGGAAAAGCCGATTGCCCCAATAAGCAGATATGGCTTCATCGTAATTTCAATTATAGTATAAACGGCATGAGGCGCCTCGGCCAGCATTTTTTGAAGAACAAGGCGGCTGTCGGACAGATCGTCCGGGCCGTGAGCCCGAAAGCTGGGGAGGTTATTGTTGAAATCGGCCCGGGGCACGGGGAATTGACGCAAGAGATCGTGAATCGCATAACGCATAACGCGGGGCGGGGCGGGGCAAGAATCATTGCGGTAGAGAAAGACGAGCGATTGGCTGAAAAACTGTGCTTGAGATTCGCGGAGAACGAAAATATCAAGATTATGGAAGGAGATGCGCTTAGAGTTCTGCCTGGATTGCTTTCCGATCTGCGTTCCACGTTTCCCGTTCCACGTTTCAAGATTTGTGGCAACATTCCCTACTATATAACCGGCCACCTTCTGCGGACGATAGGGGAGTTGGAACCGAAACCGGAATTGTGCGTCTTTACGCTTCAGAAAGAGGTTGCGGAACGCCTCGTCGCGGAGCCGCGAAGAGTGAATCCCGTACGAGGCAGAGGGCCGCTGCGAGCCCTCGCGGCCTCGTACGGGATGAACCGCTTGGCGGCAAGCGTGCAGTTCTGGGCAGAGCCGGAGGTTCTGTTTGCTCTGCCTAAAACCGATTTCCGCCCGCCGCCTAAGGTGGACTCTGCGGTCGTTCTTCTCAAAACGAAAAAGCTGCCGGCGGGCATAAGACCGGATGACTATTACAAAATCGTAAGAATTCTCTTCCAACAACCGAGGAAAACGATCTTTAATAACCTGCGGGCGGGCGGCTGGAGCCCGGAAACAGCGCTGCAAAACCTAAAGCGAGCCGGCTTGGAGCCGGGCCTGCGACCGCAGGATTTGAGCATCCGAAGCATCGTTCACTTATCCTCTTTCCTCCGTCCTCTTTCCTCTTTATAATGTAGGTGTGCAGGGTCCTAACTTAAATAAGCTGGTCGTGGGCTTTTTGGCTTTAGCGATCATCGCAAGCACATCTGCTTTTCTTATTTCGGACATCGGACTGAAAAACGGCCGGGAAGCGGCAAAAGAAGATGGAGATGGAGTGGAAGAGCTCGCCAAAGCTCCAAAAAACGCTTTCATTGAATCCCTGCCTCCGCCGCAGGAGGTTGTTTCTTATGTAGCCGAGGATGGCCTGCCGACGGTGAACCCGACCGGAAACCTGACCGAAGACCTTGCCCAGAATCTCGCCCGGGAAATGGTAGCCCAAAACCCCGAAGGGCCGGGAACCAGCGACAGCGGTTTTTCGCTCGTAGTTCCGGAGGACCTGCAGTCGGTAGCAAGCCAAATTGCGCTCGCCTCGCCGGCCCTGGAGATAGAGACCGAGAAGGATGCTCTGATTCCGCTTTCGGAGAAAGATGCCAGCGTCGTCTCTAACTACTCCGCCGAAGATATCGCCGCGTACACAAAGGCGGTAAATATCATCATAAACGACGGCCTGACGCCGGCTCAAGTTGAAGCAATGATTAGAGACCTTCCGCAGGCGGAGGCGATGAATACGCTCGGGCTAACCCTGGAGTCGGCCATCTTGCAGTTAAAGAAGGTGTCTGTGCCCAAACCGCTCGCCGACTTCCACAGGAGTTTCATACAGGTTCTCGCTTATCAGAAAAGAGGCCTAGACCTGGCAAATAACCCCGACGATCCCCTGCGGGCAAGCATGGTTCTGGAGGCGGTGGCGAAGAACTACGACGAGGCGGTCAGCCGATTCTACGCCGAACTGGAAAAGGTCAACTCTACGGACCTGTCCATCGGCGCACAAACCGGCAAACTCGCGATGCTGCTCGGGGTCATTTCCCCGGTTAAAACCGCCAATGCTCTCTCCATCATCGGCGTTCAAATAAGTTTCGACCCGGCGGTTTTCGGCCGGATGATCTGGAACTTTACCCGCTCGGTTCTCTTGGAAACGCTCAAAGACCGGCTCATCCACCAACTGGTGACCCAAGTTATCAGATGGGTGCAGGGCGGCGGCACGCCGCAGTTCGTTACCAACTGGCGCGCTTTCTTGAATGACGCGACGAACAAAGCGGTGGGGGACGTAATCTACAAAGTCGCGCCCCAGATGTGTTCTTCATTCGGACCCCTTATCCGGATAGCGCTCACGCCGGTGCAACCGCTAGAGTCGCCAGTCGCCTGTACCCTGGACCAGGTAGTCGCGAATGTCCGGAATTTCTACAACAATTTCAACAACGGGGGCTGGATAGCATATACCACCTCGCTTCAACCACAGAACAACTTCCTGGGGGCGCTCATCCAAACAAGCGACATTGTGGCGCTTGAGTCAGCAAAGGCCAGAGAAGAAGCGGAAAAGAAAGCCGTGACGGGAGGCGGTTTCACGCCTACGGAACTCTGCGCAAAGTGGGACTACCGGAACAAGTGGCAACAGTGCGTGCTTGAGAATGGTAGCGAAAATAAGTGTAAGGGGATACCCAACGTAACCGAAAAAGTATGCACCCAGTACCAGGCCACCACCCCGGGGTCCGCGGTCCAGCAGATCACAGTTGCGGCACTCAACTCGCCCATTAGCCGCATCGTGAACGCCCAGGACATAGCGGCCTTGACCAGTGCGTTCGTGAACGCAGCACTCAATAAGCTGGTTCAACTCGGACAAAAAGGCATTTCCAGTTTATTCGGAGGATCTTCCTCGGCCTCGGCGGGCGGCCAACCCGCCCCTTCTGCCACCGAATATCAGACTCTTTGCCAAGCGCTGGATGAGTCAATTGCTGCGGTGAAGAGATTCCGCGACTTCGCAGAGACAAACCAAAACCAGCTCAAAAGCGACGGTGAGAATTTCAGGATTAAAGCTGACTCCGTCGTCTGGTATAACCGGGCGATAGATGCGAACAGCCCGGTCGCCGGCTTGCAATCCAACGTCTCCGGCTTTCGCGACGCCGCGTGGGATCCGGTGGAAATACAGATCGGCAGGTTCACCAACTGGCTGGAAGAGGTGATCACTTCCCTGGTCAAAGACGAGGACCTTGATTTTGACGGCGAGTGGAGCCGCGACAACCCACCAACGCAAGGGACGCGTGGCGTGATCCGGATGACCAACAACTTCGGTTCTTATCTTGAAGACTTGAAGCAGGTCGTCGGCGACAACTGCACGAACACGAGCGGACTGGGGAACATACCAGATCCGGACATAGGCGTGCCGAACGAAGGCGGCGGGGTGAGTTCGGGAACTCAAGCCCAATGCACCGACTTGGGCCGTAAGGAGCAGGATTTCATGCTGCCTTTGCTTAACGAGCAAAATGTCCCACCCCAAGAGGTTGCCACGAGAACCAATCAGCAGTTCAATCTGACGTACGGAAACGAAGCGGTTTACTATCCGTATGATCCCCCAAGGAGTTACAACACAATCGGCCTGCCGGAGTTCTATCTTGCCGGACCGACGCCGAGCAGGCCGACCTCGCCGGCGACCGGCCTGCCTTGGGATGTAGTAATACGCTGCCAATGAGAGCAGATTTCAAAAAAACTAAGATCGCGGCGCCGCTCATCCTGGGGTTAGCTTTGTTTTTGGCGCCGAATGTAACGTTTGCCATAGGAGAAGGAGTCCTCAACGCTTTATTTGATGTCAGCTTCGGCGTAGTAGCTAAGATATTCTTCGGTGTCGCTTGGATAATCAGTGCACTCGCCGGTATAGCAATAGCGATCGAGGCGTGGCTTTTGGGCTTTATTCTGCAAATCAACACTCAAATCATAAGCTCGCCGCCGGTAGCGGTCGGTTTCCCGGTTGCTCTCTCTATCGCTAACCTAGCACTCGTTTTCGCCATCGTAGTCATAGCGATTATGACAATCTTACGGGTGCAAACCTACGGCGTGAAGCAGACGCTGTGGAAACTCATAGTCATAGCAATCGCGATCAATTTCGGTCTCGTCATCGCCGGAGTAATCCTGCAATTCTTTGACTCCCTGTCTTTTTACTTTCTGAATTCGGTGAACCCCGCTGGCGGCGAAGGTAATCAAAGCGGCTTCGGCAGTTTCGTGGACTTCTCTAGTGCTCTGGCCGGAGCTTTTAACCCCCAAAAATCATTCCTAGGGCTACAAGATAATCCGGCGAATATAGAGCCCGGTAAACTTGCGGCTAGCTTCGGCGCCAGTATCGGTTCGCTAATTACTCCAATTACCAGTTTGATTTTCACCATTTTCACGCTGATTTTTATCATAATCACTCTTGGCGCCTTAATCGTGATGCTTATAATCCGATACGTCTATATAGGTTATCTCCTTATTCTTCTGCCGCTCGCCTGGGCAAGCTGGATCTTCCCCGCGACGCGGAGCCATTGGAACAAGTGGTGGCATAATTTCTTCAACCAGGCGGCTTTCGCGCCGATAGTCCTTTTTTTCCTATGGGTAGCAATCCAAACCTCTTACGCAATGAATTCCTCCGTGGATCCGTACAATTTCGGCAGTTACTACACGAGCAACAGCAATCCCGTCTGGGCGGCGATCTCCGAATTCTTCACCAACCTCTTTGACCCGGTGGTAAAGCAACTATTGCAAATGGCCGTCCTCCTCGGAGTTATGATCGGCGGCCTTTTCGCCGCGAAGAGTTTGGGCATCAAGTTCGCCGACGCCGCCGCTGGCGCGGCAGCCGGAGCAGCGAAAGGTTTTGGCACATGGGCTGCAAGAAAGGGCGGTGGGCTTGCCGCTCGGGCTGCAGCAAGAACGATGCAACGGCAAGCACCCACGCAATATACCGGCTGGAGAAAGGTTTTCAACCCGATTAACAGGGCCACCTACGCCCTTGGAACACCGATTCGGGCTGCCGCGCAAAGGACGGCGGCCGGTCAACGCGTGGCAACCGGCTTACAAACCTTTGGACAGAGGGCCCAAGCAAGTCCCGGGTTGCTTGCTTCGATGTGGGGCGGCATGGGTAAGGGGTTCGGCCTGTGGGGAATGGCAAAAACATGGGTATGTCAAAACTGTCTTAACAACCCCGCAACTTATCCTAACCCAGGCGTGAGAAGACAGAAAAACATGCCTACTACTGCAGACACCTGCCCAGTGTGCGGCGAGAGCACCAACTCCATACGCACCGCGACTGGCAATACTGCTTATCAGAACTGGATTTAGAAACAAACATGATTGCAATCGAAAGAATAACCGAACAAGAAGTCGAGAAGAGATTCAATTCTCTTCCGCCAGTGCTGCAGGAAGCACTTGATTCGGCACAGAATCTCCAGGTTGTCCTGCGCGCTTGCGAAAGCCACCACCTGTTGGACGAAGAGAAGAAACTCGTGGTCCAACAGGTCACGGCACTTGTGCTTATGGGCTATCTCCACCCCGAAGAGACAGGCCTGACGCTTGAGGAGGCACTCGGCTTAAACCACCAAGCGGCTGCCTCTGTTGCAGAAGCTCTTAATTCAAGGGTTTTCTCCGGCCTGCGCAATGAAATAGACAAAGTATACGCACCGCTTAAACCTGAACCCGAAAAACTTGAGGAAGTTAAAAAGCCGGCTGTTGCTCCGGCAACTGCGGTTAGTAAGCTGGCAACGCTGCCCCCGATGCCGATTGGAGGACGGCCAGCGCCGCCGAAGCCGGTTGCCGGGCCACCCGCAAAGCCGTTCATAGACCTCTCGTCGCTTACCGCCGGGGTTAAACCCGCGCCTACGCCGACGCCAAAACCAGCCGCGCCTCCTCCTGCAACCGGCTTGCCCACTCAAGCTAAATGGAAGACATACGGTGCGCCGCCCGCTGCGGAGACACAGAAACCAGTTTCTCCTCCGGCTGCTGTGCCTAAGCCAGCTGTTCCTCCCGCGCCACTGCCGACCACTCCTTCCGTGCCCGCGCCGGTCTTCCTTAAAAGGAAATTGGAATTGGAGCCGCTGAAGCCGCAAACGAGCATCCGTATTGAGCCAACCTCCCCGTTTGGAACTACAAAAGGCGCGGTTCCGCAACCGCCGAGACCCGCGCGACTTGAGATAGGCCTGCCTACGCAGGCAGGGAAGCCGCCTGTGCCGCCCGCAGGCCAAGTTCCCAAGCCCGTGAGAACGGAAATGACCCCGCCGCGCGTGGTCCACTATACTGATATGAGAAGCGCAATCCCGCCCATGCCGCCGAAACCAGCCCCCCCGCCAATACCCCCGACACAGAAAAAAATTGAAAGTTAAAAAATCAAAGTGCAAAATGACAATTCAAAATTCAAAGCTGAGTTCAAGAAGAGGGTTTATGGCTGGACCTTGCGTTTGATAAGGTTCGTGGATAAATTGCCGCAAAAGCCCATTTGCAATATCATGGGCAATCAACTTCTGCGAAGCGGCACGAGTATTCTGGCGAATTACGTAGAAGCAAATTCAGCCAGTTCCAAAAAGGACTTCGCCAACTTTTTTACCCACTCACTCAAATCCGCTAACGAATCTAAGGTTTGGCCGGCCCTGCTTCGAGATACCAGCAACGGCGACAAAGGCGAACTAAATTGGCTACTTAACGAGTTGGGAGAGATTGCCAAGGTTATCGCATCTAGCATACTAACTATGAAGGGCAAAAGGTAATTTTTCATTTTGATATTTAAACTTTAAACTTACTATCGTGCAGTTCCAGGTTCCGCAGTTCATAGAAACGGAGGACAAGATAGTCGGGCCGCTGTCTTTGAAACAGTTCGCTTACGTCGGCGCGGCGGCGGGCGCGATCATGCTCCTCTACTTCTTGGTGGCCACGTGGCTGTGGTTCATTTTTTCCCTCGTAATCGCGGCGGTGGGCATTGGGCTGGCATTCGTAAAGGTGAACGGCAAACCGCTTCTCAAAGTGGTTTCTTCGGCAGCGGGCTTCTACTGGCATCCCCAGATCTACCTATGGCAATCGGAAAATCGCGCCTTGCCGAAAACGGAAGAAACCCTCAAGGCCGAGGTCGGAAGCGGCTTCTCTTTGGAGAATATAGTCCGGGGAATGGCCCTGCGGAGCGCCTGGCATCAGGTTCAGGTAGGGAGCCGTGAGTCCGCGCAAAAGTCCGGCTTGACTTTAAAGAGAATGAAAGAACGCTACGAAGTGTTCCGGGGACTCTCCGGCGAGAGAAAGGTGGCCAAACGAGTGGACTATAGGTAATGCAAAATGCAAATATCAAAGTTAAAAATTTATGAGTTCGCCGAAGGCGAACGATTCCTAAGCTTTGCATTTTGATTTTTAAACTTTAAACTAACTTTGATGCCAAAGAACGCAGCCAATACCCAAGACCTGGTGGAGATAGAAAATATCCGCCAAAGCACGGTGATCCTTAAAGACGGCAGCTTGCGCCAGGTGGTCATGGTCGGGGGAATAAATTTCTATCTCAAGTCGGAAGAAGAACAGAACCTCATCACCCAGGCGTACCAGAACTTTCTGAACAGCTTGAATTTCCAGATCCAGATCGTCGTCCATTCCAGGAAGATCAACATTGAGCGCTATCTGCGAAATCTGGACGAGCGCAAGACCAAAGAACAGTCCGCTCTGCTCCAGGACCAGATCTCCGAATACCAGGAATTCATCCGCCGCTTCGTCTCGGACAACGCGATAATGTCCAAGACCTTTTTCGTGGTCGTGCCTTTCTACCCGCTAACCGCATCCCTCCCCGCTAAAAGCGCGATCGGATTCCTGCCGTTCCTGCGCAAAAAAGCTCCCGCGAAGGAGGAGCAAGCGTCGGCGGGAGAGCGGAAGGAGTTTGAAGAGAATCTTTTGCAGCTTACCCAACGGGTGAACCAGGTGGTGGAGGGACTCTCGCAAATCGGCCTAACAGCGGTGGTTCTTAACGATGAACAGCTCCTGGAGCTTTTCTACAACTTCTACAACCCGGAAACGGTGGAGAAAGAAAAGGTGACCGTCCCGGAATAGGCCTATTGGACCAATTGGACTTATATGCAAAACCAGAGCATCAAAAAGATAATCGCCCCGGCCGGGGTGGAGGTGAACGCAAACTTCTTGAAGGTGGGGGACAAGGTGGTCAAGGCGTTCTTCGTCTTTTCTTATCCGCGGTTCCTCTCTACCGGCTGGTTTGAGCCGCTCATCAACCTGCCCAACCTCTTTGACATTTCCATCTTCATAAACCCGACCGACACTACGACCGCGCTCAAAAAACTCCGGAAGAAAGCGGCGCAGATCGAGTCCCAAATAACCGACCAGCAGGAAAAGGGCTTGGTCCGCGACCCGATGCTGGAGACCGCGCTCCAGGACATAGAGTCCCTGCGCGACGCCCTGCAGCAGGCCCAGGAAAAACTCTTCTCCACCGGCGTCTACATCGCGATCTACGCGGACACGGCGGAGGAATTAGCCAAACTGGAGTCCCGGGTAACGTCGCTTATGGAAACGCAGCTTGTTTACATCAAGCCCGCCCTTTTTGAGCAGTTGGAGGGGCTCCTGACCGCTCTGCCTTTGGCGGAGGATAAATTGCAGGTCACAAATCCGATGAACTCCAGTCCGATATCTTCTTTCTTCCCGTTCGTTTCCGACAGCTTGACGAGCGACCAGGGGATAATGTACGGCATAAACCGCTCCAACAACAGTTTGGTCATATTTGACCGGTTCTCCCTGGAGAACGCGAACCAGGTGGTCTTCGCGGTCGCGGGCAGCGGCAAATCCTACGCTGCCAAGCTGGAGATCATCCGGTCTTTAATGCTCGGGGTGGACGTCCTTGTGGTTGACCCGGAGAACGAGTATGAGCGCCTGGCGGAGGCGTTCGGCGGAAGTTTCTTCAACATATCCCTCACCTCCGACAACCACATCAACCCCTTTGACATACCGCTCGTGCCGGAGAACGAATCGCCGGCAGACGTCCTGCGCTCGCACATTGTGAACCTGTCGGGGCTCCTGAAACTGATGCTCGGCAAACTCTCTCCGGAGGAAGACGCGATCCTGGACCGGGCGCTCACCGAAACCTACGCTTCCCGGGAGATTACCCCGGAGACGGATTTCTCCCATGCCCAACCGCCGCTTTTAGAAGACCTGGAAACGGTTCTGCGCAACCTGGAAGGCGGGCGGGCGATGGCGGAACGCCTGTATAAGTTCACCAAGGGCAGTTTCTCCGGTTTCGTGAACCAGCCGACCAACGTCAACATCCAAAATCGGTTCATCGTTTTCTCCATCCGCGACTTGGAAGACGAACTGCGGCCGATCGCGATGTACGTCATTTTGAACTTCATCTGGAATCTGATCCGGGCGCAGCTCAAGCGCCGGATAATGATGGTGGACGAGGCCTGGTGGCTGATGAAATACGAGGAATCCGCCGCGTTCCTCTTCGGCCTGGCCAAGCGCTGCCGTAAATACTATCTGGGGCTCACCACCATCACCCAAGACGTGGAGGACTTCTTGCGCTCGCCCTATGGCCGGCCGATCATCACTAATTCCGCCCTGCAGCTCCTCCTCAAACAGGCGCCGGCGACGATGGATATCGTGGCCAAGGCATTCAATCTGACCGACGCGGAGAAGAGCTTGCTCCTTACCGCCGAGCGCGGCACCGGCCTTTTCTTCGCCGGCCGCCAGCATATCGCCATTCAGATAATCGCGTCCTACTTTGAGGACCAGGTGATCACAACCGACCCGAAGCAGCTCTTAAGCCAGAGGGGGGTAAGCTAATATAAAAAGATGGCGGAGCAGGAAAAACCATTCGGCACCGTGGACATCGTGTTCCTCGTTATGATCGCCGGCCTCTCCGACGTCGCCGACCTTATAACCGACCTGGTTTTCGCCGTGCCGGTCGTGGGCCAGGCGATCTATCTTGTAAACGCTTTTCTTATCTCACCCTTGGTGTGGGCGACTATACAGTTCTGGTTTATAATGAAAGTCGGCTTCGGCGCGCCGGGACTGGTGAATCTCGCCGGAGGGGTCGGCAATATCATAGGCATTCCCGGCAGCGAAACGCTCACGGTAATTATTGCGATTCAAATTGCCAACCATCCCAAAGCCGCGGCGATTGCAAGCGCAGTGAGCCCAGCCGGGGTCGCGGGCACGGCGGGAAAAGCGGCTGCAGCCGAAGGCGCCGCGACGACAGCTAGCGCAGAAGCCAGGGCCGCTAAGGCAGCGGTTGCCGCAGAGGAAGCGCCGCCCAAAGCAGGCGCCACCGCAAAAGCCGGGCCGGTGCCGGCAGAGGAAATTTTCGCTCCTCCCCCGGGACCGATGGAAAAACTGCAGGCGGAACTTGCGGAGACACGACCCCTTCCGGAAAGAGGGCCAGTCACCCTGGACGAGGACACGAATACCGTGGATCTGCGGCGTGCGGCATAGAATAAAAATGAAAGTGGGCAAACGACAATCAGTCATTGCGAGGAGCGAAGCGACGAAGCAATCTCCGTACGGGATCAGGGATTGCTTCGCTGCGCTCGCAATGACGGTTTTTATTCTTACGCTTTTGGCTCTGCCTCCGCGGGCTTCGGCCCAAACCCAAGAGCCCTTCGTGTTTTTGACCTGGCGGGCCGATTCCTACGCACCGCCGGACTTCCGCGGCAAGGTCCTGCCGACCGCCTATACCAGAGTCAGCGTTGCTGTTGAAGCCATCTCCGGCGGCAAGACGCTGGATCTATCCCGGGCAACTGTGAATTGGTACTGGGACAATGGCTTGGTCGCAACCGGCCAGGGCATGAAACGGACCTCTGTCAACGCCGGCGATATCCCAAATACTGCGCACGACTTGAGGGTTGAAATATCCGGCCTCCCAGACGGCCTCTTGCTTAAAACTGTAGAGGTCCCGGTCGTCCGGCCGGAGGTCATGATCGAGGCGCCGTTTCCAGACAGAACCTTCTCCGGAAACAACATAGTCCTTGTTGCCAAGCCATATTTTTGGAACTCCGTACCTGGCCTGATATTTAACTGGAAAGTTAACGGCCAGGCGCCGGAAGGGGAAGACAACTCCGGCGTTCTGCGGGCAAACCTGAATCCCGGTGTCGCTCCCGGCTTTGAGGTGAAGACGGAACTCAATGTGTACAGCCCGGCGAATCCGCTGGAGTCGGCAACAAAGACGCTGTCTCTGATATTCAACCCATGAGAAGGGTCATCTATCTTATAATCATCGTCGCAGCGGTCGGCGCGATCATAGCCGTCGGTTATTACTTCAGATACCAAGGGGTTGCATTTCTCGCCCCCGGCGAAGCACCGGGGACAGGAGGAGCGGGACCGATAACCCTGCCGCCCGTTCCGGAGGCGGCGAAAGAAACCGGGGTTCCGGATAAATTAGGAACGGTGGCGGGTAAGGAGCCAACAAAGATCGCCTCCGGCCAGGTTTTCGACTATTTCGTTTACTCCGCCACGAGCTCGGTCGTGTTCCAGGCGGACGGGCAGGTGGCGCTCCTCACCCAAAGCGGCGCGGAAGTCATCTCCAGCACGGAGATTAAGGGCATCGTCCAGGCGGGCTTTTCCTACAACGGGGGAAAGCTTGCGGTCATCTTTGGGGAGAGAAGCGCGCCGCAAGCGAGCATCTTTGACATCCAAACCAAGTCCTGGAGTCCACTTAGCGATGCGGTCTACTCTTTTGCCTGGTCGCCAAGCGACGGCCGGCTCGCGTACCTCGCGAAAAACGGTGCGAATTCTGAAATCAAAACCCTGGACGCCGCCAAGGCGAACGCCAAGCCGCAAACCGTTCTTTCTTTCGCCGCAGAAGACATTGTCTTAAGCTGGCCGAGGCCCGATCAAATTCTCGCCTCGCAGATGCCCAGCGCCAAAGTGCCCGGTTCGCTCCTTAAGGTTGATGTCGCAAAGAAAACTCTCCTGCCGCTTGTCCAGGATCAAAACGGACTGGATGCCGTCTGGAGCGGCGTTTCGGACCGGGGCTTGGTCTTTGAGTCCGGCCTGGGCGAGAAAGGCGGCACGCTCCGACTCGCGGACAGCGCGGGGCAGGCGCAAAGGACTATGAGCTTCATCACTCTGCCGGAGAAGTGCGTGTTCTATGCTGCCGCGGACGGCAAAGAGAATCTTCTTTGCGGCGTTCCCCTGAACTACGACCTATGGAACGCAAATGCTCTGCCGGACGCTTACCTGAAGAAAGAGATTTTTTCCCGGGATTGGATCTATCGGGTGGATGTAGGAACCGGAGATATTGAGGTCATATACGACGGTGCGGGTGCCGTCTTGGACGCAACAAATCTCCGGGTGAAGGACGGCGTCCTGTACTTCAAGAACCGCTTAGACGGCTCCTTGTACGGATTGAACCTATAAGTCCTATTGGTCTTATTGGACCGATTGGTCCGATAGGATGGGTTTCACCACCACGTAGCGGCTCTTGCCCTTGCCCACGCTTTCGGTGAAAACGTCCGGATGGTGCGCGAGCTCCAGGTGCGCCAGGCGCCGTTCATAGGAATTCATGATCGGCAACGGGATTTCTTTTTTGGTTGCGACCACCTTCCGCGCCGCAGCCCGGACGAGTTCCGCGATCAGGCCTTCCCGCTCGCTCCGGTAGTTGTTAATATCCAGGAAAATGGGCTGCTCGCCTCTCTTTCTCGATACGAGCTGGAGCAAGAGGTTCAAACTCTCAATTAAGACCGGGAGGTTTTCTTTGATCAATCCCGGGTCGTTGTGGATGAAAAGGCGGGCGTGATGATGTTCGGCGTCAACGTCAACCTTGTAGTCATCGAAGCCCAAGAGTTCAACCAGTTTTGTGAGATATTTTTCCCAGTTTTCCATCCCCGGTGCTACAACTGCGATCTCCTCATCGGCGCCTGGGGTTTGTTGCTTTATCGTAGACATCTCACGGTTATTGCTTGTGAGTAAAGTCATTGGCTTCTCTTGCCCGTCGCAGTTGTAGCACCGGGCATCGCCAACTTTTTATTAACCACTTGCTGTTGAACTGCGGAGAAAGCGGAGGTGGTGAGCCAATAAAGACCGACTGCCGCCGGCAGGTTCCATAGAACGGCCAGCGTTATGAGCGGCGCTATCCAGACCATTTTCTGGCCGATCTTCGCGGCCTGGCTCGCCTGCGCCTCCTGACTCTTGGGTAGGGCGAGTCGGCCCTGAAAATATTGGGCTATTACGGCCAAGCCCACGATTACAATATTGGGTTTTGTGAGATTTATCAAGCCAAAAAGCCAGGGGTTAAGCTCCGCGGGCGGGGAGATGAAGGAATACAGATTGCCGAGGACGTCCGGGCGGGAAACGTTCAAGAATATCTGATACAGGGCGATAAGTATCGGCAACTGGATAAGTAGAAGGAGGAAACCGGAAAAGGGGTTGATCTTATGGTCTTTGTACACGGCCATTATCGCCTGGGATTGCTTCTCATAGTTGCCCTTATGCTCTTCCTGGAGCTTCTTGATCTTGGGCTGAATCTCCTGCATCACCATCTGGTGATGCATGCTCTTTTGGAATATCGGGAAGAGGATGAGGCGGATGACGATGGTTAAAAGCACGATCGCGACGCCGAGATCCCGGAACGCGGCCGTTTGGTACAGCAGCACCAAGGCGTTCAAGAGCGGCTGGTAAAAGATCAGATTATACAGATACTTCATCCCGTACGAAACAGGAAATGCCGGAGGCATTTCCGCAGATTTTTCGCATCGGCGCGACCATCGCCGCCGTCCTTGAATTTTAGAATCGGATTGGATTGCATAAGCTTGTGGTTTCGTACGGGATTCATTTGAGTACGGCTCTTATTCTATCAAATTCTGCATCCAATTCGAGTTTTGACGCCGGCATGGACAAGCCGATGAATAGGATGTCCAAACCCGCGTCCGGCAGCTTCACCGCCCGCGCAAGAACCCTGCGCCTCAGAAGATGGCGCTTTACCGCTTTTTTAACCCTGCCGGCGGAGATCACAACCGCAAGGCGGTTATGACCGAGTTGATTGCGGGAACCCTTAACTTGAAGGGTCTTTCCGGAAAAAATTCTGCGGGCGGCTGCAGGAAAATCCTGCACCCGGAGCCGTAGCTTCTTCGGCAGCATTAAACCGCCAAGCGCCGCCTGCTCTTCGCGCGCCTGCGGCTAAGCGTTTGTCTACCGCCGGGTGTTCGCATCCGGCGGAGAAATCCATGGGTTCTTTTTCTTTTCTTCTTCTTCGGCTGATAGGTTTGCGACATGGGCATCAGGTTAACATGCGACGCCGCTTTTGTGAAGTGAAAACGGTTCTCCACAGGAAGTCCACAGTTTCGGGCTTTACTTGTCTTTGACGAAATCGCGGCTGTGCATAAAATAGTGGGTGTGCCCGGTGCTACAACTGCGACGGACATCAATAGCCAATTACCTTATTAAAAAACGAGATATGTTCTTGCACGCGCGAAGGCCGAAAACCCCGTCGCCGAGGGGAAAGTCGCAGTTGTAGCACCGGGTATGGATCCCGTTAGAGACCACTCGCTTATGAACCACAATGTTTTCCGTAAATCCAACGAAGCAGCCGGGGTCGCAACGGCGCGGACAACCTACGGAAACGCCGATGGCGTTTCCTGTCTCTAACGAGATGGACCTAGAACAACTCTGGAAACTTACCTTGGGCGAGATGGAGCTCCAGATTTCCAGGACCAACTTCTGCACCTGGCTTAAAAACAGCCGGCTGGTGGATAAAAAGGACGGGGTTTTCTATGTTGCCCTGCCCAATGGCTTTGCCAAGGAGTGGGTGGAAAATAAATATCACAAAACCCTCCTGGGAATCGTCCGGACGCACGACTACTCGGTAAAAAAACTGGAATTCCTGGTCGGGGACTCCGGCGGAGCGGCTCTCTCCAAAAAGGTGTCGGTTGCCGACCTGGGACAGTTCCAGAACAGGATGGAGCTGGAGTGGAAGATCGACCCGGAGACCAACCTGAACCCCAAGTATTCCCAAAAATCTTTCATCGTCGGCGCGGCGAACGAGCTGGCCTACAGCGCAGCGTCCGCGATCATCCGCGAGGTTGGGACAAAATATAACCCGTTCTTCATCTACGGCGGAGTGGGCCTGGGCAAAACCCACCTTGTCCAGATGATCGGCAACGAGATCGTCTCGGCTTACAAGGGCGAAATTAAACCGCGTTACGTGTCCTCGGAAAAATTTACGAGCGACATCGTCTGGGCAATCCGGAACAAGCGGATGGAGGATATAAAAAAGAAGTACCGCGGGGTGGACGTGCTTATAATCGACGACATCCAATTCATCGGCGGGAAGGAAAAGACGGAAGAGGAGTTTTTCCATACTTTTAACGCTCTGTACGAGAACAATAAACAAATAATCATCTCTTCCGACCGGCCGCCGCAGTCCATTCCCACCCTGGAAGAGCGGCTGCGCTCCAGGTTTGAGGGCGGACTCATCGCCGATGTCGGCTACCCGGAATATGAGATGCGGGTCGCAATAATAAGGAATAAACTACAGGAGAGCAGCCGGCAGATTAAAGACGAAGTGGTAGATCTCGTTGCCCGGAAGGTCAAGAAAAACATTCGGGAGTTGGAGGGGGTGTTGAATAAGATACTGTTCTACCAGGAGGTTAAGGGTGTGGAAATAACCGAGAAAACCGCGGAGGATATAATCGAAAAATCGATCCACAACTTCGCCCGCCGGGTAAGCGATGACCAAATTCTTGGCGCGGTCGCCGAATTCTTCAATATTGCAGTGAATGATCTGGTCGAAAAGGGCCGAAAAAAAGAAGTGGTGGAACCAAGGCAGATCGCAATGTTCCTGCTTCGGGAAATTCTGGATATGTCTTACCCGTATATTGGGGAAAAGCTGGGGAGGGATCACACCACCGCAATCCACGCAGTTGAGAAAATGAACCAAGAAATAGCGAAAAATTCGGCCCTGAACCAAAAGATAAACCTGATCAAGGAGGTGATATACAAAAATTAGAAACAAGTTTTCCAGGTTTGGTCCGGAACCAAAACCGGCTAACATTAAGAAAAACAAGCATCTATTGGAGATATCCCCAGAAACAGGAAAGTAATAATATCTGTATTAAAATAAATTAATCTATGAATCTAATAGTAATTAGAGGTAACCTGAAAGACGGCTTGGGGATTGTGGAGAGAATGAGCGGCGACAGCACGAACCTGCCGATACTCAAAAACGTCTTAATCCAGACCGAGGACGGAAAAATAAAATTCACCGCCACCAATTTGGAGGTGGCGGTGAGCGCCTTCGTTCCCGGGAAGGTTGTGGACAAGGGAAGGATCACGGTTCCGGTGTCGGTACTCCGGGAACTTGTGGCCAACCTCCAGGGCGAGAGAGTGGCGCTGGAGTCCAGGAAAACCGGGCTTGCGGTCAAAACCGATAATTATAGCGCCACGATCCAGGGGTTGCCCAGCGAGGACTTCCCGATCATCCCCAAAATAAAGAACCAAACGGATTTTATCAAGCTCAAAAGCGAGGTGTTTAAGGATGCTCTAAGCCAGGTCGCGGTAAGCGCGCAGTTTTCGGAGCTTCGTCCGGAATTAAACAGCGTGATGCTTGATTTCTCCGTGGACGAGATCAAGCTTGCCGCGACCGACAGCTTCCGCCTGTCGGAGAAAATAATTCCCAAGAGCCAGTTCTCGGCAAACCACAACAATAATTTTAAACTCCTTATTCCCCTGAAAACCAGCCAAGAGCTCATAAGGATCCTTAAAGACGATGGAACCGTCAAAGTCCGGAGCGACCAGAACCAGATTCTTTTTGAGACCGACGAGTTTGAATTCATCTCCCGCCTAGTGGAGGGCAACTTCCCGGACTACTCCGCGATCGTTCCCGGAGAATTTGACACCTCCGCCACCGTCAACCGGGAGGAGCTCTTGAACGCCCTGCGCTTGGCCGGGGTTTTCAGCTCCAAAGTCAATGAGGTAAGGATAAAAATATCCGAGAGCAAGAAAGGGATTTTGGAAGTTTTTTCCATAGACCAGGCGCTTGGGGAGAATAGTTATCTCATGCCGGCCAAAATCCAAGGCAAATCACAGGAAATAAGCTTCAACTGGCGCTACCTTTCCGACGGGCTCAAAGCGCTCGCCTCCGATGATGTTTTTTGGGGTATAAACGAGGAGAATAAACCAGCCCTTTTAAGGGCGCCGGGCGACACGTCTTACTTTTACGTCCTGATGCCGATACTTAAAGCGTAAAGACCCTCTACTTATAGACGATCACGCCAGTCCGGCTGGTCGAGCCGGTTTGGTCCTGGACCTCCACCTCTAGGAGGTTTTGGGGCAGGACCTCTTCCGGAGATATTTCAGAAGAGAAGAGGTAATTCGACGGGTACGCCGCCTCCGAGTTGTACACCCGTTTTTTATTGAAGTCCACCGAAATCCTTGCGATTTGGGCGGCAGCGTTTATTTCCGCGACAAGCCAAAACCTGCCGCTTTTGACAAATTCGCCCTGGGACGGACCCAGGATTTTTATCTGCGGCGCTGACGCACCGGAAAAATTCCCCGGATCGGACCGTATTCGGGATGCTAAGACGCTGATGTTGTCCTTGGCCCAATTCAAAACCCCGAATTCCCAATTCAGGAATTGCGGGTCTCTGACCGGATCTGCGGGTTGCGGGCCCGCCGGGTCGTCTTTATTCACGTAGTAAAGGATGTTGTGGATCTGCTGCTCGAAGAGGTAGTCGCCAGCGAGAACCGGCTTTTGGGTGACAAGCGGATCGGTTTTTTGGAACGCCTCCGGCGGCATATTCTCCAGCGCCCTGGACATAAGCTCGCTCCAGATCGGCACTGCCGCCAATATGCTTGATCCTTGGCGGCGCATAGCCGAGTTGTCGTTGTTCCCAGCCCAGACTCCGACTACGAGGTTCGGCGTGTAGCCCATTGCCCAGGCGTCGCGGTAGTCGTTGGTAGTACCGGTTTTGAGCGCCACGTCGTACCCAGGGAAGACGGTGAGATTCAAGCTTGCGCTGAAGAGGCCGGAGCGCGTTTGAACATCGGAGAGAACATCGTTTATTGCTCCGGCGTACCGGGCATCGACGACCGTATCTGCGTCGTCTTTATATGATTCCAACACCTTGCCATTAGAATCTTTGACTTCCAAGATCGTGGCCTGCGCGTGCTTCACGCCATTTTGAGAGAGGACGGAGTAAGCACCCACAAGGTCAACGAGCCGCACCTCGCCGCCGCCAAGAACCAAGGACAGTCCGTAACGGGAGGGATCGGTGAGCGTCGTGACACCGAAGTCGTTCAGGGTCTTAAGAGAATTTTTGAGTCCAGCGAGATAGAGAACTTTCACCGCCGGAACGTTTATGGATTGGCCGAGCGCCGTCCGCAGGTTCACCGGTCCGCGGAATTTGCCGTCGAAGTTTTGCGGATGGAAACACTCGTCGTCCTCTTTGTTGAAATCCGGATCCGGCGGACAAGCGGGGTTATTCGGCACGAACTCGGTCGGGACGTCGAAGACCACCGTCTCCGGCGTGAAACCGGCCTTGAAAGCAGTGAGATAGACGAACGGCTTCAGGGCCGAGCCCGGCTGGCGCAGGCCCTGGGTGGCGACGTTGAAGTTGGGTTCAAATTGGCAATTCGCTCCCGGGGCGCAGCCGACGGGCAAAGACGAGGTTGCAAAGTAATCGCGCGAGCCGACCATCGCGAGGATCTGGCCGGTTTTCGGATCTTCCGCGACCAAAGCCGCGTTCCTGCCGCCGTAGAGCTCGTCGTTCCTTTCCGCACCGGATTTAACCGCCGCCTCCGCCGCCTCCTGCAAATTAGAGTCCAGAGTGGTTATGACCGTGAGTCCCCCGGTGCGGATCATGTCCTCGCCGTATTTTTTGATCAGCTGGTCCTGGACCGCGAACACGAAATGAGGCGCTTTTATGCCGGTGGTTTGCGGTTTTATGACCAGTTTGTAAGTTAGGGCATCTTTAAGTTCCGCATCGCTGATCTTCCCCAGTTCTTTCATCGTGCGCAGGATGAGCTTCTGCCGCTCCAGGAGTTCCTTCACGTGGCTGCCCCATGGCGAGTAGTAGCTCGGTGCTTTGGTGAGCGCGGCAAGGAGCGCTGACTCCGCAAGGTTCAAATCGCCGACTGGCTTGCCGAAGTACGCTTCGCTTGCGGCAGCGACGCCGTAGATGGTCGGGCCGTATGGCACTTCGTTTAGATAGAGCTCCAGGATCTTGTCCTTGGAATAGTAGCGGTCCAAACGTACCGCAAGGAGGAGCTCCTTGATCTTGCGGTTAATTGTTTGGTCCAGAGTCAGGAACGCGTTCCGCGCGAGCTGCTGGGTGATGGTGGACCCGCCTTGGCGGATCTCGCCGGCGCGGAGGTTCACCCAGAACGCCCGCAGCATTCCTTTTACACTAAAAGCCGGACCGTTATAAAAGTTCTGGTCCTCGATCGCCACCGTCGCATCCTTAAGATACTTGGGAATCTCGTTCAAAGGGACGAGCGTCCTTTTTTGTCCGCCGGAGAGTTCGTACAATAGAATTTCGCCGGTGCGATCGTAGATCTTCGTGGATTGCTGCACTTGGCGGTTTACGATTTCTTCAAAAGAAGGCAGGTTTCTTGACAAGACGAAAACGTAAGCGCCAAGTACGAGCACCGCGGCCGCGCCCAGCGCGACCACAAACCCCAGCGTTCGCCAGCTCCATATCCTCTTCACAATAAAAGACATTAACCGAAATATCTCCACAAATCAAAACCGAGCACATAACATGTTATGTGCTCGGTTTCTTTTGGTTCAACCTATACGTCCGCGTTCTCGCCGCCTTCGTCTTCCTCATTGCCGAAGCCCTCATCCAGGTCTCCGTCTTCCAATTCCGTATCTTCCTCTTCCTCGTCGCTTAGTCCGCGGAAAGCCAACTCTGGTAGCTTGCTCATGTATACTCGCAAGGTGTGTCGACCTTTGTCTTGATATTTTTAATTGATAAGCCAAACGAAGTTTTCCCGAAAAGTATAGGGAATGAGATGCTTGTGTCAAGAGGCGGCGCCAGCGGCGAATATCGCTATTCCCAAAGCGTCGCTCGCGTCGTCTATGAGCTTAAGACCCGGCTTTCCCACAATCAGGCGGACCATTTTTAAGACCGCCGACTTATCCGCGTGGCCGTAGCCGGTGAGTCCGGACTTTACCTCGTTCGGGGAAAACTCCTTTATTTTTAGGCCCGCATCCAGCGCAGCAAGGATTATCACCCCTCTCGCCTCGGCCACGGGCAGGCCGGTCGTGAGGTTTTTTACGAAGTAGAGCTTTTCCACCGCCATAACCCCCGGCCGCCATTTTTTTATCAGCCCCCGGACTTGAGAGTTTATTTCCCGGAGCGCCCCAAAGTCATCCCCGCTCTTTATTTTCAGGATTCCCGCGTCCAAAAACTTGAGTTCGCCCCTATCCTTGCGGACAAGCCCGTAGCCCACCCGCCTTGTCCCCGGGTCAATGCCCAATATCACCATACGCATAACTTATAACGTATAACAAATAACAGGCAAACGCCCCGTTATCAGTCATAAGTTGTCAGTATTCGTGTACACCCGCTGCACATCGTCGTGTTGTGTGAGGGCTGCGATAAGCCCCGCAAGTTTTTCTTTATCTTCGGCAGAGACGGTTTGAGGGAATTTCGCCTGCCAGCCGTCGGACGAATTTTGAAACGCCCAACGGACGCTACCCGGCTCCGCCCATTTGCCGCCGGACTCGTTCAAGATCTTTTTGACCTCCGGGATGGTGCGGTTCTTGTTGTCGCTCATCGCCTCTATCAATATCGCCGCACCACCAGGGCCGTACGCCTCCAATATCAGCTCCTCCAGAACCTGTCCGGCTTCGGATGCGCGCTTTATCGCGCGCTCTATATTTTCTGAAGGCACACTCTCGCTCTTGGCTTTTTGTATCGCGGTCCGAAGGCGCGGATTAAAGTCCGGATTGGGCTCGGTCTTCGCAGCTACGGTTATCGCCACGAGAAGCTTGGAAAACAAAGCGCCGCGTTTTTGATCGGTAACGCCTTTCTTGTGTTTGATCTGACTCCATTTACTGTGGCCGGACATGGGAGTGCAAAATGCAAATATCAAAAATCAAAATTGCAATTGGAAATTTTGCATTGTCATTTTACACTTTGATTTTTAAACTTTCCATTTCCTAATAAGACGAGGCCCCAGCAAGCGCGATGCGTGCCGGGGCCGAAACGAACCCGCGAATCAGTAGAGCTGGGCGCCGCGGGTGGGCGGCCCAACAATGAGCTGTCTGCCAGTGATCCCCTGGAGGATGAGCCCCAGCTGGATGTCCGGTGAGCTCTGCACCATGAGGTACTGCCCGCCGGCCTCCTGGAGGTAGTCCACCTGGATACTCCGCAGGGGACCCCATCCATAGATCACCTTCTCTTCCACATAGGCGAACCCGCCCTCCGGTGGTAGGGTCGCTACCATACGGTTGCCGTTCACGCGGACGCGCGCGGTATAGAGGGAGCCGTTGACGAGCTGGAGGCCATTCGTGCCTCCCCACCACTTGCGCGGTAGGTGCACGACCTCCTCTCGCAGGTCTGCGATTGGCGCCGGGAGATCCGGACTCCGGCCGTAGCCGTAGTACGCGTAGTAGTACGTACCATCAGGCCGGAGCAGGTTCTGGATGGTGAAGGTGAGGGGCTGGCTCACCGCCTGTCCGGGGTAGAGGTAAACCTTCCCCCAAGCAAGGCCGATGAACTTGCCCGTCGCCCCACCGCCCGCGTCCTCGTAGAAGAGCGCGGTGACCGGGACGACCTCCTGCTGCCACTGGAAGAGACGATTGTCTACTGCCAGCGCGCCGGGTCCGAGCCGCGCCAGTTCCTTGCCGTAGCCCACGACTACGGCAACTGCCGGGATGGTCACGCCGTTACGAAACACGGCGTTGTACCTCTCCCAGCGCGCACCCCGGTCGCTAACCGCGATCTGGGCGCCGGTCAAGTGGGTCACAGCGGGGAAGTCCGCCGTGACCACTCCGCAGCCGCCCGACCACAGGGCGGCCAGGAGCACGAACGCGAAGGCGATCTGCTTCATGGCTATCCTCCTGCGGCCTCTGGCCGCGGAAAAACGCTGTTATTGACTTGTCGAAGAACACACGCATTATACAGGAAAACTGCAGTTTTGTCAATGTTTTGTCTTTGCGAGCGTAGCGAAGCAATCCCTAACGGTAAAGAGGACTGCTTCGTCGCTTCGCTCCTCGCAAAGACAGCAGGCAAGCGCTAAAATTAGCCCAATGGCTCAATCCCAAACAAACCCCTTGGAAAAGAAGCTTTCCGAGATCCATCGGGAAGCGGAAGAGCGGGACGCGGAGCGCCGCGCAAAGCGTCTGGGCCTCGCTTACGCCAACCTGGCCAAGGTGCCGATCTCCATAGAAGCGGTTGGCTTGATCCCGGAAGCGGAAGCCAAAGAAGCAAAACTCGCCGCAGTGGAACTCAAAGTCAGGGATGTAGCTCTTGCCGCTTACGACCCGAAACTCCCGGCGGCGGAGAAACTGATCCGGGGTTTGGAAAGTAAGGACTATAAGGTGAAGGTTTTTATGTCATCCTTAAGCGGCTTGGAGCAGGCCTGGCGGCTTTACAAGTTCATCGTTGGAGAGGCAAAAGAGATCACCGGCAAAGTAGAGATAGAAAAAAAACACCTGGAGGAGCTCCTGCTTAAGCTTACGAGCGTTCACGCCCTAAAGCAGGAATTGGAAAGAGTTTATCCAGTCATGCAACCACAACCGCGCTTTTAGAGGCGATTCTTGCCGGAGCCTTGAGCAACCAGGCATCCGACGTTCACTTTGAAGCGGAGGAGGGGAAAACGCGGCTGCGCTTGCGTCTGGACGGGGTGCTCCACGACGTTTTGGACACCTTGCCGCCCCCGGAGTACGAAAAGCTGGTAACGAGGATCAAGCTCCTCTCGGGACTCAAGATCAACATCCACGGCGAGCCCCAGGACGGCAGATTCACCGTGGAGTTGCCCAAGAAAGACATTGAAATACGCGTATCCATCATTCCTTCCGAGTTCGGAGAGACGATCGTGATGCGGCTCCTGGACCCGGAGAGCATCCGGGTGGACCTGCCGCAGCTGGGCCTCCGGCCGGACGACCTGGCTATCGTGGGGAGAATCTTGAAAGAGCCGAATGGCCTTGTCTTGAACACCGGCCCGACCGGCAGCGGCAAGACCACGACCCTGTACGCCTTCCTGCGGCATATGAACAGCCCGGAGATAAAGATAATCACGATTGAGGACCCGATAGAGTACCGGATAGAGGGCATTGAGCAGACCCAGACCAACACGGAGGTGGGCTACACTTTCGCCGGCGGCCTGCGCTCCATAATGCGCCAGGACCCGGACGTAATTCTGGTCGGCGAGATCCGCGACGCCGAGACGGCGGATATCGCTCTCCAGGCGTCTCTCACCGGGCATATGGTTTTGTCCACGCTTCACACGAACGACGCGATCGGCGCCGTGCCGCGGCTTTTGAATTTGAACGCCAAACCGCAAACGGTGGGCCCGGCGCTTTCTTTGGTCATCGCCCAAAGATTGGTCCGGAAGCTCTGTCCCGCGTGCAAGAAAGAACTGGAACTCGCGCCGGAATTGAAAAGCAAGATCGCCGTGTTCCTTCAAAAACTTCCTTCAAGAGTAGAGAAGGACGGCTACAGAAAGCCGGTCCTCTACGCTCCGGCCGGCTGCGCGGAGTGCAACGGCACCGGCTATAAGGGCCGCATCGGCATATTTGAATTTTTGGAAGGCGGGCCGGAAATGCAAGAGCTGATCTTGAAAGATGCGTCGGAAGTGGCGCTGTGGAAACTGGCGCAGGAACAGGGGATCGTGACCCTCCAGGAAGACGGGATTTTGAAGTCAATCACCGGCATAACCAGCTTAGAGGAAGTAGAGAGGATCACTGGCCCTATCAAGTGGGAGAAATAGGAAACCCCGACGCTCCTTGTGGAGGTCGGGGTGCCGACCAAAACGTCGGGATTGCCGGACCAGATCTGGGGGCTATTCCCGAATAAACGGGGATAGAAGGGTCTCTTTTTAACGTAGTTAAAAGAGGTTAGAATTGCTTCGAGGAGCGGCTTCGCCGAAACCAAGCCGTCCTTAACATAAAACAATTCCTGCCCCCAGGTTTGGGCCGGCAACGTTAACGGCAGACATCTTAGCATATAAATCACTTATTGTCAAGGTGTAAAAAAGTATGAAAAACAGGCCTAAAAACGGAAACGGAGATGATTCGAGCGTCGAGCAGGCGCTCCGGCCCGCCTCCTGGACGGAGTACGTTGGTCAGGACAAGACCAAGAAAAACCTCCGGATAATAATCGAGGCCGCGAAGAAGCGCGGCGAGGCGATGGATCACGTTCTTTTCTGCGGGCAAGCCGGGCTGGGCAAAACCACCTTGGCTTACCTCGTCGCGCGTGAATTGGGAGGTGCGGTCAAGACCACCTCCGGCCCGGCTCTGGAGAAGATGGGCGACATCGCCGCCATCCTCACCAACCTGGAACCGCAGGACATTTTATTCATAGACGAGGCACACCGGATAAACCACTTGATCGAGGAAGTTTTGTACCCGGCGATGGAGGTGCGGAAACTCCATCTCATGGTCGGCAAGGGTCCATCCGCGCGCAGTTTGAACTTGGACTTGCCGCCATTTACCCTCATTGCCGCGACCACGCGGGAGAATCTCTTGTCCCAGCCCCTGCGCTCGCGCTTCGGCGCGACTTTCCGGTTGGAGTATTACTCTTTGGAGGACATCAAGAGGATCCTCTCGCGCTCCGCGGCGATCTTGGGCGCGAACATTTCTCCGGAAGCGGTCGAGATCCTCGCCCGGGCCTCCCGCGCAACGCCGCGGGTCGCGAACCGGCTTCTGAAACGTGCCCGGGACTATGCCGAGGTCCAGGGCAAAAACGAGATTGACGCGGCGGTTGCGAGAAAGACCTTGGAGCTTTTGGATATCGATGAGCGCGGTCTGGAGCCTCAAGACAGGCGGCTTCTGGAGATCATTATTGGCAAGTTCGGCGGCGGGCCGGTGGGTCTTAGCACTCTCGCGGCGGCCCTGAGCGACGAAAAAGGGGTGATTGAAGACATCTATGAGCCGTATCTTATGAGCTTGGGTTTTCTCCAGCGCACCCCCGCCGGCCGGGTGGTTTTGGCTGCCGCCTACGAGCATCTTGGCATAAAAAGACCCGGAGAGTTGCTTTGATGGTGCCGCAAAGGACTATGGCCACTTATCGCAGTTTTTCTTCGGAGGAGACGAAACGATTAGCGGGGCGCCTCGCGCGGAAGACGAAGACAAAATCCCGTTATAGGGTTTTCGCCCTGACCGGGGAGCTCGGCGCGGGCAAAACCACTTTTGTTCAGGGATTCTTGAGCAGCTTGGGTATCCGGCGCAGGGCGGCGAGTCCTACGTTCATTCTTATGCGGCGGTTCGGCAACGTTTACCACGTGGACGCGTACCGTCTGAAGAAACCGCAGGAGTTAGAAGAGTTGGGGTTCAAGGAAATAGTGGCTGACCCGCGGAACATCGTGCTCGTGGAGTGGGCGGAGAAGGTGGGACGCCTAATACCAAAGAACGCAGTTTGGGTGAAGCTCAAACACGGGAGAAAGGAAAACGAACGGGTGATAGAAATTAAAAATTTAAAAATCATAAATTTTTAACTTTGATATTTGCGTTTTAAACTTATGAAGACCCTTCTCCTCATCGATGCCAACTCTATCATCCACCGCGCGTTCCACGCTCTGCCGCCTTTGACCGCGCCGGACGGGAGGCCGACGGGTGCCTTGTACGGCTTGGCGAGCGTGCTTCTCAAGATTTTCCGGGAGGGTAAACCGGACTACGTCGCCGCCTGCTTTGACCGGCCGGAGCCGACCTTCCGGGAAGAAAAATACCCGGAGTACAAAGCTCACCGGCCGCCGACGCCCACGGAACTCGTTTCCCAGCTTATTGAAGCGCCGGAGCTTTTCCGCAAGTTCGGCGTGAAAACGTTTGACGAGCCCGGGATGGAGGCGGACGACCTGATCGCGGTTCTCGCAAGAAAATTTGGCAAGGAGCCGGAGGTTAAGGTTGTAATCCTGACCGGCGATCTGGACACCCTCCAGCTCGTCCGCGGAGACAAGGTCGTCGTGCGCACGTTCAAGAAAGGAGTGAGCGAGACGCAGACCTACGACACGGAAGCGGTCAGAGTTAGGTACGGCCTGAAGCCGGAGCAGATGGTTGACTACAAAGCACTGGTCGGCGACCCGTCGGATAACGTGAAAGGTGTGCCGGGGGTGGGGCCCAAAACCGCCCAGGCAATACTTTCCGAGGTCGGAAGCCTGGAAACGTTCTTCAAAAGTCCGGAGAAGTACAAAAGGTTCAAGGAGAAAATTTTCCCGTACAAAAAGGAGCTGGAGCTGAACCGGGAGCTGGTCACGCTCCAGAGCGGGGACGGGGGCGGAGCGAAAAGTATAGCGGCTTTGACGCCCAAGTTTGACTCCGCGAAGCTCGCCGACTATTTCAGGGAGCTGGGGTTTGAGACGTTGATCAAGCGGATGCAAAACGGCGCTCGGCTGGCCAAGAACTCATCGCAGGGGAGTATTTTTTAATGTTAGAATATACGCAATGAGTTTTTTCAAAAGATTCCTCGGCTCCGGTCTTTTCCTGCGCGCCAGGGAGATGCAGGCTTTCTGGCTTCTCTTGCCCCTCCTCCTCGCGGTTTTGGCCGTGGAAATTCTCTTCCTGCCGTTTCCCTGGCCGCTCCTCACCGGGAGCTTGCTCGTATTCGTCGGGGTCGCGGTTTTCTTTACCTCCACTTGGACGGCGAAACTGAATCGGGATGTGCAGTTGGAACGCAATAAGCTTAAGGGGATAGTTCTGGGATTGGAGGACGGAATAGTGGTTTACGACCAGAACCTCGTCGTTTCCTTTTTTAATTCCGCCGCAGAAACGATATTCGGCCTCAAGGCGGAGGAGGTCATCGGCCGGCGGCTCACGCCCCAGGATGTGGAGAACGAAAGGAGCCGGCTCCTTGCCCAGGTGATGTTCCCGTCCTTGGCGCCGGTCGTCGCTCCCCGCTCCAAGCCGGGGGAGTACCCCCAGGTTACGGATTTGTCTTTCGGCGCGCCGGTTTTGGAGTTGCGGGTCGCGACCGCGCCGATCGCGGACGCGAGCGGCAAGCTCCTGGGCTTTATGAAAATAATCCGCAATCGCACCCGGGAGATAACCCTCCTCCGAGCCAAGACCGATTTCATCACCGTCGCCTCCCACCAGTTGCGCACGCCGATAAGCGAGATCAACTGGGCGCTGGAGTCGCTCGCCGGGGAAGAGGGCTTGAACGACGCAACGAGAGAACTGGTCAAAAAAACCCTTACCTCTTCCCGCAAGCTAATGAACCTGGTGGAGGATCTGCTTGACACAACGAGGATCGAGGAAGGGCGCTTCGGCTACAACTTTGAGACGGCGGACATTGTTCCTTTCTTGGATAAGATCCTCACGGAAGCCATGCCGCAGGTGGAGCGCGCCGGTCTGAAGTTATACTTTGACCGGCCGAAGGAGAAACTGCTCCAGCTTACGATCGACCCGCAGAAGCTCTCTATGGTCGTCCAGAACCTTGTGGACAACGCGGTGCGCTATAATGTCCAGGGCGGCAGCGTCACAGTGAAGGCGGCTCCGCTTCCGGACAAGCCCTACGTGGAGGTTAGCGTGAAGGACACGGGCATCGGGATACCTTCGGAGGAGGTGCCCAGGGTTTTCACCAAGTTCTTCCGCAGCTCAAATGCTTTGAAATTCCAGACCGAGGGCTCGGGGCTCGGTCTCTACATTGCGAGGAACATCATCCGGGCGCACGGCGGCGAGATGTGGGCGGAGTCGGAGCTCGGCCGCGGCAGCACATTCTATTTCATCCTGCCGACCGACCCCGCGCTTGTGCCGCGCAAGGAAGTGGCAGTGGAATAGGGGACACGCAGCGTGAAACATGAAACGTAAAACACCAAAGTACATATTCGTGGTCGGGGGCGTGATGTCCGGGGTCGGCAAGGGCATCGCCGCCTCGGCCATCGGGAAGATCCTGCAGTCCCGGGGCTACGGGGTGACCGCCCTCAAAATTGATCCCTATGTGAATGTGGATGCCGGAACAATGAACCCCACCGAACACGGTGAGGTTTTTGTTTTGGATGACGGCACGGAGTGCGATCAGGATATGGGCAACTACGAGCGCTTCTTGAACCGGGATATGAGCCGGGCGAACTATATGACGACCGGTAGCGTATATCTCTCGGTGATACAGCGGGAGCGCAATCTGGAATACGGCGGCAAGCAGGTGGAAGTGGTCCCGCGGATACCGCTGGAGGTCATTGACCGGATAAACCGCGCGGCCAAAAAAGACAAGGCGGAGATCGCGATCGTGGAGGTCGGCGGCACCGCCGGGGAGTATGAGAACATCCTTTTCCTGGAGGCGGTGAGGATGCTGAAGATCAAAAGCCCGGAGGACGTGGTCCTGGTGCTTGTGAGCTTCCTGCCGGCTCTGGGCGCGGGCGGGACGGAGCTCAAAACCAAGCCGACCCAGCACGCGGTCCGGAGCTTGAATTCCGTCGGCGTCCACCCGGATATGATCCTCGCCCGGGCAGCGGTGCCACTGGATGAGAAGCGCAAGGAGAAAATTGAGTTTATGTGCAGCATCCCGCGGGGCTGTGTGATCTCCGCTCCGAACGTCTCAAGCGTATACGAGGTGCCGCTGAACTTTGAGAAAGATCGCTTGGGCGAAAAGCTGCTTACCCGCTTGGGGCTTAAGACCCGGCGGAAGGATATGCGGGAGTGGCGGAAGAAGGTCCTTGCGGCGAAGGACGCGAAGCGCGCGGTCAAAATCGGCATCGTCGGCAAGTATTTCGGCACGGGGGATTTCGTTTTGGAGGACTCCTATATTTCGGTTATTGAGGCGGTAAAACACGCCGGGGCCGCGGTCGGGGCGAAGCCCGAGATCGTCTGGTTGGACTCGGAGAAGTTTGAGAAAAATCCGAAAAGCGTCAAAGAGCTTTCTGGTTATAACGGCGTAATCGTTCCCGGCGGTTTCGGCAGCCGCGGGGTGGAAGGGAAGATTGCCGCTGTGAGATACTGCCGGGAAAACAAAATCCCGTACTTTGGCCTGTGCTACGGCATGCAACTCGCAGTCGTGGAGTTCGCGCGGGACGTCCTGAAACTGCGGGGCGCGCATACTACGGAGATAAGTCCCAAGACGCCGCATCCGGTCATAGACATAATGCCGGAGCAGAAAAAGAACGTTGCGGAGAAGCACTACGGGGCGACTATGCGCTTGGGCGCCTGGCCGGCGCGGCTCAAGCCCGGAACTACGGCTTACGGCTCCTATAGGTCCGATAAGTCCTATAGGACCAATAGGTCCAATATGGTGATCTCCGAGCGCCACCGCCATCGCTATGAAGTGAATCCCGCATACACTAAACGCTTAGAGAGAAAAGGGTTGGTTTTCTCTGGCGTCTCCCCGGACAGACGACTTATGGAAATAGCGGAGTTGCCGCGGAACGCGCATCCGTTTTTCCTCGGTACCCAATTCCACCCGGAACTGAAATCCCGTCCCCTCCGCCCGCACCCTCTTTTCGTTGAGTTTATGAAGGCGGCCGCAAAGAGATGATCGTTTTCCTATATGGCCCGGATGATTATCGGCGGGAACAAAAGAAGCGGGAACTGATCGCCGAGTTCCGCAAAAAACATTCCGGCTTAGGGGTAGGATTTTTTGATCTTTCCGAGGAGGGCGCGCTTGCGAGATTCCGGGATTTTGTCGGCAACCAGTCAATGTTTGAGCCGTTTAAACTCGCGGTTTTGACCGGTCTTTCCGAAGTTTCGGATAAAAAATTTCTGGAGGAAATAAAAAAGTTTTCCAAAGATAAAGCGGCCACCCTGCTTATATCTGATTCGGAGAAACCGCCGAAGGGCTTAGCGAGCGGCCTCACCCAGGAATTCCCCCTCCTTAAGAGCGCGTCCTGGCGGGCGTTCATAAAGCAGGCGGCCGGGGATTTGAGCGTGGAACTCGCACCAGCCGCGTTTGAATTTCTGGCGGCGGCTTACGAAGGTGACAGCTGGCGGCTTATGACCGAACTCCAAAAACTTTCTCTTCTCCCGCGACGGACTATAAAGCGTGAGGACTTGGAGCGTTTGGATGTTCTACTCACTCCGGACTTTTGGGAGACGATGCAGGGACTCACAAGCCCAAACCCAGGTCGGCGCCTCACGACCCTGGAGGGGCTTTTCGCGAGGAACGAACCGGCGGGAAAGATATTCAATATCCTTGCCTATCAATGGCCGGAAAAATTACCGCGCTTCGCGGCCTACGACCTGGCGGTAAAGTCCGGCAAGTGCGACTACGAGGAGGTCCTGGTGGACTTATTGATAAGTTGAGCGAGGCGCGATTTGAGGCGGCTCGCGGCGTTCTTCTTTATTACGCCGTTTTTGGCGGCTTTATCCAGTACTTTGTAGGTTTTGGGCAGGAGCTTCACCGCATCTTCCCCCTGCTTGGCCTTAACCAGGCGGCGCAAGTCCTTCACCGCCGACTTCAGCGCTTTCTTCGCCTTCAGATTCCTTTCCCGCCGCCGCGCGGACTGGCGCAGAGCTTTTTTTGCAGATTGAGTGATGGGCATTTTGGGGATTAGTATGTAGTATGTAGTAGGTGGTAGGTAGTATATAGAAAGCTGTAAAATTTGCAAATGATCTGGAGCGTTGCTGGCAGATTAAAACACAAGGGCAACGGTTTTATAGTGGTTGAAGTCGGCGGCATCGGTCTTAAGGTGTCGGTCCACGGCCGCTTGCTTTCCAAACTCCCCGCGCCGGGTGGAGAGGTATCCTTGTATTCCCATCTCCACGTGCGGGAGGACGCCCTGGATCTTTACGGCTTCTCGTCCCCGGAAGAACTTAATCTTTTTGAGCTTTTGAATTCCGTCGCGGGAGTGGGCCCGAAGTCGGCCTTGGCGATACTTGACCTCGCGGACCATAAAAGCATCGCCGCCGCGATAAAAGAAGGGCGGCCGGACGTTTTGACCCGCGCCTCCGGCATCGGCAGGAAGACCGCGGAGCGGATAGTTTTGGAGCTGCGGCACAAGGTGGAGGTAGAACTTTCCCAGGCGGCGCTAAGCAAAATGGAAACGGACGCGGATCTGGCGGAAACGCTCACCGGCCTGGGCTACCGCAGGGACGACGCCCGGGAAGCTCTGCAAAAGGTATCGGCCGAAACAAAAGACATAACCGCCCGCCTCAAAGAGGCGCTCAAAATTTTAAGCGGCAAGAAATGATCTCCTTTCTGAAGCGGCTACCTTTCGTGCGGTTCCTCGCCGAGCTGCCATTTCTATCCAAGCCGTACCACTTTTCTCTGGCTTTCTTGGGGGCGCTTTTCTACGGTTTCCCGTCGCGGAAACTTACGGCGATAGGCGTGACCGGCACCAAGGGCAAGACGACGACGGCAAATCTCATCGCAGATATTCTGTCCGCGGCGGGTTATAAAACCGGACTTTTGACCACCCTGAATTACCGGATTGGAAGCAGGGAGTGGGTGAATGACACCAAGCAAACCATGCCCGGGCGTTTCGCCCTGCAGAAACTTCTGCGGCAGATGGTCCGGGAGGGCTGCCGCTACGCAGTGGTTGAGACCTCCTCCGAAGGCATACTGCAATACCGGCACAAGTTTATAAACTACCGAGTTGCGGTTTTCACGAATCTCACGCCGGAACACATTGAGCGCCACGGCAGTTTTCTAAAGTACCGGGAGGCAAAACTGAATCTTTTTAAGGAGGTCGCGAAAAGGGAAAATGGTGTTGGTGTCTACAATCTGGATGACCCAAACGTGGAGTACTTTCTGGGACCGGGGGTAAAAACGAAATACGGATATTCTCTCAAAACGCGAAACGTGGAGCTCGGGATGCAGAAAGTGTTCCAGATATCAAATGTAAAGCTGTCGCCGAGCGGGACGGAGTTCAGTTTGAACGGCGAGAAATTCGTGACACCGCTAATCGGCGAGTTTAATGTGTACAACGCAGTGGCGGCGATCTGCGTTGGGCTCTCTCAAAGCGTTCCAATGGCGAAGATTCGGGAGGCGCTTGCAGGTGCCCGCGCTTTGCCGGGCCGGGCGGAAATCGTGGAGGGGCGGGGATTCAAAGTCATAGTTGACTACGCGCACGAACCGGCAAGCTTGACAGCGATATACGAAGCGGCGAAGCTCTTCAAGCCGCGCCGGGTGATAGGAATTTTGGGCTCCCAGGGCGGCGGCCGGGATGTATGGAAGCGGGCGGCGATGGGCAAGATCGCGGCCGGATACTGCGACGAGCTGATTTTGACGAACGAAGATCCCTATGACGAGGATCCAATGAAAATTATTGACGACGTTGAGAAGGGCGTGCTTTCTGCGTCTAAAACCCAAAACCTAATACCTAAAACCTACAAGATATCTGACCGGCGCGAGGCGATAGCGAAGGCCATATCTCTGGCCGGAAAAGGGGATATGGTCGTCCTAACCGGCAAGGGCGGCGAGGTCTGGATGTGCGTCGCGGGCGGCAGAAAGATCCCTTGGAGCGATAAGAAAATAGTGGAAGAGGCGTTGAAAGTATAAAGGCCGGCTCCGCTGGGGTGGAGTCGGCCTTCTCGTTCGGTGCGGCAGGTTCAGGAGGCCCGCTGACGGCGGGACTCTTTCTTCTCCTCCGGCTTCTCGCTTTGTCGCTCGTCGCCAGGTGCGAGGAGCCACATCCCCGCGGCGAGCGTGATGAGGCCCAGAACTGCGAGCGGCAGGCCGGTGAAGGCGCGGACGTTCTCGCCGATCGCCATCTCCATGTCACTTGTCCCCGCACCAGTGAACATCATGAGGAACCCGGCGCCGATGAGCAGAGGTCCGAATCGCATACAAACTCCTTTCAGAACAGCCGCGCCGTGGCCGTCCCGTTGCGCCAGGCGTGCGTGCCCGGCTTGGTTTGCGTAGCGCGATCCCGCCGCTTGGGTCGCGCTTCGTTCTCGCGTCTCTGCCTGTGCAGGATAGCTGCGGCCTGATGCTCGAACTTCCGCAGTTCCATCCCGCTGGGGCTGCAGTCCGGCGCGAAGTCAACCTGACTCGCCTTCACCACCCGGCCGCTGGGGCCGAGCCGGTAGGTGACGACGCTCGCGCCGGTCGTGAACCGGACGCACCCTTGGGAAACTTCCGGACGACAACGCATACGACCTCCCGCGTGTGAGTTAAGTGGTCAACGAGCGAATCCAATTCGGGCTAAATTGTATTAAAAAACACACCAAATGTCAAGGGCAGAACCGGGTGTGATATAATGGCTTATCGCAACAATATGAAGATAATCTTCTACGGCGGGGCGGGCACGGTAACCGGCTCAAACTATCTTTTGGAGACAAGCGATAAGGGACAAGCGACACGGATACTTATTGACTGCGGCCTGCATCAGGGCGGGAACTTCGCGGAGCGCAAGAACTTTGAGCCATTTCCCTACAGCCCCAAGGACATTAAGGCGGTTTTCGTAACCCACTCTCACGTTGACCATATCGGCCTTTTGCCAAAACTTTGGAAAGACGGCTTCCGTGGAAAAATTTACTCTACTCCGCCCTGCCGGGATTTTTCTGAACTGCTCCTCACCGACTCCGAAGGCCTCCTTAAAAAGGAAGCAGAACGCGAGGGTAAAGCGCCGCTTTACACCGTCTCCGAAATAGACGAGGTTATGAAGCTGTGGGAAGGAGTTCCGTATCACAAGCCGGTCAAAGTCGGCGGCATTGAGGCAACCCTCTACAACGCCGGACACATCTTGGGCTCGGCGATAGTGCGAATCGAGGCGGAGGGTCGCACGGTTCTTTTCTCCGGTGACTTGGGCAACTACCCCGCGCCGATAATCCGGGATACGGAGATTCTGAAATCGGCGGATTATACGGTGATAGAATCCACCTACGGCGGCCGGGTGCACGAGGGCGAGGACAAGCGCCAGGAGCTCCTGGAAGACGTTATTGAGGACACGGTCCAGGCAGGCGGGGTGTTGATGATCCCCGCGTTCGCGATGGAGCGCACCCAGGACCTCCTGCTTCACCTGAACAACCTTGTGGAGAAGGGCCGCGTGCCGCGGGTGCCGGTTTTCATAGACAGTCCTTTGGCGATCAAACTCACCGCGGTCTACAAAAAATACAAGGACTACTTTGATGAGGAGACCGTCGCCCAGGCCTATGCCGGGGATGACCTGTTCAACTTCCCCGGTTTGCGCCTCACTTTGACCACGGAGGAGTCCAAGGCGATAAACGATGTGCCGCCGCCCAAGGTGGTCATCGCGGGAAGCGGGATGTCGAACGGCGGGCGAATTCTGCACCACGAGCGGCGGTATCTCTCCGACCCGAAGAGCACCATCCTTTTCGTCGGCTACCAAAGCGCCGGGACCTTGGGCAGGAAAATTTTAGAGGGAGCAAGAAGCGTTAAGATTTTCGGGGAAGAGATTCCGGTGCGATGCAGGGTGCGGCAAATATCCGGCTACTCCGCCCATGCCGACCAGCCCCGGCTTTTGAACTGGCTCCGGCCGATGCGCCTAACGCTCAAGAAGGTCTTTGTGGTCCAGGGCGAGGCGGAATCAAGCGCGGCGCTTGCCCAGAGGATAAGAGATGAGCTGGCGCTTGAGACGGCAATACCGCAGGCGGGGGAGAGCTATATGCTACAATAAATGTAAAATGAAAATATCAAAGTTAAAAATTAACGAGTTCCGCAAAGCGGAACGATTCCTAAACTTTGCATTTTGATTTTTAAACTTTTAACTCATGTCTAACCACAATCATAACCACGAACACGCCAGCGACCTTTCATATCTCAAATATAAGATCTGTATTTCCGGCACTGCTTCTACCGACAAGTTCCCGCCGGAGATGTTGGAGAAAACGGAGATGCTTGGGCAACTCGTCGCAGAGCGGGATATGGTGCTCGTGACCGGAGCGACGACCGGCGCGCCATACTGGGCGGCGAAGGGGGCGAAGAAAGCCCGGGGGATCGTCATCGGCTTCTCCCCGGCCTACTCCAAGATCCAGCACGTCAAGACCTACCGCCTGCCCTTGGACTATCACGACCTCATCGTCTACACCGGCTTCGGCTACTCCGGCCGGAACCTGCTTCTCACCCGTGCGGCGGATGCGGTCGTGACTGTCGGTGGCAGGATCGGGACCTTGAACGAATTCACCGATGCGTTCGAGGACCAGAAGCCGCAAGGGGTGCTTTTGGGCACCGGCGGCACCACCGACCTTATCCCGGAGATAATTGAGCGCGCTGGCCGCGGCACGGGCAAGGTCGTCTTTGACACCGACCCGGCCAAGCTCTTGGATAAGTTGGTGAAAATGATTGAAGCGGAGGAGAGAGAACTATGAAATGTTTAAACATATAAACAAAAGGTCGATACTCAAAATATTTTTATGCCTAAAAACTCGGAGCCAGAACCCATCGGCGAAGTGACCCACTACTACAGCCATCTGGAAGTGGCGATAGTCAGGTTCACGAAACCGGTTGAGACCGGAACCAAGGTCCGCTTCCGCGGCGCGACCACCGATTTTGAAGATAAGATCTCCTCCATGCAGTACGACCACAAGCCGGCAGACAAGGCCAAAAAGGGCCAGGAGGTCGGGATAAAAGTCCGGGAAAAGGTCCGGCAAGGCGACAAGGTTTATCCCGTTTAGAGGCCGAGCCCGCGCGCAAGCGCGCCCCGGAGGGGCCTTTAGGGCGGGCTGCCTCTAACGGGATTTACGAAGCGAAAGTTACTGATGAAAGTAGGACGTTTCGTGTGGATAGCGGTGCTGGTCGCAGCGACCGCGGTTGGCGCAGGTCTTTTTTCCTTACCCTACGTGTTTCTCCGGTCGGGCTGGCTCCTTGGCGTCTTGTACCTCACGGTAATCGCATTTTTCTTGTCCTTCGCCCACTCCCTGTACTATCGGGTTTTGGAGGCGGATGGCGGGAGTAAGCGCCTTCTGGGACTCACGGCGAGATATTTTGGGACTGGCGGGAGGATTTTCGGAGTTGTGGTCATAATCGGAGGCCTGACCTTGGCGCTCGTCACTTATCTTATACTCGCCGGGGAATTTTCCGAACTCCTCCGTCCCGGCACGAGAACTTTGGGAACGTTCCTCTTCTGGCTTGCAGGTTCACTCCCCATTCTCTTGGGCCTGCGGCGGCTTTTGTTCTCCGAATTCCTCGGCGCAGTGATGATGGCGCTTATAATCGGCTTGGTTTTCTTCGGCGTTTTCGTTCCATTAGAGAAAAACTCTCTAACGGGATTCGCGGCGATCAATTGGAAAGAGATTTTCCTGCCGTTCGGCCCGGTTCTTTTCTCGCTTGCCGCCTGGACGGCGGTGGAGCCCGCGTTCGATTACAGCAAACGCGCGGGGCAGGCGTCCGGGAGTTCCCGCAGGGCAATGACCGCAGGGATTTACGCGGCTGCTTTCTTGTACCTTCTTTTCGTCGTGGGTGTACTTGGAACTATCTCTGCGGTCACGCCGGACACGGTAAGCGGGCTGGGAGAGTGGCCAGCGTGGAAATTTCTGTCGGTCGTGGTTCTGGGGTTTTTCGCTATCTGGACTTCTTACATCCCTATTGGCTTGGAGATAAGAAACTCTCTGGTTCACGACCTCGGCTCTTCGCGGCTTTTGGCTGCGGCGGTGGTGTTTCTCTTGCCGCCTCTTCTCTTGCTCGCGGGCTTCGGCGATTTTTTGAAGGTTCTCGGTCTTGCCGGGGGCGTGTTCCTTGGCTTGGAGTACCTCCTGATCCTCCTCGTGGGTAAGCGTGCGCTTGCGTTCAGCGCGGCCCAAAAGCTTCTGGTCAATCTCCTGGTACTCGTCTTCATCCTCGGCGCGGTTTACGAAGTCTATTACTTTGTAGTAAATTAGCGCAGTAGACGAGATATGCCCTCGTCGTTCAATGGATAGGATATCTCCCTCCGAAGGAGGTGATGCAGGTTCGATTCCTGCCGGGGGCACCACTACAAAACTGAAAGGCTTTTTTGAAGCGATTTGATGGGCGGCACGAAGTGCCGCCCAAGCGTTTTCCCCCGACAAATCCTCTCTGCTCGGCGCGACAAGCCGCGCCTCGCGGTTGTGCAGAATGAGGTTCGAACCGAACAAAGTTCGGTAGGCAACCTTTTTAGCAAAAAGGTTGCTCTCTTGTGCGATTTTAGGCAAGGAACTTGCCTCTTTTATCCAATTCTCCATAGGTTCTAACCAGCCAGTCCGCTTTTGTTCAAGATTGGTGATTTGTTCCTCCAGCGACTTTTTCTCGGAGAGAAGTTTAGCTTTTTCTGTTCTGTAAACTTCTTGCTCGATGACTTGCTCAAGATAGCCGTCTAAAAGTCGCTGGAGCTTAACTTTGATACTTTGGATTTTGGTGCTCGCTTCTTGAACAAAAGCGGTGCAGAATTGGGCGGATTCCTTTTTGTCTTTTTCAAGCATCGTGTTCATTTGTTCCGCCCAATCTGCTCTCAAAGAAAATTTTTGTAGTAAAGAGGAAAGCTGGTTGTCCAGTTCTTCTTGGCGAATACAAGGTTCGGGACATTTCATAATTTTAGAGCGTTTGGAGCAGTGATAATAGACATACTCGTGAACATTGCCATTTTTCTGCTTCTTAACCTTGTATTCGCCGGTAATGCTCATGCCGCAAGTTCCGCATTTCAAAATCCCGCACAGAGCTTGCGGCTCCCATTTGGCTTTCATCGACCTTCCTCTTTGCCGTAAAACTTCTTGGACTTTATCAAAAATTTTCTTTGAGATGACTGGCTGGTGCTTTCCTTCGTGAATTTCGCCGGCATAACGAAAGTGTCCATAGTAAAAAGGGTTGGAAAGGATAAAAGAAATTCTGTCTCGGTGAAGCTTCTTGTCGCCTGACGTGGTAATGCCTTGTTGCGCCAAAAAATTTGAAACATCTTCAAGGCGCGAGCCGTTTTGCGCGTATAACTCAAAGGCCTTGCGAATTACCACTGATTTTTTTCTATCTACCACAACAGTTTTAGTGCGTGGGTCATTGATATATCCCACTGCCGCAAGGCCAGGATATTCTCCGCGTCTTACTTTTTGGCGCAACCCACGCTTTACATTTTCCGAAAGTGAATCAATGTAGTATTTGCTTTACCCAAAAGCGATATTGAGCATAAATTTTCCTTGCGCGGTATTTTCGTACCAGAACGTTGGAAACTTGAGCGCAACAATACGCCCGCAGTCCAAAAGATAAATTATTCGTCCACCGTCAACAGAATTGCGCGCCAATCTGTCGGGGTTCCAACAAACTATGCCGTTAGCTTCACCTCTCTCAATCCGGTTGAGCATGGAATTGAAAATGGGGCGGCCGGGAATTTTCGCGCTTTGCTTCTCCACAAATTCCTCAAAGACATTTAGCCCTTCTGTTTTTGCAAAGGCGCGCAATTCTGTTAGTTGGGCCTCAATGGACAAAACTTGTTTGTCCTCAACATCGGTGGACTTGCGGGCGTACAAAAAGAATTTTTGCGGTGAAATATTTTCCATAATTTTTAAAACTTAAATGACCGCCCCAGTGCGCAAACCTAAGAAATCTTAGATAAGTCTGGGACGGCCATTAAAAAAGAATTCTCGTTCAGTTTGCGCATTTTCAGTATATCACTTTTAGAAAGAAAGCAAAAATTCTTTTTGTTTTGGGCAAAGCAAATTCAAAAAAAGACAGAATTTAAAATCGCACAAGAGCGAACCTCGTTTTGGCCAATCGCGAGGCGACCATCAGGCCGCCGAGCGGAGAGAATTCATCGCCGCAAAATCAATGGGCGGCTCTGCGAGCCGCCCACGAATTGGCCTCAAAAAAGCCGTTCAGTTTTGTAGTGGTGTGGCTTTACAACCACGTTAGAAACTATTTTAGCAAAAATTCCTGAAAAATCCAATTCGCTCCACCCCGCCGCTGTGCCACCAAGTGGCACTACCTCGCAGAAAAATTGCCTTACCTTCTAAAAGAAAAAATCGGTGCGCGCAAAAAACAAAAAAATGAGAAGGCAATTTTTCTGCTCGGCTCTGTTCTGGACGAACAGAGCGGCGGGGCTTCGCTTGCGGCTCGGGCGCGGCGGGGCAGAGCAGCTGGTTTTGGTCAGGAATTTCGGATAAAATGAGTTCGAGCCGTGTTGTAAAGATACACAAAAACATATGATGGCTTTTGGTATACTGTTTAGGTGATGGACGGCAATTTGCTTAAACATACTCCCCATCCCCGGATAGGTGAGCGGGAGAGTGAAGGGCCGCGCAAGACGAGCGACGAGAGTGTGGGTCTGAACGGTCGCATTGCGGCGTTCGTCGCGAAAAAGTTCGGCTCCATGTGGACGTTCTACATCCTGGTTCTCTGGATGTTCGGCTGGATACTTCTTGCATCGGCGGGTATCGGTATTTTCCGCCGGGACCCGTATCCGTTCATCTTCCTGCTTTTTCTAAGCAACCTAGTTCAACTCCTCGCCCTGCCAATTCTTGCGGTAGGGCAACAGGTGTTGAGCCGCGCCTCCGACAGACAGGCGGAGCAAACCTTCAAGGACGCCGAAGCGATCTTGAAATTAGAGGACGAGATCCACCGCCTGATTAAGATCAATAACCGGCTCACGGAGGAAATTCACGCGGTCACGGCGCAAGAGAAGAGAGCGCGCCGAAATGAATAAAAGCGAGGCCTTGCGCAATTTGGAGTCGGAAATGGCGGCGGATAGAACCCTCCCGCTTACGACCAATTTGGTTTTCGGAGAGGGCAATCCGGACTGCAAGGCGATGTTCATCGGAGAAGCGCCGGGCTACTACGAAGACCTGGAGAAGCGCCCCTTCGTCGGCCGAGGCGGCCAGCTTTTGAACCAGGCGCTCCAGAGCATCGGCTGGAAGCGGGAAGACGTTTACATCACGAACATCTTGAAGCGCCGCCCGCCGGACAACCGCGACCCTCTGCCGGAGGAAATTGAGGTGTACAAGCCGTACCTTGCAAAACAGGTGGAAATAATAAACCCCAAGGTCATAGTCGCCCTCGGCCGGTTTGCGATGAATTTTTTCCTGCCGACCGCGAAGATCACTCGCGACCAGGGGAAGGTGTTTAAGGCCGGTGGGCGACTCATCGTGCCGGTACTTCATCCGGCGGCGGCCTTGCGCGGGACGGAAGCGATGAACCAGTTTCTGGACAGCGTGAAGAAACTGCCGGCGATACTCACGCAGGCGGACGCGCTTCTCGCCGCAGCTCCGGCAGTCGCTGAATCCAGAAAGCCACCGCCGCCGCAGGCAAAATTGTTCTAAGAGGGTATAATTGAGGCATGGATCCCGTTAGAGACCGCAAGCTTGTGTGTGGGGTAATAGTGCACAGGGCGGAGAAACAGCCGTGGTCGCACCGGCTTGCAAAACCTTCGGAAACGAAAGTTTCCTGCCTCTAACGGGATGGACTTTGCCCTGGTATATCTTGTCGGGCGGTTTTTCTTCCGGCTGACCGACTTCTTTCACCATTGGTACGTGGACGCTTCCCGGCGATTTGCTTATGCGTTCACCGCTCTTTTGGAATATCTGGACCGGACATTTGCAGTGAAAATAACTCTGAAACACTTCTTCCAACCCCTGTACAAGGACTACTCCGTGATCGGCCGGGTCTTGGGCGTAATTTTCCGCTCCGTGCGGATAATCATCGGTGTAGGCGTGTATCTTTTTTGGGCGGCGATCTTCGCCGCAGCGTATCTTGTCTGGATACTCGTTCTTCCAATCTTGATCTTCTATGCCTTCAGGAGTTTCTAAACCGGCGGAATACTATTTCGACGACCCGCGCCTGCGGATGACTCTTCCCGGCCGGCTTCTCACGCGAGTCGTGGGCTATTTGAGCTATCTCATCCTCCTTGCCGCCGGCTTTACCTTCCTGGTTTCCGACCTTAACTGGCTGAGCTGGCTGGGGGTGCTTGTCGCGCTATTTCTCATAGACCGGGTGGTCCACATACATCAGGCCGATCGAGAGCTTCACGAATTGCCCCAAAGCGGCAGAGTGAATCTCGCAAGGTTTATCACCCCCCGGGCCTTTTCCGTGATCGAGCACGCTTACGACCGGGCAACGGTCACGGATCGCGATTTTTTCCTGGAAGTAGTGAGGCAGCTCTTGGGCGCGAAAGAGGTCAAGGACGGGTTGCGTCGCTTGGACGTGCCGCTTCCGGAGTTCAGGCAGAAACTGGAAGACCTGCTTGAGGAAAGCGGAAAAAGCAACGGCGGTTTCCGGCGGGACGAGGCCCAAAGCGAACTCCAGGCATTGATGAAAGAAGCATTGCGTAACGCTTTAGAAGACAAGCAGAGATTCATACAGGTAGCCGATCTTTTCTCCGCCTTGCCTTATGTGCGCTGCGCGTTCGTCAAGCGCATCTTCGGCACTTTCTCTTTGAAGCCCGGCGACATCGCGAACGCGATGATTTTCGGCGGAGCCAGGCGTCAATTCTCCGGTTGGTGGCGGCGCTTGCCGGATACATTGAGCGCTGTAGTCCGGGGCGGCGAGCGTGGCTTGCGCCATCGGGTTATGAACCGCGCCTGGACCAGTCGTCCGACCCTGACCCTGGACAGGTTCAGCTCCGATCTCACCGACGCGGCCCGGAGGTACGAAGTTGGGTTTCTCGTCGGGCACGAAACGGAATACCGGCGGCTTGTGGAGACCCTTTCCAGGCCGACGGATCCCAATGCGCTTTTAGTCGGCGAACCCGGGATAGGCAAGGAAACGCTTGTGGCGCACTTGGCTCTGGAGCTCACCAAAGACAACGTTCCGCCGGAACTTTTCGACCGGCGCTTAGTAGAGCTGCGCTTAGGAGAACTTGTCGCCGGCGCCTCGCCGGAAGAAGTTCAAAAGCGTATCCAGACGATAGCGGAAGAGATATTTATGGCCGGGAACGTCATCCTCTACATCCCGGATGTTCACAATCTGGTCAAGACCTCCGGCGCGGAGTACCTTTCCGCCGCGGACGGCTTGATGCCTATTTTAAAGAGCAACATTTTCCCGGTTATCGGCGCGACTTGGCCGCGGGAATACAAGCAGTTCGTAGAGCCGCGGAGCGACTTCGCGTCCAATTTTGAGGTCATCCGGGTGGACGAGGTGACCGAGTCGGAGGCGGAGAAAATTTTGATCTACGACGCCCTGCTTTTGGAGGCGCGCACCGGGATTTTCATAAGTTTCGGGGCGGTGAAGATGGCGGTGAGTTTGGCGAAGAAACATTTTAGGAACAAGTTCCTGCCGACGAGCGCAGAGGAACTTTTGAAAAGCGCCTTGGCCGCGGTCGCCCAGGGGCGCGGGAAGTTCCTGGGGCCAGAGGAGGTTGTAAAAGCGGCGGAGGAGAAGATCAATGTCCCGATCCACGAGGCGACCGGCGCGGAAGCGGAAAAGCTCTTGAACCTGGAAAACATCATTCACGAGCGGCTGATAGACCAGGAAGAAGCGGTCAAGGCCGTGGCGAACGCTCTGCGGGAGTATCGCAGCGGCCTCGCCCGCAAAGGCGGGCCGATCGCCGGGTTCCTTTTCGTGGGCCCGACCGGCGTTGGCAAGACGGAGCTCGCGAAGATACTCGCCCGGGTGCAGTTCGGCTCGGAGGGGGCAATGGTGCGTTTTGATATGACCGAATATCAGGACAAACAGAGCTTCTACCGCTTCATCGGTTCTCCAGATGGAACGATCTCCGGGGCCTTGACCGATGCGGTGCTCCAGAAGCCGTACAGCTTGGTGCTCCTGGACGAATTTGAAAAAGCATTCCCGGATATCCTCCATCTTTTCCTCCAGGTTCTGGACGACGGGCGCCTGACCGACAACCTCGGCCGGACGGTGGATTTCACGAACACGATAATCATCGCCACATCGAACGCCCATTCCGACCTCATAAACGACGCCCTACGCCAGGGCCAGAATATGAGCCAGATCGCGGAGTACCTGAAGGCGCGGCTAACCGACGTTTTCAAGCCGGAACTCCTGAATCGCTTTTCCAAGATAATCGTCTTCCGGGACCTCACGCCTCCCGAGGTGGAGAAGATCGCGCTCCTCAACCTCAAAGACCTGGCCAAGGCCTTGGAGGACCAGGGGATCTACCTGGATGTCGATCCATCCGCAACCAAACAAGTCGCAAAACTGGGCTACAACCCGGCTTTCGGCGCACGGCCCCTGCGGCGGGTGATAGATGACCAAATTCGCGCGCCCTTGGCGGAGACGCTTTTGAGGAAAGGCATTGTCCGGGGGCAGAAAGTCCGGTTGGTTTTTTCAGGCGAGAATTTCCAGTTCCAAAAAGCAGAGTAATGAGACACGTTTCCAACCAGGAGATCGCGCGGATCCTCGCCGAGATCGGGGAGTACTTGGAGATGCAGGACGTGGCGTTCAAGCCCCGCGCCTACGAGAAGGTTGCGCAGATTGTGAGCGGGATGGAAGAGAGCGTCGCCGACGTTTACAAACGTGACAGTATGAAGGCGCTCCTGGATATTCCCGGCGTTGGTGCGAGTATCGCGGAGAAGATCGAGGAGTATCTGAAAACCGGCAAAGTGAAGTACCATGCGGAGTTGAAGAAAAAAACGCCAGTGGACCTCGCGACCCTCACCACGGTGGAAGGACTGGGGCCGAAATCCATAAAAAAGCTCTATCAGAAGCTGGGCGTGAAGACTCTCGCCGACCTGGAAAAGGCGGCGAAGGCGGGGAAGATCCGCAACCTCGCCGGCTTCGGGAAGAAATCGGAAGAGAACATCTTGAAGGGGATTGAGTTCCTGAAAAAGTCCGGCGGCCGGCGGCTTTTGGGCTTTTCCGAACCGGAGATCCGTAAGATGGAGGAGATGCTCCGGCGCGTGCCGGGGGTGGAGAAACTCGTCGTCGCTGGCTCCGTCCGGCGGCGGAAGGAGACCATCGGTGACGTGGACGTGCTTGCGGTATCCCGCAAACCGAAAGCGATGATGGACTATTTTGTGAACATGCCGCAGGTGGTGCGGGTCTACGCCCACGGCGAGACCAAGTCCGCGATAAAGATCGCCTCCGGCCCGCGCTACGCCGGAGGCTTCGGCGAGGCGAGCCTGGACGTGGACCTGCGGGTGGTGCCGGCGGAGTCCTATGGCGCGGCCTTGAATTACTTCACCGGCTCCAAGGATCACAACGTCGCCCTCCGCCAGATCGCGATGAACAAGGGGTATAAATTGAACGAGTACGGCCTGTGGAAGGGCAAACGCCAGATCGCCGGCAGAACCGAGGAAGAGCTGTATAAGGCCTTGGGAATGGACCACATCCCGCCGGAGATGCGGGAAAATATGGGCGAAATTGAACTGGCGAAGAAACACGCCTTGCCCAAACTAATTGGCTACGAGGATTTACAAGGCGATTTGCAGGTTCAGACCGACTGGACCGACGGCAACGCGTCTATCCTGGATATGGCCAAGGCCGCCATGGCCCGCGGGTTGAAGTACATCGCGATTACCGACCATACCAAGCGCCTGGCGATGACCCACGGTTTGGACGAGAAGCGGATTTTGAAGCAAATGGCTGAAATTGACCTGGTCAATCGCGCGCTCCGCGCTTCACGTTCCACGTTCCGCGTCCTAAAGGGAACGGAGTGTGATATATTGAAAGACGGCTCGCTGGATTTGCCAGATGCGGTATTGGCGAAACTGGATGTGGTCGGCGCGTCGGTCCATTCCTACTTCAGCTTGCCGAAAACGGAGCAAACCGAGCGGATAAAACGGGCGATGGCGAACCGGCATGTGGACATAATCTTCCACCCGACTGGCCGGGTGATAGAGCGGCGCGCGGCCTACGAGGTGGATATGGCGGAACTCATACAGACCGCCAAGAAAACCGGGACGATTATGGAAATAGACGCCTACCCGGATCGCCTGGATTTGAAAGACGACCACATTCGGGAATGCGTCGCAGTAGGGGTGAAACTTGCGGTTGATTCCGATGCGCATGCCCCGAACCATTTTGACTATCTGGAATACGGCATTGCCCAGGCCCGCCGCGGCTGGGCGGAGAAAAAAGACGTAATAAACGCATGGCCCCTCCAAAAGACGTTAAAAATGCTCAAGTGAAGACCAGGCGAGAGATTTCCGCTGGCATAATCGTTTACCGCCGGACGGAGGAAGGCCCGAAATTTTTGATCTTGTACCACGGCCATAATTATTGGAACTTCCCCAAAGGCAAGATCGAGTCGGAGGAAAGAAGTTTGGCCGCAGCGCTCCGGGAAACCAAAGAAGAAACCGGTCTCACCGGAGGCGACCTGCGCCTGGTGAAGAATTTCAAAACCTATGAGAGATTTTACTTCCGGCGCGCGGGGCAGCCGTACTTTAAAATAGTCATCTTTTATCTTGCGGAAACGTCGAACCCCGTAATCAAGGTCTCCAAAGAACACCAGGGCTACGCCTGGCTTCTCTATCCCGAGGGCCAGAAAATTTTGGGCAAATATCGCGACAGCCAAAAGGTCTTGAAACACGCTTATGACTTCCTTCGCGAAAAAAGTACTCGCCGCCCTAAGCCGCATCCCGCGCGGTAAGGTCGCCGCGTATAAAGATGTCGCCCGGGCCGTCGGCAGGCCGCGGGCTTTCCGGGCGGTGGGCAATGCCTTGAACAAGAATCCGCGCGCTCCCCGCGTGCCCTGTCACCGCGTCGTCGCCTCCGATGGGTCGCTTGGCGGCTACGCTGGCGGACTAAAGAAGAAAACCGAACTCTTGGAAAAAGAGGGCGTGAAAATTCTCCGCGGCAGAGTGGATTTAAAACGCTACGGAGCTACTTTGTAAACGCCACCACCTTCTTGAACACCGCTGGTTCGTTCTTGGCGAGGTCGGCGAGGATCTTCCGGTCCAGCTTTACGCCTTTCTTTTTGAGTCCGGCGATGAGTTTACTGTAAGAAACGCCCTCCGCGCGTGCGCCGGCGTTTATCCGGACGTTCCACAAATTGCGGAAGTTGCGTTTTTTCTCTTTGCGTCCGCGGAACTTGCGGGAGAGCGCGTGAAGCAGGGCCTCTTTCGCCGCGCGTTCTTTGGATTTCCGTCCCCAGTGAAAACCCTTGGTCAGTTTCAAAACCCGCTCGCGCTTCTTATGTGCTATTGTGCCGCGTTTTACTCTGGGCATACTAATTAGTGATTAGGTGTTAGGTTTTAGAGCGGGAAATCCAAACCGAGGGTTTTGCGTTTGCTGCGGATGCTCTTTTTACTCTTGCGGGTGCGGAAATGATCCACCGCCATCGGCCGCCGGATGATCTTGCCCCGTCGGGTTATCCGTATCCTCTTGGTTATGCTTTTCCTCGTTTTCATTTCTTTGCAATTTGGACGCTTAACCCTTGCGCGAACTTCGGCGCGCTCACTATTTTGTATTCCACGCTTATCATTTTCAGGAATTCCTGGAGTTTGGCGTTCGCCCAGCCCTTGTTGTATTTTTCCCGGCCGCGCAGGCGGACATACACTTCCACCGGATGGCCTTCCGCCAGGAACTCTTCCAGTTGCTTGATCCTCACTTGGAGGTCGTGGCTCGCGGCCCGCGGGCTTATCTGCACCCGCTTTATGCTCGCGGACTTTATCGCCCGCCGCTCCTTTTTCTCCGCCTTCTCCTGCTCATAGCGGTACTTGTCGTAGCTCATCAGGCGCACGACCGGCGGATTGGCGCCGGGCACAACCTCTATAAGGTCAAGACCCTCTTCGGCTCTCGTGAGCGCAAGCGCCTTGTCCCTGGGCATCACCCCCAAGTTCTCCCCGTTCTCTCCGATCACCCGGAGTTCCGGCGCGGTTATCTGGTTGTTGATTCGCGGCTTAAGTATGGGGATGGGAAAGTTGTTACGCACAGAGGATAGCATTGATTTCTGTGCAGTGCAAGATAAGATTGTGGGTATGACTTTCCCGGCCCATTCCCTGGCCCGGTACATAAAATACTTCCTCGGCCTCTTCGAGGTGTTCCTTGCGGTGCGGATAGTTCTGAAGTTCCTGGCGGCGAACCCGATAGCGGTGATAGTTGACCTGGTATATAAGGTGAGCGACATCGTTATCTACCCCTGGAGCGGCATATTCAAGAACGCTTATCTCACCGGCGGGGGAATGGTGGACGTGGTCGCAATTTCGGCAATGATCGGCTACCCCGTATTGGTTTATATAATATTGGAGGTTATCTACCTGGCGGCGAAAGAGTGAAGAGTAGGGGTTGATTTTTGCGCTGTGCCGGGGTATAATGCGCTTGCAATTGAAAATTGCATACGGGGATGCCCGGTGCTACAACCACAAGGGTTTAGCAACGAGCGTTCTCGCAATTGACAATTTGGCACAGCCACCTATGTCATTGCAGTGGTTGTAGCACCGGGGATGCAAGGCATCGATAAGGAAGAGTCGGGAGTCGGCGAGCCGCCCGCGATGGCGCAAAACTCGCACAAAACATTAACTGCCAACAATAAAGTTGCAGCTCCGGCGTTCGCTTACGCTTAAGCCGGAGGATCGGTCTCGCTGTGTCTCTTAGCGGGAACCCGGTCTTATACAAGGGGGCTCGTTCCGTACGTTAGGGCTCCGCCTACCGCGGGACTAAACTTAGCGGGGCATTCCGTTTGCTTTCGGCGAACTACGCTCGTAGATGATTCTCCGATAACTTCCTTAGACGGCGGTTCAACTCCGCCCATCTCCACTGAAAAAGCTGCTTATCCACATCTTCGCTTGACTTCATATTAGATGAGGTAGAATTAAGGTATGAAGCGGATCCTTGGAGCGGCATTTATCATTGCTCTTTTCGTTCTGGGCATTGCAACTTACGTATTCGCCTGGACCAACCCCACCCAGGATCCTCCGAACGGCAACATCTCCGGGCTTCTTAATACCGGCTCATCTCTCCAGATTAAGGTAGGTAGTTTCTATTCCTCGTCCACTCTCTCCGGGATAGGGGTGAACGCCACCTCCACTCTGTGCATCGCCGGGGACTGCAAAACAGCTTGGTCCCAGGTTAGCACCTCCCAATGGACCACCTCTGGCAGTGATATTTACTACAACTCCGGGAATGTTGCGATAGGCACAACCTCCTTTGGCGCCCGCCTGGAAGTGTTCAACTCCACCGGCGACAACATCTTGAAGCTCTCCCGAGGGGCAAGCACCTCCACTATATTGAGAATAGGAACTGACGGCGCCCTCGTCGTCCAGAACCAGTCCTCGGACGTTCTGGCGGTAAAGAACGGCTTGGTTGGCATCGGGACGACGAACCCGTCTGGCGTACTAGATTTGGGAAACGCTACAGCCGGCAGGGCGCTGGCTTGGGGCGGTACCTCGGCCAATTATGCGAATATCTGGGCGCCATATTCTAGTGCAGGTCTTGTTCTGGCTACGGGTTTGCGCGGTGGAACTGCGGCAGATATTTATGTCTCGAGTTATGGCAGCTCCATTGGGCGAAACGCAATCCGCTTGGATTACAATGGAGGTATTAAATTCTTTACGGACGCTGCGTCAACAGTAGCTGACGGAACCCAAATCACGCCTACCGAGCGGATGAGGATCGATACCAGCGGCTACGTCGGCATCGGGACAACGGGGCCAGGGGCGAGGCTGGACGTGCGCCGCGATCAGAGCGGCACCCAGCCACAAACCGTGACTGCCGCACAATTCCTCACCAATCTCAACACCACAGCAGGTGCGGGAACCGCTTTGCAATTTGAAGGTGCGACGTCGGCTGGGACGGCCTATCCGATCGGACAAGTCGGCGTTTGGAACGCACCCGGTTCCGGCATTGCTTCGGGCGACATGTATTTTGCTACGTCCGATTCAAGCGGAAATATTAATGAAAAAATGAGAATTACAAGAGCCGGCTACGTCGGCATCGGGACATCGACGATTCCCGAGGTGCTGACCGTGAATGGCAACATCCAAGCAAACGCATACTACTATCCTTCAGACGCCCGGCTTAAAGCGGATGTTGCGCCCGTCGGCGGATTGGAAATTGTTGAGAATCTGAACGGCGTCTCTTTTAGATGGAAAGAATCCGGGAAGCTAAGCGTGGGCTTCATCGCCCAGGAGGTGGAAAGGGTTTTGCCGGAGGCGGTAAAGACCGATCCCAACACCGGCTTGAAGAGCGTGGACTACGGCGTTATCGCGGCGCCGATGACTGAAGCGATTAAGGAGTTAAGTAATCAAGTGCGTGAGTTGAGGGAAGAGGTGAGGGAGCTGAAACAGCAACGATGAAGCAGTTGCGCGACATAAATGCAATAAAGATTCTGATTCTCACTATCGCTTTTGCGTTTTTCGGGGCGTCCTTTCTTAAGGCCGCCACGAGTTACCAGGTAACCGTAGGCAACTACACCGACGTCAACGAATTCGGTGTCCTGAAGCGGGTTACAAACAACTGCAGTAAGCCGATCTTCGTTCCCACTAACACCACTACGGAGTGGTCGCGCTTCCGTTCCGGCAAGCCAAGCTGCGCTACCGTCGTTGACCATCCCATTATCACCTATAGCGGAGCTGCGTCTGGCAGCCAGGACCTCTGGGTTGGCCAGCTGGCGCTCACGACCTCGGGCGCCTATACGATAACGATAAATACTAGTACCTCCGTGTCCTTCGGCGGCGCGGCTGGCGGTGGTGGGGGAGGCCCGTTTTGCGGATATTCAGGGCCGGGCGGCGGCGGTGGCGCAAGCACTAATTTCCAAACCTCGGTAACGCTTGACTCCTCTAAAACCTACACCTTGCTGGTTGGCGCCGGCGGGGGGTCGGCTGCGAGCGGCGGCGAGACTAGTTTGCGGGACAATCTTGGGAATTACATTGTCCAGCTTAGTGGCGGTGCTGGTGCGGGTTGCCCAAGCGGCGGCACGTACGGACAAGTACTGGCTGGCACGGGCACGCGCGGTGGAATAGGAGGAAACGGCGCTGGTACGTACCTTGCGGGTGGCGCGGGAGAGAGCGTTTCTGGAAGCACTGGCGGCGGCGGCGGCGCGGGCGGGTCCTGCGACTGGCAGATCGACGGTTCCGGCGGCGCGGGCGGCTATGGTGGTAACGGCGTGACAGCGGGCGCGGCTCCGTGGGGAAACTCAAGCGGCTACACGGGTCAAAACGGAGGCTGTTGGGGCTGGAAAGACGCAGGTTATGGTTTTAAGCAGTATAACGAAAGCGCCGGCGGCGGAGGAGGAGGTTGGACCACCTCCGGTCTAAGCGGAAGTTACGGTGGTGGCGGCGGCGGGTCTACAACGGGCAACAGCAATCCGGCGGGTGGTGCCGGCGGAGGGGGCGCATTCGTTTTCAAAATACCATAGAGGAAGAAGTTCGTTATTTAAAACTTCTCACAAACCCAACCGGGTCCACCGGGACGCCGCCGACCTTCACCGAGAGGTGCAGGTGCGGAGCGGTGGAGTAGCCGCTTGAGCCCACCGTACCGACGATGGCGCCTTTTTTCAAAACGTCACCCTCTTTAACTTTGATTTTGTCCAGGTGGATGTAGAAAGAGAAAATCCCCTGGCCGTGGTCCACGATGACCGAATTGCCGTAGACGGTGTCAAAGTACGCCTTGCGCACCACGCCCGCGTTTATCGCGCCCACCGCCGCGCCTTTTTCGGCAGTGAAGTCCGTTCCTAAATGGCGGATCTCCGTGTCCCCGGTTTTTCTTATTTCTCCGAAAACGCTGCTGATTTTGCGGTTATCCGCGAGCGCGAGGCCGAAGGGCTGGCTGAAGAAAATATCGCCTGTCTTTTTGCCGAATATTTCATCCAAGTTGATTTTCTTGGTTTGGAGTTTCTCTACGAGGCCGCTTGGGGTAAGCCCCAGTTTTTCCGGGATGCCGAGGGCAACTTTCGGGAAATTCTTTGTGCGGACAGCAATTTTCTTCTCTAAAGATGTGCCGTCCGCGAACTCCAGGCGCAGCTTGTATACGCCCGGATTTTTGGCTGGCGGGATGCCGAAAACCGCGCGGTACCCGCCTTGGTACGGGAAAAACGCGGCCTCGGCGCCGTCAAAGACGGCCGAGACCGGCGTTCCGCCTTGGATTTTCGCAACCACAGCATCGCCTTGATAAATGGCGGATGGCACGTTCACCGTCGCGGCGGCGAAAGAGACGGAAGGCAGCGAGAGAATAACGAGAAATGTTAATAACCTACCCATAGCGCTTATGATACAATTATAGAACTATGCCGATGTTGCATTACTATGGGGACAAGGTGCGGCGGTTTTTTCTCGTGGCGGCGTTCGTGATGGCGCTCTCTCTGCCTCTCTTCTGGAAGGACATTTCTTTGCCGCTCTACGTGACAATATTCGCGGTGATAGTGGTGGACATCGCCGCCGGCGTCACTACCCCGGCCAAATTCTGGAGCAACGTCCTGAACCTTCTCGTTTCTATTTTCGCGGTAGTCAGTTTTGAATACTATACCGTCCGCGCCTACGCCAATTTTGAGGAAGAAATATACTTTTTCTTTGTGAATCAGGTTTTGGCGATAATTTTCCTCTTGGCTCTCTACTACAGCGTGAAAACGGTGCGCGGCACCTGGATCCTTACCGGCGGCAGGTTTGACGGCGAATCGAAGGGGCCAGAGCCGAAACGCTAGCCCCTCATTTCTCTTTCCGCGGCGCGCTTTTTCAGGAACTCGCGCTTGTCGCTCTTTTTGCGGCTGCGGCCGAGTCCGAGTTCCACTTTGACGAAGCCGCGCTTGGCGTAGGCCCGGAGGGGCAGAAGCGAGAGCCCTTTCTCGTGCAGACGGCCGGAGAGGTTCTTTAACTCCTCTTTGCGCAGGAGGAGGCGGCGGCTGCGTTCCGGGTCGTAGTCCGGCGGCGCATTTTTCGGCTGGTACGGCGGGATGACGGAGTTCGTGAGCCAGGCCTCGCCGCCCCCTGCCCGCCCGGATGCTGGCGGGCGGATGAGCGCATAGCTTCCGGAAATTTGCATCTTGCCCCCCTTCACGCTTTTAACCTCTTGGCCGATCAACTCCAATCCCGCCTCGTATGTCTCAAGGATATCGTAGTCGAATCTGGCACGCCGGTTTTCGGCGAGAACTTTTGGTGAGTCAGCATTGCTCATAGTAGAATTCTTTATTAGTATAGCCCAATGCGTAAATTTGTCGCTAAATTCTGGTCCTGGTACGAGCGGAACTACCTTTTGACGGTCGGACTTTCCACCGGCTTGTTTTTGCTGCAACTTACTCACCTTTGGTGGCTCTCCGCGCACGTGGTCGCTATGCGCCTTTTTGCGGAGAGCTATTTCCCGCTGCACGCTTTCTGGCAAACACTCCTGGTGCTCGTGGACTACACCGAGATCCCGGCGCTTTTGGGCGTTTCGCTAATCTACATAGACGAGCTGCGCCGGGGCTTCAACTGGAAGAGCGTCTGGATGCTTCTCTTTTTGAACTCCCAGTGGCTGCACATACTTTGGATTACGGACGAGTTCGTACTCCAGAAGTTCATGGGCGGCTCGCTCGTGGCCTTCCCGCTCTGGCTTGCCTGGGCGGCGATCGCGATAGATTACCTGGAACTGCCGGTCATCTACGACACCTTGAAGACGTTTTTCGCATCGCTCTTCCGCGGTGAGCTGCGCCTTGTTAAAATTGAAAAGTGATACGGCGAAAGCTTGCTCAACTCTTGAAGAAGGCGGCAGGCCTGCCTGCGCAGGCAGGCAAACATGCCGATTTTGACTTGTCTCTGGCTGCTAAATCTGAATTTGGCCACTACTCCACGAACCTCGCCTTGCGTTTGGCCAAGGAAAAGGGCCGCAGCCCGATGGCGGTGGCTGAAGAAATCGCGGAGAGAGTCCGGAAAGTCGCCCCGCAGAGATTTATTCAAAATGTTCAGGTCGCCCCGCCGGGATTCATAAACTTTTGGCTGTCGGAGAAAGCCATCCAAGAGGAGTTCGCGCAGATTGCCGCAAGCCGCGATTATGGCCGTCTGGATTTGCTCAAAGGCAAGAAAGTGATGGTGGAGTACACCGACCCCAACCCGTTCAAGCAGTTTCACATTGGGCATCTCATGACCAATGTCATCGGCGAAGCCATCGCCCGCCTCCACGAGGCCGCCGGGGCCAAGGTCTTGCGCGTGAATTACCAGGGCGACGTTGGTTTGCATGTGGCTAAAACCATTTGGGGTATTCTCTATATTTTGCAAGGCAGCTTGCCCAGAAAAGGAGACGCTCTAGATAAGAAAATAAGATATCTCGCTAATGCATATACTGTTGGCTCTGGCGCTTACGATATGAAAGATATCAGCGGTTCTTTGAGGGGTGGTCCAGATAAGGATGAGCTAAGGAAGCAAGTGGAGGATATAAACGTCAAGGTATACAACCGTTCAGACAAAGAAATAAACAGATTATACGATCTCGGCCGCAAGTGGAGCTTAGACTATTTTGAGACGATTTATAGGCGGCTGGGCACGAAGTTCGTCCATTATTTCTTTGAAAGCGAAGTTGGACCGGTGGGTGTGAAGCTCGTTAAGGCCCATCCGGAGGTGTTTCAAAAAAGTGAAGGCGCGATTATCTTTCCCGGCGAGAAGTACGGCCTGCACAACAGAGTGTTTATAAACTCCCAGGGCTTGCCGACGTATGAGGCCAAGGAGCTGGGACTGAACCAGAAAAAATTTGACCTGTATCACCCGGACGCATCGTTTATCGTGACCGGAAACGAAATCAATGAATACTTCAGAGTGGTTTTGAAAGCGATGGAGCAGGTAGTGCCGGAAGCGGCGGAGAAAACAGTCCATCTTAGCCACGGCATGATGCGCTTACCTTCGGGTAAAATGTCCTCCCGCACCGGCGAGGTTATCACCGCGGAGGCGCTGATTGACCAGCTGAAAGAAGCGGTGGCTAAAAAAGTAGCCGAACGCAAGGAGCTTACCAAAAGAGAACGCGAAGAGATAGAAGAAAAAGTGGCCCTGGCCGCCATCCGTTACTCCATCTTGAAACAGGGCGTCGGCCGGGACATTGTTTTTGACATGGACAAATCAATCTCTTTCCAGGGTGACAGCGGGCCGTATCTCCAATACACCTATGCACGTTTGCGCAGTATCTTGCGCAAATCACGGGGCGTGGAACGTGGAACGTGGAACGCAGCGCGCCTTATTGAAGAGAATGAACTCGCGCTAATCAGGAAAATGGCGGAGTTCCCGGAGGCAGTGAAATCCGCGGCTGCGGCGTGCGCCCCGAATGCCGTCGCCGTTTATCTCTACGAACTCGCGAACGCGATTAATTCCTACTATGAATCCACGCCGATACTCAAAGATGAAGACAAGGAAAGGCGGGAGGCGCGGCTTGCGCTCGTCGCCGTAGCCGCCGGTGTTATGAAAACCGGCCTCGGCCTCCTCGGTATTTCCGCACCGGAAAAAATCTGATATTTTTAGATTCGTGCTTAATCCCGTTAGAGACCGCAAGCTTATGTACTACACCTATGTTATCCAAAGCAAGAAAAGCAGCTATTGGTACACCGGTAGCACGAACGACTTACGGAAACGTCTTAAGCAGCATAACGAAGGCAAATCAACCTGGACTAAGAGCCGTGCCCCCTGGAACCTCGTATACTACGAGGCGTGTCTCAATGAAGATGACGCAAGGTCGCGAGAAAAGTACCTAAAGAGTGGCCCAGGCAAACGCTACCTCGAGAACCGCTTAAGGCGTTTCCTGTCTCTAACGGGATGAATCCGAAAGAGCTGGAAGAAAAGATACTGGACTTCTGGGAAAAGAACCGGGTTTTCCAAAAGTCATTAGAGAAGACTAAAGGCGGCAAGCCCTACACTTTTTACGACGGGCCGCCTTTTGCTACCGGCCTCCCGCACTACGGGCATATTTTGGCATCCACCGTCAAAGACCTCTTTCCCCGCTACCAGACGATGAAGGGCCGTTTCGTCCGTCGCCGCTGGGGCTGGGACTGCCACGGCCTGCCGATAGAAGAAGTTGTGGAGCGGGAACTGGGCATCTCCGGCAAGAAGCAGATAGAAGAGATCGGGATAGAGAAATTCAACCGCACCTGCCGGGAGAAGGTGCTTATGTTCGCAGACGAATGGGGGAAGATGGTCCGGCGAATCGCGCGCTGGATTGACTTTGAGAACTCCTACAAGACGATGGACAGGGACTATATGGAGTCGGTCTGGTGGGCGTTCAAGCAAATTTACGACAAAGGGCTGGTGTACGAGGGCCGGAAGGTTTTGATGTACTGCCCGAGATGCGAGACGCCGGTTTCCAACTTTGAAGTGGCGATGGACAATTCATACAAAGACGTCGTGGAAGACGCCGTCTTTGTGAAGTTCAAGGTTAAAAGCTCAAATGTTAAAAGTGATTCTAAAACCTATAACCTAACACCAAACACCTATCTTCTGGCTTGGACTACGACACCATGGACCTTGCCTGGAAACGTTGCGTTAGCGGTGGGAGAAAAGATTGATTACGTGAAAGTTAGAGTTGAGGAGGAGTTTTACATTTTAGCGAAAGATAGGGTTAGTGCCGTCGTTGCGACCGCGATGCAGGGCAGTGGCGGGAAACAATCTCAAGGGATTGCCGCGGTGCCTACGGCGCCTCGCAATGACATAGTGGAAGAATTCAAGGGCTCGGAACTCGTCGGTTTGGAGTATGAACCGCTTTTTGACATCCCCATTCTTCGCCAAGGCTCCGAAGGGCAGGCCGCTTTTAAGGTGTACGCAGCTGACTTCGTTTCCACCGAGGAAGGCACAGGCATCGTGCACACTGCGGTCGTCTATGGCGAAGAGGACTACGAGTTGGGTCAGAAAGTTGGGCTCCCGGTCGTGCCGATGCTGGACGACAGAGGCAAGTTCAACGACAAGGCGCCGGAATTCCTGCGCGGCAAGTATTTCAAAGATGCCGATTCAATCATAATCGCCGACCTGGAGAAGCGTGGCTTGCTTCTACGCAAAGAAAAAGTGACCCACTCCTATCCGCACTGCTGGAGATGCGGCAATCCTCTCTACTACAATGCGATTCCGGCATGGTTCATCAACATCCAGAAGATGAAAAAAGAACTGATTGACTCCAACTCCAGGGAGATAAACTGGTTCCCGGAGCATTTGAAGCACGGCCGCTATGAGAAAAGCGTGGAATCCGCGCCGGACTGGAACATTTCCCGCAACCGCTATTGGGGAAATCCGATTCCGGTCTGGAAATGCCTGCCTGCGCAGGCAGGTGATAAAAATTGCCCGCCGGTTGTGGTGGGGAGCATTAAGGAACTGGGCTTGAGCACCAATACTTTCTATTTCACCCGCCACGGAGAGGCGGAGAAGAACGTCCGGGAGGTCGTGAATGGACGGACAGAAAATGATAAATATGATCTGACGGAGAAAGGAGTGAAAGAGGCGGAGGGAATTGCCGAGAAAATAAAGGCCAAGGGCGGCGTGGACCTAATATTCACCTCCGACTTTTTGAGAACCAGGCGTACGGCCGAGATCGTCGGCAAGGTGCTTGGGGTGGAGGCAAAGACCGACAAGCGCTTGCGGGAGTACAACACCGGCACTTTTGAGGGTAGGAGTGAGAAAGAATATCACGAAGAGTTCGCTTCTAAACGCGACCGTTGGACGGAAGCGCCGGAGGGCGGGGAAACATGGACCGAGATCCAGGCGCGGATGGTCAGCTTCATAAAGGAAGCGGATAAAAATTACCAAAACAAGAGGATTCTAATTGTCGGCCATGGCGACCCGCTGTGGTTGGTCCAGAAGTACTACGGCTCGGAGCTGGGCTATCCGAGGACGGGAGAGCCGTTTGAGATAAGCGTGGGCATTGATGATCTCCACCGGCCGTACATTGATGATGTGGTTTTAAAGTGCCCGACCTGCGGCGGGGAAGCGCGACGGGTAAAGGAAATCTTTGATTCCTGGGTGGAAGCGGGCTCAATGCCCTTTGCGGAGTATCACTATCCTTTTGATAATAAGGAGTTTTTCCCCGACGTCCCGACGAGTCGGGAGTCGGGGTCCCGACCGAGAGCGTCGGGAGACAAGCGCCTGCCGGCGCAGTTCGTGGCGGAATACATCGCCCAGACCCGGGCGTGGTTCTACGTGATGCACGTCGTCTCCTACGCCCTTTTCGGCAAGGCGCCGTTTGAGAACGTGGTCACGACCGGCACGATTTTGGCCGAAGACGGCTCCAAAATGAGCAAGTCCAAAGGCAATTTCCCGGATCCGTGGGAGGTGATCAATAAATACGGCGTGGATGCGTTGCGCTTCTATCTTACGAACTCGGTGGTGATGCAGGCGGATAATCTGAACTTCAGCGAGAAAGAGGTGCAGAACACGTACCGGAAGGTGGTCCTCATCCTCTGGAACGTCTTCAATTATTATCAGACATACGCCGCGGAGGCGGGATACGAGCCGCCGCCGGGCGGCTTGGCCGGGAAGACCGCGAATATTCTTGACCGCTGGATAGCCGTACGCACCCAGGAGTTAGTTAACGGAGTGACTGAAAATCTGGATCGATACGATACCGTCCGCGCGACGCGCATTATCTCCGAATACGTTGACGATCTCTCCACTTGGTACTTGCGCCGCAGCCGCGGCCGGACGGACACGGAGTTTTTCGCGGTTCTGCGGCACTCGCTTTTGAACGCCTCCAAAGTTATCGCACCGGTTATGCCGTATATCTCCGAACTTATCTACCAGGATCTAAAACCTAAAACCTATAACCTAAAACCTGATGAATCGGTGCATCTTTCGGACTGGCCGGAAGCGAGAGAGCTTGCGCCGGAGGAGAAAGATCTCCTGCGGGATATGGCAACCGTCCGGGAAGCGGCGTCCTTGGGCCAGGCGGTGAGGAAAACCCTGAACGTTCCGGTGCGCCAGCCCCTGCCGCGCCTCGCGTTCTTCACCAAGGAAGATATGACCCCCAGCGCGGAGTTGATGCAGGTACTTTTGGGCGAGTTGAACGTGAAGAAATTCGACCCGACCCTCTCGAGCGAGAAAGGGGAGAATATAGAAGTGATGGCGGGGGTCTCTCGGGTTCTGAATTTCTATCTGGACACCTCGATTTCCGATGAGCTGCGCCTGGAAGGTATGGTGCGCGCTTTGGAACGGGCAGTTCAGGAACTGCGCAAGAAGCAGGGACTCAAGGTGGGAGAAATGGCGGCGCTTACCTATAAGACCGACGACACCGACGTTAAGAAAGCGCTGGAATTGTTTGACCGTAAAAAAACCTACCTTCGGAGCGTTTCCGAAGGCGAAAGTCCCGACGCTGCGGCCCCGACGTTTCAGTCGGGGCAGGTCGGGACAGGCATGGAAGAGATAAGAATAAACGGCAAAAGCGTAAAGCTGGCTATATCTCTATAACCACGGGCAATATCATCGGCCTGCGTTTCGTCTTGTTATAAAGGAACTGGCCGATCTGGTCGCGGATGAGCGCCTTCAGATAGTCCGGTTCCACTGTCTGGTGGGCGGGCAAGCGGGAAATGATGCCCCGGATGCGCTTGCGGATGCCTTCCAGAATTTCCTGGTTCTCTTTGAGGAGGATGAAGCCGCGGGAGATGATGTCCGGATTCTTTAGGAGACGCCCGCCGCGGTTGCGGTCTATGGTCACGATGGCGACGACCATTCCCTCTTGGGCTAGGCTCCGGCGGTCCCGCAGCACGACTTCTTCCACGTCGCCCACACCCAAGCCGTCCACCATCACGTAGGAGGCGGGCACCTGTTCTTCGGTGAGCACCACCCTGTCCTTGCGCATTTCTACTACTAGGCCGTTGTCGGCAACGATGGTTCTCTCCGGCGGCAGTCCCAAGACCTCCTGGGCGTGGCGGGCGTTCCGCATGCGCATAAAGTAATAGCCGTGGATCGGAAGGAAAAAATGCGGTTTCACCAGTTTCATCACGGTCTTTAATTCCTCTATCGGCGCGTGGCCGCTCGAATGGATGTCCAGCATCTTATAGTGGAAAACGTTCGGGCACTGGCGGGCGATATTGTCCTTTAATATCTGGACGCTGGCTTCGTTCCCCGGGACGATGGACGAGGAAAGGATGACGGTATCCGTTTTCTTTAAGGTAACCTGTTTGTGCTCGCCGCTTGCGATCCGGACCAGGCTTGCCCGCGGTTCGCCCTGGGCGCCGGTGGAGAGGATCAAGAGCTTGTCATCCCGGTACTTGTGGATGTCTTCCAGCCGGACTATGGTACCCTGTTCTACCTTGACGTAGCCCAAGCTCAAGGCGATATCCATGTTGGTTTTCAAGGAATAGCCGGAGAGAGCAATGTGCCGGCCGAGACGCTCGGCGATCTTCACGATCTCCGCGATGCGGCCGAGGAGGGAGGCGAAAGTCGCGACGATTATCCTGCCCTTGGCCGCCCGGAAGAGTTTCTCCAGCTCCTCTTCCACCACCCGTTCGGAAAGGGACCAACCCGGGACTTCCGCGCCGGTGGAATCCAGGAACAGGGTGTGGATGCCCTGCTTGCCGACGTTTTCCCAGACGTCCATATTGCGTGGTTTGCCGTCGCGGTCGTAGTCAAATTTGAACTCGCCGGGATGGACAACTTTGCCAGCCGGAGTGCTTACGACCATGCCTACGCCCTCCGGAATGTTGTGTTCCACCGCGAAGAACTCCAAGATGAAGTGTTCCGAAAGCTGGTGGGTCTCGCCGGCTTTGACCACGATGAAAACCGGCTTGGGCATGTTCGGGAAGTCCTCCTGCCGCTTCAGGATTATTTCTTTGGTGAGCTGGGTGGCGTATATCGGGGGGTTGCCCAGTTTCCCCAGAACGTAGGGCAGGGCGCCGATGTGGTCGTAGTGGCCGTGGGTGATGACGATGCCGCGGATCTTATCGCGCCTCGCCTCCAGATAAGAGACGTTGGGGATGATGTAGTCCACCCCGGGTGTTTCTTCCTCCGGGAATTGCAAGCCGACGTCAATTATGATGATCTCGTTCTTGTACTCCAAGAACATCATATTCCGGCCGATCTCCTCCAAGCCGCCCAAAGCCGCCCAGCGCACCGGCGGCTCTTTGTCTTCGGCTATCTTTGCCGTCTTGACGTGCAGACGCCCGTGCGGAGAGACCGTTTTGGTTTTAATTGTTTTTTTGATCATTTTTTCGGTGCCCAGGGGGAGATTTGAACTCCCACGACCTTGCGGCCACAGCGCCCTGAACGCTGCGTGTCTGCCAGTTCCACCACCTGGGCTCTCGGCCAAGATTATTTTTTCATCGAACTTTTCAACTCTTCAACTATTTTGATCTCCGCCGGGTCCGCGCCGTTCATCTTGGCAAGTTCGTATGCGGTCCAGTCCGCGAGCATTATGGAATTCCACATCTTCTCCATCCGGCTCTTGCCCTGGAGCGGAACTTCCTCTGCTTGCACCCCTTTCTTCTTTAAAAGTTTGAGATTGATCCGGATTCTTTTCCGCGTCCGCCCTGCCCCGGCCGCAGGGGCGGACGTATCGCTTATGAATAGCGCGGCCAGCTTGGTTTTTGGGAAAACAAGGCCGGTGAGCTCGTTGTGGTTCATCTCAGGCACGGCGTTCAGGAAAGCGAGCTGCTTTGCGGTTTCGTTTAATTTAGCTTTCCAGACATAGCCCAGGCCATGGCTTCGCCGGTCGGTGTAGAGGAGCACGACCCTGCCCTTAAGGCGTTTGGCGAGATATGCACCCTCCTTTTTGAAAGACGCGGGTTGGAGCCGGATGTAGGTCTGCGGCTCGGAAGAAATAAGGCGGGCGGCCCGGAGTACTTGGATCAGTGCGTAGAACATCCTACCAGTATATTGCCTGGGATTCAAGTCTGTCCCGTTAGAAGTAAGAAACCCCCGGTTTCTGCCGACATTCGCGGGGCCGAATGTCGGACTTCTAACGGGATCTGCGGCCGGAAAGAGAACCAGTGGTGCTCCCGCGCGCTTCGCGAGGCGGGCGAGTTCGCCGCCGTGGGCAACGGCCGCAATGGAATGAGGTTTTAGGTTATAGGTTTTAGGTTTTAGAGCAGATTTGAAGCCGGAGAGTGTTTCTTCGGTGTTGCCGGAGAAAGAGACGAAGAGGTAGAGCGGTTTCTTTGCACCGAACGTTTCCGGTTCGGGCAGGCCGTAATCTTTCCAGGTGAAAACCGGAACCTTGAGTCCCAATTCCTCCTGCACATCTTTCAGAAGTTCGCCGGCGAGGCCAGAGCCGCCCATTCCGACTATGAGAACGGAGTCATAGCCGCCTTTTTTCAGCCGCTTGAGGTTGGAGAGCTGGAGCCCGGCCGTCGTAAGCTGGCGGTTGAATTCCAGGATGTTTTTTAGAAACGGATCCATGCCAATTTTGTTAAAATTAAGGTGTTTGCGACGCTCGGACTTCGCCGCCAAGGGACTCGTCCTCGCGGGCAAAGACCCTTATTTAAGCGCCCGCGCGGTTTTGAGGTGCCACTGATTCACGTTCCGGAACCTGTCCGCCGGGTCGGAGACGAGGCCGGTAGATACGCCGCGCAGGTCTTTGGTCGCGATCATCTCATAGCTCGGAGAATAGAGGAACGCCGCAGGGTAGTCGCTTTTGATGATCGTATTCAGTTCCGCGAGTTTTTCTTCCCGCGTCGCGGGATCGAACTCGCGCCGGATGGATTCCATAATTTTATCTGCCTCCGGGTTGCTATAGAGGGAAAGATTCAATCCCGGGTAGAAACGCTCGTTGGAATGCCAGAAAGAATAGAGGTCCCCGGGCGGGTTCATTATGTTACCGAAGAGGAGCGCCTGATACTCACGGTTTTTGATCGGTCCTTGGGCGATCTCTTGGGCCGCGACCGGCGATAGATTCACCCGCGCGCCGATTTTCTCCCAGGCGGTTTTAAGCTCTTCCGCGGTTTTGAGAAGGAAGGGCACATCCGGCAGGGTCAGGGTGAATTCCAGGGGGATTTTACCGTTTTTTACGGCCTTTTCCCGGGCGCCGTTTTCGCCCGCCTTCCAACCGGCTTCATCTAAAATGGATGCGATTTCTTCGGGTGCGAGGGCCGCGACCGGCTCGCCCGCCGAAGGAGCGGGGCCATCCACTGCCGCCGCCCGTCCACCGAAAATATCTTGCACAAGCTGGCTGCGATCCACCGCCAAACTCAAGGCCTTGCGCACTGTTTTGTCTTTGAGCGCCAGGTTCTGGCTTTGGTTCCAGAAGACCGCGTAGTAGCTAGGCAACTGGAAAGAGAGGGATTGATAGGGGCGGTTAACCTGGGATACGGCTTCGGGGGTGAGGCCGGCAAAGCCGCCGACCTCCCCGACATTGAACGCTTTTACGAGATCCTCCGCTTTGGAGAAAAAGCGGACTCCGAATTTTTGGATGAGCGGCGCCCCGCCGACGTAAGCCGGATTTTCTGCGAGGAGGTAATTGTCCACGAAGCCATTCGGAGATAGGAGGTGTTTCTCGTATTTATAGGGGCCGCTGCCGACCGGTTCCAGATTATATTTTGAAAGCCGCCAGTTGGCGGAGGGCGTGTCCGCGAAAATATGTTTGGGCAAAATATACAGCCCTTCCAGGTTCTGGGTGAAAAACGGGTATGGCGCAACCAGATTAAATTGGACTTCCAGCTCGCTCAAGCGGTTCGCCGCCACCCCTTGCCAGCTCATAAATAGCGGCGACTGGGTTTCGGGATCCTGGATCCGTTCTACCGTAAAGATCACATCGTCCGAGGTGAGCTGCGCGCCGTCCGACCAGCGCAGATCCTCCTTGAGGCGCACCCGCCAGACCCTTCCAGATTCCTCCGGCTCGATCTTGTCGGCAAGAGCAGTGAGGTTGGCGAAAAGGAGGCGAACCAGGACCTTGTCCGCTTCGCTCGCGGCGAGAACCGGGTTCACGTAGGTCGGCTGGCCGACGACGCCCTCAATGTATTCCCCGCCTTTTGCCGGGACGACGGTGGTCGATTCCTGAAGAGCCGCGCCGGCGAGGGCGACGGAGCTCACGAAAAACACTCCGGCCGCGATCCAGAAGATGAACCGCTCCCGCAGGTTCCACGCCAGGAAAATTTTTTTTAGCGATGTCATCAGCCGAGGTACAACTGCAGAACCGCAAGCGCAAGGAAGACGATCGTAAGAACGATAGTCGCAACAAAGATCAATTTTTCCAGACCGCGCCGCGTCTGGTAAAAACCGCCTTCTCCGCCGAAGATGCCGGAAAGCCCCGCCGAGCGTTCCTGAAGCAGGATAAGGACTATGAGCGCGACGGAAACTATTATCTGAAGTATCGGGATGAGCATATAAGTATATAAGATGCTAACTTTTCTTGGTCGCCAGGTGGAAGATGAAGTTCACGACGCCGATCAAAACCGAGGCGTAAATGAGGGTCAAAGCGCCTTGAATGGTAAGATCTGGCGAGAAAATGTCAAGGAGATAAAGAATGACCGCGTTTACGATAACAAGCCCCAGGCCAAGGGTGAGCACTATTATCGGCCCCAGGAAGAGCTTGAGGACCGGCTTCACGGTGTAGTTCAAGGCAGTGAGCGCCAGTGCGATCCAGGCGACGGCGACAAGGTCGTTCTTTAGCTCAAAACCGGGCAGGAAGTACGCCGCCGCCATAAGCGCCACGCCGTTCACGACGACCGCGAGGATTATTTTGGCCAAAAACCTCATAGCTCTATTCTACCACAGCCGCTCCGCCCCGCTTCCCTCAGAACCCGCTCCGGCGGCGAAAATGACAGTCGCTCGGCTCGATTTTACGGGGAAATTTGACAGTTCCCCTCGCAACCATCGGACCATCAAATTTCCTTACCGTAAAATCTTCGCCTCCCTCCTTCATTTTGACGCCGCCTCCGCTTCAGGTTACCTCGGGAAGCGGGGCTGCGCTCCCGTACGGCGAGGCCTGGCGGCTCGGCGGGGTGTGTCGCAGGCCAAGCTGAGCTTGGTCCGAGTACATAAGTTCCTTATGTGCTCGGTCGGCTGGCCGACCTGCCTGCCGGCAGGCAGGGACACAGGTGGGTTTTGCCGCTGCCCGCCCGCAGCGATACGCGCAGCGTTTCGGGCGGGGAGCAAAACAACGCCGACCCCGACGAGCCGCGAGGCCGAGCGCCCTTATAACACTAGTTCTTTGAGCAGGTTTTTCCCGGTCATCTCCGGCGGCTGCGGAATGCCCATAAGCGCGAGCACGGTCGGGGCGACATCCGCGAGAATACCCACGGTTTCGTTCCGAATGTCCCGCCAGTTGACGAACTTTTTGCCTTTGAACTCCGCGCCCACGAGATGGAGCGGGACGGGGTTGGGGTCGTGCTGGGTCTCAATGATGCCGGTCAACGGACTTAGAACCTCCTCCAGGTTACCGTGGTCGGAGGTGAGGACGAGCGTCGTGTCCGTACTTTCAACTGCCTTCAAAACCCGTCCGATCTCCCGATCCATAACCCGCACCGCTTGGAGGCAGGCATCGTAGTTGCCGGTGTGGGCGATGGTGTCCGGGTTGGAATAGTTTACGAGGATAAAGTCAAAGCCGCCGCCTTGGACCGCCTGGACCAAGCGGTCGGTCACTGCCGCGGCCATAAGCTCCGGCCTCTCGTCCGGGTGGGTTATCTGGAGCGAAGGCACGAGCGCCCGGTACTCGTTCTTGAACGCTTCTTCCCGATAGCCGTTGAAGAAGGAGGTCACGTGGGCGTACTTGTAGGTCTCCGCAAGGCGAAGCTGGCTCTTCCCCGCCTCGGAGAGGACCCGGCCCAAGGGGCGCTCCACCTTGTCCGCCGGGAAAGCAACGGGATTTTGGAAGCTTTCGCTGTAGCGGGTAAGGGTAGCGAGGTACAGGTTTTGGAATTGTTTCCGGGGGAAGTTTTGGAAATCGGGCTGGAGGAAGGCGGCGCTTAACTCCCGGATTCCGTCCTCTCGGAAGTTGAAGAAGATTAGGGCATCGCCGTCTTTTATCTCGCGGCCGGGGAGGAGCCGTAAAGGCGGTAGGAACTCCTCGGACATACCCCTTTTATAAAAAGTGTCCAAAAGCGCGCCGAGTTCTCCGGTCGGCTCGCCGGGGGAGGTCATTATCTCGTAGGCCTTCCCTACCAGTTGCCAGGACTCGTTCCGATCCATTGCGTAGTAGCGGCCGGTTAAGGTCGCGAGTTTGTCCAGGGGGATTTGCTTAAGGAATTGCGGCAGGGACTTGGGCGGGCTGTCCAGGCCGTCGGCGAAAAGATGGAGATTCACCCGATCTAAACCCTCTTTTTCCGCCATTTTTAGGAGCGCTTGAAGATGGTCGAGCGACGCGTGAGTGTTTGCTTTGGTCAAAAGCCCCACCAAATTCACGCTGCTGCCGGTTTGTTTCGCATGTGTGAAGGCATTCTTTAACGCGGGATTCTCAAAAAACGTGCCGTCTTGGACGGCCATTGTGATTTTGGGATAGTACTGGTAGATGACTTTGCCCGCGCCCAAAGTGAGATGCCCGACCTCGCTGTTTCCGACCTCGCCCCAGGGGAGACCCACCGATATGCCCGAGGCCTGCAGGCTCGTCACCGGATAGTTTTCCTCCAGAAACTTGAAGATTTCCGGTTTCACCACGTGCATCGGATTGGCGTCGTTTTCCGGGCCTATACCCCAGCCGTCCAGGATTATAAGCACTACGCTTTTCGCCATATCGGTTTATATTGTACGGCTTCGCGCCACGCAGGGCTATGCCCTCGCTACCGCTCAAACCCCCAGCGAGGGTTTTCGCTGGCCATTCGGCCTCGCTCGTCCTTCGGACACCCTGCCCGCTCGGCCTGCGAGACGGTCTGCTTAGCGGAATCAGGAGCGGCCTATAGATCCAATGCCTGCCCAGCGCGCAGGCCTTCGCCCGGAGGAGGCGCTATCGGAGGCCAAATCTACATTGGTTCTGACGTCAGATACGACGTGGTTAAAAGAATCATCGTCCACAACTAAACATCTACCCGTGCAAGAAGAGTAGGAACGATTTGGCCGAGATGCAGGCGCGGTTTTCTGCTCTACGAAAACCGACGCCGGGCCTCCGAGGGCGAAGGCCGGAGCGCAGTTGACCGGGGGCGCAGCGAAGTGCTATGATGGAGTCATCTAAAACGTCAACCTCATGAAGAATTTAAATATCAAATTCCATGGATATAAACTCTTTAGCCCTTGCGGGGCTGGGCTTGGTTTTGGGCGTCGTCTTCGGGTATCTTTTGCGCCGGCAGCGGGCGCAAAAGCTTAAAGAATCGGCGGAATCTCAGGCCAAGGAGGTAATCCTTGAAGCCAAGGAAAAGGCCGCTTCCCTCTTAGAGGAAGCGAAGAAAGAAGAAGAAAAGCGGCGGGATAAAATCGCCGAGTTGGAGTCCCGCCTTTTGGAGCGGGAGGAAAATCTGGACAAGAAAGTTTCCGCTCTGGGCAAGAGCGAAGAAGAGTTGCGGCGGAAGACGGGAGAACTCGCGGCGGAAACGGAGAAGATCGGAGAGGTCAGGAAGAACGCGGTTGCGGAATTGGAGCGGGTGAGCGGTTTGGGCCGGGAAGAGGCCAAGCGCGAGCTTTTGGCGAAGGTTCGGGAAGACAACGCCCAGGAGCTTGCCCAAACCCTCCAGAAAATGGACAAGGAGCGGCACGAGGAGATAGAGAAGAAAGCGATGGACGTGATCACCGTCGCCTTGCAGCGCTATGCCCGTTCCCACATATCGGAGGTGACTACGAGCGTTTTCCCTCTGGAGAACGAAGAGATTAAGGGCAAGATCATCGGCCGGGAAGGGCGGAACATCCGCGCCCTGGAACGGGCGACCGGAGTGGAGTTCGTAATCGACGAAGCCCCGGATGCCGTGGTCATCTCTTCTTTCGATCCCTACCGGCGGGAGATCGCGCGCCTGGCTTTGGCCAAGCTCATAAAGGACGGGCGCATCCAGCCGGCGAAAATAGAGGAGAAGGTGGAGGAAGCGAAAGAGGAGATGCAAAAGCGGATCTTGGAGATAGGGGAGGCGGCGGCGATGGAGGTCGGAGTGTATGATATGCCTAAAGAGATACTCCAACTCATCGGCCGTCTGCATTTCCGTACGAGTTACGGCCAGAACGTTCTCACTCACTCCGTCGAGATGGCTTATATCGCGGCGATGATCGCCGCGGAGTTGGGGCTGAACGTGGAGGTGGCGAGAAAAGCCGCGCTTCTCCACGACATTGGCAAAGCGATCGACCATGAAGTGGAAGGCACGCACGTGGAGATCGGCCGGAAGATTTTGAAAAAGTACGGCATTGACGACCGGGTGATAGAAGCGATGCAGTCCCACCACGAGGACTATCCCTACGCCAATCCCGAGGCCTACGTCATAACCGCGGCGGACGTGATCTCCGCCGCCCGGCCGGGAGCGCGTAGGGATAGTGTGGAGAACTACATCAAGCGTCTGGCCGACCTGGAGAAGATCGCGCTGGAGTTCCCGGGGGTGAAGCAGGCCTACGCCATTTCCGCCGGGCGGGAGCTGCGGGTCTTCGTTGTGCCGGAGAAAGTGGACGACTTCCGGGCACTGGAGTTGGCGCGGGAGATCGCGAACCGGATACAGTCGGAACTCAAATATCCCGGCGAGATAAAAGTGAACGTCATACGGGAGGTCCGGGCGGTGGAATACGCCAAGTAACGTGTTCCTTAAGCTCTCCAAATTTTTTCTCTACGCCTCGGTCTTCGCCGTGGTCGTGGTTTTGCCCTCCACTTTCTTCCCGTTCATCGGCGGCAAGTACTACTTTTTCCGGGTGGCGGTGGAGATGGCGCTGGCTTCTTTCATCCTGTGGTGGGCATTTGACCCGGAGGGAGCGAAGATTGCTCCCCAGCGGTTGAAAGAACTTTTCCGTAAGCCGCTAGTTATTGCCGTAAGTGTCTTCGTCGGCGTTTTCCTTTTAGCTTCCATTTTTGCCTATGACGCAAGCGCCGCTTTCTGGTCTAACTACGAACGCGGCGACGGCGGATTTCAGATGCTGCACTATTACGCTTTCTTCGTTTTGCTCGCGTTGCTTTTCCGGGAAGAAAAGGACTGGCGAAAGTTGTTCTGGCTGTCTCTTGCGGCCGCCATACTCATGATTTTGTACGGCGTGCTTGCTGCCGGATTCGTGCCTGGATTTTTTGGCCAATATCGCGCCGAGGATAAACCTTTTGCTCCTTCCACCTTAGGCCGTCTTTTTCACCCCCTTGCGCGGTTCCAAGGTTCTTTGGGCAATCCCGCCTACGTGGCTCCTTATCTTATGTTCTCAATGTTTTACGCATTGTGGCTTTGGTGGAGCGGAAAAAGCCGGCGACTCCCAGTCGCCCTTGCCTACTCGGGGTTGCTCTTTGTTTTCCTTCTTTTCTTTATGTTGAGCCAGACACGCGGCGCCTTTTTGGGGCTGGGCGCGGCAGTTGTCGCGTTTCTGGCGTTCGCGGCCCTGAAGGACGAAGGCCAGCTCCGGAAATTCAGCATAGCGGCACTCTTAGTTTTAGTTTTGACCGGAGGTGTTCTTTTTTCCGTGCGTGGCGCCGATTTCTTAAATAATTTCGCCGGCGGCCGGCTTTTGGACTTGAACTTCGGCGCCGAAACCGTGCAAACCCGTCTTTGGACATGGAATTCGGCGTGGCAGGGATTCAAGGAGCGGCCGCTTTTGGGATGGGGACCGGAAAATTTCAGCGCAGTTTTTGACAGGTATCTCGATCCGCGCCACTTCGTGCCCGGTCAAAACACCGAGACCTGGTTCGATCGTGCGCACAGTATCGTCTTCGACTACCTTGCGGAAACCGGAATTCTCGGCCTCGCGGCTTTCCTGGGGATTTGGGCGACTTTCTTTTGGGAGTTGCTCAAGAAGGCGCAGCGCGGGCCGGTTTTGAAGGGTTTGATGCTCGCCCTGCCGGTCGGTTATCTCGTTCAGGGCCTGGTGCTTTTTGACGTCCTGCCGATATATATGAACGTTTTCATCTTCCTCGCGTTCGCCAGCCATATTCTATATAAGAATGCAACCGCTCATTAGAAAAACCATCGGCGTGACGCTCGCGGCGATGCTCGTCGCTCTCGCGTACTTGGGCAGTTTCCTTCCAATGAGAAAGTCCGCCGCTTTCATTCGCGGGATGCGGGCGGTGGAGACGATTTCCGCAAACGACAAGCTCACTCCGGAACTGTTTGAGAGCATAATGTCCGGTCCGCTTCTTGCGCCCTCGCCGATAGGCCAGGAGGAACTCGTGCGCCAGGCGACCGGGATGGTTTTGGATTTGATCCAGGGAGGAACCGCCGAGCCGGAAAGGTTGGTCAATTTTGCGGAGTCGTTCTATACTCCGATCATTGAGCGCGGCCGGGGGATGAGTTTCAGCCAGGATCTCTATGTACTGGGCCTGATGCATCAGGCGGCGCTCATGAAAACCCGGGACGGACGGCATCTCGCCGCAACCATAGCTTATTTCGAGAAGGGCTTGCGTCTTTCGCCGGATCGGCCCCAGTTCCTTTACGGACTTTTCGACGCTTACCGCTTGGTCGGGGATTTTGAGAAAGCCAGAGAAGTGGGAGAGAGAATCGCGAACAACTGGTCATCGGACGAAAGGGTTCAAGGCGTTTTAGAAGAATTGCCGGAGAGCGACAAATAGCAAATGGCAAGCAGCAATAAAAAGAATGCATTGGTCTGCGGCGCCGGCGGCTTCATCGGCAGCCATCTGGTCCGCCGCTTGAAAAACGAGGGCTTCTGGGTGCGTGGCGTGGATTTGAAATACCCGGAGTTCAGCCAAACAGCGGCGGACGATTTTGTGATCGGCGATCTGCGACTGGAGGGCACCTGGGAAAAGGTTTTGGACCGGCCATTCGATGAGGTCTATCAACTCGCAGCGGACATGGGCGGAGCGGGTTATATCTTCACCGGCGACAACGATGCTAACGTAATGCACAATTCCGCCCAGATCAACCTACATGCCGTTTTCTACGGACATAAAAAAGGTATAAGGAAAGTTTTCTACTCCTCTTCGGCGTGCATTTACCCCGCTCGCAATCAGACCGACCCCCAGAACCCCAAATGTTCGGAGGACTCCGCCTACCCTGCGGAACCGGACAGCGAGTACGGCTGGGAGAAGCTTTTCAGCGAGCGCTTATACCTCGCCTTTAACAGAAACTACGGCTTGAACGTGCGCATCTCCCGCTTCCACAATATTTTCGGGCCGGAGGGAACGTGGCGAGGGGGAAGAGAGAAAGCCCCTGCGGCGATCTGCCGCAAGGTTGCGGAAACTGCGGACGGGAGAGAGATAGAGATTTGGGGCGACGGCGAGCAGACGCGATCCTTCCTCTATATTGATGAATGCCTGGAAGGAGTGAGGCGTTTGATGGACTCGGATTTTACCGGACCGGTGAACATCGGCTCGGAAGAGATGGTTAGCATAAACCGGCTTGCGGATACGGTTATGCGGATTGCCGGAAAAAAACTTTCGGTAAAGCACGTTCCCGGCCCCTTGGGCGTCCGCGGGCGGAACTCGGATAACAAGCTTATCCGGGAGAAACTTGGCTGGGCGCCGTCGGCAAAACTGGAAGACGGTTTGCGCAAGACATATGCGTGGGTCGCGGAGCAAGTGGTGAAAGCGCGGAGTGCATGATAACCGTTTTCCTTCGCGGCGGCCTGGGCAACCAGATGTTCCAATACGCTTTGGGCTTGAACCTCGCGAAGAAAAACAAGAGCGAACTCCTTTTGGATACGACATTTTTGAACGACCGCTTTCCGCGAAGGGATTTTGCCTACCGCACTTACGCGCTGGACGGTTTTATGCTCAAGCCGCGATTTTCGTTCCTTTCCCGGACTTCCTCCGCTCTGCCGGTTCCCGGCTTTTGGCTCGGACTTGACCTCGCTTTAATGCAGCTGCGCCGCACGCTTGGGATATGCCGCATCGTAAAAGAAAAGGATGAGCGGCATTTTGATCCAGACGTGCTTATGACCCGGGACAATGCAGTGCTCTGGGGCCGCTGGCAGACGGAAAAATATTTCCGCGAGGCGGCGGAGGATGTAAAGGCGGCGTTCAGATTCAGGGACGGACTGACTGGCGAAGCGGCGCGGTTCGCAGAAGAAATTCGGAAAACCAACTCCGTTTCCGTGCATATCCGCCGGGGGGATTATGCGACTATGAAAAGAGTGGAGGACCTGCACGGGAAAACCGACCTTAATTACTACAGCCGCGCGATTACTTATGTTTCCTCTCGCGTCAAACAGTTACATTTCTTCGTTTTCTCCGACGATGTCCCGTGGTGCCGTGAGAATCTGAAAATAACCTCCCCTGCGACCTTTGTTGAAGAGTCTTTGGGCGGACCCAGCGGCGCTTCTCATTTGCGGTTTATGTCGCTTTGTAAACACAATATTGTCGCCAACAGCACTTTCTCTTGGTGGGGTGCATGGTTGAACGAGAACCCCGGGAAGATCGTGGTTGCGCCGGAGAGATGGTACGCAGACGGGCATCCGGCGGAGATAGTGTCCGAGGGCTGGATCAAGTTATAATTTTAGCACCATGTTTGCAGAAAGCGCGCGGGAATTGGAAGATTTACTCCGGAAAGTCGGTTCGGACCCGTCTTTCGGGACCGGCTTTGAAAAGGCCGGGGAATTGCTCCGGGCGGCGCTTTTGGGCGGCGGGAAAATACTTGTCGCTGGGAACGGCGGAAGCGCCGCCGACGCCCAGCATTTCGCGGCGGAATTCGTAGCGACGTTGAAGAAAGAAAAGCGCAGCGGCTATCCTGTTTTGGCGCTTACCACGGACACTTCTTTTTTAACCGCTTGGGCGAACGATTTCGGATACGACGGCGTATTCGCAAGGCAAGTGCAGACATTCGGTGATAGAGGAGATGTATTTTTGGGAATCACGACGAGTGGCAATTCACGGAATGTCCTCTTAGCAATGGAGGAAGCAAAGAAAAAAGGGCTTCAAGTCGTCGGGCTCTTGGGCGGGGACGGCGGCGCGGCGCGGGAGAAGTGCGACGTAGCTATTATCGTGCCGTCCAGCACGACGGCGCGCGTCCAGGAAATTCACGCGCTGGTGCTCCACGCCTGGTGCGAGGAAATAATCCCTCAACTGCACTGAATCCTATCCTATCCTATCGCATCCATGATACTTTCTAAGCAAGAAATGACGGCATGGATTTTGCTTCTTTCGTTCTTGGGACTGGTGAATCCGCTAACCGCCGAAGCTTATATTGACTTGGGAACAGGCAGCTTCATAGTTCAAGCAATTTTGGCGGGCATTTTGGGCGCAGCTTTTTACCTCAGAGTATTGTGGCGGAGGTTGAAAAAACCTTTCGGCTCCGATCAAGCCGGGACGCCACTGGATGAAAAAGATGAGGATAAGAAAACCGATGAGCAGGTTTAATCGAACGGAGATTCCGAGTTCTTTTCGAGATCCAGGCGGCTCTCTTTTTGCGAAGGGCGGAACGATATACCGAAACGTAAATTACTGTTATAAGGAACATTATGACTGCGCAAAAGAGTCTGGGCTTTACGAAGCATTGATAGGTAGTGGACTATTAGTTCCTCATCGGGAAATCAAATTAAATTCCCCTAAAAGAAGAGAGGTCTACAAGATTATTTCTCCCGAAAAGATACCGTTCATATCATATCCTTACGAATGGTCTTTCAGCCAGCTGAAAGACGCCGCTCTTTTGACCTTGGAAGTTCAGAAAAAAGCGCTTGATCATAACATGATTTTGAAAGACGCAAGCGCCTTTAATGTGCAATTCTGGCACGGCCAACCCATGTTTATAGATACGCTCTCGTTCGAGAATTACATAGAGGGATCTCCCTGGGTGGGGTATCGTCAGTTCTGTCAGCACTTTTTGGCACCCTTAGCGCTTATGAGCTACCGGGATTTACGCATGAATCAATTTTTCCGCGTTTTTATCGACGGCGTACCTCTCGACTTGGCGGCCTCCATGCTTCCAATGCGCACCTTATTCCACCCGCTTGTAGTTTCGCATCTGCATCTCCACGCTATGGGCCAAAAGAGATTCTCGGCCAACAAGGCTATGCCGCACTGGAGCATCCCGCGCCAGAATCTTATTGCGCTTATAGACAGCCTGAAATCTGCGGTTGACGGGCTCTTGCTCAAAAACCAGAGAACTGAGTGGCAAAGCTACTATGAGGAGACGAATTATTCTGTAGAAGCGTTTTCGGAAAAGACGGAAGCCGTTTCCGGCTTTTTGTCTACTGCAAATCCCAAAACCGTATGGGATTTCGGCGCGAACACCGGTAAGTTCAGCCGCCTTGCGAGCGACAGGGGCATCGAAACCGTATCCTTTGATATCGACCCAAAGGCGGTCGAGGAGAATTACCTTGAAGTGAAAAAGAGGAAGGAAAAAAACCTGTTGCCTCTTTTGTTGGACTTGACGAACCCCAGTCCCGCCGTTGGCTGGGCTAACCAAGAAAGAATGTCTTTGGAAAGCAGGGGAGGGGCTGACGTGGTTCTGGCCCTCGCCCTTGTTCACCACCTTGCTATCTCCAACGGCGTTCCCTTTGGGAAGATAGCGGAGTATTTCAGTAGGTTGTGTAAGAATCTAATTGTGGAGTTCGTTCCGAAAACCGACTCACAAGTTGGGCGTTTGCTTGCAACCAGAAGAGATGTTTTCCCGGCTTACTGCGAAGAAGAGTTTGAGAAAAAGTTTGGGAAACACTTCTCTATCAAGGGCAAAAAGAGATTGGCCGATTCAGAGAGGCTGATCTATCTTATGAAAAAGATAAGCGCATGATTAAAAGAATTCAACTTTTCCATCCTTTTCTGTTTGCTATACTGCCGGCGATTTTCTTGTGGGGCAGGAATTTCGCCGAAGTTTTCCTGCGAGAGGTGCCCGCAGCCGTTGCGGTTCTCGTCGGATTCGGAGCGATAGTGTTCGGGATTTTACGGTTTTTTCTTCGCGATCCGCAAAAAGCAGCGCCGGCGGCCTCGCTTTTTCTCTTGTTCACTCTTTCCTTTGAGTATATCTACAGAATTTTATTTAATTCGCTAATTAAAGTTCAATACAGTTGGGCACTTATTATCCTCTTGTCCGTTTTCATTTTCGCGTTGTATGCGATTAGAAAAACCGCAATGGACTTATCGGCCGTGAACCACGCTCTCTTCGCTGCATCGGGGATGTTTGTTTTACTATCCTTCTTCCGGGTGGGGGGGCTTACCTTGCTGCCCAGCGGGAAATATTGCCGGCTAGAGCTGAAGTAGTATTGAACGGTCCAGTCGGCGAACTCCGCGACATATATTATATTATTCTGGACGCATACTCCTCGCCGGACGTTATAAGGCAAATAATGGGTTTCGAGAAGGAGGATGAGATGGTGGCCTCGCTTGAAAAGAGGGGATTTTTTGTGGCCAAGCAAAGCTTGAGTAATTATTACGCAACCGGATTATCTCTACCGTCTTCTTTGAATATGATTTATCTTCAAAGCCGACAGGCGTCAAACAGCAACTTGAAGATGGTCGAGGATAACGCAGTTAAAGACTTTTTGGGTTACTATGGATACAGGTATTTACACTTCGGGGCGGATGCTTTCACTTACTTCAACCGATATGCGGATGAAAACGTAAATTTGACCCTGTTTTCTCCATACCAATGGGCAGTATGGGAAAATACCGCATTCAGTCATGTGGAAAATTTTCTGAACAACGAGGTGCGTTTCGCGGCGAAAATGAGATTTCTGGACAGACGGTTCCTGCAGTGGGAAAGAGTGCAGTTCCAACTTCGGAAACTTGCTGAAGTTCCAGAGAAGAGAGGCGCTCCGGTTTTCGTATTCGCTCACTTTTTACTGCCTCATGCTCCGTACGTTTTTGACGCCGACGGCAACTTCGTTACAGGGAAAGAGGCCACCGAGAGAAACGCAGTGGAAAACTATCTTGGCCAGGTAGCGTATATCAACAAAGAAGTCGTAAAGCTTGTAGATACGTTGCTGGAACGCTCCGAACCCGAGCCTATCATAATACTGCAGGGAGATCACGGCTTTCGCTTCTCGAACGACGAGGATATGCTGAAAAATCTGGCTGAACCGGATCGAGCCAAAAAGCTGATTGTCCCGGGCATTAACTCACTTCCTATCCTTAACGCCTATTATTTCCCCGATGGAGGAGACAAGCTTCTTTACGATTCCATAACACCGGTTAACACTTTCCGCGTTCTGCTGAATTATTATTTTGGCCAGAACCTGGATCTTCTTGACGATGTCAGCTATATTCCCGATCCAGGCGACCAATCGGGATTCATCCCTTGGAATCCGCAGTTTTAGGCGCGGCTAAATTTAAGTTGCAGCTCCTGTGTTCTGCGTTTATAGTATAGCGACACGCTTGCCATGGTGATCGAGAAGACCAAACTGAAAGGAGTGCTGCTTTTGAAGCATGAGCCGTTTTCGGATGCGCGGGGAATTTTTCTTGAAATTTGGAACGAGACCAAACTCAAAGAGTTAGGCATTAACGTTCACTTTGAGGAAGACGACATCTCGGTTTCAAAGAAGAACGTCTTACGCGGCCTGCACGGCGACGACGTGCGCTACAAGCTCATCACCTGCGTTTCGGGAAAAGTATTCTTTGTGGCGCTCAATGCGGACACAGCGTCGCCTTCTTTCGGCGATTGGGTTTCGGTTGAACTCGGGGAGGAAAACAGATTGAGCATTCTCGTGCCGCCCAAGCACGCGAGCGGCTATCTGGCGCTCTCCGAGAGTGTAATCGTGCATTACAAGCAATCCGGCTCTTACGACCAGGGCCGCCAGTTCGCATATAAGTGGAACGATCCGCGGTTCAAGATAAACTGGCCAACAGAAAACCCGGTTTTAAGTGCGCGCGACGCGGCGAAAGGTTCTGTGAATCCGTTCAAAAACCTTGTATGATATTGGAGAATGGAAATGCAAAAGCGGCCGGTGAAACTGCATCTGGGGAGCGGGGAAAAGTATTTAGAGGGATATGTGAATATTGATTTCCCGCCAAGCGAGCATAGCGTAATGCGTCCAAGGGCGGACCGATATGCCGATATCCGGACGCTGTCTTTTCCCGAAGGTACCGTCGATGAGGTGCGAAGTCACCACTTGTTTGAACATTTCACGCGTTCCGTCGCTTTAGGTTTACTTCTCAACTGGCGGCGGTGGCTCAAGCCCAGAGGCATACTCGTCATTGAAACGCCTGATTTTGAAATGTCTGCCCGTGAATACTGTCGTGCCACTTCGCTCCGGCGGCGTTTCCAATTGGGGCGGCACATTTTTGGGTCACAGGAAGCATCTTGGGCGGAACACCGTGATTTTTGGGACAAACGGAAATTCAAATTCGTGCTCCACAAAACCGGATTCCGTAATATAAAAATACGTTCCTACTGGCATGGCGTCGCGAAGCACGCGCAAAAATTACCCGTCGTCGGCAAGTTATTTGCGCGCTTGCCCGAATCGCTCTACTTGCCTATTTTGAATCCGCTTGGGCGCCTAACACCGAATTCGTTTTACGAGCGGTACGGCGGCAATGCGATGCCAAATGTCTTGGCAGTGGCGGAGAAAGACCCGCGTGCCGAGATCGATGAGGAGGCGATTGTCCGCGAGATGTTGGGGCTGTCTCTCGTCGGGAAAGAAAACGCGGCTATGCTCGGCGCGTGGCTTGAAGAATATGAGAATTTCAAAAGGAATATGCCTCATGAAGATCCTCATCGTCACATATAAATACGTCTGGGACAGGGACTGGAAACAGCTTCGCGTGGCTGACGGGAATTATCGCCTTCAAGTGCCTCTCGCTAAAGCCGCGGAGCCGCGCGGCCACACGGTGGATGCTTTCTTTTTTGACGATGCAATTATTACCTATGGACGCGAGGAGGCAAGGAAGAAACTCTGGGAACATATCGTGCGAGCGAAGCCCGACGTATGTATTGCCGGCTTCAGCGAAAACGATTGGGGCAGGGAACTTTTCAAAAAAATGCGCAATCAGAAATTCACAACATTCGTTTACATCGCTGATGACGACACATGGCGGTGGGAGCGGTTCGGCCGCCATGTCGCCAAATATTTTACGTGGATTGTGACCTACGATTCGCGCGCGGTCAAAAAATATAAAAGTATTGGGTGTAACAACGTCATTCATCATCAACCGGGCGTGGATCTTGAGGAATTCAGGAAGCTGGAAAACAGAAAAAAAGACATCGATGTAAGCTTTATCGGTCTTTGGAACAAGACGCGTCAGCGCGTCATCAGTTATGTTAAAAATGCTGGCATACCGGTGTTCGTGCGGGGAACCGGTTGGCCGGAGGGGCCGGTGAGCCAAGATGAGCTTGTTGGCATTATCAACCGAAGTAAAATCGTGCTGTCTTTGAATACAGCCCCGTTTTACGTCGGCTGGCGGCCGATTGTGCGTCTCTTTTTGCGTCGCGCAGACTTGGGAGAAGGAGGACTTCCCATCAAACCGGACATCTGGAACTTCTACGACAACGTCCGGATGTGGTCTATGAAACGGAATTCGTGGGTAAGAGCCAGGAACTTTGAGGTGCCCGCGTGCGGTACGTTCGAGCTTACCGAGGACGCGGACGACCTGCGGGATTACTACAAACTTGGAGAAGAGATCGTGGTATATAAAGACGAAAAAGACTTAGTGGAGAAGATAAGGTATTATCTGGCTCATCCCGGGGAGCGGGAGGAGATTGCGCGCCGGGGCTACGAGCGCACCATCCGCGACCACTCCACGGAAAAGCGTTTTGAGGATATATTCAGGATGATGGGGATGCCTTTGTAATACTATGGTATCTCATACAGTTCCTCTACGTAGCCCTTCCTTAGCCAGAAGGGAAAGCGGTGGATTCTTTTATATCCACCCGAAGTTTCAACCCTGTGTGGAACAATTTGGTGGTTCTGACTGGCACCCGCAAAAGCAGGAGCTCCGAATTCCTGGTTGATGCTCAAGAAGTATCTTGCACGCTCTTTCATTTTCTGTAAGTACTTGTCCACTACTTCTCGGTCGATTTCGGGGAATGAATCTTCATTCAGCACCAATTCGTAGAAATCGGTCCCTTCCATAAATTTCCAGTAAGGCATTATTTTAATAGAATCTTTTTCGTCGCGCTTTTCGCCATAGAGCACAATGGCTCTTTTGGGCAGGGCCTTGATTAGATACCAAGCTTGGACGGCGTTGATGATGGGCAGGTCAAAAATGGCGTAGTCCCGAAAGCCGAACCTGTCTGCATACAAAGCGGATTTGCCCAAGCCTGCACCGATTTCGCATACTCGGGATTTTGTTTTGATAATCCGACTGATACGCCAGGCTGCATATAAAGACCAAAGGTCTCGCATATCAAACAATCCTTTCTTTAGCCTGAGCTTGAACAACCCGCCGTCGATTTCCGGCGGGATGATAGAGATACCGATCTTCTTTTCGATTTCGTCAACGAGCCAGTCGGAATCGGCATAAATGTTCTTTTTTGCCATATACGGTACGTTGGTTTCGTATGGCAAGATTCCTAACGTTTCGGCAAAAGAGACAAGAATGTCTTTTACAATAACCCCCTTTTCGCTTCTAAGCCTCGCGCTGGATATTAGATCATTGTACTCGGTTGAACCACCCGATATTCCGAACGTCAACTTGTCCGAATGCATATTGCGCAGACGATCAGCAACCTGATACGCATCGTTTGCAAATAGAATCCGGTAGAAATCCGCATGGTATTGGTTCCCGATATTATCCCATGAATCCTTGTCGGACTTATGGAGATTTGCGTGTTCGCCCTCATCTTTAGATGCCTTCTGGAAAGCTGCCAGTATTCTCTTTGCTATCAAAACGTCGTCCTTGGCGGGCGTCGTTATTGTGAATTCCACGCGTACCGAAGGTAAGCCCTTCGGCATCTGGTGAGCGGGAGCGAAGTAGTACAGGTAGCTCGTTCGAAGTTTCCGCCATATTTTTTCAAATAGGAGCGGCAACCCTCCTTCGTTTATCGCTTTTTTTGCTTGGATAAGTACTTTCACTTTCGTCTAAATCCTATCAGAGCGCTCCATGGCTCGCAAATAATGGGTTTACAACCGGATAAATTCGACTTTTAATTTATGGAATGGGAATTTTCTCAAGGATAAAGTTCGTATTGGAAGAAGGGGGTATGCCTCTTCTTCTAATGAAGGTCTTTAAAAGATTTTTCGTCCGATACGACAGAAACCTCTTTTTTCATCCTATGCCCGAAGGGTTTCCTTACGGCAAGTTAAGTGTGTCTATATTTAACACCAGTGAGAGGGACCGCGCCGTAGCAGAGAGAATCTTAGGAGCCTTTCGTAGGGCATCCTCGGATGAGGAGAAATATGCACCACAAAAAGCATACCCGGATGCGTGGGACGATAACAGGAAGACGTACCATAGTGAGCTGCTTAAAATACTTCTTGACGAAGATTCGCAATCTCTCGCGGATTATCTCTCTAACATGCATCGGTGGAAATCCACATATGGTGTGTCGGGTAATGTTGCCGAGTACCGGAGTTTGAGAAAAAGTTCTTACTTGAGGAGGAGGGAAGCCGCGCTGATAAAAGATATACTTGTTTCGCTTGCCGAAGCGTTGGATATTTTGCCCTACGAAACAGTCATTCCATACGTTGCAAAGAAGAATATCTACGCGGACCCCGATTGGTTGGTGGAAAAGATAGAAAAGAAGTTGAGTATAAAAATCGCTCCGCCCGAGGTTGACGGGGGTTTGTTTAAATTGGAACTAAGGAGCGGGTTGTTTGAATTCCGGGACCTACAATCTCTTTATGCAGCGTGGAGAATTAGCAGTATAGTGGGGAGTGAGACCCCCGTTGGGGAAATCGGAGGTGGGCTGGGTAAAGTTGCAGTATATGCGCATAGATTTGGCTTCCGGGACTATTCTCTTTTTGATCTCCCGGTTATGAATGTGATGACAGCGTGGCATCTGATCAAAGCGCTGCCGGACGCTAAGCTTGTTCTGTACGGAGAACCCGATGAGGGGAAGGCCATTCGCATCTTACCCTATTGGGAATTCGGCAACAAAAAGCATGGTTTGGTTTTTAACCAGGACTCCTTTCCTGAGATGGGGAAGGAAGTTGTTGAGGATTATTTGAACAAAGTTAAAAGGTGCTCAAAGTATCTGCTTAGTATAAACCATGAACATCAGGCGCGTTTATTTTCTGGTACGGAACACAGAAGCCTTGTCATTCCGAAAATAATAAGAGAGATGGGCGGGTTCGGGCGGACATACCGATTTCCCTCCTGGCTTCGCAAAGGTTATGTGGAGGAGCAGTATGAGACGAAGTGATCGTCCCTAAGGGGTTTTTCAAGCAGTAGAATAGGTCCGACGCAGGATTCGTTTATAGAAAAAATACGAAAACCGGGTTACGAACTTCGGCATCAAAAAGAGAAGCATTGCAGCCCACGCTTCAGGAAAGCTCCAGTAATACCTTAAGACCGCCCCGGTTTTTCCGCGAGGCGTGTCATATCCCCGCAGCCATCCCACAAGCACCCCGCGCCACACGTGGCCAAAGTTATTTGCCAGCAAAACCCTCATTGATTTTCTAGCGAATTTACCACGGAACGCGGAAGCAACTTTACAGTAATTTATGCCCAAAACTTGAAAACGATTGTAATTGTGCATCCCGGGCGCGGTAGGTTTTACTTCAAACAAGGGCTTGCTGACACAATAAAATTTATTTTTCTTTGAAAGAAGATGAAGCACGATGTGAAGATTGATAAACCCAAGATCCACGATTTTTTCCATTTTTTCCACGTTTAGATCAGCGATATCTTCCTTTCGAAAGACAATCGCGGAGACAAAAGCAAGAAGATTTGAAGCATCTTTTAGAACCTCGTTGCCGTCCGGCCATATCTTGTCTTTCGTGTAGGGCAGGCTGGGAAAGCGGTGACCCGAAGAAGAAGAGTTGATGGAATTGACCCATAGGAAAGATATCTCCGGATCCCGTTTTAGGACAGGCAAGATATAAGATAGAGCATCTGGTTCAAAAACATCGTCGCCGAACCACCAGATATAGCGGCCGCGCGCCTGGCCGGTGACGAATAGAAGATTCTTGTCAAAACCCAGACGCTTTTCGTTTTTGAAGTGGCGGATCGGGTAAGAGCTGAATTCTCTCTTGATCATTTCGGAGGAGTCCAGGTTATCACTGTCGTCCCCGATTACCACTTCAACTTCTTCCTTCAGTTGGGGCACGAGGCTTTTGAGGGTCTCGCGCAACTCACCAACTTGGTTGTACGTAGGAATGCAAATACTAAGAAGAATATTCATTTCTTTGAAATAGTATTGTAGAAAGCGGATATTGATTCAGCCAGTTGTCTCGGACCGAGCTTGTTCTGCTCGCGCAGGTAGTCCTGATCGCCGACTACTTTCATAAATTTGTCTTCCACCCCTATTTTTTTGAAGCCGCAATTTAAATTTGCTTCTGTCAGGACGGCAGCGACGGATTCTCCGAGGCCGCCGATGATGCTATGTTCTTCTACCGTGACGAGAGGGCCCATACCCGCGCTTCTTATAATCTCATCCTTATCCAAGGGTTTCACCGTTGTCATGGAAATTACTCTGCAGTTTATGCCTTGGCCGGATAAAATTTCTGCCGCCCCCAGCGCATTGCGCAGAATGGGCCCGGCGCCGATGACAGTCAAATCGCCGCCGTTTCTTAGTACGTTAGCTTTGCCTACTTGCAGTTCAAACGGTGCTGGATGTAGATTTTCCTCTTTGCTCTTGCCGAGCCGCAGGTACGCCGGTTGACCGTCAAAGGCAATTGCGCGAACGGCCAAGGCCGTTTCAATGGGATCCGCCGGCACGAAAACCCTCATATTCGGCAGGGTTTTCATGATAGCTATATCTTCCAGGGCGTGGTGCGTGGCGCCAAGTTGGCCGTAGCTGTATCCGCCGCCCACGCCTACTATTTTCACTCCCAAATTGTGCAAGCAAACGTCGTTCCTGATCTGCTCAAAAGGTCTCATTGTCGCGAAAGGAACTATTGAATATACGAAAACATGCTTGCCGTTCATGGCTAGGCCGGCAGCCATTCCGACCATATTTTGTTCGGCAACACCGCAGTTCAAATATTGGCCTGGAAAGATTTTTATAAAATCCTCGAAAACGGAGAAACCAAGGTCCCCGGTTAAAAGGAAGACGTCTTTATTATCCCTGGCCAACTCGGTTAATGCGCTGACAAACGCTTTTCTCATTGCCGGTTAAGCTCTTCTTTGATTTTCTCGATTTCTTCAGTGGACGGGGAAAGGTAATGCGACTCCAGCTTGTCCTCCAAAGAGGGCAAGCCCTTGCCCTTTACCGTGTGAGCGATAACGGCACTGGGACGAGATGCCTCAAAGGGGACTTGCTTCAATACCGAAACGATTCTTTCCACATCGTGCCCGTCTACTTCTCGGACCGACCAGTTGAAAGCCCTCCATTTTTCTGCCAACGGTTCTAAATCCAAAATATCTTCGGTTCGTCCGAACGATTGCCACTTGTTGTAATCTATGATCGCGACTAAGTTATCTAATCTGTGGTGTCCGGCAAAAAGAACGGCTTCCCAAGTAGAGCCCTCATCGCATTCGCCATCGCTCAAGAGAACGAAAACGCGGTGTCGCCGACCATCTTTTTTTGCCAGCCACGCCATCCCGGTTCCGATCGGCAGACCGTGCCCCAATGAGCCGGTAGACGCCTCAATTCCCGGTATATTGCCCCGACTTACGTGGCCGGGCAAAAAACTGCCGTTTGCGTAGTACTTGTTCAGATCCTCCTTTTCTATAAATCCTTTTGCGGCCAGGGTGGCGTAGAGCCCGGCCGCGGCGTGACCTTTGCTCAAAATAAATCGATCCCGGTTCGGATTCGAAGGATCGCCCGGATCAACGTTTAGTACTTCAAAATATAGAGAGATTAAGATTTCTATAGCGGAGGAACTGCTGCCTATGTGCGCGGTTTTCGTGCGAGAGATCATCTCCAAGACCGACAGTCTTACTTCTTTCGCGATCTTTTTCAGGTCCTTTTTTATCATGAGTTCGTTTCGACAGCCCAAGTAATATACTTGCGCAATCCGTCTTCCAAGGAGTGAGCGGGAGACCACCCGAGAACCTCCCTTGCTTTAGAGATATCCGCAACCCACATTTTCGGCTCACGTTGTTTTGCCTCCACCTTCCCATACGTGACTTGTATTTTCTTATTCAGTATTTTTTCCACTGCCGCGACCACCTCGGCGATAGAGTACTGCTTTCCGGATGCGATGTTAAAAATCTGCCCCTTGATTCTATCTGGGCTATTAATCATTTTCATATAGGCATCTATAACATCCTCTATGAAGACGAAATCTCGCACTGCGGCGGGGGAAAGAGCGTTGAATTCTTTGTCGCCAAGCGCGGCTTGAGCGAGGTTCGGCATTAGACGACCGCCTTCTTCAAAATAACCGTACGGAGAGAAAAGCCGCGCGGTGATTATGGGCAACCCAGTTTTTCTTGCTATCAGCTGGCAGAACAGGGTGCCTGCGGCTTTACTGACCCCGTACAGGTTGTTCGGTTCCAGCAAGTCTTTTTCTGAAATTGGGTGATCTTTTTCGCCGTATTCCGAACTGCTGCCGGTGTTTATAAAGCACTTAAATCCGGTTTCCGCGCACGCCTCCAAGAGGTTTGCAGTTCCTAATATGTTCGTCAAGATCATTGTTTGAGGGTCAGCGGGCCTGCCGGGATACGCTCCGTAAGCTGCGAAATGCAGAATGATCTCCGGTTTTAGGTTGCCGACGAATGCTTTTATCTCCTCGGCCTTGGTCAGGTCTAAGGTGTGTAGTTGCAACTTGCTTTTGACCGATTCTATCCGCCAAAGATCGGATTCGGGTCTGACAATTAAATTTACCTCGTCGCCCGACTTGGTAAGGGCGTGAACGAAGTTGGAACCGACGAAACCAGCCCCACCTGTTATCAGGATTTTTTTCACCTTGTTTACTTTATACTTAGAAAATTATCGAACACCTCAAACATATACCCCAGCATTTTGTCGTTCAGGCCATGGTGCAAACCGATCAAAAACGATTGTTCAAGAATGTACTGCGAATTCTCCAGGTTGCCTACCCTTCGGTGCTTTATGTTCCTGTACGCCGGGTGTTTCAATATATTTCCCGAGAAAAGAGGGCGGGTTTGAATTTTGCGGTCTTCCAGGTATTTGACGATTTCGTTCCGCTTGAAGGGTGCTGATTTTCTTACCGTCAAGGGGAAGGCCAACCAATTCGTTTTGGTATTGAGGGTTTCTTGCGGCAGCACAAAGTAATTTTCAAACCGCTTGAAGAAGTTGAAGAGTTTTTTAAAGTTACGGCGGCGAATCCCGGCGAATTTAGACAAACGGCTTAGTTGCTGCAGTCCGAAGGCAGCTTGCATTTCCGTAGGTTTGAAATTATAGCCCTGCTCAACGAACACGAAAGCGCTGTCGTATGGCTTCCCGTCAATCCTGAAAGTGGAAAGACGAGAGCGGATTTTCTCGTCGTGCCGGGAAATCCCCCTTCCCCAATCCCTTAAAACACGGGCCCTTTCTCTTATATTCCTATCGTTGGTCATCAGCATTCCGCCAGCGCCGCCGGTTGTGATTATGTGGGAAGCGTAGAAACTTGTAGTAGTGATGTCGCTCCAGGCACCCGATCTTTTGCGGTCGAAAAGGCCGCCGATGGTGTCGCAGCTGTCTTCAATGAAAACCAAACCGTGCCTCTTTGTGAAAGACCGGATTTTTTGAAGATCAACGAAGTTGCCAATGAGATGCGGCGCCATTACCGCTACGGTTCTTTTGGACAAAGCTTTCTTGAGCACGGAAGGGTCTATCACGTATCTTCCCATTTCTACGTCCACGAATACCGGTACCAGGCCCATTTGGACGATTGGCGCCACTGTCGTGTTGAAGTTGCACGCCGGAGTGATCACCTCGCTGCCCCTTGGAAATCCACTGACTGCAAAAGCCAAGAGATTTGCAGAGGAGCCGGAATTCGTAAAAAGGCCGTATTTCTTTCCAAAAAGGCGGGCGATTTTGTTTTCGAATTCTGCCGTTACTCTTCCGACTGTAAGCCACCCTTTTTTCAAGGTATCTGTTACGGCTCTTATTTCAGGATCACCGAATGCGTCCTCGCCGTTCGGCGCGTACCAGATCCAATCTTTTCCCGCCACAAACTTTTTATTTTTAAGAGAAGGACCCATTTTCTGGCCGGGACTTGCTCGGACTAATGCATCTCCGTCTTTCCTTCCTCGGTTTCGATCGGCACGTGGCGCATCCATATCTTATCGCGCCACCACTCATCGTTTCTCGTATACCAATCGATAGTTCGGATCAGTCCTTCTTTGAAGTCAACGCGTGGGTGCCAGCCCAATATCTTCCCGATCTTCCTGTTGTCTGCAGTGTGGCGGAAAACTTGCCCTGGCCGGTCGCCGATATTCATACTGGATTGACTGTACCTGATATGCCTGCTCCTGTTGTTTATAACCTTAATGATGAGGTTTGCGATTTGACGGATCGAATAGCTTTTACCGGAACCTACGTTGAAAACCTGGCCCAAAACCTTCTTGTCCGGCGCGGTTACGACGGCATCCAGGGCTCTTATCAAGTCCTCAACGTAAGTGAAGTCCCGGCTGCTTTTACCGCTCCCGTGAATAGTCAGGGGTTCGTTTAAAATGCAGCTGGTGACGAAGCGGGGAATCAATTTTTCCAAATGCTGGCGCGGTCCGAATATATTGAAAGGCCTGACGATCACGGCCGGTATTCGGTAGGTGCTCAAGTACGAATAGACAAGGCGGTCGGCGCCGGCCTTGGCGGCGGCGTAGGGGCTTTGAGGGTTCAGGGGATGATTTTCGCCCATCTTTGGCGTGAGCGCGGTGCCGTACACTTCGCTGGTTGAGATGTGGATGAATTTTTCAATTTTGCGCTTGTTGTGCAGTACGGCGTTCGCGATGGTTTGCGTGCCCATGACGTCGGTTTCGAAGAAGCTCAAGTCGTCAAAAATCGACCTCGCAACGTGGGTTTCGGCGGCGAAATGAATGATGATGTCCGATTGGGACACCAAATGCTCGACCAACTTTGCGTTCCTGACGTTTCCGTACCAAAATCTGAAGTTCTTACTGTTGCGAATGTTTTGCGGGATGTTTTTTACATCACCTGCGTAGGTCAAAGCGTCCAGTACAATAAAAGTGCAATTGGGGTACTTGTTAAAGAAGTATTCCACTGCATTGCTCCCAATAAAGCCCGCTCCGCCGGTTATGAGGATGGTCTTACCTTTCAACTTAGGCATATATATGTTTTCATAGAAAATACCCTAAATATATGGAAAAATCAATCACCAAAAACATCGTCTGCGACCCCGAACGGCTCATAAAAGAATGCCGGGTATGTGGCTCTCCCAAGCTGGAGCCGGCGGTGGACCTCGGTTTCCAGCCGTGGGGCAACCATTTTTTGAAGAGAGAAGAGGTGGGCAAGGAACCGTTTTATCCCCTGCGGGTTGTTTTCTGTATGGACTGCCGGACGCCTCAGCTTGATTATACGGTTCCCAAGGAGGTTATGTTTGGCGAGCATACCTACCTTTCCGGCGTCACCAAAACGTTAAGTGACCACTTTAAGTCGGTAGCCGAAGAGGTGGACGGGACGTTCTTCAAGGATACTCCGGGAAAGTCAGTATTGGATATCGGTTCCAACGATGGAACCCAGCTCAAACACTTTAAGGAGCTTGGCTACGACGTTTTGGGCGTGGAGTCAGCGGAGGCCCCGGCCAAAATGGCGATGGATGCGGGCATTCCTACCGTCCATGCATTTTTCAATCTGGAATCGGCGAGAAAGCTCGGCCGGAAGTTTAATGTTATTAACGCGGCAGGAGTGTTCTTCCATCTGGAAGAACTTCATTCCGTGACCGACGGAGTAAGAGAGGTTTTGGCGGAGGACGGCATCTTCGTGGTGCAGTTTTTATATATGAAAAAGATCTTGGAAAATCTGGCTTTTGACCAGATCTATCATGAACATTTGCTCTACTACAACCTTAGAAACCTGGAAACGCTGCTTAATCTTCACGAGTTGTCGCTCTTCGACGCCTATCTTGCGCCGGTGCACGGCGGATCCATTGTTGGCTTCGCCACTCATAAGAACGCGAGGGAGAAGTCGCCACGTCTTTTAACGCTTATCGGAGAGGAGGAAAAGGCGAAGGTGGGCGAACTTTCTACCTACTTGAAATTTGCAGAGAAGATTAAAGAAATGAAAAAGAAAAATCTTGAATATCTTGGCGAGGCGAAAAAGGCAGGCAAGCGGATATTCGGATTTGGCGCTCCGGTCAAGGGCAACACCCTGCTTAACTACTTCGGTATAGGCACCGACTACCTGGATTGTCTGGTTGAGAAGAACGAATTGCGCCGCGGATTGTATTCGCCGGGTTCGCATATCCCGATTGTGATAGAGAAAGAGCTTAGTGAGCCACCGGACGTTTATTACGTCTTGGCGTGGAACTTCAAGAAAGAAATTTTGGCCAATAACCGCTCTTTAATTGAGAAGGGGATTGAATTTTACTTTCCGGTAAATCTCGAATAAAAGTAGCCCTGCTCACGGTGAGCAGGGCTGTTGACTACCGTCTCCCGTAGGAGTTGATCAGTGTCCGGCGAGGCCGGGGATCAACCGCTCCAAGAGCTTGGGTACCTGACCCTGTCCCTCTCCTACCGATTTGCGGCTGCGCCACCTTAGCAACTTGGTGATGCACCAGTACTCCAGGCGAAAGTAGGAGAAGTAGCGGCGGCTCCGGCGGGTGACGCCGAGGTACCACCGCCACTCGATGACAAGTTCGAAGGGCAGGATGAGGAGTCGCCACCAGCCGGGCCAGTTCTGGCGGGCTTTGTGGTAGCGGTTGTGATGGAATCCGGCGATGAAATAAAGGTTGTTTATCCACGCCGGCAGCTTCGGGTTGTAGGCGGCAGACATCTCGGTCCATCCCTGCATGCTGGCAGGCAGGGGCCACCCTTCGCGCTTCGCCCGTTCGAAAGCGATCGTGCCGGGCAGGGGCATGAGGATGTAGACCGTTGCTCGGCTTTTGGTCGGGGGGAAGATCCTGCGGATCTCCTCCGACACGCGAAGCGTATCGAAGGTCGACTCCACGGATTCGCCGGGGTTTCCGACGATCCAGGTGGCGATCAGCCCGATGCCGTATTTGGCAAGAAGCCGCGCGGCTACATAGTGGTCCTGGACCGCCTCGTTCTTGCGCATGAGCGAAAGCGTCTGGTCGTTCCCGCTCTCCATACCCGCGTGGATCCGGATGCATCCGGTCTCGGCGAGCTTGGCGATCACCTCCTCCTTTTGGAGCTGGTCGCTCCGGAGATGGAGGTGGTACTGCACCCCGAGCTTGTGAAGCAATTCGGCGTAGCGCCAGTCCTTCAGGAACCAAGAGGAGTTCTCATCTTCCAGTTCCAGGAAGGTGAACGGCTGGAGCTTGTAGACGGCGAGGATGTCCTGCTCCAGGAGTTCGTAGGGGATGTAGCGGTAGACGGACGTGTTCTTGCCGGTCTTGGGGTCGGTCTGGGTGTACTGCCCCGCAACCGAGCAGAACTCACAGCTGGTCGGAGACCAGTTGCAACCCCGCGAGGTCTGGAGCATTACCTCGTTCCGTTCCGCCGCTGCCTTGAACAAACGCGCCGTCTGCGGTGAGACCGGATGGACGTACTGGGTCTTGAGATCCAAGGAGAGGCCCCTCTTCCGGGCGGCGATGCCGTTTTCGTATACGCCGTCCGGGTCGTACATCTCGATGATTTCCCTTCCGGTGGAGAGAACTCGGAGTTTGACCCCCGAGACCGCATTCTCCTGCGGTTCGAAAGCCGAGGGTTCTTCCGGATGGGGAGCAAAGCCGACACTGGTTCGCTTGTAACCGATGCCGTCGATCTCTCCGAAGCCGCGGCCGCTTGCTATGGCCGAGAGTAACTTCGGAAAGCGCAGTTCGCCCTCGCCGATCACCACGAAGTCGACGAAGTCCTCCTGCAATGACTGGACCGGCTGGAAGGTGACATGTACTCCACCCCAGATGATCGGCTTTAGGGGGGATCGCCACCGGCATTCCTTGGCGATGCGAATGGCTTCGCCGAGTTGAAAGCCGGAGAGGGAACTGATCGCGACCACGTCGGCGTGACGCACGTTCGCCCAGAGCTCGTCTTCTTCATCCAGACGGGCGTCCCAGAACGTCACTTCATGGCCAGCGTCCTCCGCCGCTCTGCCAGGATAAATGACGGAGAGCGCGCAGTTCCTTTGAGGTGACGACGGAGACACTAACGGGTAAACCATAGCAACGTTCATTGTCTGCCTCCTCGGTGAGTTATGTTCGTGCCGCTGGGCACGTGCTATGTTGGAGCATAAAAGATGTTTACTTTTGCGTCAATTCCTTGTAAAATGAGACACTGTGAAAATTTTAGTCACTGGCGGAGCGGGTTATATCGGCTCGATTCTCGTATCGGAACTCCTGCGCGCAAGTCACGAGGTAACGGTTATAGATAGTTTCCTTTACGGTCAGACACCGCTTTTAGACGTTTGCTATTTCCCGACTTTGACTGTAGTTCGTGGCGACGCGAGGGACGAGGAGCTTATTAAGAAGCATCTGGCCGAGAAGGACTTCATAATTCCTTTGGCGGCCTTGGTCGGCGCGCCGCTTTGCGACAAGGATCCAGTCGCGGCCCGGACGGTGAACCTGGAAGCGGTGGAGATGATCCTGCGATTGCGCTCTCCCGGCCAGAAGATTATTTTCCCGAACACGAACAGCGGCTACGGCCGGATGGCGGAAGGAGTGAGTATGTGCGACGAGACGACGCCGCTTGATCCCATATCCCTTTACGGGAAGCTGAAAGTGGAGGCGGAAAAGAAATTGCTTGCCGCCGGCGACGCGGTCATTTTCCGGTTGGCGACCGTCTTCGGCATCAGTCCTCGGCCGCGCCTGGACCTACTGGTCAACGACTTCGTCCATCGGGCGGTCTACGACCGGGCGGTCATAGTTTTTGAAGGGCATTTCAAGCGCAACTATATCCACGTGCGGGACGTGGCGCGGGTTTTTATACACGCGATGGAGGATTTTGAGAAGATGAAGAACGAGGCGTATAACGTCGGTCTCTCCGACGCCAACTTAAGCAAGCTGGAGTTGTGCGCGGAGATTAAGAAGCAGCTGCCGCAGTTCGTGTTCCTGGAGTCGCCCATCGGCGAGGACCCGGACAAGCGCAACTATATTGTGAGCAATGAGAAAATAGAAAAGACCGGCTTCAAGCCACAGGTTTCTTTGCAAGATGGCATAGCGGAACTGATCCGGGGCTATCAGATTTTGAAGAAAACCCAGTTTGCGAACATTTGATGAGGATATTCGTCACCGGCGGGACGGGGTTTATTGGTAGCCATACAGTTGAAGAGCTCAAAAAAAGGAAGCACCACCTCCTTGTTTTATCCAGAAGAAAACATCCCAGGGAGCGCGGCGTGGATTTCATAAGAGGCGGCTTGGCGGACATTCCGAGATGGAAAAACCAGCTCAAGAAATTCAAGCCGGAGGCGGCGGTGCACCTCGCCTGGGGGGGGATTCCTGACTTTTCCTATTCTCTCTGCGTGAAAAATCTTGAGAACGGGATCACCCTTTTCTCCGCACTTGCGGAAGCCGGCTGTAAGAAAATAATTACGGCGGGAACCGGCTGGGAGTGGGGCGAACATACCGGCCGGATTCCGGACGACATATGCGTAGAGCCAACGAGCGCGATCGTGGCGGCGAAGCAATCCCTGCGCTTTATGGGCGAAGCGCTCGCGCGCGAGAAAGAGATGGATTTTATCTGGCTGCGCCCCTTCAATCCCTACGGCCCCGGTCAGCGATCGGGAGCGCTCATCCCACACATTATGCGTTCCGTGAATGCTGGAATCCCACTTCGTCTCAGAAACCCCTTAGCTCAAGGTGACTTCGTTTACGTCGGCGAAGTGGCCCGCGCAATCTCATTGGCTGTCTCACGCGGGAAGGGCATAGCGGCGTATAATGTTGGCTCTGGCAAGCTTTCTGCAGCACGAGATATAGCGATGACGGTGTGTAAAGAGATGGGAGCGAAAGAAGAATACATTAAGGATTTTAAAAACAGTGCGCGCGGACGACTTCTTCCCGCGCCTTACGCGGACATCCGGAAGATACGGAAGGAACTTGACTGGCGGCCGGTGACGGACTTGAGAACTGGGATACGAAAAACCGTGAGAGATTTTTCTCCCTCATGAAGCCGAAGCCGCCTCTCATTTCGGTTCTCTGCGCCGTCCGGAACGACAGCCGCTTTATTCGAGAGACGGTCGAAAGCGTCATCGCGCAGACGTATCCTTGGTGGGAGCTGATCGTCATGGACGGCGCTTCCACCGACAATACCGTGGACATTGTGAAAGAATACGCAGCGAAGTATAAGAACATAACCCTTCGCTCCGAGGCGGACAAGGGCCAATGGCACGCTTTGGACAAGGCGTTGTCTTTGGCAAAAGGGGAGTATATACTTTTGCTCTGCGGCCAGGACGGGTATCTACGGAGGGACTGGTTCGTGCGCTGCATAGAGACCTTCCGGGAGCAACCGGAGGTCTCCCTCGTTTGGGGCATTCCCTTCAATATGAGCGAGGATGGGAAGCTCTTGGGACCGCACTACGCTTACGCCAGTTTTTTGAAGGACGAACAGTACGGCTTGCGAACGAAACCCATAAACACTTTTATAGCAAAGATTGACTGGCGCCGTACGTCGGCGTTAAAACGTTTGCGAAGTTTACTGGGCAAGTTGACGTGGTCGCGGCTTAGGGTTCTGCTCGGTTCGTTCAGAAAGCGGGGAATACCGCAGAAAGAAGAATGGCTTTCTTACTGGCGGCGCACCGGCCTGATGTTCCCGGAAGGCAATATGTGTGTTAAGAAAAATGTATATATGCGCCTCACCCCAAGGTTTCCGAAGGAGAAAATGACCAACGCTGCTCTTTTGCAATTCTCTTTCAACTTCAATTCCGGGGGTTATCTTGCTTGGGGGCTCCCGCTTGCGGCGAGTTTCGGCCGCTCCCACGCGGAGGGGCAAGCCCTGCGAGAGTACGACGACGTCTTGGTCGCGGAGTACCGTGAAAAGATAAGAAAACTTAAACCATGATCACCAGCAGGACACCGTTTCGGATATCGTTTTTTGGCGGCGGCACTGACTACCCGGTTTGGTATGAAAAGAATGGCGGCGCGACTCTGTCCACCACAATCGATAAATATTGCTATTTAATAGTACGGCGCTACCCGCCGTTTTTTCCAGTAAAGCATCGCATCGTTTGGTCAAAGATAGAGAGCGTCAACGACTATAGTGAAATCGAACACCCTGCTGTTCGGGAGACCCTTAAACATCTGAAACTTGAAGATGGGATTGAGATCCACAACGTCGCGGACCTCCCCGCCCGTTCCGGGATGGGCTCCAGTTCCTCTTTTACCGTTGGACTTCTGCATGCGCTTTACGCGCTGACGGGTAAAGCCGTGACCAAGATGAAATTGGCCACAGATGCTATGTACATTGAACAGAATCTGATTAAGGAGAACGTCGGCTCCCAGGACCAGCTTGCGGCTGCGTTCGGCGGGCTGAATAAATTCACTTTCGGCGGCAACGGCTTTGGAGTTCAACCGATCATTCTTCCCGACCCTCGCTTGGAGGAGTTCCAGGATAACTTGATGCTCGTATTCACCGGCTTTGCGAGGACCGCCTCCGAGATAGCTGGCGAGCAGATCAAAGCTTCTTACCAAAAAGAAAGTGAGTTACGGACGATGCACGGGATGGTGGACGAAGCGGTCAATATCCTGCAATCTGGGAGAGACTTGACCGATTTGGGGAAATTGTTACATGAGGCGTGGATACTGAAGCGGGGATTGACCGATAAGATCAGCAATTCCCAGATTGATGATATGTACGAAGCCGCCCGGAGAGCTGGCGCGGTTGGCGGCAAACTCCTGGGCGCGGGCGGCGGCGGGTTTATGCTCCTTTTTGTCCCGCCGGAGAAGCGGCCCGGAGTCCACGAGGCTTTGCGCGGCTCGATCTTCGTGCCGGTCAAGTTTGAAACGGGCGGCAGCCAAATCATTTATCGCCAAAATGGTTCCCCAGAATAAGTACGTCGGCGCCGCGAGCGTGCTTCTTGTGCTTGCCGTATTTGGTTTCATATGGCGCGCGCGGACGTCTTTTTCTATTCCTGTCCCCGAACCTTTTGAGGTCCTCGTTTTTTTAATTGGATGCGTACTTGCGGTCGGATTCCTGCGTTCGTCTTTGCCGCGCGTCAAGGAATTTACATCCGAGATGAAGCGTTATCGTTTAGTGCTGGCCGTAATTCTCGCAGCGCCGCTTCTTGGTCTTCTTGGGAGTTCACTCGCCGGGTTGGGATGGCTGGAATACACCGGCGAAGCCGCAAAAGAGTACGCCCGCCTTCTCGTTGGCGTTTTTATTTTTCTTGCTGCCGCATACATCGCCTTTCTACGCCCGCAGATTGTGAAACCGATTTTCGCCGCAATTGCGGCCTCGCCCTTGCCTCTTTGGTTCGCGCTAATACTTCCATTGCAGCCATTTTTTCTTCAGGCCTATCGGCTTCGCGGCTTAGGCAACGACCCGAACTATCTTTCCGCTTGGATTGCCACGGGCGTTGTTGCGTCAACTATCCTGTTTCTTTGGGAGCGAAGCAGGGTTCGGTGGCTGTGGTTTGGAGCGGCCATTCTTGCGGCGCCGCTTCTCCTCTGGGCGATGTCCCGCGCTGTGTGGTTTGCGGCTGCTTTTGCGCTCCTTGTCGCAGGGATTCTGTTTATCCGGGAAGAGTTGTCTTGGGATAAGGCCCGCCTTTTGGGAACGGTGTTTTTCGGGCTTATGATTTCGCTTGCGGTCGGCTACTTACTTCTTCCCGTTCCGTCCCAGTCCATAATTGCAACGCGGCTGATAAGTCCGTTTCTCGACGATGAGCACCTCTCGCGGGTTATTGTTCTTGCAACGAGAGGAGGGGGGATTGCCCAATCTGATGTTTTCGCGGCTGGGATTGATAAGAAAGTTGAACTCTGGTCAGAGGGAGGAAGACGCTTCCTAAAATCACCTCTCGGTTTTGGCCCCGCCTACTACTTCTGGTATCCGGCCGGCGTTGTGGGGGTGGGGGAGATGGACAAGCATAAGCTCTCGGTTCACGAGCTGTATCTGGAAACGGGACTTGTCGGCGGCTGGCTGGGATTCGGCGCATGGCTTTATTTTATTTTCTTTCTGGGACGCGGCGCGACTCGGCTTGCACGGACTTTAGAACCGCAGTTTCTTGCCCTTGCAATTTCTTTTTTCATGCTTCTCCTTAGCGGGTTTTTCTTTGATATGTTCACCCTCCTTTGGTTGTGGCTTATCATGGGGTTAGTTGCGGCGTATTCAATTTTGGATTCTCGGGGCGAACTCTACCCCGTCACGTATGAAAAACAGGAAGAAGCATAGAGCAATCTTTTTGGACAGGGACGGGACGCTGAATGTTCTTAGGCCGGGAGAGTATATTTTGCATCCGCGAGCCGTCCGTTTCTTGCCTGGCGCCGCAGCGGCCGTAAAGCAGTTCAACTCCTTAGGATATTTGGTGATAGTGATCACCAACCAGGGCGCAGTCGGGCGCGGCATTCTTAAGAAAGAGAAGCTGGACGAGATACATGCACTTATGATCCGGCGGCTCGGAGAGCAGGGCGCGAGGATAGACGCAATTTACTATTGTCCGCATTATCCCGAAGCGGTCTTGCCGGGCCACGCCATCCGTTGTCGTTGCCGGAAGCCGAACATAGGAATGATTTTGAAGGCCACTCGGGATTTTCATATAGACAGGAACAAGAGTTTCCTTATCGGAGACACGACCCAAGACATTTTGACGGGCAAGCGGGCGGGTCTCACGACGATCCTCGTTGGAAGCGGCTACGGCGGAAAGGATGGAAAGCACAACGCGAAACCGGACTTTACTGTGAAAAAATTGGAGGAAGCGGCTATGATTATCCGGAAAGCGAATGGGTAAATTCAGAGAGTTGGTTAAAAGCATCCCAGGCGTTGCTACGGTGTATCGGCGCCTGCGGGATTGGCGTCTTCTCCACGCCAAGCCCCGGGCCACGCCCTTTGGCTTTAAGATCGTCGGCAACCGCGCTATGCGGGACGGGACTTACGAGGCCGGGGATGTGAAGCTATTCCGAAAGTTCGCGGAGGAAGTTCAGGTGGTGGTTAACTCCGGCGCGCACGTCGGTTACTATTCGCTACACGCTTTGGCTTTGGGGAAGCACGTCGTTGCTTTTGAGCCAATGCCGTTGAATAACGCTGTGTTGTGCAAGAATGTTTTTGCGAACGACTGGGGCGATAGAGCAGAGATTTTTCAACTGGCGCTTGGGGAAAGCATCGGCGTAAGGGAGATGTACGGACTTGGAACCGGTGCTTCCCTCGTGAAGGGCTGGGCGGGGCTTTCTGTGAAATCGCCGGTTCTCGTTCCCGTCTCCACTCTGGACACTGTTCTTGGCGAGAGATTCAAGGGGCAGAAGATCCTTGTACTTGTGGATGTTGAGGGAAGCGAATACGAACTTTTACTAGGAGCGAAGAAACTTTTGAACTCGGAGCCAAAACCGGTGTGGATAGTTGAAGTCACCTTACTTGAGCATCAGCCTGGAGGGGAAGCGAACAAAAACTTCCTCCACACGTTTGAAATCTTTTGGGGACACGGTTATGAGGCGCACGGCGTGGTGGACGGCGAGCTAAAGCTTTTAGATCGCAAAGAGATAAAGGAAAACCCGCTTGCGGTGAAAAACAGCCTTTCTTCCGCCAATTTTATATTTATTCATGCTAAGAGTTAGTATTATTCTCCCCGTCCATAACGGCGCACGCTTTCTCTCGCGCGCGATTGAGAGCGTATTCCGGCAGAGCTTTCGGGATTGGGAGCTTATAGTCGTGGACGACGGTTCAACCGATGATACATCTGGCATTGCCGGCTCTTTTGCAAAGCGGGATAAGCGTGTTCATTATCTCCGGAATGACATGAATCTCGGTATCCAAAAGTCCCTGAACCAAGGTCTGCGTGAGGCGCGGGGTGCCTACATTGCGCGGATTGACGACGACGATTGGTGGGAAGACGCGCAAAAACTGGAGAAACAAGCCGCGTTTCTGGACACGCATCCGGAAGCGGTTCTTGTGGGAACCGGGACGGTCGTCGTAAACAAGGATGGGAAGGAGATTTTCCGCTTTCTCCAACCGGAGACGGACGAGGAAATCCGAAGAAAGATTTTATTCAAAAACTGCTTTACCCACTCCAGCGTGATGTTCCGGAAGAGCACCGCCATGAGTTTCGGGGGATACGACGAGAGGCTGGAGACGAGGCATATTGAGGATTACAACCTTTGGCTGAAACTCGGCATGAAGGGCAAACTGGCTAATCTGCCCATATATTCGGTCCGGTTCACGATGCGCGCCGGGAACATAAGTTCCAAGAATAAATTAGAGCAGTTGTGGAAAGATATCGGACTGGTGAAGCGATATGGAAAGTCCTATCCTGGTTCCGGGTCAGCTCTCATTTTCGCTTATGCCCGCTATGCGTCGTACCGGCTGTTTCCCCTCCTTCCGTTCAGGGAGACGATATTCGGCTTATATAAAAAGCGTTAGCGGCGGAGGAGCGCGAGAAGCGGCTCGCGGAGCAGGAATAGAGCCGCGACATAGACAGCCCCGGATAGGAGAACATTCACCAGTACCGGAGTTCCCGCTATCTGGAAGAGAGTTGTTGCAATCGCCATAAGCGCAGTCGCTGCGAGAGCCCGCGACAGGTGGGGAAGGACTGCGAATGGGGCAATGCGACGGAGCTTCACCCAATTCGCGCTGATCATAAGACCTAAGGCGATGACGGTTGCAACTGCAGAGCCGGTGATGCCGTAGGCGGGTATTAGGAAGTAATCAAGGATAACGTTCGCAGAGGCGCCGAGGGCGGTAGTGAGAATGAACACCTTCTGGGCGTCATGGGCGAAGATGGTGTTTGTGATGAGCGTCCCGGGGAAGATAAAAAGCACCGTGAGAAGCAGGAGGCGGAACGCCGGGGCGGCTTCCGCGTAAGCAGTACCGAAAAGAAACGTGAGAAGCGGCTGGCCGACGATCATGCCGCCTATGGCGAGCGGCAAAGCGGCGAGAAACGCCGCCGTAAGTGATTTTTCAGTGATGAGACGCATGCGTTCCCCGTTGTTTTCTTCATGGACAACCCGGTTTATGATCGGGAAGAGACCGGTGCCCAGCAGCGCGGGGATGATATATAGGATTTGCAGTGGCCGTTGGATCGCGCCATAGAGGCCAAGCTCGTGCGCGCTCCGGAACCACCCGATGAAGAGCATATCGATGTTGATCATAAATCCGCCGAAGAGCCCTATCACCGCGAACGGCCAGGCGCTCTGCAGTATTGGCCGAACCAGATTTCGGTCAAAGTGCGAGATCAGATTTCTGAATTGTTTGAGAAGGAACGCAAAGACGAGAAAGAACCCGATGCCGCTGCCCGCCGTGTAGCTTGCCGCGAGGGCGGCAGGCGTAGGTTTCCAAAAGAGTATCGCGAGTCCCAAACCGGTTATGGCAATGTTGGTCACGATATTGAAGAACGCTTCCAGGTCCATCCGATTCCGGGCGTGGATAATGGAAAATCCGAAATCGCGCAGGGAGTCGAAAACGAGGAGTATAGCGACGAGCGGAATAAGCGCTTTCGCCTCCGGGAGTTTGGTGAAAAGGGGAGCGATTGCGATGGTTGCGACGAGCGTGATCCCCAGAATAGCGAGCTTCAATCCCAGGGTAGTGGAAAAATAAGTTGAGAGCGCTTGCGGTTTTTTGACCGCTTCCCGGGTGAGGAGTGGAGAAAGGCCGATATCGGAGAAGATGGTGAAGAAGGCCGCTAAGGACAGCGCGTAAGAAAAAACGCCGTAGCCCTCGGTGCCCAAAACACGGGCGGCGTAAATTATGAGAACGGCACGGATGATTTTGCTAACGACCGTGCCCAGAGTAAGCCAAAAAGTGTTTCTCAAAGCGGTTTCCCGCAGACCCGCGCCGCGGGGGAAGTATGATTTGATTTTTTGCCAGGCCATCGTATAGTTTGTAAATCAATGAAAGCGGTAATCCAAGCGGGCGGTTTGGGCACGCGGCTTCGTCCCATAACCTACGAGATCCCAAAGCCGCTCCTGCCGGTGAAGAAAAAACCGATCGTAAATCACTTGATAGAGTTTCTTCTGCGGCACGGTGTGGAAGACATCGGTCTCGTTGCAAGCAAGTTGCACGAGGAGGACTTTGAGCGTTGGAAGAAAACGTGGTCGGATTCGCTGCCTACCGGCAAGGTTAGCATATTTTTTGAGGAGAAACCACGCGGCACCTTCGGCGGCCTGGAGCTCCTGCGGGACTGGCTTGGGAGAAGCCGCTTTTTTATGACCAATGCAGACGATCTCAAAGATTTTGACCTGCGGGATATGGAAAGTTTCCACTCGGCGGAAAAACCGCTCGCAACGATTGCCTTAGTTGAGGTGCCGGATGCCCGAGTGAAAGGTGTGCCCATTAGAGAAGGCGCGAAGATCACCGCGTTTTTGGAAAAGCCGGAAAATCCGCCGCACAATTTTGTGAGCTCCGGCAGCTATATTTTAGAACCGGAGGTTTTGGACTATGCGGATTTCGTTCAGGAACAGGTTTCTATTGAAAGAGACATTTTCCCCAAGCTCGCCACGGAGGGCAAATTAGCTGGCTACGAAATCAAAAACGGCCGCTTTTACGATTGCGACACGCTGGAGAAGTGGGAGCGGACGATCAAAGAGTGGTAGCGGCAACTGTCTTTTTAATTCCTTTCGCAAACGGAGTTTTCGGCGTCCAGCCGAGGATGCGCTTGGCGCGGCGGGCGTTAAGCGATATCCGGCGGACTTCGCCGGATCGGAAAGGCGCGTAAATGGGCTGTTTCCGGAAGTCCAGTGCCTTCGCGACTTCCCGGAAAACCTCGTCATCGCGTATTTCTTTTCCCCGGCCGATGTTTACGATCTCGTTAGCGCCGCGTTTCAATCCTAAGACATTTGCTTGTACCACGTCGCCGACGTAGACATAATCCCGCGTTTTGGAGCCGTCGCCGAAAATGGTCGGCCGCTCGCCGCGGCTCATCTGCCGCGAGAATATCGCGACCACCCCGGCTTCGCCTTTCGGGTTCTGGCGCGGGCCGTAGACGTTGGAGTAGCGCAGAATGAGGTAGGGAATTCCGGCGTCGCGGGAGTAAAACTTCACGGTTTCTTCGGCCAGGAGTTTGGAAAGGGCGTAGGGCGAGAGGGGGTCCGGCGGGGTGTTTTCTGCGGCTGGCAGTTTTTTGGGCGAGCCGTATATCGCGCCGCCGGTGGAAGCGAAGATGAACTTCCGCTTGGCGGGGCCTGCCTGCGCAGGCAGGCCGTACTTTGCGAAGGCCGAGAAAAGGTTGGCCGTGCCCAGAACATTCGTTTCCAACGTGATAGCCGGATTCCTTATTGATTCTATGACGCTGGCCTTTGCCGCCTGATGGTTTACGATTTCCGGCCTCTCTTTCCGGAGTATCTTTTCCATCAGTTTCGCGTTCCGGATATCGGCCTTGTAGAACCTGGCTTTCGGATTCAGATTTTTGCGGAAACCGGTGGAGAGATTGTCGATCACGGCGACGCGATGGCCGGCCTTGATGTAAGCGTCAACTATATGCGAGCCGATGAAGCCGGCGCCGCCTGTAACAATAACTTTCATAGTCGCCGTAAATCTAAATGACCAAATCCAAATTTCAAACCAATCTCAAAGCTCAAAGTCCAAATCATTTTTTCTTTAGAATGGACGAGAATATCAGGGTAAGCTCGTGTGCTTCTTTCCAGAGTTTTCGGCAGGCGTCTTTGCAGTCGGGATTTGCCTTCGCCACCATCCGTAGCCAGTGCATAGTTTCTTTCGATTCTTTCTTACAAATACCAATTTTGTGCTGGAAGTCCTTCCTTGACTCTGCGGCGTCGGCCTCAGCGTAGTTAGCGCCAATGCTCGTGGAAGCGCGGACGAGCTGGCTAATAAGCGGCTTGTTTACTGGAGTATTGTCTAGATTCTTTGCGAACTCAATCGCGTCTTCGCCGAACTTTGCGGTGCGCTCCCCCAAGTCGTATATCTTTTTGACCTTTGGATTTTGGACTTGGTTTGACATTTGAGCTTTGAAATTGGGATTTAACGCCGTAGGCGTTCTACTCCGGGTTTATAAAGAACATTTTAAGCGTCTTTAAAAATACCGCCAGGTCCAGGATGAGAGACCGGTTTTTGAGGTAAAAGAGGTCGTACTCCACTTTTTTCTTTACGTCCTCCACCGTCTGGTCCTTGCGGTGGTGGATCTGCGCCCAGCCGGTGAAGCCCGGTTTCACAAGCAGGCGGGTTTCGTAATAGGGTACCTCTTCTTTGAGCTTGGCCACGAACTCCGGCCGTTCCGGACGGGGGCCGACGAAGGACAAGTCGCCCAAGAGAATGTTCCACAGTTGAGGCAGCTCATCCAGGTGGCTCCAGCGCAAAACCTGTCCCACCGGCGTGGAACGGGGGTCGCGCACCGCGGACCACTTCGGGCCGTCTTTCTCCGCGTCTTCGCGCATCGTCCGGAACTTGTACAGGGTGAAATTTTCCCCGTGCAGTCCGACCCTGGTTTGTTTGTAGATCGCGGGTCCCGGGGAAGTGAGTTTGATAAGCAAGGCGAAGAGTATCTGGAAGGGCAAGAGGATTATGAAGAAAATCAATGACAGGAGCCATTCGATCAGACGTTTGCTTTTTTTGTAGAGCGGCCGTGGGTTTGCGGCGTGTTCCAAGAACCATTCCTCATCAATCTCCGAGAGCGGCACCCGGCGGAAGACCGCCTCATATATTTCCGAAATGTCTTTGATCTCCACGCCTGTATCCAGGAGCCGGAAGAAATTCTTTATTGCGGGCGGTTCTTTAAGGAAATTTCTGGGCACGACTACGAGATCAACTCCCGATTCCCGGATGGATTTTTCCCAGTCCTTCCCGCCCTTGAGCCGAAGTTCGATCTTGTAGCCAAACTCCGGGTTTTTGGAAAAAAAATCGTTCAGCTCTTCCGCAGCGGGACTTTCACCGACGAGCGCGACCCGGACAGCGGGAGTGCGGGAGTAAAGCCAGCGGTTCAAATACGGCCGCCACACGAGTTCCACGACACCGAAGACCAGGATGAAGAGAAAAAGGTTCGTTTTCGGAGCGATTCCCCAGACGGGGATGAGATAGAAGAAGAGGATGGCTATCGCGAAGCTTACGATGAGCGCGGGAACAAGGGTTTTGAGGAAGAGGAGTGCGTTCCGCAGGTTGCGGAAGTCGTAAAGGCCCGCCACGTAGAAAATGGCGAGCCAGATCGCGAATATGATGGTCATCGGCGGAAAGTGCCGCCTGCCAAGCTCGCCCCCCAAGCCCTCGCCGTAGCGGAGGTATAGGACTAGGAATAGGGAGGCGTAGAGCGCCAAAACGTCGCCCAAGATGAGCAAAACGAACTTCGCCTGCGGGGAAAGCCGCATATTTCCTGATTCTATCAAGATTTTTGACACGTTTGAATAGCGCCTGATATAATTCCCGCGCCGTGGACAAATTCTTAAAGTATAGAGATGCGTCCCGTTAGAGACCACAAGCTTGCAAGCCACGCTTTTGCATCAAGACCAGAAAGACAGCCGCAGTCGCACCGGCTGAACTTGCCTACGGAAACGAAAGTTTCCTGTCTCTAACGGGATGCGCTGGCTCCAGATAGTCCTCGGTTTGTGGATAATGCTCTCCCCTTGGCTTTTGGGATATGAGAGTATATCGGTTATGATGTGGAGCAATCTCTTGATCGGCATCGTTCTCGTGCTCGCGGGATTGTGGGGAATATACGGTTCAAACTCTAAATCCTAAATTTAAAACTAAAACAATGATGGGCGCGAAAAAAGTGATAATCTACACCACCCCGACTTGCGTTTACTGCAAAATGGCCAAAGATTTCTTCGCCAAGCACAACGTAGAGTACGAGGAACACAATGTGGCGGTTGACGAAAGCGCTCTGAACGAAATGGTGAAAAAATCCCACCAGATGGGTGTGCCGGTAATAGACATCGGCGGCGAGATCTTCGTGGGCTTTGACCGGCCGGGGATTTCCAAGGCGTTAAACATAGGCGCTTAATGGTCTACGACTTGGTCATAGTCGGCGGCGGGCCGGGCGGCGTGGCTGCCGGCGTTTACGCCGCTCGGAAGAAAATTAAAACCGCGCTTGTAACCGACACCTTCGGCGGCCAGTCCCTTGTCTCCGCGGACGTTCAAAACTGGATCGGCACCAAGTCCGTCTCCGGTTTTGACCTGGGCAAGATGTTGGAGGAGCATCTGCGTGCCCAGGAGGACATAGACATTGTGGATAGCGATTTGGTCACAGAGATCAAAGACGATGGCGGAGTTTTCAGAATAAAGACCAAGGAGGGGAAAGAATTGGAATCCAAGTATCTTTTGCTTGCCTCCGGCAGTAGGCGGCGGCGGCTGGGCGTGCCGGGCGAGGATAAATTTGACGGCAAAGGGGTGGCGTTCTGTTCCATCTGCGACGCTCCCCTCTTTCGCGGCAAGGAAGTGGTGGTCGTGGGCGGCGGGAACGCGGGCCTGGAGGCGGTATTGGATATTATTCCGTACGCGACGAAGATAACTCTCTTGGAGCGTTCCGAGGCGCCCAAGGGCGATGCCGTGACCCAAGGGAAGATCAAGGCCGATCCCAAGGTTCAGATAATCGTGAACGCCCAGACGCTTGAGATTTTAGGCGACGCCACGGTGAGCGGCCTGAAGTATAAGGATCTGAAAACCGGAGAAGAAAAATTGCTCCCGGTCGGCGGGGTTTTCGTGGAGATTGGGGCGGTGCCGAACTCCGAGTTCGTGAAAGGGCTGGTGGAGCTAAACAAATTCGGCGAGGTGGTGGTGGATCACAAGACCCAGCGCACCTCCCATCCGCGCATCTGGGCGGTGGGCGACGTCTCCGACGTCCTCTATAAGCAGAACAACATCTCCGCCGGGGATGCGGTCAAGGCGGTGCTGAACATCTACGAGGCGCTTCAGCGTTCGCCCTCGGAGGGCTCCGCAGACCTGCCCCGGTAGAACCGGCGTCGGTTTTCGTAGAGCAGAAAACCGCGCCTGCATCTCGGCCGAATCGTCATACTCTCTTACGCTCGATTGCCGCCCCGTTTCTCACGTAATCCTATAAATCCTGTACTTCCAGATGTCAGAACCAATGTAGATTCGGCCTCCGATAGCTTCTACCGGGGCAGGCCTGCTCCGCTTAGCATCTCCTCCGGGCGAACGCTTCCGCTTTGGGCATACAGATTATCTAGGGCGTAGCGGTTCGGCCTTCGGGAAGCTCTCGGAGGCGAAGCGAGCTTGGTTCCCGAGGTTGCCGAGGGGTCGCGAGCCGAGAGAGCAGCGGGCGCGAGCCGCTGGAGCGAGCGAACCGCGGTTCCCGAAGGCCGAACCGCGGAGCCCCTTGACAGGATGGCGGTCGTTGCAATAAATTCTTATCACTATGTTCAAACCACTGTCCAACCACCTCTTCCTGGAAGCGCTGGAAGAGGAGAAAACCACCAAATCGGGGATAGTCTTGCCGGAGACGGCGGAGAAGGAGCGCCCGACCCGGGGCAAGGTCATCGCGGTCGGCCCCGGCAAGCGCAACGAGAAGGGCGAGATAACCCCGATGTCGGTCAAGGTCGGCGATGTCGTGCTCTTCAAGAAATACGGCCCGGACGAGATAGAGATCGACGGTAAGAAATACCTGGTCGGAGAAGAGGACGACATTTTGGCGATAATCGAATAACTATGGCTAAGAAGATTTTGTTCAACGAAGACGCGCGGGCGGCGATGAAGAAGGGCATAGATAAGCTCGCGGAAGCGGTCAAAATGACCCTCGGCCCCCGCGGCCGGGCGGCGGTTATCGAGAAGGGCTACGGCGCGCCGCAGGTGACTTTCGACGGTGTTACCGTCGCCAAAGAGGTGGAGTTGGAAGACAAGTATGAGAACCTCGGCGCGGAGTTTTTGAAACAGGCGGCGGAGAAGACCAACGACAACGTCGGCGACGGGACCACGACCGCGGTGGTCTTGGCCCACACCATGATCAACGAAGGCGAACGCATCATCCGGGAGAAGGGTATGAACGTGATCCATCTTTCCCAGGACCTGACCAAGGGCGCGAAAGCGGTTTTGAAAAACCTGGAATCCCAGAAAGAGCTTATAAACGACAACAAAAAGGTGGAAGAAGTCGCCACTCTTTCCGCAAAGGACGAAGAGATCGGGCGGCTCATCGCGGAGGTGATGTCGAAGATCGGCAAGGAAGGCGTGGTGACGATAGAGGATTCCAACACCATCGGCAATTCCTACGAAATGGTGGAGGGGCTGCAGTTCGATCGCGGCTACATCTCGCCGTATATGATCACGAGCCAGGAGCGGATGGAGGCGGTATTGGAAGACCCCTACATCCTCGTGACCGACAAGAAGATCTCTTCCATCCAGGACTTGCTGCCGGTTTTGGAGAAGGTCATCCAGAGCGGCAAGAAAGAGCTGGTCATCGTGGCGGAGGAAGTGGAAGGTGAGGCCTTGGCAACGCTTATCGTGAATAAATTGCGGGGCGTGTTCAATGTTCTCGCGGCTAAGGCCCCTGGTTTCGGCGACCGGCGGAAAGAAATGCTTCAGGACATCGCGATCGTGACCGGCGCGGCGTTCGTTTCCGAGGACTTGGGCAAGAAGCTGGAGAGCGTGGAGCTCTCCGACCTCGGCCACGCGCACAGGGTAGTGGCGACGAAGGACGACACGACTGTCGTCGGCGGCAAAGGCGATAAACAAGCGATAGAGGATCGCGTTGCCCAGCTCAAGGCCCAGATAAAGAAGGCCGACTCCGATTTTGACAAGGAGAAGTTGCAGGAGCGCTTGGGCAAACTCTCCGGTGGGGTAGCGGTCATCAAAGTCGGGGCGCCGACGGAATCGGAGCAGAAAGAATTGAAACAGCGGGTGGAAGACGCGGTGGCCGCAACCCGCGCGGCGATGGAAGAGGGCATCGTCCCCGGCGGCGGCTTGGCGCTTTGGAACGCCTCCTCCGAGAACGCGGACAGTTCCATTTCGGAAGAAGCGGCGGCAATCCTCCGCAAAGCGATGGAGGCGCCGCTCCGGGCGATCGTGGCGAACAGCGGCGAGTCGCCGGAGAGCGTAATGAGCCAGATCAAAAAAGAAAAGACAAACGGCAACGGCTGGGTGGGTTTCAACGCCGTGACCAATAAGGTTGAGAACCTGAAAGAAGTCGGCATCATTGACCCCTTGAAGGTCACGAAAACCGCTTTCCTGAACGCCGTCTCGGTTGCGAGCACGTATCTTACGATCGGCGCGGCGGTGACGGAGATCCCCAAGAAAGAAAGTCCCATGCCCGGCGGCCCCGGAATGGGGATGGACTACTGATTAGGACTTAAGACTTACCAGTTGGAACTTAGCGGTTAGGACGGTGCTTTGCTATAGCAAAGCACTATGACATGTCATAGTGGCTACACTTGCTTGGCGAAGTATTCCCGAAGTTCCTTCTCCTTTTTTTCAATTTCCGACTGCGTGTCCCGGCGGGCGAAGTCGTAGTTTTGCATATCCGCAAGAACGAATTTGCCCAGCAGGGGATAAACCTCCCGCACTAACTTAACTTTTTCCTGCTCAATTTTCCGGTAGTCCGGGTGGCCGGTGGGGATGGTTCGCAGCTCCGCCTCCCAGAAGAATGCGCGGAGGTTCTGCCGTTGGAGGAACCTTAAACGGTGGGCCAACGTCACCGCATACTGCGCCAAGTCCGGGTCTTTAGATTCAATTTTGCGGAAGACTGCTTCCATTTTCTCCACTGCCGCCTTGAACTTCCCGTCCAGGCCCGCTTCTGCGACTTCGGTGGGCAGATCGTAGCCGTGGTGGATGCTCCACTTCTGACGCATCTGGGTTTGCATCCGGTGGCGATGGATATCCCGCCAGGCGCCGATATTCATAGTTATCTCAAAGGTCAGGTTCGCCATTTCAAACGCGCGGGGGATTTTATACCAACGGGCAGTCCGGCCGTGGACGGCGCGGGCGAGCAACCTCTCTTTGTCTTTTAGCGATAGGTTTTTTACTTTTGCGAGGATCTTCGTGAACGGCTCATGCGTTTCCGGATAAAGAAGTCCGGCGAGGATTTTGTTTTCTCCGTCCTCGTCGTGTTCCACGAGTTCCACGCCCCATTCTGACCGGTCCACCGGTGCCTGGAGGCCGAGTTCTTTTGCGGCTTCGCGCACCCGTTTGCCCCGCCCGGAAAGATATTCCTGGTATTCCTTGGAAACGTCGGATTCCAAGCGGCGCAGGAATGCGGGCACGACTTTTTGGAGTTCCTGGAGCGCTTCTTCCGCCGCGGAGCGTATTTCGCCCAAGGGATGGCGGAGAGAGCGGGAAAGGGCATATTCCAACGCCTGGCCGTTCGCAAAGAAAGCCACCTGGCTCAAGGCGGAAGTCGGGAGTAAACCGCGGAGGGTATCGAACGCTTTGGTCTTCAGAACCAACTCTTTCTCTTCGGGATACTTCTTCTGCAAGAACCCCAGGAGTTCTTGGGTCAGTTCCTTATAGGTGTCAAAAAGATTGTCCGCCGCCGCCCGATATTCTTTCATAAGCCCCATTTCTTTTAGGACGGGGTCGGCGTGGTACATATACTCGCCGTTCACTTTTGCGGAGTAGTCCAGGTAGCGGGTGGATTTTTCGAGGGGCGCGATGCCGACACGCATGTCCTCAAAGTGCTTTATCGCCACCTGGGATATGCCGGAGAAAAGGATGTGCGTCCCGGCCATCTGGGCGATGGAGTCGTCGCCGTATTGCGCGAGCCACTTTATGTAGAATTCCCGGCCCTTGGGGTTGGAGAATATCAGTTCCCAGGGGTGCTTATGCAGGAAATCTATGAGCGCCTGAAGAGATTCCTGATATTCGCCTTTTTCCGCGAGGAACGGTTTTATGAATTCGTTCAAAAAAATGACCCGCAGGTCATCCTTGGCGCGGCTCGTGCGGGAGCAGAGGGCTCCGATCACCTCCGGCGGCAGGAAAGGGACGGCGAAAACAGGTCGGTCAAGGTTCGTGAAAAACGGCTCTATTTGATGGCGCTCTTCCGGGGTAAGGCCAAGCATTGGTTGCTTTGCATTATATCCTACCCGGCATTATAATCTACGGGCTATGTTTTACGTCTACATCCTTTTGGCAGTGATCGCTCTCTGGCTTGTCTTCACCTACAACCGTCTGGTGATGCTTCGCCTGCGGGCGAAGGAGGCGCTTTCGGACATTGACGTCCAGTCCAGGCGGCGCTATGACCTTATCCCGAACTTGGTGGAGACGGTGAAGGGTTATATGAAGCACGAGAGAGGCGTCTTGGAAAATGTCACCAAAGCCCGGGCGGCGGTTGCGGGCGCAAGCGGCACTCCGCTGGAGAAAGCGGGGGCGGAAAATGCCTTGTCCAATACGCTAAAGACCTTGTTCGCGGTTGCGGAAAACTACCCGGACCTCAAGGCCAACGCCAACTTCCTGGATTTGCAGCGGGAACTGGCGGATACAGAGAACAAGATGATGGCCGCGCGCCGATTCTACAACTCCACGGTCAAAGATCTGAATACCGCGATCCAAACATTTCCGACCAATCTCCTTGCTGGAACATTCGGTTTCCAGGAAGAAAAGTTTTTTGAGGTTGACTCCGCAGAGGAAAGAGAAGTGGTTAAGGTTAAGTTTTGATGGCATCGCTATACACCCATAAAGACGCCAACATCCGCAAAACTTGGCTCTTGTTTACGGCGTTCTTCATCGTTGTGATCGGCATCGGCTGGCTCTTCGCCCGGGCGTACGGCAATCCGGGCATTCTTTATATCGCCGTTTTGTTCAGCGTTTTGATGAGTTTCATAAGCTACTGGTGGTCGGACAAAATCGTGCTTGGTATGCACCGCGCCCAGCCGGTCACGATGGAAAGCGCGCCGGAACTCTACCGGGTAGTGGAAAATCTGGCTATTACCGCCGGTCTGCCGATGCCGAGGGTTTACATCGTGCCGGAGGCGGCGCCGAACGCTTTTGCGACCGGCCGGAACCCGAAGCACGCGGTAGTCGCGGTCACGAACGGCCTCTTGGAACGCCTGGATCGCTCGGAATTGGAAGGGGTGCTCGCGCACGAGCTCTCGCACATCGGCAACCGGGACATGCTCGTCGGCACGATGGCGGTGGTCTTGGTCGGGTTCATTTCCATACTCTCGGATATATTTTTACGGTCCGCGTTCTGGGGTGGCGGCCGGCGTAGAGACGATAATGGCGGGAACGCGGGCGCAATAATAATGCTCGTCGGCATCGCTCTTTCCATTCTTGCTCCTATCGCCGCGACTCTTATTCAACTCGCCATATCCCGCAAGCGGGAGTTTTTGGCGGACGCCTCCGGCGCGCTTTTAACCCGCTATCCCGAGGGCCTCGCAAGCGCGCTCCAGAAGATTTCCGCAAGCTCCGTCCCAATGCGCACCGCGAACAACACCACCGCCCATCTCTGGCTCGCAGACCCGTTCAAAGGCAAAAGCGCAATATCCGGTTTGCACAAACTTTTTATGACCCACCCGCCGATAGAAGAGCGCATCAAAGCGTTGCGCGGATTAAAGGTATGACGAAGACCGTAGTCGTTGCCTTGGGCGGATCGGTGGTGTATCCGGACGAAATCAATGCGGCGTTTCTCCGCAAGTTTCACAAGTTCGTTTTGAAGTTCATCCGTAAGGGAAAACGATTTGTAATTGTAGTCGGAGGCGGGCGTGCAGCCCGCCTTTTTCAAGTCGCGGCCCATCGCGCGGGCCGGATCACGGATGAAGACAAGGATTGGCTGGGTATACACGCCACCCGTTTGAACGCACATCTCCTGCGAACGATCTTCCGGGAAGTGGCCGACCCGGTGGTGATCGACGGTCGGCATCGCTTGAAGAAATTGTCTTACCCCGTGACCATTGCTTCCGGTTGGCATCCCGGTTGGTCCACCGACTACGTGGCAGCGGCGCTGACGAAGGATTTCGGCGCAAAGGAATTTGTCGTCGCTGGGAAACCGGCCTACGTTTATGATAAGGACCCGCACAAGCACGACGGCGCGAGACCCCGGCGCGAACTGACCTGGAAAGAATACCGCCATCTTATACCGCGCAAGTGGAGGCCCGGCCTCCATTCCCCGGTGGATCCGGTTGCGGCGGATTTCTCCGCGAAGCACGGTTTGCGTGCGGTGGTCTTGAACGGCAAGGATCTGAAAAACCTGGAGGCGCTCTTGAATAAGAAGGGCTTCAAGGGCACGATTATCCGCTGATGGAAGAACTGGTGGTTTTGGTGGATGAGGAAAACAACGTGCTTGGCGAGATGCCGAAGGCGGAAGTGCACGGGGCGCAAACCCCGCTCCACCGCGCATTTTCCCTGTTTCTTTTGAACTCTGGGGGCGAAGTGCTTTTGCAGCAAAGGAGCCATAAGAAGAAAACCTGGCCCCTTGTGTGGTCGAACAGTTGTTGCGGCCACCCCCGGCCGGGAGAAAAGAATGAAGCCGCCATCCGAAGGCGGTTAAAAGACGAATTGGGCATGGAAAGCGTTCGGATACTTGGGTCGCTGCCGTATCGTTATTCTTTCTCAAAAGACGGCGTTATGGAAAACGAGATTTGCCCCGTTTTCTTCGGGCTGACCGACGCGGAGCCGCACGTGAATCCGGAAGAGGTAGAGGCAGTTCGCTGGGCGAAGTGGGCTGACTTTATGGAAGAAATTAAGAACGACCCGTCGGAAATGTACTCTCCTTGGTGTAAAGAACAAGCGCAGTTACTTGCAAATCACCCGGAATTCATTAGATTGATTGGGTAATATTGGAGGGGTGCGTGAGTGGTTGAAACGGCAGTCCTGGAAAGACTGTATGTCCGAAAGGGCATCGAGAGTTCGAATCTCTCCCCCTCCGCCTTCGGTTCGCCGTAGCTCTTTAGAGCGAAGGCGACCTTCGCTATAATGTAGACGAACCTACGGCGTGACGCAGTCCGCCATCGGCAGGCCGAAGTCCGCCTACGGCGTGACGCAGTCCGCCACCCTAAACTATGTACTACGTATATAGCTTAAAATGTAAAGATGGATTTTACGTCGGGTGCACCGATAGTTTTAAAGAAAGGTTGGATAGGCATGCAAAAGGGCAGGTACGGGCGACCGCTGATCGTTTACCCATAAAGCTGGAGTTTTACTTAGCAATTCCAGATAAGTACAAGGCCTATGCTTTTGAGAAATATCTCAAATCCGGCTCTGGTCGGGCGTTTATCAAGAAACACCTGGCTTAGCGACTTCATAGTTATTCACAGCTTGCTCTTGACTCACCAATAGGGCTGTTAGAATGAAAGTAATGCTTCTAATGCTCTGACCCCCAATAATTAGACACAAAGGTCGGAATGCCTTTGTATTGGGGTATGAAGAAAAACAAACCAGTCGCTCCCGAGGTCCGGGAGCAGATTCTGCGGAGAATAAAGGAGGAAGGTATCTCGGCCGGGGAATAAAGGGCAACCCGTCTCTCGGCGAACTCATGCGCCTGCGGC